>NZ_JBITFM010000011.1:0-207321 GCF_044456065.1 Streptomyces sp. NPDC051041
CCCGCTTTCATGCCCGGTCGGCCACGAGATCACCCGACCGAGTCGACGACCTCGAACTCACGCCCACCAAGATCGATAGAGCAACAGCTTCTGAGTCCTGATTCCCTCGGTCAGGGCCCGTCGGCCCTGACCGGTGCGCCGGGTGGGTGTGGTTGCCAGGACTGTCGCGGGGTCGGGCCTGCCGCCGTCACCAGGGGAGTGCGCCGGCGCGGTCGGTCACCGTGCCGGTGGGCGTGTCGGACCCCAGGGTGGCGATACGCACCGCCGCCTCCGCGCCCTCCTCGACGCTGTGCCCGATGTGGCCGGTGAACTCGGTCGCGGTCTGGCCGGGGTCCACCGCGTTGAAGCGGACGTCGGGGATCGTCCTGGCGTACTGCATGGTCAGCATGGTGACCGCGCTCTTCGACGAGCCGTAGGCGGCGAGCGGATACTGCGACTCGACCCGCTTTGGGTCGTGGGTCAGCGTGAACGACCCCAGACCGCTGGTGACGTTGACGACGGACGGGGCAGTTGCCTTGCGCAGCAGGGGCAGGAACGCGTGCGTGACGCGCACCAGGCCGAAGACGTTGGTTTCGTAGACGTGGCGGATCTGGTCGGCCGTCATGTCCTCGGGCGTGGTCACTTCGCCGAGGATCCCGGCGTTGTTGACGAGAATGTCCAGGTGGCCCGCCCGAGCGCGCAGCGTCTCGACCGCCGCGCCGACCGACGCGTCGTCGGTCACGTCCAGCTGGACGAAGCCGGCGCCGAGCCGGTCGGCGGCCTTGCGTCCGTTCCCGGCGTCCCGGGCGCCGATCCAGACCGTCTGGCCCGCCTGTACGAGTCGGCGCGCGATCTCGTGGCCGAGGCCCCTGTTGCCGCCGGTGATCAATGTGGTGGTCACGTCGTGTCTCTCCTGTGCGTGTCGTCGGAGCGGGTGCTCCCGGAAAGCGGTCACCGGGAGCACCCAAGGGATTGGTTCCGCGGCGGTGTGCTCCGTCGGCGTCGACCCCGACGTCGGCGGGCGCCCTGCTCTAGTGGGCGGGGCGGAACGGACGCAGCAGGCGGATGCCGTCCTCGATGGATCCGTCGATCAGTTCGAGCATCTGCGGGACGAGTTCCCGCATCCGGGGCGCGGCGAGGTGTGCGTCGAGGTGGGCGCGTGTCTCCCAGCGTTCGTAGATGACGAACTCGCCGGGTCGGCCCTCGACTTCGTGGGCCTCGTAGTCGATGTTGCCGGGGTCGTTGCGCGAGGGGGTGACGGCGTCGGTGATGAACGCCTTGAGGTCGGCCTCCCTGCCCGCCTTCGCCTTCGCGTCCCAGACGACGGTCACGTAGCCGGTGGGTGTTGCGGTCATGGTGATTCCTTCTCTGTTCCGTGTTGTGTTCCGTGCCGACGGGCTGTGTGTCGGTACCGAGCCGGGTCAGCTCTTGATGAAGTCGAGGAGGTCTGCGTTGACGGTGTCGGCGTTGACGGTGCACATGCCGTGCGACAGGCCCGGGTAGACCTTCAGGGTCACGTGCTCGACCAACGTGACCGCCGACCGGGCGGAGTTGGCGATCGGGACGATCTGGTCGTCGTCGCCGTGCAGGAGGAGCGTGGGCACGTCGATCGTTCGGAGGTCGTCGGTGAAGTCCGTCTCCGAGAACGCTCTGATCCCCTCGTGGTGCGCCTGCGCGCTGCCGGCCATCCCCTGGCGCCACCAGTTCTGGATGATGCCCTGGGAGACGTCCGCGCCCGGACGGTTGAACCCGTAGAACGGCCCGGAGGCGATGTCGAGGTAGAACTGGGAGCGGTCGGTGGCCACGCCCTCGCGGAAGCCGTCGAAGACCTCCACCGGCAGCCCTGCGGGGTTGGATCTCGTCTGGACCATGAGCGGCGGGACCGCTGCGATGAGGACGGCCTTGGCGACCCGGCCGGCACCGTGCCTGGCGACGTACCGGGCGACCTCTCCGCCACCGGCGCAGTGGCCGACGTGGACGACGTCGCGCAGGCCGAGGTGCGCCACCACGGCGGCGGCGTCCGCCGCGTAGCGGTCCATGTCGTGTCCGTGGCCGACCTGGGCGGAGCGCCCGTGCCCGCGGCGGTCGTGGGCGACGACGCGGTAGCCCCGCCGGACGAGGAACAGCAACTGGGCGTCCCAGTCGTCCGAGCTCAGCGGCCAGCCGTGATGGAACATCACCGGCCGGCCCGAGCCCCAGTCCTTGTAGAAGATCTCGACTCCGTCGCCGGTGGTGACGAACGGCATGGTCCGCTCCTCGTGGTCTCGCCCGGGTACCGGGCGGATTCGATGTCTCCACGAGAATGGCTCGGCCACCGTGCCGACAGCCTCCGTCAGCTGACTGACATCCGGCCGACGGCTCGCTTACGTCAGTACCGGGGCAGTGCTGGGACCCGGCCGGTGGCTCTCACAGCCGGGTGGCCGGAGGCTCGGGAGGCAACGCCTCCAGAGCGTCGCGGAGCCCGGCCCGCGACGTGATCCCCAGCTTCGGGAATACACGGTAGAGATGCGACGACACGGTCCGCGGCGAAAGGAACAGCCGCGACGCGATCTGCGGGTTCGACAGCCCCGTCGCCGCCAGCCTGGCGACCTCCAGCTCCTGCGGGGTGAGGGCCTCGCCGGCCTTGCCCCGGCCGGTCCGCGTCATCCCGGTGGCGCGGAGCTCCGCCGCGGCCCGGGCCTCCCACGAACGCGCTCCGAGCTCCTCGAAGCGGCCGCGGGCGGCGGCCAGCTGCACCCGGGCCTCGCGGTTGAGCCCCTGACGGCGCAGCCTCTCGCCGTACGCCAGATGAGCACGGCCGACCTCGAAGGGCCACTGCTCGACGCCCGGCAGCCCGAGCGCCTCCTCGAAGCACCGGACCATGTCCTCGGCAGCCGATGTCATCGCCGTGACCGTGGCCGCGCTCAGCGCGAACCGCGACGAGAGGTGACCGACACCGGCGTCGCGCAGCGCGTCCGCGTGCCGTCGCGCCTCCGCGTGCCGCCCGGAGCGCACGGCGGCCTCGACGAGGTCCGGCGCGGACCACACGGCCTCGGGGTTGAACGCCGGCAGCACGCCCGGGGCGCAGATCGCCGTGGCGTGCCGGAACGCCGTCTCGAAGTCGGCGGCGCCGAGGGCCGCCCGGGCCGCCGCCTGGTGGGCGCAGTTCTCCAGCCGCCGCAGGCCCCTGGGACCCGACCACCCCCAGATGTCCTCGCAGTGCTCCCGGCACACGTCGAGGGCGCCGCGCTGGGCCGCGGCCATTGCAGCGACGTAGTGCCCCACCTGGGCGAACAGGTGGTACCCCGTCTCCTCGGACAGTGCGATGAGCTCGTCCGCGGCGCCGGCCGACGCCTGCCACCGGCCGGCGTACAGGTCGTCCAGGGCGACGAACATCAGGGCCGGCATGCTCGATCCCACCGCGCCGCCGTCGCGTATGACCCGGGACACGGCCTCGCGACAGCCCGGAAGCCGGTCGAGGTACGAGGCGATCAGGGCGGTGCGGATGACCACGTCGGCGTCACTCTGGTCCCTCAGCCGCGCGATCTCCTCGTCCAGGCGGCGCAGCATGCCGTCGGTGACGGAGCCGGGGTCGTGGTGGACGCGTCCCAGCGACGCCGCGGCGGCGGGCGCCGCCTCGGGGAACCGGGCGAGCACGTCGACCAGAGGCTGCCAGTGCTCGGGCCGGCCCGAGTACTGGCTGGCGAGGATGAGGGTGAACAGCGCGGTCTCCAGCTCCTCGTGCGGCGGTCCGGACATCACCGGGGCCTGCTCGACCGCCTCCATCAGGAGTGCCTGGGCCGTATCGGCGTCGCCTTCCGTGACGAGCACCAGGAAGCCGGCCGTCGCGGCCGCCGAGAGCGACCGGGCCGCCGGATTGCCCTCGACCTCACGCATGATCTCGTGGCTGACCTCCAGATGGCCTGTGACCCAGGCGGCGGCATAGGCGGCCTGCGACAGGCGGCGCCTGCGGTCCGCGCGGTCGGTGCTCAGCTCGGCCGCGCGCCGCAATCTCGCGATCGCGCCGTCGGCGTCACCGCGCCGCAGGCTGCTCCGGGCCGCCGACTCCACCACGGCGGCGACCGCCTCGTCGGGCGCCGTGGTGGCTCTCGCGAGGTGATCACCGCGCCGCTCGGGCTGGCCGGCCAGCGCGTCGGCCAGCCGGCGGTGGGCGCCGCGCCGCTGTTCACCGGTGGAACCGTCGACCACCGCGGACCTGACCAGCGGATGCCTGAAGCGCACCGCGCGGCCGTTCTCCGTGACCATGACCAGGTGGTCACGCTCCGCGGGAGCGAGTTCCTCGAGGCTGCCCGGCCCGCCGGCCGCCTCGAGGACGCCGATGTCGCCGGAGCCCTCAAGAGCCGCGAGCAGCAGTACCTCACGCGTTCCCCGCGGCAGTCGTCCGACGCGGGCGCCGTACAGAGCGCGGACATCCCGCCCCGGGCCGCTCGCCCACCCCGCCCCTTGGCCGTGGTGGTCGCCGGACACCCCGGTGGACCCGGCGAACTCGAGCAGCGCCAGGGGATTTCCCTGCGCCTCGTGGGCCACGGTCGAAAGAACCCGGCGGGGAAGGTGAGCGAAGCGTCGGGACAGCAGCCGCAGGGCGTCCGCGTCACCCAGCGGCTCGACCTCGAGCTCCGGCAGACCGGTGGACCGGAAGGGTTCGCCGGACTCCGCCCGCTGCGCTCCGAGCAGCCCGATGCGGCGGCCCCCCAGTCTTCTGGCGACGAAACCCACCGCGGCCCGGCTCGCCTGGTCGACGACATGAAGGTCATCGACCACGAGGAGCAACGGCCGCTCCTTCGCGGCCTCGTCGAACAGGGACAGTGCCGCGTTCAGGACGGCGATCCGGCTCGGCGCGGGACCGGCGCCGAGACCGAGGGCGACCTCGAGGGCCTCCCGCATGGAACGCGGCAGACGACCGAGCTCGTCCGGCAGCGAGCCGACGAGCTGATGGAGCCCCGCGAAGCTGATGTCCGTCTCGTACTCGACACCGCTGCCGCGGACGACCCGCGCTCCCTTCGCCACCGCCAGCTCGGCGGTCGCGTCCAGGAGTGCCGTCTTCCCCACGCCCGGATCACCGGTGAGCAGCAGAACAGCTCCGTCCATCCCGGCCATGTCCAGGAACGCCGCAAGCTCGGCGAGCTCGCCCTCCCGGCCGACCAGCCCGGTCGGGCCGACGCCCATGCCTGTCCCTGACTTCGCCCACATCCGCCGCGTCCCTCGTCCTGCCTCGCGAAGCAGTCGAAACACTAGCCACGCACCTGACCAGGAAGTATTGCACCCACCGGTAAACGGAGCCTGAAGCCATCTGCTTCGCCGACGCCCGCGGCTCCCAAACGAAGATCATGCAGAGCACCCGTCGGGCGCCGCAGCCCCACCGCAACGACAGCACCAAGGGCGCGCGGATCATCGTGCCGGTCCTCCTCCCGCCCGGCAAAGACCGGCCGCCACGGTCGCCTCCGCCGGCTACCGCCCCCTCGTCGCCGTCCTCCAGAGGCCCGCGCAGTCATAAGGCCATCCGTGTCGGCGAGGGCGTTCCGCCATCCCCCCCCGCCGAGGTGTCGCGCGATCGTCCGGCACGAGCAATGCGTGAACCAGAGTGCGCGCGCCGCGCCCGGTGCCTGGGCTCCGCTTCTCGCGTCCGGCATTCCCCAGATCAGACACCACTTGCAGCCACGGACCCGATTCCCGACTTCATGGCCTTGGCCCAAAGGCCCGCAGAAGCATCGGAGATGCCGCCGCGCCCTTCCCCGACCCGCTGCTTGGAGCTCGCGCAGACAGGCGGCGTGGAAAGCCTCGGCATCGAGGCGGGTACAAGGCCCCGGTGAATCAGGAGTTGCGACGCTCCGTGATCGCCGGCGGGACCTGTGCGCATCCTTCGTCTCGGGTTGCCTGCCTGGCCAGCCTGCGCAGGGCCCGCACGGCAGGTGATCCGGGGTCGGCCGTCATCAGGACGACCTCCTGGTCGTCCTCGGGCACGAGCAGGACGTCGCAGTTCAACCGCAGCGCGCCGGCCTCCGGATGGTGCAGGGTCTTGGTGCGGTGCCCGGGAGCGTGAACCGGATGTGTTTGCCAGATCTGCCGGAACTCCTCGCTGCCGTCGTGCAGTTCGGCCAGCAGGGCGGCCAGCTGCGGGTCGTGCGGGTAGCGGTCGGCGGCCCGGCGCAGCCGCGCCACCGCGATGCGCCCGAATTCCTCGGCGCCAGAGCTCTCGTACGTCCGCCCCTGGCCCAGGAAGCGGCGGCGGACCAGGTTCGTCGTCCCGTCTGCGAGGTCGGCGCCGAGCAGTGCCTGGGCCAGGGGGTTCCAGGCGACGACGTGGTACGCCGCGTCGGTGACGATGGCACCGGTCCCCGGCAGCCGGTCCAGCATCCGGGCCACGTGCGGGCGCACCCGCCGCACGGCGCTGGTGCCGGGCGGCGCGCTCGAACCCGCCAGGCGGAACAGGTGGCTGCGCTCGGCCGGCGTGAGCCGCAGCGCGCGGGCCAACGCGTCCAGGATCCGGGCCGACGGCCGCGGTCCCCGGGCCTGCTCCAGCCGCGTGTAGTAGTCGACCGACATGTGGGCGAGCTCCGCCACCTCTTCGCGGCGCAGGCCCGGTGTGCGGCGGGCGGTGCCCGTCTCCGGCAGGCCGACCTCGTGCGGACGCAGGGCCGCCCGGCGGTCCCGCAGGTAGCGGGCCAGCTCCTGCCGTGCCATACCGCTTCCTGTCTCCTCCCACTGCCTGGTACAGACTGTCCCTGGCCGGGCGCCTGCGACCGGGGAAGCGTGGTTGCCATGAACGAACGCACAGCTCTGGTCACCGGTGCCAACAAGGGCATCGGCAAGCATATTGCCCGGCTGCTCGCCGCCGAGGGCCTCACCGTGTACGTGGGCTCCCGCGACCCCGGGCGCGGGCAGCGGGCCGTCGAGGAGATCGGCGCCGGGGCCCGCCTGCTGGTCCTCGACGTGAGTGATCCCGACGGCATCGCACGGGCCGCGGCTCAGGTGGACCGCTTGGACGTGCTGGTCAACAATGCCGGCATCTCGCTGTCACTCGACCCGCCGGCCGGCACCGGCGTCGAGGAGTTCCGGCGCACGTACGAGACCAATGTGTTCGGGGTGGTGGCGGTGACCAATGCCTTCCTGCCCGCCCTGCGCCGGTCGCCGCGCCCGCGCATCGTCAACATCTCCAGTGGCACCGCGTCGCTGACCTGGAGCACGAACCCCAACCCCCAGTTCACCCCGGGAAGCGGCGGCGCCGCTGCCTACCGGTCGTCCAAGGCCGCCCTCAACGCCCTCACCGTCTTGTACGCCCAGACGCTGGCCCACGACGGCTTCAAGGTCAACGCGCTCGCTCCCGGCCTGCGGGCCACTGATCTCACTCCCGGGGCCGCCGCTGCCGGCGGCGACCCGGCCGAGGCCGCCCAAGGTGCCCTCCGCCTGGCCCTGCTGCCGGACGACGGCCCCACCGGTGGCTTCTTCTCCTGGGACGGAACCCCCGTGCCCTGGTGACGAGTCAGGGGAGGCGTCGGGGACGGGTGCCCCAGCGGTGGGTGACCCGTGCCCGGCGCATCAGGCTGCGGAGGACCTGCTGCTCGGGTCCGAGCCGGCCGTAGGCGTACCGGAGAAAGTCGCCCTGGGCCTCGCCGAGCAGGCGTGGGCACCGACTCGGCGGTGCCCACGGCGCGTACGGTCGCGCGGGTCACCGCGTCCGCGCCCCGCCGTGAGGACGTTGTCCAGGGCCGGCGGGTTCGCGGTGCCGAGCGGGTGCGTCCCCGTCGTCGGCGTGAACAACGTGTCGCCGTCATTGAGCAGGTGCACCGGGCGCACGGCACGGGCGCCGTCGTACGCCGTGCCGGCCGGGTTCCCGCGGCGGCGGGGGTTCCCTCACAGAACTGACACCGCGACGCCTTCCTCGCCCATCCCGCGCTCCGGGCTCGCCCCGAGCGCCGTCAGCGTCACCCCGGCTGCCACCGCCAGCGCCGCCACCAGCCCCGCCGCGAGCACCGCCCAGTGGCCCAGGAACGTACAGACGACCACCAGCAGCGCCGTGGCCGGCAGCACCGACTGCTGGGCGATCCCCACCTTGTAGAAGCGCGAGTGCAGCGCCCACACCGTGAGCAGGAACAGCGCTGTCGGCAGCGTCACCGCTGCCGACGCCGACAGCGCCGAAAGGTGCGTCTTGCCCACCGCCTGCTCCACCGCCACCTCCAGGCCGGCCCCGATCGCGGCACCCGAGACGAAGATCAGGTAATGGCCGTAGCCCCAGAGGAAGGACTGCCGGTTGGACCGGAGGTGCCCGTGGATGGGGACCGCGAAGTAGACCCACCAGGCGGCGAAGATGATCAGCAGTCCGCCGGCGGCGATGGACAGCAACTCCCCCAGGGCCTCGTGCTCGTCGATCCCCGACTTCACGGCGACGGTGGCCGCCGCGATGGTCTCGCCGAGCACGATGAGCGTGAGCAGCCCGTACCGTTCGGCGATGTGGCGGGGGTGCCAGGGCGTGGGGTGGGTCCGCTCCGCATACAGCGGTACGGCCATCTCCAGCAACGCCATCACCAGGAAGACCCACGGGCGGCCGGCCTCCGGCAGGGCCAGTAGCCCCAGCCAGCCGATCTGGCACAGCCCGATGGCGTACCGCAGCGCCATCGTCCGCTCGGGGCCCTGGCTCGACCGCGCCACGCGCAGCCACTGCGCCGTCATGGCGAGCCGCATGATCACATAGCCCAGGACGACGACCAGATACGCGTGTTCCTCGAACGCCTGGGAGACGCCCGCCGTCAGGACGAGCACGCCGGCTATCTGGATCAGCGTGACGATCCGGTACAGCACGTCGTCGTTGTCGTAAGCCGAGGCGAACCACGTGAAGTTCATCCACGCCCACCAGATGGCGAAGAAGATCATCAAGTAGTTGAGGATCCCCTCGCCCGTGTGTCCCTCGACCATGGCGTGCACCAGCTGGGCGCCTGCCTGGGCTATGGCCACGATGAAGCACAGGTCGAAGAAGAGCTCCAGTGAGGAGACGCCGCGGCGGGTCTCGTCGCGGCCTCGCGCCGTGAGCCTGCGCAGTGGTCTGTGGTGTGCGGGCGCCGCGGAGCACACCGGCGGCGGAGCCGGGCTGCTTGTCATCTGGTGAGCCAAGCTCCGAAATGCCGCTGCAGTCGGGGATTGATCTGCCAGACCATCGCTGCTGCCGCCGCCGGGACGAGTACAGCGAGTCGCACCGGCAGGTACAGATCCTCCAGAACAGGATCCGTGGCCAGGCCCAGCAGGACGATGGTGGGGTAGATACCGCACACGGTGAGGAGCCACAGCTTCCAACGCCGGACGGCGGCCGGAGCGGTGGGGCCGGGCCGGGGTTCGGCGTTCGCGAACGCGTTCCGGCTCTGCTCCCGGAGCGTGTGCCGGACGCCTGTCACTGCCGGTGGGCTTGGCAGTCCAGGATCGTCGGCACCGTAGGCATCAGGAACAGTTCTCTCGTTCATGGACCACTCCAAATCGAAAAGCTGCGTATCGTTTTGATTCCATCGGTTCCTGCGCGACCGAGGCGATGTCGGCGCTGCGTGATGGACTGCCCGAGCGCAACAGCGGCAGCAGTTGCCGGGTGGGCAGCCCAGGGCTCAGACGGCTCACCGCCGGCCGCTGCCGGTATCCGTCCGCTGGCATGCCTCGGATGGTGCCGTTCCAGGTGAAGCCCGCACCCGCGTTGTTGACCAGCACGTCGAGGCGACCGCGCCGTGCCGCCACTTCGGCCGCGGGTCGCTGGGTCCCGGCCGGAGCGGACAGGTCGGCGATGTACTGCTCGGCCCCGAAACGCCGCGCGATCGGCACCGGTCGCTGCGGGGCACGACCGTGCGGAAGCAACTGGTGCACGGCTTCCGCAAGCTCCTCAGCCGGAGCGAGACCAAGACCGTTCGTCGCTCCGGTGATCAGAATCGAGGCCATGGTGCACCCTTCCTGTGCAGGAGGGCTGCCCGGCGCCCAGGTGGGCGCCGGGCCAGGTGATGACCTGATCAGTGAGCGGACTGGGTGTGGTCCTGCTCCACGTACACCTTGAGGGCCTGGAACTCCTCGATCGCTCGCGGGCCGCACAGGTAGCCGTAACCGCTTCCCTTGACGCCGCCCTCCTCGAAGTCCTCGCTGATGGCCCCCCAGGTGTTGATCCATACCGTGCCGGTGCGGATGCGCCGGGCGATCCGGCGGGCCTTCATCGAGTCCGAGCTGAACACCGAGGCGGCCAGGCCGTAGATGGTGGCGTTCGCCTTGGCCACGGCGTCGTCCTCGTCATCGAAGATCTCGAACGTCTGGACCGGGCCGAAGACCTCCTCCTGCACGATCCGGACGTCGGTGCGGTCCACCTCGATCAGGCTCGGCCGGTAGAACGCGCCGGCGGCCAGCGGGCCGTCGGTGACCACACCGCCGCGCAGCAGTACCGTGCCGTACGAGGCGGCTTCCTCGACGATCGCGTCCACCCGCTGGGCGGACGCCCGGTCGATCACCGGGCCGAGCTGGGCCTTCTCGTCGTCGCCCGACCCGAGCCGCACCTGCGCGAGCGCGTCGGTGAGCCGAGTGCGCACCTGGTCGGCGATGTCCCGGTGAACCAGTACACGGGAGCCGGTGCAGCAGAACTGCCCGTTCATCAGCACCAGCGACTGCACCACGGTGGGGATCACCATGTCCAGATCGGCGTCGGGAAAGATCACCATGGGCGCCTTGCCGCCCAGTTCCAGACCGAGCCGCTTGAGCGTGGTGGAGGCCGCGGCCGCGATACGGCGCCCGACCGGCGTACTGCCGGTGTAGTTGATCACGTCGACCTTGTCCGAGGAGACCAGGAACGGGGCCCCGGTGTTGCCGGACTCGGTGAACACGCTGACCACGCCCGCCGGGATCTCCGGGACCGAGGCCAGGACCTGCGCGAAAAGCTCATTGGTCAGCGCCGTCTGAGCCGGAAGCTTGACCACGACGGTGCAGCCGGCGGCCAGCGCCGGGCCCAGTGCCCGCACGGTCAGCATGATGGGGGAGTTCCAGGGAGAAATGATCCCGGCGACACCGAGCGGCTCGGGCACCGAGTGGGTGTACTGGCCGGGTGCCGTCTCGGCGGCGCGCCCGGCGGTCTGGGTGCGCGCAGAGGCCGCCGCGTACCGCAGCCACCCGACCGCACCGCTGACCTCCCACATGGTCTCACCCAGCAGCTTGCCGTTCTCCCGGGACAACATGGCCGCAACCTCGGGTACCCG
Organism: Streptomyces sp. NPDC051041; assembly: GCF_044456065.1. Classification (NCBI taxonomy): domain Bacteria; kingdom Bacillati; phylum Actinomycetota; class Actinomycetes; order Kitasatosporales; family Streptomycetaceae; genus Streptomyces; species Streptomyces sp. NPDC051041. The sequence continues at coordinate 11,181 of NZ_JBITFM010000011.1, forward strand.
GGCCTCGAGGGCGTCGGCCAGCCGGCTGAGCGCGGTCGCCCGGAGCGAGGGCGTGCGCGCCCATTCGGTGGTCTCGAACGCGGCGGCGGCTGCGTCCACGGCGGCCGAGGCCTCTGCCTCGCCACCGTCGTAGAACGAGCCGACGACGGTGCCGTCGGCCGGGTTGATCGATTCCAGAACCGAGCCGGAGCCGGTCCACTGTCCGTTGATCCAGTGCTGCGCGATGGTGCTCATGGTCCGCTCCTCGTGGTCTCACCCGGGTACCGGGCGGATTCGATGTCTCCACGAGAATGGCTCGGCCACCGTGCCGACAGCCTCCGTCAGCTGACTGACATCCGGCCGACGGCTCGCTTACGTCAGCACCGGGGCAGTGCTGAGACCCGGCCGGTGGCTCTCAGTGGACGTTGAGTCCGCTTCTGGTAGCGGCCTCGTCCGGGTTGAGTGAGGAAGCCTTGGCGGGTGAGGTGTCCGAGGCGGCTGCGGGTGATGTCGACGGATGCCTCGTCGGTGGGCGTGCCGAGGCGTTCGTGCAGTTCACGGGCTCGGAACTCTTGATCGGGATGCTGGTTGAAGGTGTTCACGATGGCCTGGTAGGCGGTGTTCGTCTCGGGCGGTGCGGGTTGGCCTGAAGCCGGTGCGAGTTCGGCGATGACCTTCCGGGTGGTGACCAGGTTCGCGAGTCGCGCTTGGGTCTTGGTCAGGGCGGCGGTCAAGTGCTGGATCCGATCACGCAGTTCGTCGGCACGGGCTGCGGTCTTGTCGTGCTGGGCCTGGAGGCCGGCCAGGAGCTCGATGACGTTCACGCGGCCAGTCCGAGGGTGTCGCGCCAGGCTGGACTCGGTGTGGTGAGGCGGCGGGTCATGTTCGCGATCGAGGCCCAGTGGACGCGCGAGGCGGACGTGTCGGACCGGTGATCGTACACGTCCTACACCTACGACAAGGTCGGCAACCGCCTGGCCCCCACCCTCGGCACCACCTCCGCCAGCTACGTCCACGACGCGGCCGACCAGCTCACCTCCACCACCACCGGCACCACGACCACCGCCTACGACGCCGAAGGCAACCGGACCAGGAAGGGGTGCGACACTGGCGACCTCGCGTATTCGGCTGTCGCGTATTGCTCTCCGCATGAGGTTCCCTGGTGACCTTCTGTGGTCGTGCCGACAAGTTGGCATCAGGGGGAGAGGCTGTCACCGCAGCTGTCCAGGCCCGGGCAGGCGTTGAGCGAGGCAGCCCCCAGTCCGAGCCTGGGACGCGCGGCTATACCGCTCCAGCTACTTGACGCGGATGTCATGCAGCGGGCGGAGGCGCGACAGCTGGTGGGTTGAGGCGGGCGAAGCCTTCCTGGCGCTGGTAAGGGAAGTACGGGTAGGGCGCTGTCTTGCTGCTCGCCGCATCGAGTTTCGCCATCTGCTCGGGCGTGAGCGTCCAGCCGACGGCACCGAGGTTCTGGCGAAGCTGGTTCTCGTCGCGGGCGCCGATGATGACGGAGGAGACGGTCGGTCGCTGCAGCAGCCAGTTGATGGCGATCTGCGGAATGCTCTTGCCGGTCTCCTGCGCGATCTCGTCGAGGGCGTCGACCACGCGGTAGAGGTGTTCGTCCTCGACCGGCGGGCCGTAGTCCGCGGTGTGGTGCAGTCGGCTGTTGGTCGGTAGCGGCTGGCCGCGGCGGACTTTGCCGGTGAGCCGTCCCCAGCCGAGGGGGCTCCAGACGAGGGCTCCGAGGCCTTGATCGAGCCCGAGGGGCATCAGCTCCCATTCGTAGTCGCGGCCGATGAGGGAGTAGTAGACCTGATGTGCGACATAGCGCGGGTGGCCGTATCTCTCCGCGATCGAGAGGGACTTCATCGCCTGCCAGCCGGAGAAGTTGGAGATGCCGAGGTAGCGGACCTTCCCTGCTCGTACTAGATCGTCGAGTGTGGACAGGACTTCCTCGATCGGCGTGCCAGCGTCAAACGCGTGCAGCTGGAACAGGTCGATGTAGTCGGTGCCGAGCCGGCGCAGGGCGTCCTCGCATGCGGTGATCAGGCGCGAACGAGAGGAGCCCGCGTCGCCTGGTCCTTCGCCCATCGGCAGGCTGGTCTTGGTGGACACGATCACCTGGTCCCTGCGGCCTTTGATCGCTTCGCCCAGCACCTCCTCGGAGGCCCCGCCGGAGTAGACGTCGGCGGTGTCGAACATCGTGACCCCGGCGTCGAGGCAGATGTCCACGAGACGGCGTGCTCCGTGCGCATCGGTGTTGCCCCAGGCGCCGAACAGCGGCCCTTGGCCGCCGAAGGTGCCGGCGCCGAAACTCAGTGCGGGGACCTTAAGGCCGGATGCGCCCAGCCGCCTGTACTCCATGGCTGCTCCTCTCTCGCCGCTCGCATCTAACTAATGGGCTTGGAGTTCCGTTAGTGTGGAGCCTCAACGTAGCAGACGCGAGCGATTAAAGAAACTGGAGTCCCGTTATGGGGTTTGAGGGTGCGGATCCGGGGACCGTCCGTCCTGGAGGGCGCACGGCGCGGGTGCGGGCGTCGGTGCTTCGAGCGGCTGGGGACGCCTTGGCGGAGCATGGCTTTGCCCATCTGGACCTCGCCGACATCGCGCGCCGGGCCGAGGTGGGCAAGACCACCGTCTACCGTCGCTGGGGAACGGTGACCAGCCTGGTGGCCGATTTGCTGGTGGACATGGCCGAGCAGTCACTGCCGCGTACCGAGACCGGCTCGCTGCTCGGTGATCTCAAGGCCAACGCCCGACTCGTGCAGCGCACCTTGGCCGACCCGCGGCAAGGAGCGCTGTTCAAGGCAGTGATCGCCGCCGCCACCTGCGAGGCGAAGACAGCCGAGGCCCTGCACCGCTTCTACGACATCCGCGTCAAGGAGTGGGCACCCTGCGTTCAACAGGCCATCGACCGGGGCGAGGTGCCCGAGGGCACCGATGTCCACGAGGTGATCCGTGCTGTCTCCGCCCCCCTCTACTACCGCCTGCTGACCAGCAACGACCGCCTCGACGAAGCCGCCGCAGACCAGGCCGCCGAAGCCGCAGCGGCTGCAGCGCGTGCGGGAGCGTACCTGCGGGGCGGCGAAGGCCGTGCGTGACCGGCTTCCCGCAACATCCGTCGCTGAGCGCGGGTCACCGTGCGTGATCTCCGAGGGCACAGCGTTTCCAGGTTCCTCCGGCCTCTTCGGCGAGACGGGTGGTGTGGTCGTCGTTGCAGCCGAGCATCCGGGCGATCACCGGAGCGGGGGCTTGGAGGACGAGTTGGCGGATCGCCGCTGTGCGTCCTGGCCGGGTCGGGAAGCCCAGTTGGCGGAGCCGAGGTGCCATGGCTTCCGGGGACGTGGGCTGTCCGGCCCGGCGGCCGGGGAAGAGCCATCGGGCTTCGGGATTGGTCGCGGTCTTGGTGTTCGGTCGCTGTCCCAGGCAGTTGAGCAGCATTCCGTCGAACGGGGCGGGAACGGGCGACGGTGGGTCGCCGAGCCGGACGAGGACTTCGCCGTCCTTGTGCTGGACGTCGTCGCTGCTGAGTCCGGTGAGCCGCTCGACACCGCAGCCAGTGCAGGTTCCGTAGGTCTCCAGGGCCTGGGCGTAGCAACCCGCGCAAAGGCAACCCTCAAGCCAGTGGGCTGCCCCGGGCCGAACGGCCCGGCGGCATCGCGCGCAGAACAGGTCTTCTGCGCGGACGCGAGTGCGACTCATCCTTCGGGCCGGATGCGGGCGCGCTCGGGACGGACGGCCGACAGGTCGACGACCGCGTCGCCGGTGGCGACCTTGCGGATGACGGCGTTCCCCGCGTTGCGGCGGCCATCATCACCCCGCCGTCGGGCCGGTGACCAGCAGGTTTACGGATTTTCCCCTGGCAGGGCGCCGACTTCGCCCTGTGCGGTCCAGGTCTTGAGCACGTGTTCGCGGCCGTCGCTGACTTCGATGAGGCGGACGACCACGCTGTCCTGGCTGCCGTACAGCCCGACCCAGCCGCGGTACGTGCGCAGGGCGGGAGCGTCGTCGGTCCATTCGCCGGTGACGGCCGGGCCGCCCTCTTCGAGCTGGCGGACCGCGAGGTACCGGGTGGGCTCCGGCTGGTCCGCCGTACGCGGGGCGGGAACGTCCCTGGCCTTCAGGGCGGCGAAGTCGGCGTGCGCGGCCTCGACGGCTTCGGGGTACGCCTCGCGCTTGGCGTGTTCGGCGAGCGCCCGGTAGATGCCGGCGACGGAGGGGTTCTGTCCCTCGCGCTTGCCGGTGGGGACGATCAGGTGGGGCTGGATCCGCTCGACGGACTCGCCGCCCGCGCGGCGGCGGAGCACGGTGGGGAGCATGTCGGCGGTGATGACCGGGGGTCGGCCGCCGTGCTTGCCCTTGCGGGCCGCGGTGTCGAGCCCCTCCGGCGTCGACTCCCGGATGTTCTCCCGTTCGGTCTCCGCCATCGCCGCGAAGAACGCGAACAGCAGCTTGCCGGGGCCGGTGGGGTCGTAGATGCCGGGCAGTGGCCCGGCGAGCATCTCCAGGACCAGGCCGTGGGCGGTGAGGTGGTCGGCGAGCGTGGTGAGTCCGGCGGTGTCGCGGCCGAGCCACTTCGTCTCGTACACGGTGAAGATGACGCGGCAGTGCGGGGCGTGGGCCTTGACCTCCCGCGCCGTACGAGCGCCTCCTCGAACCGGGCCCTCCGCGGACGCGGGTGCTGGTCTTCTCGCTGAAGATCTTGTCCCTCGGGATGCCGTGGCCCGCAAGGCGTCGAGCTGGGAGTCGTCGTCCTGCCCAAGGGCGGAGCAAGGGGCGCGGGTGGTGCCGTCTCCTACGCCGGCCTCCGCGCCGGTTCTCGTGATCGTCACGGACTCATGGCAGGCCGAGCCCTCCACGGTCCGCGCACGCGTGGAACTCGTCCACGGTCAGCGTCGGATGCGCAGGGCTTGGCGGCATGGGGAAGGGCAGTCCGGCCCCGCGTACCTCGATGATCTTTGGGGTGGGGTCTCGTCGCAGCCGTGTGTCCCGTGGAGGCGGGCCCGGAGAACGTCACTCGATGTGGGTCGTTGCCCTACCTGCCGGCCAGGGCTGCTGATACTCGATGAGTCGGCCTGCCGGGTCGTGTCGGCGGCTGGGTGCGAACACCGACTTTGGTCAAGAAGCAGCGCCGGGTATGCGGCCCGAAGAAGGGAGTGTCTTGTCGCATACTCGGCGCTGACCGGCAGAGTTACGCCGTCGTGGCTGCTGTCTCGGTGGCTTCGACTGCGGACTTGAAGTCAGGGCGGACCCCGATCTGGTCAAGCCACACGCTCATCGAGTTGTAGCAATTGAACCTTTCGATCTTTCCGTCACGGAGGTACCAGAGGTCCGCCGCCGGCACGTCGATCCGGTTCCCGGTCGGTGGGATCTCGCCGACCGGAGTCGGAAACCCTCCGAGATGCGTGCCCTGGATTCGCAACTCGACGGCGACGACATCACCGAACGCATGTACCTCGAGCAGTTCACGGTGTACATCGGGGAACGAGCGGGCGAGGCCCGCGATCACCTGAGGAATCTGCTCTCCGCGGAAACTCTGCGAGGTCGACATGTCGTTGAACGACCCGTCCTCGGTGAACAAGGCCAGGAAACCGTCACCGTCGAGAACGTTCCCTTCCGCGAGCCGGTAAGCCTCGCGAACGGTCCTTTCGTTACTTTCCATTCCTGCTCTCCTTTGAGTTCGCAACACGCTCACGATCCGCGCCTGTCTTTGATCGACCCTCCCCGACTGTCGTAACAGTAACCGTTACGACAGATTGTCGCAACCTTCACTGTTGCGACTGCGCTGTCGTAACATGGAGCGTTTCGACCGGAGGGGGGATCATGAGCGCCAACAGCAGGCTGACCATCGCCGCCCACGCGCTGGCCTGGATCGGTCTCTACCAGCGCCAGGGCCACGAGGTCGCCACCTCCGAGCAGATCGCAGCCAGCGCGAACACCAACCCCGTGGTGATCAGACGACTGCTCGGCGAGCTGCGCAGGGCCGGGCTCGTGGAGTCCCGGCGGGGCGCGGGCGCGGGCTGGTCGCTGGCACGCGAGCTGGAGTCGATCACCCTGCTCGACGTGTACGAGGCAGTGGAACCCGGCCCGCTGTTCGCGATGCACCGCACCGCCCCGGACCAGGGATGCGTGGTGGGTCACGGCATCCAGCCGGCAATGCGGGGCATCTACCAGGGCATCGAGGAGACCCTGAGACACGAACTGGCCCGCGTCACGCTCGAGAAGGTACTCGGGGACGTACTCGCGGCGCCTCGCCAGCTTCTCTGATCAGCTGGGCGACCCCGTGCGAACCGTAGGGTTCGGCGCGGGTTCCGCCCACCGGGGCGGAGTGACGTGAGCGTGGAGATGGAATCCCGCGCCGAACGCGTTGGATCCGCCGCCGGAACAGACGGCGGGAGCAGGCCGAGCTCACCGCGGACCAGGCCGTGCTCGTCCAACGGCTCTACGACGAGCGGGAGAGGACCGTCCAGCAGATCCCCGACGGATTCGGCATGCCCCGTTTCACGGTGCACGGGCACCTCGACAAGCCCAGACCGTCCCCCGCCAGGCCCAGAAGGCTGCGACCGCCCACCCAGCCGGACAGCCGGACAGACCATCGGCTGCCGCACTTCCTCAGGCTCCGGGTTCCTCCGGTGACGTCGGCGGCTCGGCCGGCGTCGGCATGGGCGGCCGGAGGAGGACGGCACGGGCCACGGAGGGGGCGAACGGGCTGGTGACGGGTGCGCAGAGGCCCAGTACGGAGCGGAAGGCGTGGACGAGGAGATCGCTCCCTCGGGTACGGAGATCGCCACCCGCATCAGGTGCCGGAACTGCGACTCGATCAGGTCCCGGTCGATGACGTTCTTGCCCGGCTCGCCGAACAGCGCGTCGATGTGCACGTACTCGGTCTGCTCGGAGGGCCGGTAGAAGGTCATGCCCTTCCAGTTCCTGATCCTGGGCATCAGATCGAAGCCCAGCAGGTGGGCGAGTGCGAACACCGGCTGGGACTGGCCCTGCGTATCGGCGTGCACGGTGGTCGGCTTGACCTCGGAGGTGTTCTTCAACAGGCCCTCGATGATGCAGACGGCCTCCCACACCCCGCACGGGATGAAGTGCGTGAACAGCGCGATGTACGTGTCCGGGATGTGGTGGTGGGCGATGCCTCCCGGCTTCCCGTACCGGACGCTCGTCTCGGCGAGCAGGTTGTCCAGGTAGGTGTCCGTGTGCGTGCCGTCGGCGGCCACCGCGGTGCCGTCGCCCCACGCCTGCGAGACGTCCAGGCGGGCGTGCGCGTTGACCAGATCGGCAATCGCCTCGTTCAGCAGCACGATCGAGAAGTGCCGGTTCGCCGTGTACGACAGCTCGTGCCCGCTCACCCCGGGGATGTGCCCCCGGCCCGCGTGGCGAGCAGGTGATCCGGCACCCCGTTGTCGGCCAGGTACGTGAGGCAAGACGCCCGAGCATCGTACAGACGGACCCTGCGAGGGCCGGTTGCGTCCATTCTGGAAGCCGATGTGCCGACGCCCGGGGTTCCGTCGCAGCCGGAGCCGGGGGCGGCCGGGCCGGCGGACGCGGCAGCCGTGCGGGAGGCCGTGGCCGGGGTGTTGTCGCTCCGGCCACGGCCCGGTGCCGTGTCGCTCACGCGCGGGTCCACTTCTGGTTGGCCTGGCCGTTGCAGGTCCACAGCACCAGCGGGGTCCCGTTGGCGGTGCCGGCCCCGTTGGCGTCGAGGCACAGTCCGGAGTGGACGTTGCGGATCGAGCCGTCGGGGCCGACGGTCCACTTCTGGTTGTTCTGGCCGTTGCAGGGCCAGGTGATGACACGGGTGCCGTTGGTGGTGCCCTGGTCGTAGGCGTCCAGGCACTTGTCGCCGTAGACGCGGATCTCGCCGCCCGCCCATGTGGTCCACAGCTGGTTGGCGGCCGTGTGGCAGTCCCACAGCAGAGTCGCGGCGCCGGCGGCCGTGGAGGCGTTGTCCACGTCCACGCAGCGGCCGGAGGCGTTGCCCCGCAGGCGTGAGGTGGTGGCGGCCAGCGGGCTGCCGCCGCTCACCCGGTACGCGGCGACGCCGTGCGCGGGGACGCTCGCCGAGATCTGCCCGGACGTGCTCGACGTGGAGCCGGTCCACAGGTCGGTGAGGGTGAACGGTCCTCCGCTCAGGCCGATCTGGGCGGCCGTCGTGGTGACCGTCGCTGCGCTCTCGCCCCGGTTGAACAGCCCCACCGCGACCGAACCGTCCGCCAGGGGCTTGGCGAACACCTCGATGTCGCCGTCATCGCGCACCCTGCGTCCGCCCGCGCCCCGGGAGTCCTGGTTCACCGCCAGCAGGCGCGGGTTGCGCAGGATCGCGCTGACGTCGGCGGACATCGTGCGGATGTCGTTGCCGGCCATCAGCGGGGCACTCATCAGCGCCCACAGGGCGAAGTGGGAGCGGGACTCGGTCAGCGACAGGCCGGGGCGGCCGACGACCAGCATGTCGGGGTCGTTCCAGTGCCCCGGGCCGGACTGTGCGGCCAGCGGCGCATTGACGTCCAGGACGTTGCCGACGCCCATCGGGTAGCTGTTGGTGTTGCCGTTCTGCCAGATGTCGAGCAGGTCCTCGGTCGTCCGCCACAGGTCGGCGACCTCGCCCCAGTTGTACGTGGATCCCGTGATGGCGTGGAAGCTGTTGGGGTTGATGCTGTAGACGATCGGCCGGCCGGTGGCGCGCAGGGCATCACGCATCAGCTTGAACCGCGCGACCTGCTCGTCACGCGTGCCGCTCGAGGAACACCAGTCGTACTTGAGGTAGTCGACCCCCCACGAGGCGAACGTGGCGGCGTCCTGGACCTCGTGGCCCCTGCTGCCCGTGGAGCCCGGGTAGGTGCCCACGGTCTGCGCGCAGGTGCGCTCGCCCGGCACCTGGTAGATGCCGAACTTCAGGCCCTTGCTGTGGATGTAGTCCCCGAGGGCCTTCATCCCGCTCGGGAACTTCGTCGGGTTGGCCCGCAGGTTGCCCTGCGCGTCACGCTGCGGGTCGAACCAGCAGTCGTCGACCACCACGTACCGGTAGCCGGCGTCCCGCATGCCCGAGGACACCATCGCGTCGGCGGCCTGGCGGACCTGGGCCTCGGTGATCCCGCACCCGAAGCTGTTCCAGCTGTTCCACCCCAGCGGTGGGGTGAGCGCCGGACTGCCCGGCGCGGCCGTGGCGGTGGACTGCGCTGAGGCCGTCACGGCCGCGGTCACCGTCAGCGCGGCGGCCGTGAGGAGGCGGAGCAGTCGCCCGCCTGATCGTCTGGGCACCGGGACTCCTTCGGCAGGTGGAGAGAGGGGAGGAGAGGAGAGTTCGAAATTTCGACTGACGTTCGGAAACTTCGGATGCCCCACGGATACTAGAGAGGCGGCCGGTCATGTCAACACCTCCTCGAGGAGCGGGATCTGACGCGTGATCGGCAAGAGAGCGAGGCTGGGGCGCACCGACTCCGCGCCAGACGCTTCGAACATTTCGAAGCGACGCGCGACTCGTGCGAGAAGGGTTGACGGGGTACGCCGACCTCCTATCCTCCAGAATGCTCGGCAAGTCGCACCACGTTCGATATTTCGAATGCGCCAGGGTCACTCCGACCGCTGAACTCGAGGTGAACACCTCCATGGATCTGTCATGGTCACATCAACCGCTCACTCGTCGCCGCACGCTCGCGGCCGCCACCGGCCTGGCCGCCGGCGCCCTCCTCCCCCCCGGGCCCGCCCTCGCGACCGCGGCGCAGTACACGAACCCGGTGATCTGGCAGGACTTCGCGGACCTCGACATCATTCGCGTCGGCGACACCTACTACGCCTCGGCCTCGACGATGCACTACTCGCCGGGCGCGCCCGTTCTGCGGTCGTACGACCTGGTGAACTGGGAGATCGCCGGCCATTCGGTACCCGTCCTCGACTTCGGCGCCAAGTACGACCTGAACGGCGCCCGCGGCTATGTCAGAGGAATCTGGGCGTCGTCACTGGCCTACCGGCCCAGCAACAGGACCTTCTACTGGCTCGGCCAGATCGACTTCGCCCGGACGTACCTCTACACCGCCACCGCGGTGGAGGGGCCGTGGAACAGGCTGACGACGATCAGCACCCCCTACTACGACGCCGGCCTGCTCGTCGACACCGACGACACCCTCTACGTGGCGTACGGCAACACCACCATCAGCGTGGCCCAGCTCTCGCCCGACGGCCGCGACCAGGTCCGCACGCAGGAGGTGTTCAGGACACCGTCCAGCGTCGGCACCCTGGAGGGCGCCCGGTTCTACAAGATCAACGGGCAGTACTACATCTTCCTGACCCGCCCCGCGAACGGCCAGTACATCCTCAAGTCCTCGAGCGGCCCCTTCGGCCCGTACACGATGCGGCAGGTCCTCCTCGACCTGCGCGGACCGATCCCCGGCGGCGGCGTCCCCCACCAGGGCGGGCTGGTGCGGACGCAGAGCGGCGCCTGGTACTACATGGCCTTCGTCGACGCCTACCCCGGCGGCCGCCTGCCCGCCCTGGCACCGGTCGTCTGGACCGCGGACGGCTGGCCCGTCGTACAGCTCGTCAACGGCGCGTGGGGCACCACGTATCCCAGTCCGGCCGTACCCGCTCCGCCCCGCCAGGTCACCCCGATGACCGGCGTCGACACCTTCGACGGTACGACCCTGAAACCGGGATGGGAGTGGAACCACAACCCCGACAACACCAAGTGGTCCGTCGGCAACGGCCTGACGCTGCGGACCGCGACCGTCACCCACGACCTCTACTGGGCCCGCAACACCCTCACGCACCGCATCCAGGGCCCCACCTCCACCGCCACGGTCCAGCTCGACCACTCCGCGATGCGGGACGGCGACCGGGCCGGGCTTGCGCTGCTGCGTGACTCCTCCGCCTGGATCGGCCTCAAGCGCGACGGCGGTACGACACGGGTGGTGATGGTCACCGGGCTGACCATGGACAGCAACTGGAACACCACCGGCACCGGCACCGAGATCGCGAGCGCGCCCGTCTCCGGCGGCCGCATCTGGCTGCGCGCGAACGCGGACATCCGCCCTGGCGCACCGCGCCCCGGGACCTTCTCCTACAGCACCGACGGCATCACGTTCACCCGTCTGGGACCCGCCTTCTCCATGGGCAACGACTGGCGGTTCTTCATGGGCTACCGGTTCGCCCTCTTCAACCACGCCACTCAGGCCCTCGGCGGCGCGGTCCGCGTCACGCGGTTCGAGGTGTCCACACCCTGAACCGGTCCATCGACCGCACCGCCCGGCCCCCGCCCCGACCAGGAGAACCATGAGCCCGCTGGAACAGCTCGGTCCTCGCCGGGCATCCGTCCCGAGCGTGCCGGCCGCGGCCGTCCCGATGAACCCGGCACCAGCAGAAGAAGAGGCAGGCTGCAACCAGTACCCGAGCCACCGGACCGGACGGCGGTCGCTGCTTCCGCTGCCGGACCTCGACCCTCCTGGCCGGCGCCCCGGGCGCCCCGCGCCGCGTCCGGGAGCAGCCCGCTCGGACCGGGACCCGCCCCTCCCGGACGGTGAGGAGTCAGGCGCTGGCCCGGACGGCCAGGCGGGTGGGGAGGACCAGCGGGGTGGGGTCCTGCCCGTTGACGAGCGCGACGAGCATGCGCGCCATTTCCCGTCCGAGAGCCTCTACAGGCTGATGGACGGTGGTGAGCGGCGGATCGGCGATCCGGGCGACCGTCAGGTCGTCGAAGCCGACCACGGCGACGTCGGCGGGGACCCGTCGGCCGGCCTCCCGCACGGTGCGCAGCGCTCCCACCGCCATGTTGTCGTTGGCGGCGAACACTCCGTCCACGTCGGGGTGTTCCGCCAGCAGCGCGGCCATGGCGGCGGCCCCGCTGCGCTCCGTGAAGTCCCCCTCCAGCGGCGGGAACGGATCGAGACCGGCGCCCAGCATGGCGTCCCGGTAGCCGCGGTACCGGGCGCGCCCGGCCTCGGTGTCCAGACGCCCGCAGATCACGGCCACGCGCCTGCGGCCGAGCGAGACCAGATGCTCGGTCGCCTCGCGCGCTCCGCCGACGTTGTCCACGTCCACGTACCACCGGGGAGCCGAACCGACCGGGCGGCCGCCGAACACGACGGGCATCCGCGCCTCGTCGGCCATCCGGGTCAGCGGATCGTCCTCGCGCAGCGCCATCAGCATCACACCGTCCGCGCCCCTGGACCGCAGGAGCTCCTCCACCCGCTTGCGGCCCCGGTCGGAAGCGGCCAGGCACAGCATCAGATGCAGGTCCGCCTCGTCCAGGGCGGCCGACGCTCCCACGATCACCCGGGCGAAGAACGGATCAGCGAAGATCGACGGGTCCTCTCCCGAGACGACCAGGGCGGCCGCTCCCGTCTGACGGGTGGCCAGCGCGCGGGCGGTCGGATTGGGTACGTAACCGAGTTGCCGCACGGCCCGTTCGACGGCCTCGCGCTTGGCGCGGCTGACGTGCGGGGCGTTGTTGAGGGCGCGGGAGGCCACGGAGCGGGAAACACCGGCGCGTTCGGCCACCTCGTCGAGCGTCGGATGCCGACGCGGCGCTGCTTCTGCCATGGCTCGTGAGTCTTTCACAGGCGGGGAGCGCTCAGGGACGCAGAGATGGGAGCGCTTCCAGTGCAGTGGTCTACAGGACCTGCGTCCCTTCTGTGAAAGTCGAATGCTGCGCCGACCATTGACAGCCCAACCACCCACCCACACGATTGGGACCGCTTCCAGTGGGAGCGCTCCCAAAGCGCACCTCCTCCGAAACCGAGGTACTGTCTTGAGCCGCAGACTCCGCACCCTGATGGCAGCGCTCTGTGCTCTGCCGCTGGCGTTCGCCGCCGCACCCTCCGCCCACGCGGCCGACCCCACCACCATGACCAACGGGTTCTACGTGGACCCCGACTCGAGCGCGAGGCGGTGGGTGGCCGCCAACCCCGGCGACGGCCGGGCCGCCGCGATCAACGCCTCCATCGCCAACACACCGATGGCCCGCTGGTTCGGCTCCTGGAGCGGCACCATCGGCACCGCAACAGGTGCCTACGTCGGAGCGGCGGACCAGCGGGACAAGCTGCCCATCCTCGTCGCCTACAACATCTACCACCGTGACTACTGCGGCGGGCACTCCGCCGGCGGAGCCGCCTCGCCGTCCGCCTACGCCAGCTGGATCTCCCAGTTCGCCGGAGGCATCGCGGCCCGCCCGGCCGTCGTCATCTTCGAACCGGACTCCCTCGGGGACTACGGCTGCATGACCCAGGCCCAGATCGACGAGCGCGAGGCCATGCTCACCGGTGCCCTCGCCGAGTTCAACCGCCAAGCCCCCAACACCTGGGTCTACATGGACGCCGGCAACCCGCGCTGGGCCGACGCGGCGACCATGGCCCGGCGCCTCCACGAAGCCGGCCTCCGACAGGCCCACGGCTTCTCGCTCAACGTCTCCAACTACATCACCACCGCCGAGAACACCGCCTACGGCAACGCCGTCAACAACGAACTGGCCGCCCGCTACGGCTACACCAAGCCGTTCGTCGTGGACACCAGCCGCAACGGCAACGGCTCCAACGGCCAGTGGTGCAACCCCTCCGGCCGCCGCATCGGCACGCCCACCCAGACGGGCGGAGGCGCCGAGATGCTCCTGTGGATCAAGACCCCGGGCGAGTCCGACGGCAACTGCGGTGTCGGAACCGGCTCCACGGCCGGCCAGTTCCTCCCCGAGGTCGCCTACAAGATGGTCTACGGCTACTGATCCGGGACTCCCGCCGCCCGCACAGGCGACCGGCAGTCCGCCGGGGCGGCGGGCACTCCCCCGGCCACCTCATCGGAGAGGGGCCGACGTGATCCCCCCTTCGAGGGCCTGGACGTGCGATCCGGCCATGGAGCAGTCGTCCAGTCCCAGCAGGCCGGCGCGGCGCGTCTCGGTCAGCAGGGCCGAATCAGCTCAGGCGTTGCCGGTCGGTTCGGGCGTTGCCGGTCTGCTCGTTGCCGGGGAGAGGCGTGCCGCGCGGGAGGTGAGGTGGCGCCGTTCGGGTGCGCTGAGGGCACGCCGGGCGGCATCGCGGTAAACGTCCGCCGCTGCGTCGTGCCGGCCGAGCATCTCCAGGAGGTGGGCCCTGGTGGCGAGCAGACGGTGGTGGCGTGCCATGCGCTTGTCGGATCGCAGGGTCGCGAGCAGGTCGAGTCCGGCGGCGGGACCGTGCACCATGGCGACGGCGACCGCGCGGTTGAGGGTGACCACCGGGTTGGGAGCGATGTGCTCCAGCAGTTCGTACAGCGCGAGGATCTGCTGCCAGTCCGTGGTGTCGACGTGGTCGGCCTCGTCGTGGACGGCGGCGATGGCGGCCTGTATCTGGTAGGGGCCGATCCGCCCTCGCGGCAGGGTCCTGCCGATCAGGTCGGTTCCCTCGGCGATGAGCCGGCGGTCCCACTGACTGCGGTCCTGCTCCGCCAGCGGCACCAGGTCACCGGCGGGGCCGGTGCGAGCGGGACGGCGTGCTTCGGTGAGCAGCATCAGTGCCAGCAGGCCTGCCGTTTCGGCGTCGTCGGGCAGCAGGCGGTGCAGCAGCCGGGTGAGCCGGATGGCCTCGGCCGACAGGGCGGGCGCGGTCAGGTCGGCGCCGTCCGTGGTGGTGTATCCCTCGTTGAAGATCAGGTACAGCACGTGCAGCACCTCGCGCAGCCGCTCGCCACGGTCTGCCGCCTCGGGCATGCGCAGCGGTATGCCGGAGGTCCTGATGGTCTGCTTGGCCCGGCTGATGCGCTGGGCCATGGTCGCCTCCGGGACCAGGAAGGCGACGGCGATCTGGGCGGTGGTCAAGCCGCCGACCGCGCGCAGCGTCAGAGCGATCCGGCTCGGCGCGGACAACGCCGGGTGGCAGCACAGGAACAGCAGCGCGAGGGAGTCGTCCCGGTCGGCGTCCGGCTCGGCGTCGGCGGCTCGGCTGAGCAGTTCCGCCTGCGGGGTGGCCAGGGCGATGCGGTCCTCGCGGCGCCGCCGTGCCTGCTCACTGCGCACGTGGTCCACGAGCTTGCGTGAGGCGACGGTGACCAGCCAGCCCCTCGGGTTGTCCGGCGTTCCTTCGGCGGGCCACTGCAGCGCCGCGGCGAGCAGGGCCTCCTGTACGGCGTCCTCACACGCGTCGAAGGCGCCGTACCGGCGGAGCAGCGCACCGAGGACCTGCGGCGCCAGCTCGCGCAGCAGGTCCTCGACGCCGTGATCCACGCTCACGCGTCCGCCGCGGACTCGTGCAGGACGGGCCACAGCTCGACCGGCTCCACATCGGCGAAGGGCATGTCCGCCACGATCTGCTGCGCGCGCTCCTCGCTCCCGCAGTCGAGCAGGTAGAAGCTGGCGATGTACTCCTTGGTCTCCAGGTAGGGCCCGTCGGTGACCGCCGGGGCTCCGTCCTTGCGGCGCACGAGCCGGGCGTTGGCCGCGTCCGCCAGGCCGTAGGCGCCCACGAGCTCCCCGGTCTCCCGGTACTTCCGGTTGAACGCCTCCTGCCTGGCGATGGCCTCCGGCCATGCCTCGGCCGGGAAGGAGTCCCACTTGGCCTGGTTGCCGTAGATCATCGCGACGTACTTCATCCCGGGTGTCCCCTCGGTCCCGCGCGCCCCGTCGGCGCGCTGTCATCCCCCGGTCGGAGCCGGAGACGAGCTCTCGACATCCGACGACAGCTTTCTTCGGCTTTTCTTCTGCGGGGCCGAAGGCGGTTCCCCACGCCCCCTCGTGACACAAATGATCAACCTATCCGGTCTTTCCTCGACGGGGACAGCCGTCCGTGCACTCGCGTGCGCCCGGCTCGGCGGACAGACCTGTGCGCCGGCGCCCGATCACAGCCGGGTGGTGCACCGGCCGTCGGGCGGTTTCCGCGGCCCGTCGCGGTCGGCCGGTCGGCGTCTCCCGGCTGCCGCGGATCACCCGGGCTCGGGGGCGTGCGGGCTCGTCGAGGGCGGTTCGGCCGGGCGTTCCCGGCCGCCGTCGTGGCCGGACGCCACCACGACGACCAGACCCACCACGACGGCCCCGGCGGCCGCCCGGCCGGCGGCCCGCACCGCCCAGCCCGGCAGCGACACGCCCTCGCGCCGCCGCGGCGCGCCCAGTCGCTCGGCCCGCCGGGCGGGTCGCAGCAGGCGGGCCAGCAGCAGGGCCGCGACCGGGAGTTGCAGCAGCCACAGCACGGTGCGCGGCCATCCGCCGTACCAGACGTTGGTCCCGTACAGCAGGGTGTGCCACACGCTCAGCACGTACACGACGATCACGAAGCGGTGCAGGCGCCGCCAGGTGTTCGCCCCGATGCGGTGCCGGACGTAGAACAGCAGGCCGAGCGGGATCGCCAGGTACAGGGCGCCCTGGCCGATCGGGATGGCGATCCGGCCGGTGCCCGAGTCGTACCAGCCGGGCACGAAGCTGTCCGCGAATCCCGCCCACAGGCGTTCGGCCCACGCCAGCCGGGCCTCGTAGCGGACGAGTTCGGCCGCGAACATCAGCGCGTGCGCGAACATCAGGGCCGTCGTGGTCAGGCTCGTGGTGCGGTGCCAGCGTTCCAGGACCTGCCGGGAGACCGGCAGCCGGGCGGGGCGCGGCCCCGACAGCAGCAGACCGAGCATGACCGTGCCCCAGGCCCACAGCAGGCCCGACCAGCCGAACGCCTGGCTGAGCAGGTACATCCAGTACGTGCCGGGATCGTCCATGAACGGCATGACCGCGGTCGTCGCCGAGTCGCCCCACTCCATGCGCGCGTACAGGAACGCGAAGACGGCCGCCGTGACCACGACCGCCGCGCTCGCGTCGGGCAGCGCGGCCCGCAGGTCGGCGCGCAGGGCGACGCGGTCGGCCGGACGCCTGTCACGGGCGGGCGGGGCCGTGCCGTCGTCCTGCGGCGTCTCTGGGAGCATCCTGGGCCTTCCGGGCGCGGGACACCGACGGGCGGTGTGCGCGGGCGGTGGGAGGAACCAGTGTGGCCGAAGTGGCCGGGAGTACCGAGGTCACATCCGGCCAGAGTGGCTTCCGGGGCCGGCCGGGCCGCCCCGGGGCTGCGACGCCCGCCCGCGAACCGCCCGAGGACCCGCCGCCGCGCCGCTCGGTGACGGCGCAGGCCGTTGACGCAGAGCGGAGCCCATGGCGACGATGGCCCGCGATGGCATGCGACGAGTCGGCCGTGGACGTGTCCGTGGAGATGACGATGCTGCAGTGGCACCACATCGACGGCGGCATGGACAACGAGGTCTCGACAGCGGCGGAGGACGGCCGCGACGACATCATCGAGATGGGTCACGCTGTTCGCGAAGCCGGCTGGAGCCAGGTGGCGGGCTGGACACCGGGTGTACCCGGATCCGGCAGATGGCCGCCGAACGACGAACGTGTCACCGTGACGTTGACCCGGAAGCAGTGGCGGTTCGTGGTCCGTGTCCTCGACTACTGGGAGGCCGTCAGTCGTCGGACCCATCCCGCTGCTGACAGGAGGTTCTGGCCGGTGCTCCGGGAGATCATCGTCGCAAGGGTGGGAGGCGAGTCGGCGTAGGGCGGTCTCCTCGCGGGTCGCGGGAACCCTTCGGGGGATGCCGCGGGTGCTGGTGGAGTCCCCTGCCCCCGCCGGGAAAGACGTCCGGTGCACCCGGAGGTGCCGTAGGACGCCCTCCGCTCCGTGACGCCGTACGGGCGCCGGCCGCATCGGGACCGGGACGACCTCGGCGCTCCCGGAAAGGGACAGCCGCACCCTCCGCCGCCTGCTCCATCGCCTGGTCCGGGAACTGGACCCCGAATCCCCGGCCCCGGACACCGGGACCGTCCGGCGGAGGACCACGGCCCCGCTCGGGGAGGCCGGCGCGTCGGACTCCTAGGCGTGCCGGGCGTGCCGGGCCGGGCGGGCCGCGGTGGTGGCGCCGAGCAGCCGCCGGGCCGCGGCCAGCGCCAGCCCGCCGGAGAGCAGCGCGTAGACGCCGACGATCTGCGCGAGGATGATCGCGCCCACGTCCGGCCGGGCCCACAGGAGCGCCCCGGCGACGACCGAGGCGGCGCCGGCCAGGAACAGCGACCACTCGTGGTGCAGTTCGCGGCGGAAACGCACCGCTGCCCAGATCTCCGCGACGCCGGTGGTCACGGCCCAGACACCGACCAGGACGACCAGCGCCGGCGCGGTGATGCCCGGCCAGGCGATGGCGGTCACGCCGACCGCGACGCCCAGGGCGCCTCCGGCCGCGTGCGCCAGGCGGTGCGTCCTGTCCCCCTCCCGGTGGAAGGCGCTCACCAGCAGAGCCGCGCCGTCGACGAGTGCGTAGACGCCGAACAGCAGCGCCAGCGCCGACGCCGTCACTCCCGGCCACACCAGCGCCATCATCCCGAACGACACAGCCGCCGCCCCGCGCAGGACCAGCGTCCACCTCAGCTGCCGCC
This sequence comes from Streptomyces sp. NPDC051041, assembly GCF_044456065.1. Lineage (NCBI taxonomy): Bacteria > Bacillati > Actinomycetota > Actinomycetes > Kitasatosporales > Streptomycetaceae > Streptomyces > Streptomyces sp. NPDC051041. The sequence continues at coordinate 29,518 of NZ_JBITFM010000011.1, forward strand.
GCACACCCTCACCTTTCGTTCGACCGGACGGGTCCTCCCTCGTACCCCCGTGGGGCCGCCCGTATCGGCCGGAAACGTGCGCCCCCGGGCGGCCGCCCCGCGCCGCGCGTCGTCCGCGGGCGGGACGGGGCCCGTGCCGCCTGCGGACACGGCCGCGGCCCGCTCCCCCGCCCCGCCCGGCCGGACCGGCACCCCGGTCCCGGCACGGGCGGGTTTGGAACCGGCCGGTCCGGCCGGGTGCGCGAGGCGTCCCGTCCCCGGCTTCCCGCCCATCGCGGCGCCCCTGTCACCCGAGGGCGGAGCCCGCCGCCCGGATCGACGGCCGCCGGGAGAGGTGCCCCGCGACGCCCTCGGGCGCGGGGCCGGCCACGGGCGTACGGCGGTCATGGTCGCAAGCGGCGATTACGGGTAGCCGTGGCAGTGGACGCGGGTACGTCCGCCGGGGGCGTGCCCGACTTCCGGCGGGAGAGTGACGTGGTGTCCTCCGGACTGGGCAGGGAAGCGGGCGGATGGCGGATGCTGTCGGGCCTGTTGGCGGACAGCCATCTGACGCCGGTGGAGCTGTTGCCGGCCAGAGCGTCCGAGAACGCCGCGGCGGCGGGGTTTCCCCGCGTGCTGATCTACCTGGCGGATCTGCAGCGGCGGGTGCTGCGGCTGCTGGCCGCGGAGGGCGCGGGCGCCGAGGAGGACGACAGGCAGCTGTCCGTCCAGGGCACCGTGGCCGGGCGGGCCTTCCAGCACGGGCAGATCCTGCCGGCCGGACCCGCGGGGGAGGAGGGCCGTGACTGGTGGGTGCCGCTGCTGGACGGCACCGAGCGCCTGGGCGTGCTGCGGGTCAGCGCGGTCCACGACGACGAGCTCGCGCGGGAGGGCATGGAGCGGCTGGCCTCGCTGCTCGCGCTGATCCTCCACAGCAGGCGGGAGAGCAGCGACTTCCTGGCCCGGGTGGAGCGGGCCGAGCCGCTGAACGTGGCGGCGGAGATGCAGTGGCAGCTGATGCCGCCCCGGGTGTACGCCGACGGGCGGGTGGTGATCGCCGCGACGATGGAACCGGCCTACCAGATCAGCGGGGACGCCTTCGACTACGCCACCGACGGCCCGCTGGTCCATCTGTCGATCTTCGATGCGATGGGGCACGACACCGCCGCCGGCCTGTCCGCCAACCTGGCCGTCGGCGCCTGCCGCAACGCCCGCCGGCATGGAGGCGACCTGGTCGCCTGCGGGGAGGCGGCGGAAGCGGCACTGATCGAGCAGTACGGCCAGCGGCGTTACGTCACCGGCATCCTGGCCACGCTGGACACCCGGGACGGGACGCTGTCGTGGGTCAACCGCGGCCACCACCCGCCGGTGATCATCCGGGGCAGCCGGTGGACCACCCATCTGCGGTGCCCGCCCGCCCATCCGATGGGCACCGATCTGGGCCTGGACAGCCACCTGTGCCGCGAACAGCTGCAGCCCGGCGACCGCGTCGTGTTCTACACCGACGGCATCACCGAAGCCGGCGGCACGGGAGACGCCCAGTTCGGCCTCGAGCACTTCACCGACTTCCTCATCCGGCACCACGCCGACGGCCTGTCCGTCCCCGAAACCCTGCGCCGGGTGATCCGCGCGGTGCTGGAGCACCACGACGGCCGGCTCCAGGACGACGCCACCGTGCTGTTCTGCCAATGGCTCGGCCCCCGCCCCGGTCCCACCGAGGAGGCGGCCGACCTGGGCGGGGTGCCCGAACCCGCCCGTCCCGCACCGGCCGACGACGGCGGGAGGACCCCATGACGAGCAGCGGCCTGCACCTGGACGTCGTCGAAACCCGCGGCCCGCTCGCCGTCGCCGCCGCGCGCGGGGAGATGGACCTGCACACCGTCGCCGGTTTCCACCCACGGGCCACCGCCCTGATCGACGACCACCCCTACGTGATCCTGGACCTGTCGGGCGTCACCTTCTGCGACTCCTCCGGACTCAACACCCTGCTGCGGCTGCGCCGCCACGCCGACGAGAACGGCGGCCGCCTCACCCTGGCCGCCCCCGCCGGCCGGATCATGCGCATGCTGCGTCTGACCGGCGCCGACACCGTCTTCCCGCTGTACGCCAGCGTCACCGAGGCCAAGGCGGCCCAGCCCCCGGACATCCGCTGACCGACGGGACCGGGCGGAGCGGAGCACGGGCACGTGCCGCTCCGCCCGCGCCCGGTCCCCCCGGTGCCCGGTGCCTATACGACGCCTATGACGCCGAGGCCCGTCAGGGCGCCGACCGGGTCGGGGCCGGGGGTGCCCCGGGGCCACCAGTCGTCGCGGCCGGGCTCCGACTCGTAGACGTACCACAGGCCGTCGCGGCCCAGCCGGAGCTGGAGGTGGCCCTGGGGGTGGGTGAGGCGGTTGCGCCAGGGGCGGAAGGCGGGCAGGCCGGCGGCGAGGAGGAGGGGCCGAGCGCGGTCGAAGCGGCCGGCCGGCGGGTCCCACGGATCCTCGAGGACGGTGAGTCCCTCCGGGCCGCCCTGCCGCCACGCGGCGACCGCGCGGGCCAGTTCGGCCGGGGTGCGGCCGGCGGCGGAGGCGAGGGAGGAGTACAACGCCCGGGTGGCGGCGGTGAGTCCGGAGCCGGGGCGGGCCGCGGCGAGCCGGACGGCGTCCTGCCACAGCGTGAGCCCGCCGACCGGGTCGCGGCCGGTGGTGAGCAGGGCGTGGGCGCGGGCGGCGGCGTCGGTGGCGAGCTGGTCGAGGGCGAGGGGATCGGGGCCGCCGGGGGCGGCCGGGTAGGCCGGGGGCTGCTCGGGGTGCGCGGGTGCGGGCAGCGGCGGCGGGAGGGGCGGAAGCGCGCGGGCGGCCAGGGCGTCGCCGGCCCGTACGCCGGGGAGCGGCTCGGGTTCCTTGTCCCGCGCGGCGCGGGCCGCGCGGGCGGCGCTCAGCCGGGACAGGGCGTCCAGCAGGTCGCGTTCGCCGCGGCCGCGCAGCAGGAGCAGCACGAACGGGTCGGCGTCGAGCAGGCGTGCGGTCTGGTAGCAGAGGGCGGCGGCGTGCTTGCAGGGGTGGCCCGAGTCGGGGCAGCTGCAGCGGGGGACGAGGTCGCCGGGGCCGGGCAGCAGGGGGACGCCGCAGTCGGCGAGGGACTGGGGCAGTTTCCCGTCGAGGAGGGCGGCGATGTGCCCGGGCCGTTCGGCGGCGGCGTCCAGGAACCGCTCCCAGCCGGTGTCGTCGAGCGTGCGCAGCCGCACCTGCACGCGGTACGGGCGCGGGCGGCTGCCGCGGACGTACGCCAGGACCAGCCCGGGCGTCACGGTGATGGCGTCGACGTGCCCCTGCTCGGCGTAACCGCGTCCCCGCGCCAGCCGCCCGGGGTCCAGGGCGCCCTCCTCCAGCGCGGTCACCCACGCGTTCCCCCACCACGTCCCGGCGAAGCCCTGCCCGGCCGACGCCCGGGGCGGGAAGGCCGGGAAGGTCCTGCGCAGCTCGCCGTCCCGCCCGGGGGCGGCCATGGAGGCGGGGACGCGCGCAGGCGTGGACGGGGCGGCGGGGGCGTCGGCGGACGGGGGTGCCGCAGGGGACCGGCGGGGGCGTGCCGGGTGGGCCCGGTCGGGGTGGTGCGGGGTGACGCGGCCGTCGCGGGGCAGGGCGGCGCCGGGGTCGTGGGTCGCCGTGCGGTGCCGGTCACGCGTGTCCGGGGCGCTCCGGTCCGGGGCCGCGTCGTCGGAGGGCGCCCGGAAGGTGCCGGCGAGCAGTTCCCGCAGATCACGGGCGCGGCCCTCGGCGTCCTGGACCCGCGGAGCGGCCGGGGCGGGACGGGCCGGGCGGTGCCCGGCCCCGGCGGCCCGGTCCCCGTCGTCGGCCCGGTCCCCGTCGTCGGTCCGGTCCCGCAGCGCCGCGCGGCGGGCTGCCCGCAGTGCCTCCCGCGCCGCGTCCCCGGGGCGGGCGCCCGGTGCTCCGGCCGTGGCCGGCCGTGGCCGGGAGGCGGGGTCCGCCACGTCGTCGGTGCGGGCCGCGTCCGCGGGGGCACGGAGGGTGTCCCCCGCCGTGCCGCCGGTTCCCCCGGAGGCGTCGGCGGCCGTGTCCCGGGCCGCGTCGGCGTCGCCCCCGGCCGAGGCGCGCCCGGCGGACACCGCGCGCCGCAGGGCCGCGCGGGCGGCGTCGCCGGGGCGGGGCCCGGGACGTCCGGGCGCGGCGGGTCCGCCCGGGGCCGCGGGCGTCTCCGGGACCCGGCCGCCGCGTGCGGCCGTCCCGGGCGCCGGCTCACCGCCGCCGTACGTACGGTCGCCGGGTGCCCGCTCCCGGTCCGGGGCCGCCCGCGACACCCGCTTCCGGTCCCCGAGCGCCTCCGGCGCCCGCTCCCGGTCTTCGGGGGACGCCTCCGACGCCGCCTCCTGGCGTGCGCGTGCCTCCCGCAGGGCGCGGCGGGCCTCGTCGGCGGGGCGGGGGGTCATGACGTGCTCCGCAGGGAGACCAGATCGGACAGCTCGCGGTCGGTCAGTTCGGTGAGGGCCGACTCGCCGGAGCCGAGGACCGCGTCGGCCAGGGCGCGCTTGGACTGGAGCATCTCGGCGATGCGGTCCTCGACGGTGCCCTCGGTGATCAGGCGGTGGACCTGCACCGGCTGGGTCTGGCCGATGCGGTGGGCGCGGTCGGTGGCCTGTTCCTCGACGGCCGGGTTCCACCAGCGGTCGAAGTGGACGACGTGGCCGGCGCGGGTGAGGTTGAGGCCGGTGCCGGCGGCCTTGAGGGACAGCACCAGGACGGGGGTCGCGCCGCTCTGGAAGCGGTCCACCATGCGTTCGCGCTCCGGCACCGGCGTGCCGCCGTGCAGCAGGTCCACCGGGACGGCTCGGGTGGCCAGATGGGAGGTGATCAGGCGGGCCATGCCGACGTACTGCGTGAAGACGAGCGCCGAGCCGTCCTCCGTGAGCAGCGTGTCCAGCAGCTCGTCCAGCAGGGCGAGTTTCCCGGAGCGGGCGGCGAGCCGGTCGCCTCCCCGGCGGTGGTCCTCCTTGAGGTACAGCGCCGGGTGGTCGCAGATCTGCTTCAGCGCGGTCAGCAGCTTCAGCACCAGGCCTCGGCGGGCCATGCCCCGCGAGGCCTCGATGGCGAGCATCGACTCGCGCACCACCGCCTCGTACAGCGCGGCCTGTTCCCGGGTGAGCGGCACCGGGTGGTCCGTCTCCGTCTTGGGCGGCAGTTCGGGGACGATGCCGGGGTCGGACTTCCTGCGGCGCAGCAGGAACGGGCGGACCAGGCGGGCCAGGCGCCGCACCGCCTCCTCGTCCTCGCCGGTCTCCGCCGCGCGCGCGTGCCGGGCGCGGAAGGACTTCAGGGGGCCGAGGAGTCCCGGTGTCGTCCAGTCGAGCAGGGCCCACAGCTCCGAGAGGTTGTTCTCCACCGGCGTGCCGGTGAGCGCGACGCGCGCGGGGGACGGGATCGTGCGCAGCGCCTTCGCCGTGGCCGAGTACGGGTTCTTCACGTGCTGCGCCTCGTCGGCGACGACCAGGCCCCAGCGCTGCCGGGCCAGCGCAGGCGCCGCCGACCGCATGGTGCCGTACGTGGTGAGGACGAAGCCGCCGGCCAGGTCGTCCAGGGCGCGGTCCGGGCCGTGGAAGCGGCGGACGGGGACGCCGGGCGCGAACCGGGCGATCTCCCGCTGCCAGTTGCCCAGCAGCGAGGCCGGGCAGACCACCAGGGTCGGCTCGCTGCGGGCCCGTTTCAGGTGCAGGGCGATGACGGTGATCGTCTTGCCGAGGCCCATGTCGTCGGCGAGGCAGCCGCCGAGGCCGAGGGAGGTCATGAGGTCGAGCCAGGCGAGGCCGCGCAGCTGGTAGTCGCGGAGCGTGGCGTGCAGGCCGGGCGGCGGCTCGGCCGGCCGTACCCCGGCGGTGAGCCGGTCGCGCAGGGCGGCGAGCGCGCCGGCCGGCACCGCCTGGACCGTCTCGCCGTCGACCTCGGCGCTGCCGGTGAGCGCGACGGACAGCGCGTCGACCGGGTCGAGCAGGCCGAGTTCGCGCTTGCGGGCCTTGCGGACGAGCGCGGGATCGACCGGCACCCAGCGGTCCCGGAGCCGTACGACCGGGCGGTGGGCCTCGGCGAGCGCGTCCATCTCGGCGTCGGTGAGCGGGTCGCCGCCGAGCGCCAGCTGCCAGTGGAAGCGGAGCAGCTCCCCGCTCTCGAGGAAGCCGGTACCGTCGGTCGCCGAGCCGGGCGCGGGCCGCACGACCGCGGTCGCGGTGAGGTCCCGTGCCAGGTCCCGGGGCCAGTGCACGGCGACGCCGGCCGCGGCGAGCCGGGCGGCGGCGACGCCGAGCAGATCGCCGAGCTCGGCCTCGGACAGCGCCAGGACGTCCGGCGCGTCCTGCTCGGCGAGCCGCTCCAGCGGCGGCCAGATCCGGGCCGCGCGCCGCACCGCGAGGGCCGCGTCCACGCGTGCGCGGGGACCGAAGGCCGCGTCCGCCTCCCCCGCCCACAGGGCCGCCGCGTCGGCGACGAGGGTGGGGTCGGCGAGGCTGTGCACCTGCACGATCGCGGCGCCCGCGCTGCGGACGCCGCTGCCGTCGTCGTCGAAGACGTCGTACGCCGACAGGTCCAGGCGCAGCGAGATCCGCACGCCCGCGTCCATGCCGGCGGCGACCTCCGCGGCCCAGTCGCGGGCGCCCGGCAGGTGCTGCGGTCCGGGGGCCGCGAAGGGCCTGCCCGCCGCGTACGGCGCGGCCGGGGTGCGGGGCAGGGTGTCGGCGACCGCGTCCAGGAAGGAGCGCATCAGCGCCTCCGGCTCCGGCAGCCGGAGCGGGCCCGCGCCGGGCAGCGGGACCGCGTGGCCCTCGGGGGGCAGGGCGGCGGCCACCGCCCGCAGGTGCGCCACGTCGTCCGGGTCCAGGGGGCCGGCGCGCCAGGCGTCGTGCCCGTCGGCCGTCAGGCCGGGCAGCAGCCGTCCGCGCGCGGCGAGCCGCAGGGCGTGCAGGGCGGCCGCGCCCCAGCAGGCGGTGGCGGGGTGGGCGGCCGGGTCGTGCCGGGCGCGCACCAGCAGGGGCAGCGCCTCGCCGAGCGGGAGCGTGAGCGCCGGGGTCGTCCTGCGCCGCGCTCCGGTGCCGTGCCGTCGTGCGACGGTGAGCTGTGTGTCCTCGGCGGGCAGCTCACCGCCCTCGGGGTCCCAGAAGGCGATCCGGCCCTCGCGCGGGAGGGGCGCGGGCAGGAAGACGGCCGCGAGCCGGACCGGAACGGCCGGCCCGGACTCCCCCGCCGCCCTCGCTCGCTCGTCCACCGCGGCCGTGCCGCCCATGCGCCTTGTCACCCCTCCCGCCCGTGTGCCGGATCAGACGTCTACGACTGTACGGGCGGGGTCTGACAACCGGTCCCGGGCCGGTCCCGGTCAGGACATCGCGTGCGGGACGGTCAGGGCACCGTGCGCGAGACGACGTACACCATCGGATAGGCAGGGTCGGCCAGGTTGACCACGATGTCCCGCGTGGGCAGCGGGTTCTTCTGCCGGTGGACCAGGCCCCACCAGGGGCCGGGGCCCGTGAACCGCCAGCCGGTGACCCGCTGGTCGCGGTCGCCGATGGTGACGGCGCCCCGCTTCAGGTCCCCCCGGTCGACGCCGACGCCCGCCAGGAAGGCGTCCAGGCCGGCGGAGGTGGTCTCGAACTGGACGTAGAGACGGCTGGTCTTCCAGTTGTTCGTCTCGTAGTGGGCGACCTTGCCGGACGGGTGCGGCACCGGCACCTGGTACAGGCGGCGCTGCAGCTTCGACGGCCAGCCCGCGGTCAGCCCGGTCGCGGAGTACTTCTCCTCCTTGTCCTTGCCGCTGCTGCGGCTCTGGTTGGCGGAGATCACCAGGTAGCCCGCCGGGATGCCGATGAGCAGCACGATGATGAGCAGGGTGAGCGCCCTGCGGCGGATCATGTGCCGGCGTTCCTCGGCCGGCGGGTGCGGCTTCGGTGGGGCGGGCCGGGGCGGCAGGGACTCCGTCACAGCGACTCCCGGATCGTACGGCGGGCCTTCGCGTACCGCTCGTAGCGCTCGTGGCGCTCCACCCGGCGGCGCTTGGCGCGGCGGAAGCGGCGGGCGACCAGGCGGGCCAGGTCGGCGGCGCCGACCATGCCGGCCTCGGGACCGAGCTGGGCGCGGACGAGGCGGGCCTCGGGGCGGTAGCCGCGGCCGGTGAGTTGGCGGCGGAAGGCGTCGCGGGCGGGGCCGATGAGCAGGTCGTCGGCGGCCGAGACGCCGCCGCCGATGACGAAGCAGGACGGGTCGAGCGCGGCGGCGAGGTTGGCGATGCCGACGCCGAGCCACTGGCCGATGTCCTGGAGCAGCTCGATGCACATGGCGTCGCCCTCGCGGGCCAGCTCGGTGATCATCGGGCCGGTGATGTCGGAGACGTTGCCCTTGACGTGCTCGATGATCCCGTACGCCACCGGGGAGTCGGCCGCGGCCAGCTCGCGCGCCTCCCGCACCAGGGCGTTGCCGGAGCTGTACTGCTCCCAGCAGCCGCGGTTGCCGCACGGGCAGCGGTGGCCGCCGGGCACCACCTGCATGTGCCCGAACTCGCCCGCGACGCCGTACTTGCCCCGCTTGACCTGGCCGTCCTCCAGGATGGCGCCGCCGATGCCGGTGCCCAGCGTGATCATGACGAGGTGGTCCTCGCCGCGGCCGGCGCCGAAGCGCCACTCGGCCCAGGCGGCGGTGTTGGCGTCGTTGTCGACGAGCACCGGCACCGACAGGCGGCTGGCGAGGCGGTCCCGCAGCGGCTCGTTGCGCCACGACAGGTGGGGGGCGAACAGGACGCGGTTGCGGTCGGCGTCCACCCAGCCGGCCGCGCCGATGCCGACCGCGTGCACGTCGTGCCGGTCGGACAGGTCCAGGACCAGCTCGACGATGGTGTCCTCGACGACCTTCGGGCTCTTGGACTTGTCCGGGGTCTCCGTGCGGAGCTTCTCCAGGATGTTGCCGTCGGCGTCGACGACGCCCGCCATCACCTTGGTGCCGCCGATGTCGATGCCCACGGTCGGCACGCGGGGCGCCGTCAGATGGGAGCGGCGCTCCCTCGTGCCGACCGTGCGCAGGACGGGGGCGCGGCGGGAGCCGATGGGGGCGGTGAGGTCGCGGTAGGTGCTCATCGGGGCCGATTCTGCCTCACCCTCGCGGCGGACACCGTAAGGGGCGGCGACGGGGACGTGTGATGTCCGCCGGCGCGGGCGCCCCGGGCCGGTCGCGCCCGCGCCGGCGGAGCCGCGCCCCTACGGAGCGCGTTCCAGCTCGTGCCGCAGATCGTCCAGTTCACTGCCGCCGGCCATCTGCCGGGTCAGCTCGTCCAGCGTGATGTCGTCCCGTGTGTGGTTGCCCACCATCGTGCCCCGCTTCAGGAGCACGAACCGGTCCCCCACCAGATACGCGTGATGCGGATTGTGGGTGATCAGCACGACGCCCAGGCCCCGCTCCCGGGCCGCCGTCACGTACTTCAGCACCACCCCCGACTGCTTCACGCCCAGGGCCGCGGTCGGCTCGTCCAGGACCAGGACCTTCGCCCCGAAGTGGACCGCCCGCGCGATCGCCACGCACTGGCGCTGGCCGCCCGAGAGGGTGCCGATGGGCCGGTCCACGTCCGGCAGGTCGATGCCCATGCGCAGCAGTTCGGCGCGGGTGGTCCGGCGCATGAGGCCGACGTCCAGGCGCCGGAAGGGGCCGACGCCCTTGCGGGGCTCGGAGCCGAGGAAGAAGTTCCGCCACACCGGCATCAGCGGTACGACGGCCAGGTCCTGGTGGACCGTGGCGATGCCGCGGTCCAGGGCCTCGCGCGGGGAGGACAGGCGCGTCTCCTCCCCCTCGATGCGCAGGACGCCGGCGTCGTGCCGGTGCAGACCGGCGATGATCTTGATGAGGGTGGACTTGCCCGCGCCGTTGTCGCCGAGGACGCAGGTGATCTCCCCCGCGTGGACCTCCAGCGACACCCCCTCCAGGGCCCGGACGGTGCCGTAGGACTTGCCGACGCCGGACAGCTCGACGAGCGCCGTACGCGGTGCGGTCTGTGTCACTTGGTGGCCTCCGCGCGCTTGCGGACCCAGGCGTTGAGCAGGGTCGCGAGGAGCAGCATCGCTCCGAGGAAGAACTTGAACCAGTCGGGGTTCCACTCGGCGAAGACGATGCCCTTGCTGGTCATGCCGAACAGGAGCGCGCCGACCGCCGAGCCGACGGCGCTGCCGTGGCCGCCGGTGATCAGGCAGCCGCCGATGACGGCCGCGATGATGTAGATCAGCTCGTTGCCGACGCCCTCGCCGGACTGGACGACGTCGTAGCTGAAGAGCAGGTGCTGGCCGGAGACCCAGGCGCCGAACGCCACGCCCATGTAGAGGCCGATCTTGGTCCTGCGCACGGGGACGCCGACCGCGCGGGCCGCGTCCTGGTTGCCGCCGACCGCGAAGATCCAGTTGCCGGCGCGGGTGCGCAGCAGGATCCAGCTGGCGACGGCGACGAGGGCGAGCCACCACACGATGGTGATCTTGAAGTCGACGCCGCCGACGGTGAGGGTGGCGGCGAAGACGTCGTGCGCGGAGGGGAAGCCCTCCATGTCGGCGATCGTCTTGGTGGAGACGGTGCCGTCGATCAGCTTGGTGAAGCCGAGGTTCATGCCGGTCAGCATCAGGAAGGTGCCGAGCGTGACGATGAAGCTCGGCAGCCTCGTACGGGTGAGCATGACGCCGTTGAAGGCGCCGATCGCGAGGGTGACCAGCAGGGAGACGCCGACGCCGACCCAGACGTTCGCGGTCATCTGGTAGCTGAACATCGACGACACCAGGGCCGAGGAGGTCACCAGGACGCCCGCGGACAGGTCGAACTCGCCGCCGATCATCAGCAGCGCCACCGGGACGGCCATGATGCCGATCGTGGAGGAGGCGTACAGGACCGTGCTGATGCTGGAGGCGCGCAGGAAGCTGTCGGCGGCCAGGGCGAAGAACAGGAAGACCGCGATCGCGCCGACGACCGCGCCCAGTTCGGGGCGGCTGAGCAGCCGCTGCGGCGAAGGCGTGCGCAGGAACCTTTCTTCGGGGGTGGTGCCGGTCGTGGTGCTCATCGGGTGCCCCGCTTCGTGTACTCGGCCAGCGCGGCCGCGTCGTCCTTGGTGATGATCTGCGGCCCGGTCAGCACCGGCTTGCCGCCGCCGAGGACGTCGGCGTTGTACTTGTACAGCCACAGCAGGTCGACCGCCTCGTAGCCCTGGAGGTAGGGCTGCTGGTCGACGGCGAAGGCGAGGGTGCCGTCCTGCAGGCCGGCGGCCACCTTGGCGTTGAGGTCGAAGGTGGCGACCTCGGCGTCGCTGCCCGCGTCCCGCCGGGCCCGTACGGCGGTGTCGGCGTACGGGGCGCCGAGCGTGACGACCGCGTCGACGCTCTTGTCGGCCTGGAGCTTGGCCTCGATGGCGGACTGCACGTCCGGCATGCTCGTGCCGTTGACGTACAGCCGGTCGACCGTGCCGTCGAAGGTCTTCGCCACGCCGTCGCAGCGCTGCTCGTGGCCGACGTTGCCCTGCTCGTGCAGGACGCAGAGCGCCTTCTTGCGGCCCCGCTCGTCCAGCTCCTCGCCGACCGCCTCGCCGGCGATCGTCTCGTCCTGGCCGATGTGCGTGAGCGCGCCGAACTCCCGGGACTCGGCCGAGCCGGAGTTCACGGTGACCACCGGGATGCCCGCCTTCCGGGCGCGGGCGACCGCGGCCCGCAGGGCGTCGGGCTTGGCGAGCGTGACGATGATCCCGTCGACCTTCTTGTCGACGGCCGCGTCCACCAGCTGCGCCTGCTGGTGCGCCTCGTCGTCGTGGGAGTAGAGGAAGTCGACGTTGTCCTTCACGGCGGCCTGCTCGGCGCCGCTCTGGACGATGTCCCAGAAGGTGTCGCCGTCGCCCGAGTGGGTGATCATCGCGAAGGTCCAGCGGGGCGTGTTCACCGCCGCCCTCCCCTGGGCCGCCGCGGCCTTGCGGGCGTCCTCGGCGCGCTTGCCGCCGGTGCTGCTGCACCCGGCGAGGGAGAGGGTCAGCGCCCCCGCCACCGCGATGCCTACCCAGGTCCGAAACCGTGCCACGAGGCCGTGCCCTTCTTGCCGTGTCCTGCCGTGTTCTGACATGTGCGAGGGACTGATGACGGTGTTGACCTCACCAGTCCCAAACGCCCCATTGTCGGGCACGGGGGCCGGGCACCCGGCGGCCGGGGAGGAGCAGCCGGTCGCCTTGTCCGGACATTGCGACGAAGTCGGGGCCGTCCGGGCGGCCGGGGCCGGGCTCAGGACCGTACGAGCAGCTGGAACTCGAAGGAGTAGCGGGACGGCCGGTAGGTGTGGGTGCCGAACTCGACCGCGCGGCCGGTGTCGTCGAAGGTGGTGCGCTGCATGGTGAGCAGCGGGGCGCCCTCCTGCTCGCCGAGCCGCTCGGCCTCGGCGGCGGTGGCGGCGCGGGCGCCGATGCGCTGGCGGGCGCTGTGCAGGGTGATCCCGGCGGCGCGCATCAGCCGGTACAGGCCGGTGGCCTCCAGCTGGTCGGTGCCCAGGTCGATCAGGCCGAGCGGGAGGTAGTTGCACAGGTACGCCATCGGCTCCCCGTGCGCCAGCCGCAGCCGCTCGACCCGGTGCACGTCGTCGCCCTCCGCCACGCCGAGCGCGGCCGCGACCTCGGCGGCCGCCGGGACGACCGTGTTGACCAGCACCTTCGTGGCGGGGCGCTGACCCGCCGCCTCCAGGTCGTCGTACAGGCTGCTGAGCTCCAGCGGACGCTTGACCTGGCTGTGCACGACCTGGGTGCCGACTCCGCGGCGGCGCACGAGCAGTCCCTTGTCGACCAGCGACTGGATGGCCTGGCGGACGGTGGGCCGGGACAGGCCGAGCCGGGCGGCGAGCTCGATCTCGTTGCCGAGCAGACTGCCGGGGGTCAGCACGCCGTGCTCGATCGCCGCCTCCAGCTGCTGCGCCAGCTGGAAGTACAGCGGCACGGGACTGCTGCGGTCCACACTCAGGTCGAGTGACACGGTCGGGTCCACTTCTGGTTTCGGCACGGCCCGAGCGTAGCTCCGTGCGCTGTTGACGGGAAGTCGTGTAGTCCGGTTGTCCTGACATATGGATTGACAGCGCGCGGGTCCGGCCCGCACCTTGTTCCCATGCGCATCGGGGTCATCGGCACGGGCCGCATCGGCACCCTGCACGCCCGCACGCTCAGCCGCCACCGGGACGTCGGCTCCCTGATCCTCACCGACGCGGACCCGGCGCGGGCACAGCAGCTGGCGCACCGGCTGGGCGAGACGGCGGCGCCGGGAGTGGACGAGATCTTCCGCTGGGGCGTGGACGCCGTGGTGATCACGACGGTGACGTCGGCCCACGCCGAACTGATCGGCCGGGCGGCCCGCTCGGGGCTCCCGGTGTTCTGCGAGAAGCCCGTCGCGCTGGACCTGGCGGGCACGTCGCACGCCCTCGCCGAGGTGGAGGCGGCCGGGACGGTCCTGCAGACGGGGTTCCAGCGCCGCTTCGACACGGGCTACACGGGGGCGCGCGAGGCGGTGCGGTCCGGGCGGCTCGGCCGGCTGCACACCGTGCGGGCGGTGACCGGCGAACGGGAGCCGCCGCCGGCCGCGCGGCTGCCGCAGGCCGGCGGGCTGTACCGGGACACGCTGATCCACGACTTCGACATCCTGCGCTGGGTGACGGGGCGCGAGGTGGTGGACGTGTACGCCGCCGGGTCCGACGCCGGGCCCGCGATGTTCCGCGCGGCGGGGGACGTCGACACGGGCGCGGCCCTGCTCACCCTGGACGGCGGCACGCTCGCCGCGATCACCGCGACCCGGCTGAACGGCGCGGGCTACGACGTCCGCATGGAGCTGGCCGGGGAGCTGGACCAGATCGTCGTCGGGCTGGACGACCGCACGCCGATCGCGTCCACCGAGCCGACCGGGCCGCCGGCCGCGGACAAGCCGTGGCCGGGGTTCCTGGAGCGCTTCGGCCCGGCGTACGCGGCGGAGCTGAACGCGTTCGTGGAGGTCGTCCGGGGCGAGCGGCCCAATCCCTGCGACGGGCGCGAGGCGCTGCAGGCCCTGCGGATCGCCGAGGCCTGCGAGCTGTCCCGGCGGGAGCGCAGGCCGGTGCGCCTGGCGGAGATCGCGGGGGCCGCCGAGTCCGTCGCCGGGTGAGGGGCGCGGGGGCGGGCGGTCCCGGGGGCCGTCAGCGCCCGCCCCCCTCGTGCTCCTCGTGCTCCTCGTGCTCCTCCAGCAGTCCCGCGTCGTACACCAGCAGCGCGATCTGGACCCGGTTGCCGAGGCCGAGCTTGGCGAGGACGCGGGAGACGTGGGCCTTGACCGTGGCGACGCTCATGAAGAGCTCCGCGGCGATCTGCGCGTTGGGAAGGCCCCGGCCGACCGCGACGGCGACCTCGCGCTCGCGCTCGTTGAGGGCGGCGATCCGGGCACGCGCCCGGACGCGCCGGGTGTCGGCGGAGCCGGCCGCGTGCTCCATCAGCCGGCGGGTGACCGCGGGCGACAGGACGGGGTCGCCGGCCGCGACCCTGCGCACGGCGTCGAGGATCTCGGCGGGCGGGGTGTCCTTGAGGACGAATCCGGCGGCGCCCGCGCGCAGGGCCCGCAGCACCTGCTCGTCGGCGTGGAAGGTGGTGAGCACCACGACCTGCGGGGCGTCCGGGCGGCCGCGCAGCCGTTCCGTGGCCGTCAGACCGTCCACCGCCGGCATCCGGATGTCCATGAGCACGACGTCCGGGCGGGTGCGGTCGACCAGTGCCTCGACCTCGTCGCCGTCGGCGGCCTCACCGACGATCTCGATGTCGTCGGCGCCGCCCATCATGAAGGACAGCCCGGCCCGCACCAGGGGGTCGTCGTCGACGAGGAGCACTCTGATCGCAGTCATGGGCTTACGTAATCACGCCGGGGGCCGCGCGGAGCCGCGGTCGTCCCGGCAGCCGGCCCCGCTCCGGCCCGCCCCCGCGGCAGCCGCTCCCGTCACGGTCCTCACCTCCACGGCAGCCACGCCCGCACCTCGAACCCGCCGTCCGCCGCGGGGCCGTGTTCCAGCCGGCCGCCGGCCAGGGCGGCGCGCTCGGTCAGGCCGATCAGGCCTTGCCCGGAGCCGGGGACGTGCGCCGCCGCGGCCCCGGGCGGTGCGTTGCGCACGCGGACGGCGAGGCCGTCGCCCGGGGCGCCGGTGACGGACACCGTGACCTCCGTGCCGGGGGCGTGCTTGCGGGCGTTGGTCAGGCCCTCCTGGACGATCCGGTAAGCGGTGCGGCCGGCGGAGGCGGGGACGGCGGCGGGGTCGGCGACGCCGCCCGCGAGGGTGACCTTCATGCCGGCCGCACGGCATTCGGCGACCAGCGTGTCCAGCGCCGCGAGGGTCGGCTGGGGGCGGCCGGCGCCGTCGGGGCCGTCGGCCGCCCGCAGCACGCCGATGATCTCCCGCAGGTCCTGCAGCGCCTCGTGCGCGCTCTCGCGGATGACGCCCGCCGCCCGCGCCACCTCCTCGCGGGACGCGTCCGGCCGGAACTCCAGCGCCCCGGCGTGCACGCTCAGCAGCGTCAGCCGGTGGGCCAGCACGTCGTGCATCTCCCGGGCGATGGCCTCCCGGGCGAGCCGCTGCGCCTGCTCGGCCCGCAGCCGCGCCTCCGTCTCGGCGCGCCGGGCGCGGTCGCGCAGGCTCAGCATGAGCTGCCGCTTGGACCGGGTGAACATGCCCCAGCCGACCGCCGCGGCGATCAGCGACACGGTGAGGACGACCGACTCGGGATACCGGAGTTCCGGGTCGGGGCGCAGCCGGAAGAAGACCGGGACCGTGGCGACGGAGGCACCGCCCACGCAGGCCACGTACCGGAAGGGCCGGTGCACGGCGAGCGTGAACAGGGAGACCAGGGCCGCGCCGCCCACGGTGTTCGACAGGAGGCCGACGGGCACCATCGCCACCGCGAACCCGACCGGCCGGCGGCGGCGCAGCCAGACCCCCGCGCAGGAGAGCGCGCCGGCGCACTGGTCGAGGACCTCCAGGGCGTACGGGAGGTCCGGCTCCTTCTCCAGGGTGTCGGCGGCCAGCAGGCCGACGAGCACGGCCAGGGCGAAGCAGGAGAAGTCGACGGCCCAGTCGCGCACGGTCCGCCGGGGCCCGCGCCGTCCGGTTCCTCTCCCGTCGGCACCGGGTTCCTCGGCCACCGCCGACGGCAGCAGCCAGCGTCGCGCCGGGAAGGCCGGCGGCTCGAGTACCGGATCGTCACCCCTCACGGTCGGCAAATCTACGCAGCCGCGGCCCGCGCCACCGCCGCCCGCGGCGGATCGTCGACCGAAGTCGTACGCCCGGGAGACTTTCGACGCGTTGGCCGCTGCGGGACGGGCGACTTCCGCCGGACACGGCTCGCCCCGCGGCCGATGCGCGCGGAGGGCTCGCGGGGCGAGGCTCCTGCCGTGAAGCGGGTGCTGGAGTTTCTCGGATTCGTCACTCTGCTGCAGGGCGTGGCCGGCCTGGTGCACGAGTTCACCGGCTGGGACTGGGGCCTCGCGCAGCGGCTCGGCGTGCTCGACGGCTACGAGGTCTATGCGAGCGTCGCCCTGCTGGTGCTGGGCTTCGCCCTGTGCGCCGCCGCCGAGGGCCGGGGGTCCGGCTGAGCGGCGCCGCCCTGCCCGAAGCCGTCGCGCACGTCCTCCCGAGGACCGCCCGGCGCCGGTACACGTCGTCGGGGGCGACGAAGGCGGTACGGACGGACTCGGGGGACGCCCTCCTCCGGGCCCGGGTGAGGTCCGCCGTCATCGGTCCGGGACCGGTTCGGACCCCGTCGGCGTCCGCGCCTCATCGGCGCTCCCGGCGGGGCGGGCGGGGGCGGGGCGCCCGGCGGGCCGAGGTCGACGTCCGTTCACCGCCGGTACTCGGGCGCGGCGGCGGGTGGGATGGACGCATGACTTCTCAAGGAACTTCTCCGGTTTCCCAGGAAACGGCCCCCGGGGCCCTGCACGGCAAGGCGGCCCTCGTGACCGGCGGGAGCCGCGGCATCGGCGCGGCGACGGCCCTGCGGCTCGCCCGGGAGGGCGCGGACGTCGCCCTCACCTACGTCAGCGCCGCGGAGGCGGCCGAGGACGTCGTACGGGCCGTCGAGGCGCTGGGGCGGCGGGCGGTGGCGCTGCGCGCGGACGCGGGGGACGCCGCGGAGGCGGCCGGGGCCGTGGAACGCGCGGCTGACGCGCTGGGCGGGCTCGACGTGCTGGTGAACAACGCGGGCGTGGGTGTGCTGGGCCCTCTGGAGACCCTGTCCGACGCCGACGTCGACCGGGTCCTCGCGGTGAACGTGCGGGGCGTCTACCTGGCCTGCCGGGCGGCGGCGGCCCGGATGACGGACGGGGGCCGGATCGTCACCGTCGGCAGCTGCCTGGCCCGGCGCGTGCCCGGCCCCGGCGGGACGCTGTACGCGATGAGCAAGGCGGCGCTGATCGGCCTGACGAAGGCCCTGGCCAGGGAGCTGGGCCCGCGCGGGATCACCGCGAACATCGTCCACCCGGGCCCCGTCGACACCGACATGAACCCGGCGGACGGCCCGTACGCGGCCGGTCAGGCGGCCATGACCGCGCTGGGCCGCTTCGGGACGGCCGAGGAGGTGGCGTCGACGGTGGCCCACCTGGCCGCAGCGGCGTACGTGACGGGCGCGGAGTTCGCCGTGGACGGCGGTCACGCGGCGTGAGGCGGGCGGGGCGCGCCGGCGCCGTACGGCCGGGGCGCCCCGCGGGCCGAGGGCTCAGCCGCCCGCTTCCCGGTGGCGGGCGGCCAGCCGGTGCGCGCCCTCCTGCGTGAGGGAGCCGAACAGGCGCAGCCGGGAGACGCCCCCGTCCGGGAACACGTCCAGGCGCGCGTGCGTGCCGACGGCCTGGGCCGGCAGGACGAAGCGGTGGTCGGTGTCGGGCTGGAGACGGGTGCGGGGCAGGATCTCCGTCCAGTCGCCGTCCTCGCCGTCCCGGACGGACACCGAGGCCCAGCCGGCGGCGTTGCCCTTCAGGTACGCCGTGTCGATCCCGATCGCGCGGATCCGCGCCTGTGCGGCCAGCCGGTAGCGGATCCAGTCGTGGCCCCGGTCGCGGCGGCGCCGGGTCTCCCAGCCGTCGTCCATCCGCCGGGAGCGGCCCGGCCGGATGGTGTGGGCGGCGGGCGAGTAGAAGAAGTCGGAGGCGTCCTCCACCCGGCCGCCGTTCTCCAGGGCGACGACGTCGAAGGTGCCGAGCGCCGCCAGCCACCGCGGGTCGGGGACCACCTCGCCGTACACCCGCAGGCGGGCGATGCCGCCGTCGGGGTGCTGGTTGAGGCGCAGGTGGGTGAAGCGCTGCTCCAGGGACACCGCGAAGCCGTTCGCCGCGTGGCCGCCCACCGGCGTGCGCGGGACGAGGGTCGTCCACCGCACGTCGGCCGCGAGCAGTTCCTCCGGCGACGGGGTGCCCGGCACCGCGGCGCCCTCGACGGACACCGCCCGCGGGTGGTTGCCGCGGAAGTGGGCGGTGTCGACGACGACGCCCCGGACGATCCCCGGCGCGCCCAGGCGGATCAGCGCCCAGTCGTGGTCGTCGGCCGCGGGCCAGGGGTGGTCGGCCGAGGCGCCGCGGCGGCGCCGGGTCTCCCAGCCGTCCATGATCTTGCCCTTGGGTCCGAAGCGCTCCGGGTCGAACTCGGCGCGTCCGGGCAGCAGCAGGTTCTCCCGCGGGGCGAAGAACTCGTCGCCGGCGGCGACGACACCGGCGCCGAGCTCGCGGTCGGCGAGGTCGACGAGGTGGGTGAAGGGGAGGTCGGCGGTGCGGTAGTCCGCGTACGGGTCGCCGCCGCCGTAGGGGTTCGCGTCGCCGGTGAAGCGCTCGATCGCCGTCACGGTGGTCTGGTCCTGCCTTTCGGGAGCCGGCCGGTGGGGAACGGGGTCAGCGGGCGCGGGTGAGCAGGCGGCCCCTCGGCCCGGTGAACTCGCCGTCCGCGGCGATGCGCTGTCCGCGCAGCCAGGTGGACCGGACGACGCCGGTGAGGGTCCGGCCGGCGTAGGCGGTGACGCGGTTGCGGTGCTGGAGGGCCGCCGGATCGACGGTGAACGCCGCGTCGGGGTCGAGGACCGCGAAGTCGGCGTCGCGGCCGGGCGCGATGGCGCCCTTGCGCCCGTCGAGCCCCACCAGCCGTGCCGGGTGCGCCGACATCCAGCGGGCGACGTCCTCCAGCGAGTGGCCGCGCCCGCGCGCCTCGGTCCACACGGCCGCCAGGCTCAGCTGGAGGCCGGAGATGCCGCCCCAGGCGGTGGCGAAGTCGTCGGTCTTGAGGTCGGCCGTGGACGGCGAGTGGTCGGTGACCACGCAGTCGATGGTGCCGTCGGCCAGCGCCCGCCACAGCAGGTCCCGGTTGGCGGCCTCCCGGATGGGCGGACAGCACTTGAACTCGCTGGCCCCGTCGGGGACTTCCTCGGCGGTCAGGGTGAGGTAGTGCGGGCAGGTCTCCACGGTGACGCGCACGCCCTCGGCCCTGGCCTCGGCGAGCAGCGGCAGCGCGTCGCCGGAGGACAGGTGCAGCACGTGCACGCGCGCCCGCAGGCGCTTCGCCTGGGCGACGAGGTGGGCGACGGCGGCGTTCTCGGCGTCGCGCGGACGGCTGGCCAGGAAGCGGGCGTACTCCGGGCCGCCGGGCCGGGGGGCGGCGGCGAGGCGCTGCGGGTCCTCGGCGTGCACGACGAGCAGGCCGTCGAACGCGGCGATCCCGGCCATGGCCCGGACCAGCTGCTCCCGGTCCAGGTGCGGGAACTCGTCCACGCCCGACGGCGACAGGAAGGCCTTGAAGCCGAGGACGCCGGCTTCGTGCAGCGGGCGCAGGTCCCCGGTGTTGCCGGGCAGGGCGCCGCCCCAGAAGCCGACGTCGACGTGCGCCCTGCCGGCGGCCGCCTTCTGCTTGACGCGCAGGTTCTCGACCGTGGTGGTCGGCGGAAGGGAGTTGAGCGGCATGTCGACGAGGGTGGTGATGCCGCCGGCCGCCGCCGCGCGCGTGGCGGTCCAGAAGCCCTCCCACTCGGTGCGGCCGGGGTCGTTGACGTGCACGTGGGTGTCGACCAGGCCGGGCAGGACGACGTGGTCGCCGGCGTCCTCCAGGCGGGCCCCCCGCGGGACGGGGGCGTCGTACGGCAGGACGCCCGTGATGGTTCCGCCGGACACCGCGACGGAGGCGGCGCGCGTCCCCTCGGGGGTGATGACGCGCGTCGAGCGCAGCACCAGTTCAGCGTCGGACACCCGGACCTCTCCCTGCCGCCGTCGTCACCTCGCCGTAACGGGATTTACACCCACGTAACGGAATTCAACGTTCTGTTGAAGGAGTCTTCACTCCCGCCCCCGCCCCGTCAAGGGCGCGCCGCCTCCCCGTGCGTTCAGCCGCCCCCGTCCTGGGGGTTTTCACGAAGCGGAACTAGAATTCTCAACAATGGAAAACGGCTTCGCGCAAGCGGGGCGCCGACCGGCCGCCGGGTAGGCTTCTGCCTCCCGCCAGCCCCGAAAGGAACGTGCCGTGCCGACGTCCAGCGCCAGCACCACCGGCTCCGCCAGGTCCGCCAGCGGCGGCGTCCAGTCCCTGGAGCGCGCCTTCGACCTGCTCGAACGGATGGCGGACGCGGGCGGCGAGGTCGGCCTGAGCGAGCTGTCCGCGAGCAGCGGGCTGCCGCTGCCCACCATCCACCGCCTGATGCGCACCCTGGTGGCCTGCGGGTACGTACGCCAGCAGGCCAACCGCCGCTACGCCCTCGGCCCGCGCCTGATCCGGCTCGGCGAGTCCGCGTCCCGGCTGCTGGGCGCCTGGGCGCGCCCGCACCTGGCCCGCCTGGTCGAGGAGACCGGCGAGACGGCGAACATGGCACTGCTCGACGGGGACGAGGTCGTGTACGTGGCGCAGGTCCCCTCGAAGCACTCGATGCGGATGTTCACCGAGGTCGGCCGGCGCGTGCTGCCGCACTCCACGGGGGTCGGCAAGGCCCTGCTCGCGGCCTTCCCGGACGAGGAGGTGCGCGCCCTGCTCGCCCGCACCGGGATGCCCGCCGCCACGGAGAAGACGATCACCACGCCGGAGGGCTTCCTCGCGGCGCTCCGCGACGTGCGCCGGCAGGGCTACGCGATCGACGACAACGAGCAGGAGATCGGCGTCCGCTGCCTGGCCGTCCCCGTGCCCGGCTCCCCCACCGCGGCGGCCCTGTCCGTCTCCGGCCCGGCCGGCCGGGTCACGGAGGCGGCCACGGAGAAGATCGTGCCGGTGCTGCGGCAGGTCGCGGCGGACCTGTCGCAGACGCTGCTGAGCTCCGGCGGGCCGACGCCCTGAGCCCCTGACCCCGGACGCCCGGTCCCCGCCTCCGCGCCTCCTGGGCCCCGGCCGGCGGGCGCGCCCCGGCCTCGGGACGCCCGGCCTCAGTCCCGCGGCGGCTCGCCGAACAGCTCCACCGCGCGCCGGACCTCCGACACCCCGCGCGACAAGGCGCTCACCGAGCCGATCGCACCGGCGATCAGCAGCAGCGAGCGGCGCAGCCGCGGCACCTCCACGACACCTCGGGTCACCATCGCCGCGAGGGCGGCGAGTTCGTCCTCGGCGATGGCGCGATCGGTGAACTCGGCCGGATGCGCGGCGAGTTCCCGGCGCAGCCGGGACACCGCGGTCCGCAGTTCCACCACCCTCGGGTCCCCGTCGCTGCCGGTCACCGGCCGCTGTCCCACGCTCCGCAACACAGCTCTCCCCCTCCGCACGCCGTTGTGCGCCCCTTCATCGTGGCCGCGCCGAGCGCCCCCTTCGGCACGGAACGTGCGCCGGGGGACGCGGGTAGTAAACGCCACCGCACGCGGGGCGCGCCACCGTCGGGACCGAAATTCAGCCCCGGAAATCCGGCGCCCGCCGGCGCGTCGGGTATGCAGGACGCATGACGGACAACGATGACCGGGTCGCCGGGCTGCTCCTCGCGGCGGGGGGCGGGCGGCGGCTCGGCGGGCGGCCCAAGGCGCTGCTCGCCCACCGGGGACGCCCCCTCGTCGAGCACGCGGCCGACGTCCTGCGCGCGGCCGGCTGCGCCCGCGTGCACGTCGTGCTGGGGGCGCGCGCCGACACCGTGCGCGAGCGGGCGGCGCTCGGCGGCTGCGTGCTGGTGGACAACCCCGACTGGGAGCGGGGCATGGGGACGTCGCTGCGGGCCGGGCTGGCCTCGCTCGCCGGGACGGGGGCGCGGGCCGCGCTGGTCTCGCTCGTCGACCAGCCCGGCATCGGGGCGGCGGCGATGGCCCGGGTGCTCGCGGCGTACCGGGACGAGACGTCCCTGGCCTCGGCCGCGTACGACGGCGTGCGCGGCCACCCCGTCCTGCTCGGCGCGGCCCACTGGGCCGGCGTCGCCGCGACCGCGACCGGCGACCGGGGGGCGCGCGCCTATCTGCGGGAGCACGCGGAGGCGATCGCGCTCGTCGAGTGCGGGGACGTGGCGCGGCCGTACGACATCGACACCGAGGCCGATCTCGGCCGCCTGGAGTGAGGGAAGCGGCACCGGGCGCCGCCCGCGTCGATGCGGGGGATCCGGCTCAACAGATCATTGAACTTCCGCCATGAGGAAATTACTATCCATTTTCCAGAAGCGCCCGCTCACCGCTCGGTCGCCGCCCGCCCTGTCCGGGAAGACATCCGAGAGGCGCCCGGAGGACCGGCACCCGGCGCCACGCTCCCCGAAGGAAGTGACCGCTCATGTCCGCGCCAGCGCCGTCCCCGCTGACCATCGTCGACGCCGGGCCCCTGCCCCGGCAGGAGGAGGTCCTCACCGACGCGGCGCTCGCCTTCGTGGCGGAGCTGCACCGCAGGTTCACGCCCCGGCGTGACGCGCTGCTCGCCCGCCGCGCCGAGCGCCGCGCCGAGATCGCCCGCACCGCCACGCTCGACTTCCTGCCGGAGACCGCGCACATCCGGCAGGACCCCACCTGGCGCGTGGCGCCCGCCCCGAAGGCGCTGGAGGACCGCCGGGTCGAGATCACCGGCCCCGCCGACCGCAAGATGACGATCAACGCCCTCAACTCGGGGGCGAAGGTCTGGCTCGCCGACTTCGAGGACGCCTCGGCGCCGACCTGGCGGAACGTCGTCCTCGGCCAGCTCAACCTGATCGACGCCCACACCCGGACCATCGACTTCACCGACGAGCGCACGGGCAGGTCCTACGCCCTGCGCCCGGACGGGGAACTCGCCACGGTCGTCATGCGCCCGCGCGGCTGGCACCTGGACGAGCGTCACCTCGTCGACGGCGACGGCGCCCCGGTCCCCGGCGCCCTCGTCGACTTCGGCCTGTACTTCTTCCACAACGCCCGGCGCCTGCTCGGCCTCGGCAAGGGCCCGTACTTCTACCTCCCGAAGATCGAGTCGCACCTGGAGGCCCGCCTCTGGAACGACGTCTTCGTCTTCGCCCAGGATCACGTGGGCGTTCCGCAGGGCAGCGTCCGCGCCACCGTCCTCATCGAGACGATCACGGCGGCGTACGAGATGGAGGAGATCCTCCACGAGCTGCGCGACCACGCCTCCGGGCTGAACGCCGGCCGCTGGGACTACCTGTTCTCCCTGGTCAAGAACTTCCGGGACGGCGGGCCGAGGTTCGTCCTGCCGGACCGCAACGCGGTCACGATGACGGCCCCGTTCATGCGGGCGTACACCGACCTCCTCGTCCGCACCTGCCACCGGCGCGGCGCGCACGCGATCGGCGGCATGGCCGCGTTCATCCCGTCCCGCAAGGACCCGGAGGCCGACCAGGCCGCCTTCGAGAAGGTCCGCGCCGACAAGGACCGCGAGGCCGGCGACGGCTTCGACGGCTCCTGGGTCGCCCACCCCGACCTGGTGCCGATCGCGATGGAGTCCTTCGACCGGGTGCTCGGCGACCGTCCGCACCAGAAGGACCGCCTCCGCGAGGACGTCGACGTCCGGGCCGAGGACCTCATCGCCGTCGACTCCCTCGACGCCAGGCCGACCCACGCGGGCCTGGTCAACGCCGTGCAGGTCGGCATCCGCTACATCGAGGCCTGGCTGCGCGGCCGGGGAGCGGTCGCCATCTTCGGCCTGATGGAGGACGCGGCCACCGCCGAGATCTCCCGCTCGCAGATCTGGCAGTGGGTCGACGCCGGCGTGGTCCTGGACACCGGCGAGCGGGTCACCGCCGGCCTGGTCCGCGAGATCGCCGCCGCGGAGCTGGCGGACATCCGCGCCGGGATCGGCGAGGACGCGTTCGCGGCGGGCGCCTGGCGGCAGGCCCACGACCTGCTGCTGAAGGTCGCCCTCGACGAGGACTACGCCGACTTCCTGACCCTGCCGGCGTACGAGCAGCTCACGGGCTGAGGCTCACGCGGAGCTGTCCGAGTGGCCCAGGGACCTGCCCGGGGCCACCCGGTCGCGTACGGCCCGCTTCACCGCCGTGGGCTCCGGGAAGCCCTGCTCCCGGCGGTCCCACACCACCTCGTCGTCCACCCGCACCACGAAGACGCCGCCCGTGCCGGGTTTCAGCGACAGCTCCGTCAGCTCGGTCTCGAACGTCGTCAGCAGCTCCTGCGCCAGCCAGGCGGCGCGCGGCAGCCAGCGGCACTGCGTGCAGTACTCGATCTGCACGCGCCGGCTCTCCGCCGAAGGGGTGTCCGTCATCCCAGGTGCACCGACCAATCCTGTTCCGCCGCCGGCTTGCCGTGCAGGTCGGGGACCCGCTTGAGCCAGTCCGGACGGCCTCGCCGGGTCCGTTCCGCGCGGCGCGCCTCCTCGGCGGCCAGGTCCTCCCGGGTGGGGAAGTCGGTGGGCAGCCACGCCGCCGAGGCCCGCACGCGCGCGTACAGGTAGTCCACGTACGCCTCCCGCAGCTCCCGGGGCGTGCCGAAGCCGGGCTCGCCGGACAGCCAGGCGTCCGGCACGGCGGCCGTGACCCGGCGCAGCAGCTCCTCGGTCACCTTCGGCGCGAGCTCGGCGTCGGCGGCCCGCACGTCGGGCCCGTAGGAGCCGAGGGCGTGGTGGCGGAAGTCGTACGCCTTGTCGGGGGCGGAGGTGTCCCAGCGGTGGTGGAAGACCAGGGCGGCGCCGTGGTCGATCAGCCACAGGCGCGGCGGCGCGACACCGAGCGTGGGCCAGACCATGAGGTTGGAGCTGTGCACCGTGCGGTCGACGTTCGCGGTCAGCGCGTCCAGCCAGACGATCCGGCCCGCCTCCAGCGGATCGACCGGGAAGGCCTCCGCGAGCTTCGGGGTGAAGTCCCGGGCGCCCGGCAGATAGTCCATGCCGAGATTGACGCCCGCGCTGGCCGTGTGCAGGTCGCGCACCTCCTGGTGCGGTTCGTGCCCGGCGATCGCCGGGTCGAAGTGCACCAGGACCAGCTCGGGGAAGCGCAGTCCGAGGGCGCGGGCCAGCTCGCCGACGATCACCTCGGCGACCAGCGCCTTGCGGCCCTGTGCGGAGCCGGTGAACTTCACGACGTAGGTGCCCAGGTCGTCGGCCTCGACGACGCCGGGGACGGAACCGCCGGAGTGCAGGGGTTCGATGTAGCGGGTCGCACGGACCTCTCTCAGCATTTTTCCAGGTCACCCGCCTCTTCAGCCGTGAAGTCCCCGCTCGGCCCCAAAGGCGCGCACCAGCGGGGACCGCCCCTCGTCAGCCCCGGGGAGGATCTTCCGGGGGGTTCGACCGGCATGTGGACCTCCCCGTCCTCCCGGCAGTCCGCCGGTGGCCGTCCGTCCTGCTCTCGGCCTCCGACATGAAGTGTGCATAGTAACCGAGGGTGACCGCCGGCGGGGAGTGCCCGGCCCGCCGCGGCCGGGTCGCCGCGGGCCCCCGCTTCCGGCATGGCCGGGGCACGGGCGCCGCGGCACGCGGCAGCCGTCCCCCGGCGCCGCCGGGCGCGCGGTGAAGGACCGGGACACTCGGCGCGGGCGCTCCTCGGCGGTGCGGGGACGCCACGAGATGCTTCCCGCGGCCCGGGCGGGGGTCTCGTGGCCGTCCCCGTTCCGCGCGGCGGGGGCCGGGGAGCGCGGTGGCGCTCAGGCCGCCGGTTCGATGTTCTGGTTGCGGCGGAAGACGTTGTTCGGGTCGTAGACCGCCTTCAGCGCGGACAGCCTGGCCAGAACGGCGTCCTCGTAGAGCTCGGAGCGGAAGTCGCCGGCGGCCCGCATCCCGTACACGAAGTTCAGCGACCGTCCGATCGTCCACGGCTCGACGGCCTCGTCGATCCGTTCGTGCGCGGCCCGCACCTCGGACAGTCCGACGCCGTCGGGCGCGGACAGCACCCGCAGGATGTACTGCGCCTCGCGGAAGGACACCGCGTTCGGCACCTCGGGCGGGCGGGAGAGCGCGCCGCCGAGGTGGCGCAGGTCCACGATGCACGGCACCGGCGCGCCGGGCCCCGCAAGTTCCCGGACGGCCTCCAGCACCCGCGGGTGGAGTTCGCTCAGCAGCACGCTGTTGCCGTCGTAGGAGTGGGCGAAGTCCGGCTCCCGGTAGATGGAGCCCGACTCGCTGTACGGCAGTTCGCCGAGGTGCTCCAGGAGCGTGGGAGCGACCTCCGGCCACGGCCGTACGAGGTCCGGGCCGTTCTCCGGGTCGGTGGTGGCGAAGCGGACGTGGACCACGTGCCGGCCGCGCAGCGGCTCGGGGAACGCCGGGATCGGCGGGTATTCGATCATGCCCACGGAGGAGGTCATCGTCTCCGGCGCCCGGGACGTCCACTCCCGGAAGAAGGCGAGGACCTTCTCGGCGTGTTCGAAGCCGAAGAACACCCCGCCTCCGTAGATGCGCCCGACGGGCTGCAGGGCGATCTCCAGGCTGGTGACCACCCCGAAGTTGTCCCGTCCGCCGCGCAGGGCCCAGAACAGGTCGGGGTCGCTGTCGGCCGTCACATGGCGCAGCTCGCCGTCGGCGGTGACGACGTCGAGGGCCCGCACGTGGTCGGCCGCGTAACCGAACCGGCGGGCCAGCAGGCCCATGCCGCCCGCCAGGGTGTAGCCGGCCACGCCCACGTGTCCCGCGGAGCCGCTGGGCGGGACCAGTCCGTGCGGCTCGGCGGCCTCGACCACCTGCTGCCAGCGGGCCCCGGCCTGGACGCGCGCGGACCGGGTCCCGGGGTCCACCACCACGTCCCGCATCCGCCTGGTGGAGATCAGCACACCGCCCTCGTCCCGCACCGTGACGCCGTGGCCGGTGGACTGGACGGCCACCGCCATGCCGCGGGCCGCGGCGAAGCGCACCGCCGCCTGCACGTCCTCGGCCGTCTCCGCGCCGACGACCACCGCCGGCGCGTGCCGGTATCCGGCCTGGAAGCCGCTGGTCTCCTCCTGGTAGCCGTCCTGGTCCGGCAGAAGGACCGGGCCGCGGACCCTGCGCGCCAGTTCCGGGATGTCGTTTCGCACGTCTTCGGTCGTCTTCACGGAATCCTCGTGGTCGTCGCCGGGCCAGTGGGCCGTCCGGACCACGTGGCCGTCTCGTCCTGTCTCGTCCCGGACACCGCCGGGTCCGGGTTCCGGGATCCGGTTCCCGTCGCCCGTGAAGCGGTGGCCCGGGACAGCCCGTGTCCGGGTCGGCGGCCAGGGTGCGCCGTCACCGGTCGCCCGGCGCCTCGCGGAGCGGGGCCGGACGCTTTCGCCCGGGTGGTGCCGCGTCCGGTCCCCGCCGGAGCGGCGTCGCGCCCGGCTTCCCCGTTCCCCCGGTCAGCGCGGTGGACGGAGGAGCCGATCGCTCCCGGCAGCGGCGGGCCTCACCGGCACGAGCTGTGTGATCGACTCTGGAGCAGTCCGGGTCGAAAGTCCAAGAGCGGGTCGTTCTGGCTCCTGGAAGCCGCGGTTATGCGGGAGCCGGCAGGGCGGCCCTCGCGTGCGCGACGAACGCGCGGCCCGCCGGGCTGACCGGGCCGTCCGACCGCCAGGCGAGCGCCATGCGGCCGCGGAACCACGGACAGGTCACGGTCAGAGCGTGCAGTTCCCCCGGGTACGCGGCGGCGAGCGACTCCGGGACGATGGCCGGGCCGAGGCCCCGCATCGCCAGCTGGGCGAGCACGTCGGGGTCGCTCGCCTCGAAGGCGACGCGGGGCTCGAAGCCCGCGTCGGCACAGGCGTTGTCCAGGCAGGCGCGCATACCGGTCCCGCGCGGGAGGCTGATCAGGGCCCGTTCGCGGAGCGCGTCGACGGCGACGGCGGCGTGCTCGGCCAGCGGGTCGCCGGGGTTCACCACGACGACCAGTGACTCGTCGGCGACGACGTGGAGGTCGATCCCCTGGGGTGTGACCGTCGTCAGGGCGACCACCGCCGCGTCGAGCGCGCCGCTTCGAACGTTCTCCAGCAGACGGTCCGTGTTCTCCTCGACGAGGGTGATCTCCACCGCCGGGTGGTCCTTGTGGAAGTCGGCGAGCAGTCGGGGGAGGTCGAGCGACGCGCAGGAGCGCACCATCCCCACGGAGACGCGGCCCCGCATCAGCCCGGTGAAATCGTCGACCACGAGGCGCATTCCCGCGACCCCTTCGAGCGCCCTGCGGGCGTAGGACAAGACGGCGGCGCCCACCTCCGTCAGCTGGACCGTGCGTCCCGTGCGGTCCAGCAGCTGCTGCCCCAGCTCCTGCTCCAGGCGCCGGATCTGCGCGCTCACCCCGGGCTGAGTCACGTACAGCCCGGCGGCTGCCTTGGTGAAGCTCGCCTCTTCGGCCACGGCGACGAAGTACTCAAGCTGACGCAGCTCCATAACCGACGATGCCAGCAACGCCTGTTCCCATAAGCGTGTGTTCGGTCGCGGTGACCGAGCCGGGCGCGGGCCGAGGGGCGTGACGCCCGGTCGGGCGCCGTGAAGCGGCCGGCGGCCGGGTGGCGCCGCACCGGCCGGCGCGGTCCGGGTCAGGGGCGGGCCAGCGGGTTGGGCAGGGGCAGGTAGCGGGCGTCGGCGCCGTCGGCGCCGGTCCAGCGCAGCAGCAGGTTGGTCTTGCCGGGCAGGGTGGGCGAGGTGAGCAGCGCGGCGGCCTCCGGGAGGTCGTGGCGGGCCAGTTCGCGGCGGACGGCGGGCCAGGGGTCGAGGCCGGGCCGGCGTTCGGCGAGGGCGCCGGCGATCTCCGACAGGTGGTTGACGACCAGGCAGTACACCAGCCGTTCCCAGCCGGCCGCGCGGGAGGTGTCCGGCAGCAGCTTGACGCCCTCGGCGTCCCGGAACAGCGCCTGCACGGGGGTGCCGGCGGCGTCCACGGCGACCAGGGTGTTCTGCAGGTGGGCCTCCAGGACGACGCCGTGCTCGGCGAAGGCGGCCAGCGCGGGCGGCACGACCTGCCGCAGGTACGCCTCCCACCACCGCGCGGGGTCGGCCGCGCCCGCCAGCGGGCTGCCGTCGAAGCCCTCCACGAGTCCCGCGGCGAGCAGCGGGGTCGCGCCGGGCAGGAGGTGGCCGCGCAGGCCCTCGCGGACGACGACGGCCAGGGCCTCGAAGGCGAAGGCGGCGGTGCGGTAGCCGCGGTCGCTCAGCCAGGCCGCCGGGCCGTCCAGCGCCGCGAGGGCGCCCGCCGCGGCCGCGTCGGTGCGGCGCAGCCCGAGCAGGTCGTGCCGCCACAGCCGCCGGACGTCGTTGGTGATGCGCACGTCGAGGCTGAACTTCAGGAACAGGTCGCGCCCGGGGGCGTACACCGTGCGGACGGCGGCCGTCGGCCAGGCGTCGAAGGCGGTGGTGCCCAGCCGCAGCAGCCGGCCGTCCGCGAAGGCGCTCGCCAGCTCCGGGGCGGCGAGGTCGAGCTGCCAGGGGTGGGCGGGCAGCAGCCGGTAGCCGGGCGGGGCCTCGCCGAGGGCGTCGAGGGCCGAGGTGTCGCCCTCCTCGGCCACCGCGTCCTCGCGCACCCCGAGCAGTGCCAGCGGGAAGCGGGCGTGCGCCTCGGGCGCGTACGGCAGCCAGCCCGCGGCCGGGCCGCCGCCGCGCGCCTTGGGCGCGGGGTGGTGGGGGTGTCCGGTGAGCAGGGACTGCTCGGAGACCAGGTACGGGTCGTCGGGCGGGGTGGCCCGCGCGCGTGCGGTCAGCAGCGCGGCCACCGCGTCCCGGCTGTCGAGCATCTCGGCGGGCAGCTCGTGGTTGGGCAGGCCGGTGTGCCGGCGCAGCTCCTCGGCGACGAGTTTCACCAGTTCGGTGTGGCCGACGCGGTGCCAGCGGCCCGCCGCGTAGACCTCGGGCTCGGCGGGCCGCCGCGTGCCCCGCACCCGCAGCAGCCGGTCCCCGCCGGGCAGCCGGTACACCCGCCGCTCGCCGGGGCCCGGCACGGGCTCGGCCACCTCGCGCAGCAGGCAGTTCAGCAGCGGCGCGGCCGCGTACGCGTCGGCGCGGCCCGCGACGTCGCCTCGGGCCGCGCCGCCGTCGGCGGGCGGGGGCAGGGGGTTCACGGATCCACTCGTTCCTTACGGTCCGTCCGGGCGGGGACGATCATCAGTATGTCGCCCGCCCGACGCCGTGTCCGTACCCGAGGAGTCCGCCCGTGCACCGTCCCCCCACCGCCGAGGCCGAGGTCGCCGAGGAGCTGGCCGCCGTACGGCCCGGCCTCGTGTCGCGGTACGCGGCCGAGCTGCCCGGCGCCCGCGCGGCCGTGCTGTCCCGTCTGTGGCGTGCGCTGGCCCACGAGCCGCTGCCCTGGGTCGCGGGCCGGGAGCGGGACCGGGAGGAGCTGGTGCTGCGCCTGCGCGACGGCCGCCGGCTGCGCGGCCCGCGCCCCGACCCGTACTCCACCGCCGCGTACGTCACGGTCGTACGGCTCGGCGAGTCGCCGTACGACGACCCGGCGCGGCTGATGACGGATCTCGCCGTGCCCCGCTCGGCGGGCTTCGCCGCTGAGCTCGGGCACAGCGTCGCGTCGCTGGCGCTGTCCCGGGCGGGGCAGGGGGACCACCCGGACGAGTGGCCCGCGCACGACTGGGAGTGGGAGCAGCGCGTGGTCGACGGGCATCCGTTCCACCCCAGCTGCCGCTCCCGGCCCGGCTTCTCGGTGGCCGAGCAGCTCGCCTGCGCGCCCGAGCACCGGCCGGTCGTGGAGCTGGGGCTGGCGCCCGTCCCGGAGGCGGAGTGCCTGGTGACGGGGGTGTGGCCCGAGGAGCTGCGGGACGGGCGGCGGGTGCTGGTCCCGGTGCACCCGTGGCAGGCGGCGCATGTGCTCGGACGGCCGTGCGAGGCGTGGCTCGGCGCGCACCCGCTGATGTCCCTGCGGACCCTCGCCGTGCCCGGCGGGCCGCACGTCAAGACGGCGCTGAGCGCCCGGCTGACCTCCTCGGTGCGGGACATCTCGGTCGCCTCCGTCGCCGCGTCGGCGACGCTCTCGGCGTTCGGGGAGGCCCTGGCCGCGCGCACGGACGGGCTGCTGCACCTCACCCGCACCCTGGGCGCGGCCGCCCGCTCCCCCGAGCTGGCGGCCGTGCTGCGGGAGCCGCCGCAGGCGTACGCGGCGGCCGGGCGCGGCGAGCGGGTGGTGCCGGTGGCCGCGCTGGCCCCGACGGGGCTGGTCCGGGACCCCGCCCGGCTGGCCGGTCTGGCGCGGCTGGCGCTCACCGTGGGCCTGCGGCTGCTGGAGCTGGGCGCGGCCCTGGAGGCGCACGGGCAGAACCTGCTGGTGGTGCTGTCGGCGACGGGCGTCCCGCTGCGGCTGGTCTACCGCGACCTGGCCGACCTGCGCATCAGCCCGGCCCGTCTGGCCCGGCACGGCGTCCCGGTCCCCGAGCTGCCCGCCCGCATGGTCACGGACGACCCGGTGGCGCTGCGCCGCAAGCTGTTCGGCTCGCTGGTGGCGGGGGCGCTGGCGGGCGCGGCGGGCTCCGGGCCGGCGCTGCGGGCCGCGCTGGAGACGGCCGTACGGGACCTGCCGCGCACCCCGGACCTCGCCGCGCTGCTGGACGGGCCGCTGCCCGTCAAGGCGCTGACGCTGATGCGGCTGTCGCCGGGCAGGACCGGCGACCTGTGGGGCGAACTGCCCAATCCGCTGCACCGGGCGCCTTGTTGACGGCCCGTACCGGCGCCGGCCGCCGCGGTCACGTTTTGGAGCGCGGAACCGCCGGTCAATAAGATCCGCCGATGATCACAAGAAAACGGCTGGCGGCGGGCGTGGGCGCCCTGCTCGCCGCGCTGGCGGCCGGGATCGCCGTCCCGGCCGGGGCGGCCGCCGGTGAGCCCACGGGTGAAGACGCGCCGAAGGTCGACCTCGTGCTGGACGTGAGCGGCTCGATGCGGGCCCGGGACATCGACGGGCAGTCGCGGATGGCCGCGGCCAAGCAGGCGTTCAACGAGGTGCTCGACGCGACGCCCGAGGAGGTCCGGCTCGGCATCCGCACCCTGGGCGCGAACTACCCCGGCGACGACCGCAGGACCGGCTGCGAGGACACCGCGCAGCTCTACCCGGTCGGCCCGCTGGACCGCGCCGAGGCCAAGACGGCGGTCGCGACGCTGGTGCCCACCGGCTGGACGCCGATCGGCCCGGCCCTGCTCGCGGCGGCCGACGACCTCGACGGCGGCACCGGCTCCAAGCGCATCGTGCTGATCAGCGACGGCGAGGACACCTGCGCCCCGCTCGACCCGTGCGAGGTGGCCCGCGAGATCGCCGCCAAGGGCATCGGCCTGACCATCGACACCCTCGGCCTGGTCCCCAACACCAGGATGCGCCGGCAGCTCAGCTGCATCGCCGAGGCGACCGGCGGGACGTACACCTCGGTCGAGCACGCCGACGAACTCACCGACCGGGTGAACCAGTTGGTGGACCGCGCGGCCGATCCGGTGGTGACGCCGGTGGCCGCCGAGGGCGCGGACACGTGCGCGAAGGCGCCGGTGCTGAAGTCGGGTCTGTACACCGACCGCGAGGAGTTCGGGCGGCAGCGCTGGTACCGCGTGGACGTGCTGCCCGGCCAGGAGCTGCGGGCCTCGGTGAGCGTGGCCGCCGACCGGGACGTGGCCCCCTCCTACGGGGTGCTGCTGCGGGCGGTGACCACGCACGGCCGGGAGATCGTGCGCGGGGAGGCGGCGGGCAACGGCCGCACCGACGTGATCGCCACGGGGCTGCGCTACCCGAAGGCGGAGAGCGACGAGGAGGACGCCGCCGCCGAGACCGTGTGCCTCCAGGTGACCCACTCCTTCTCGGCGGCCGCCGGGGTGAAGACCACGCCCGGCCTGCCGCTGGAGCTGACCGTGGACGTGGTCGACGGCCCCGACGAGGCGGGCGACGTGGCCTCCTTCGGCCTCGGCCGCGGCTGGTGGCTGCTGGGCGTGCTGGTCCTGACCGGCTTCCTGGCGGGTCTGGTGTGGGGCTGGCTGTCGCGCTGGCGGATCGCGGTCTGGAGGACCAACTGATGCGTTCTGTACGTCTTCTCGGTTCCGCGCTCGGTTCCGCGCTGCTGCTGCTCGGACTCGCCGCGGCCCCCGCCGCGGCCGGCTCCTCGCCGTCCGCGGACCCCTCGGGCGACCCGGACGCGCCGACCGAGGCCGGCACCTCGTTCCGCACCGCGACCGAGATCGAGCAGGGGCAGCGGGCCACGGCGAGCGGTTCCGCGGGCGACTACCTGTACTGGTCGTTCCCGGCGGACACCGGGCAGCGCCCCACCGTGCGGGCGACGGTGCAGCTGCCGGAGGCGCACGCCGCCGAGACCTGGCAGCTCGACGTGTACGACGGGCTGCGCCGCCGCCAGGCCTGCCAGTACGGGGCGCAGACCCGCACCGCCCCGCGGGACGCCTCCTCCGTGGAGCTGGCCTGCGTGCTGCGCACGGTCCGCGCCTGGTCGGAGCCGTGGGCGAACGACCCGCTGCCGGGCACGTACTACATCCGGCTGACGGCCACCGGTCTCGCCACCTCCGACCTGGGCCTGCCGGTGGACGCCGAGGTCCGGGTCGGGTCCGAGGACGTCGGCGGGTCGGCGGCGGTGGACGGCTCGCTGGCCGAGCCGCTGGTGCCGGGGATCGCGTCGAGGCCCGAGCCGGACACCGGGCACGCCGAGGACGGGGACTCGGCGGTGCTGTCCGACCTCGAACCCGAGGACGGCTGGGCGTCGGGCCGGTGGTCCGACCGCTGGGTGTGGACCGCGGCCGGCGGCGCGCTGGCCGCGCTGGCGGGGGTCGGCGGGTACGCGCTGGCCCGGGGCGCGGGGCGCCCTTCCCGGGTGCCGTCCGGGGTCTGACCCGCCGTCGGTGACCATCGGGGGGCCCGCCCGGTGCGGGCCCCCCGCCGGCTCAGCCCTCCCTGAGCTCCTTGGCCAGGGCGCCGTCCCCGCTCACCTCGATGCGGCCGTCGCGCACCGCCTGGGCCACGCTCACCTCGCCGCGGCCGATCGCCGTGCACGTCGCCGCGTCCAGCGCCAGCCGGGCGTCGGGCTCCCCGGGGGCGGGACCGTCGCCGTACACCGGTCCCTCCCCGGCGCCGGTGTACAGGTGGAAGCGGCCTTCCGCCAGCCGCACCTCGACCAGTCCCGCTCCCGCCCCCGCCTCCCTCAGGGCGCGCAGCAGCGGCAGCGCGAACCAGTGGGCCCGGACCGCGTCCGTCGGCCGCCGCTCCCCCAGCTCGGCCGCGCCCCACGCGCCGAGCGCCTCCAGCACCGGCAGCAACTCCCGCCCGCGCGCCGTGAGTTCGTACACGTAGGCCGCGCCGGGCGGCGGCAGCCGGCGCCGGGTCGTCAGACCGTCCCGCTCCATGTCCCTCAGCCGCGAGGCGAGCACGTCGGTGCTGACGCCGGGCAGGTCCGCGTGCAGATCCGTGTAGCGGCGCGGGCCGGCCAGGAGTTCACGGACGATCAGCAGGGTCCAGCGGTCGCCCACGACGTCGAGCGCCCGTGCGGCGGAACAGAACTGGTCGTAGCTACGGCGAGTGCGGGGTGACATGCGACGCAGTGTAGACGTGTTGTTGGACTTTCCAAGCTCGTACTTGGTAAAACCAAGCAACACCACGTACCGGAGGGGCGAGAGCGCATGGAGTTCCGGCAGTCCAACAAGCTCAGCGAGGTCTGTTACGAGATCCGCGGCCCGGTGATAGAGCACGCCAACGCGCTGGAGGAGGCGGGCCACAGCGTGCTGCGGCTGAACACCGGCAACCCCGCGCTGTTCGGCTTCGAGGCGCCGGAGGAGATCCTCCAGGACATGATCCGGATGCTGCCGCGGGCGCACGGCTACACGGACTCCCGCGGCATCCTCTCCGCCCGCCGGGCCGTCGCCCAGCGCTACCAGACCCTCGGCCTGGAGGTGGACGTCGACGACGTCTACCTCGGCAACGGCGTCTCGGAGCTGGTGTCGATGGCCGTCCAGGCGCTGGTGGAGGACGGCGACGAGATCCTGATCCCCGCCCCGGACTTCCCGCTGTGGACGGCGGTGACGACGCTGGCGGGCGGCAAGGCGGTGCACTACCTGTGCGACGAGCAGGCCGAGTGGTACCCGGACCTGGACGACATGGCGGCGAAGATCACCGACCGCACCAAGGCGGTCGTGATCATCAACCCGAACAACCCCACCGGCGCCGTCTACCCGAAGGAGATCGTCGAGGGCATCCTCGACCTCGCCCGCCGCCACGGCCTGATGGTGTTCGCCGACGAGATCTACGACCAGATCCTCTACGACGACGCCGTGCACCACTCGGCCGCCGCGCTCGCCCCCGACCTGGTGGTCCTCACCTTCTGCGGCCTGTCGAAGACGTACCGGGTGGCCGGCTTCCGCTCCGGCTGGCTGGTGGTCACCGGCCCCCGGCAGCACGCGAAGGACTACCTGGAGGGCCTGACCATGCTGGCCTCCATGCGGCTGTGCGCCAACGCGCCCGCGCAGTACGCCATCCAGGCCGCCCTCGGGGGCCGCCAGTCCATCCGCGAGCTGACCGCGCCCGGCGGGCGGCTGCGCGAACAGCGCGACGTGGCGTGGGAGAAGCTCAACGAGATCCCCGGCGTGACGTGCGTGAAGCCCAAGGGCGCGCTGTACGCGTTCCCGCGCCTGGACCCCAAGGTGCACCCCGTCCACGACGACGAGCGGTTCGTCCTGGACCTGCTGCTGCGCGAGAAGATCCAGGTGGTCCAGGGCACCGGGTTCAACTGGCCCTACCCCGACCACTTCCGCATCCTGACCCTGCCGCACGCGGACGTCCTGGAGACGGCGATCGGGCGGATCGGGCGGTTCCTCAGCGGATACCGGCAGTAGCGGCCGGCCGGGCCCCGCGCACACCGCCGTCACCGGTACACGGTGCGACTGACCGGCCGCCGCCCGGGTTCGTCCGGGCGGCGCGCGTGACGCCGTGCGCCGGTGCGGAGTTGACCCGGGTGCGAAGGGAGGTGCCGGGACATGGACGTGCCGGGGCAGGGGCAGCGGATCGCGGACGGGCCGGAGCCGTACGGCTGGGACGGGGACTCGGCGGCGGTCCTGCGGACGGTCGGCAAGGTCGTCAAGATGTGGCGCGAGCGGGCCGGGATGACCCAGGCCGAGCTGGGCGCGGCGATCGGTTACAGCGAGGATCAGGTGTCCTCCGTGGAACGGGGGCGGCGGGCGCCGAAGGCGCCCCTCCTCGACGCGGCGGACCGGGTGCTCGGGGCGGGCGGGATGCTCGCCGGGCTGAGCAAGGACGTGGCCGAGGCGCGGTACCCGAAGAAGGTCCGGGACCTGGCGAAGCTGGAGGCGGAGGCCGTCGAGATCTGCGCGTACGACAACTCCGTGGTCAACGGGCTGTTGCAGACCGAGGAGTATCTGCGGGCCGCGTTCGGCACGCGACGCCCCGCGTTCTGCGAGGAGGAGTTCGAGCAGCGAGTGGAAGCGCGGCTGGCCCGCCAGAGGATCCTCGACGGCGGGCAGACGATCCCGGCTTTCAGCTTCGTCCATGACGAGGCCGCTCTGCGGCGACGGGTCGGGGACAGAATGGTCCAGCGCCGGCAGCTCGAACGGTTGTTGGAGATCGGCCGGATGCGGAACGTGGAGATCCAGGTGCTCCCTCTCGATCGAGAGGACAACGCCGGTCTCGACGGTCCCTTCCACCTGCTGCGGCTCAAGGAGGGAACCACGGTGGGACACAACGAGGTTCAGCTCACCAACCGGCTGATCTCGGACCCCAAGGAGGTCCAGATCCTCGAACTGCGCTATGGGATCATCCGGGCTCAGGCCCTCCCCCCGCGAGAGTCGCTGGCCTTCATCGAGACGCTCCTTGGAGAGACATGACGACAAAGCCCCCGGCCGGTCACGGCTCGGAGTTGAAGTGGGTCAAGAGCAGTCACAGCAATCCTGACGGTGCTGCCTGCGTCGAGGTCGCCGCCGCCCCCGGCACCGTCCACGTACGGGACTCGAAGAACCGGCTGGGCCCCCGGCTCGCCTTCCGGGCGCGGGAGTGGGCCGCTTTCGTCTCCTACGCCGCCGGTCGCTGACGTACGTCCCGCCGCGCCCCGGGTCCGGCTCCGCGCCGGACGCGGGGCGCGGGTGGGCGGCGGGACCCGCGCGGCGTGACCGCGCCGGGGCCGGGGCGCCCGTCGAAGCCGGTGGGTTGTCAGACCCTCGGCGTAGCCTTTGAAGCGCCGGCCGCAGCCCCGTGAGGGTGTCGCGGGCAGCCGGCCGACAGGGCTTCCCCGGAAAGGAGCACGCCGTGGCACGACCGCCGACCGCCGCGCAGCGGCGTGTCATCGAGGCCGCCGATCCCGTCACCGGGCGCTTGAAGGGCACCCCGGCGCAGCTCGCGGCACTGGTGGAGCGAGGGCTCGCCTTCCGGCATCCGCGGCCGCCGCACGACTGCTTCCTGACGCCGGCCGGGCGCCGCCTGCGCGAGGCCGAGCCCGCCCCGAAGGGCCCTCCCGAGCCGGCCCCGGAGGCTTCCGCGTCCGGCGGCGGTGTGTTCGCCGCGTACGCCGGCGACGAGGACGAGGTACCGGACACCGGTCCGGCCCGGGCCCGTGAGGTGCGCAGCGCCTGGCAGGGCCTGCTGGAGCTGCGCCGGATGACGCACACGGACGGCGCCATCGACCGGCCGTGCGCCTGGGAGCGCGGGCATCTGGTGCAGGCCGCCGCGCTCGCCCTGGAGGCGGACGGCCACCGGCCGGCCGGGCGGGACGCCGACGGCTACCGGGTGCGCGCCACGCCGCAGCCGGAGGCCGTCGCCGTGCACGCTCCGGACGGTGCCGCGCTGCGGGCCTGCGCGGCGACGCTGGAGCGGGCCGGATGGCAGGTCGGCGAGCACACGGAGCCGCGGACGCGGAGACGGTATCTGCTGGCGTCTCCGCGACGGTCGTAGAAGCCGCGTGCCAGGATCGGTCCGACTCGCCGGCCGGACCGACCGGCCGGCCCGGCAGCCGTGGCGCGAGAAGGGGAGTCCGTGAGCGAGCCGTTTTCCGTCGGTGTGACCGTCCGCGGGTACGAGACCGACGTCCAGGGGCACCTGAACCAGGCCGTGTACCTCAACTACGCCGAGCACGCCCGCTGGTCGCTGCTCCAGGCCGCGGGGATCCGGCAGGCCGACCTCGTCGGCAGGGGCGTCGGGCCGGTGGCCCTGGAGACGACCATCCGCTACCTGCGGGAGCTGCTGGCGGGCGACGAGGTCGAGGTGACGTGCGGCTTCGAGTGGGGTAAGGGCAAGACGTTCCGGATCCACCAGACCGTGCGCAAGGCGGACGGCACGGTCGCCGCCGAGATCACGGCGGTCGGCGGGCTGATGGACCTCAAGGCCCGCAAGCTGGTTCCCGACCCGCGGCGGTACTTCGAGGACCTGGCGGCGGATCCGGGTCTGTTCGGGCTCTGAGCGGGCGGGCCTTCCGGTTCGGGCGGCGCGTCGGCCGGCGCCGGGCACCTCAGCGGGACGGCGCAGGAGATCGGGAAGCCGAGGATGGCTCCAGTGGGACAACTCCCGCGGACCGGGGGCGAGTAGGGTCCGTGCCATGGTTCCGCTTCCCTACCTCCAGATGCTGCGCCAGGAGTCCGCCGCATTCAGCGCCTGCCTCGGACACGACCTGAGCACGCCGGTCCCCCACTGCGGGGACTGGACGCTGCGCGACCTCGCCGAGCACATGGGCCGGGGCAACCGGTGGGTCGTCGCGGCGGTCACCGACAAGCGCGGCGACCACGAGCCGCCGCCCGCACCGCGCGGGGACGCCGAGGTGCGGGGCTGGTTCGACGCTTCGGTGGACGAGTTGCTGGCCGTGCTGGACACTGATCCGGCCGGCGAGGCGTGGACCTTTCACCCCCCGCACACCGTGGGCTTCTGGCAGCGGCGGCGCGCCCAGGAGACGCTGATCCATCGCTGGGACGCGCAGAGCGCCCTGGGAGACGCCCTCCCCTTCGGCCCGGAGTTCGCGGCGGACGGGGTGGCGGAGGTCTTCGACACCATGGCACCGCGCCAGGTCGCGCTCGGACGGGCCGAACCGCCGCGCCGTGCGCTCCGGCTGCGGGCCACGGACACCGGCCGGTCCTGGACCTACGGTCCGGGCGAGCCCGTGGCCGAGATCTCCGGAACGGCGGAGCGGCTGCTGCTCATGCTCTGGGGCCGGCTGCCCGCCGACGCCGCGTCGTTCTCGTGGTCCGGGGACCGCGCGGCGGGAGCGGCGGTTCTCGCCGGCCCGCTGACGCCCTGACCGCCGCCGGCCCCGCCGGACGCGCGGCCCCGGAACTCCGACCCGGTTCGGGCCGCCGCCGGCGTACGGGCCCGGACCGGTGATGAAGCTGCTCCGCCCGGAGGGGAGAAGGGCCACGGCGGCGCCCCCCTGCGGCCGCCCGGGGAGACGGCCGCCGTTCCGCGGCGGAGGGCGCCCGGGCGTCAGCCCCGCGCGGCGAGCCGCGCCAGCCGCCGGGCCTCGGCGCGCGTCGCGCGGGCGACGGCGTCCTCGTCGACGGTCAGCAGCCGTCCGTCCTCGACGATCTGGCGGCCGCCGACGAAGGAGGCGGTGACCGGGGCCGCCGCGCCGAGGACCAGCGCGGCCACCGGGTCGGCGATCGAGGAGTGGGCCAGCGTGTCCAGCCGCCACAGCACCAGGTCGGCCAGCTTGCCCGGCTCCAGGGAGCCGGTCTCGGCGGCGCGGCCGAGGACCCGGGCGCCGCCGTAGGTGCCCAGGCGCAGCGCCTGGCGGGTGGTCAGCGCGGCCTCGCGGTGGGCGCCGAGGCGGTTGACGAGCAGGGCGTTGCGCAGTTCGGTGTGCAGTTCGCCGGACTCGTTGGAGGCGGTGCCGTCGACGCCGAGGCCGACCGGGACGCCGGCCGCCAGCAGGTCGGGAACCCGGGCGATGCCCGCGGCGAGGCGGGCGTTGGAGGAGGGGCAGTGGGCCACTCCCGTCCCGGTGCGGGCGAAGGCGGCGATGTCGGAGTCGTTCATGTGGACGCAGTGCGCCATCCACACGTCCTCGCCGAGCCAGCCGGTGGACTCGAAGTAGTCGGTCGGGCCCATGCCGAACCGCTCGTGGCAGAACTTCTCCTCCTCCACGGTCTCCGAGCCGTGGGTGTGCAGCCGTACGCCGAGGCGGCGCGCCAGCTCGGCGCCCTGGCGCAGGAGCTCGGTGGAGACGGAGAAGGGGGAACAGGGCGCGACGGCGACCTGGGTCATCGCGCCGAAGGAGGCGTCGTGGTGCTGCCGGGCGGTCTCCTCGGTGGCGGCGAGCGCGTCCTCCAGCGTCTCGACGGCGAAGTCCGGCGGCAGTCCGCCGTCCGACTCGCCGAGGTCCATGGAGCCGCGGGCGAGGGTGAGGCGCACCCCCGTCTCGCGGGCGGCGCGGACGACGGCGCCGGACAGGTCGCCGCAGCCGCGCGGGAAGACGTAGTGGTGGTCCATGGCGGTGGTGACGCCGCCGCGGGCCATCATCGCCAGCGACCCCTGGGCCGCCGCGTACACCATCGGCTCGTCGATGCGCGCCCAGACCGGGTAGAGCGCGACGAGCCAGTCGAACAGGCTGTGGTCGGTGGCCAGGCCCCGGGTGAGCCACTGGTAGAAGTGGTGGTGGGTGTTGACCAGACCGGGGGTCGCCAGGTGCCCGGTGGCGTCGATCCGGCGGACGACGTCCCGCAGGCCCTCGGGAGCCTCGCCGGCGCCGAGCGACTCGATGCGGTCGCCGGCGAGGACGACGTGTCCGCGGGCGTACTCGGTGTCGTGCGCGTCGACCGTCGCGATCGCGCAGTTCTCGATGACGATGCGCTGGGCTGCCGCCATGGTCGGTCCTTTTCGCTCATGAGGAGGGGCACGGCGGCGTGCCGGGTGCCGCGGCCGGGAGAACGAGCCGGCCGGGTCCCGGCCGCGGGTGCCGAGGGAGGGAGGTCACAGGTTGGTGAGGTCCACCGGGATGCGCGGCTCGCAG
This sequence comes from Streptomyces sp. NPDC051041, assembly GCF_044456065.1. Taxonomy (NCBI): domain Bacteria; kingdom Bacillati; phylum Actinomycetota; class Actinomycetes; order Kitasatosporales; family Streptomycetaceae; genus Streptomyces; species Streptomyces sp. NPDC051041. Next base: position 70,706 of record NZ_JBITFM010000011.1, read on the forward strand.
CCGTCCCGCAGGACGGTCGCCTCGATCAGGCCGTAGGGGCGGTCGGCGGCGAAGTACACGGCCGCGTCGGCGGTGTCGTTGCTCAGTCCGAACGGCTCCAGGTCCACCAGGAAGTGGTGCTTGTTGGGGAGGGAGAAGCGGACCTCGTCTATCTCGCCGCGGTGGCCGATGATGCGCGCGCCCATCTGGTACAGCGTCTGCTGGAGCGAGAGCGAGTACGTCTCGGCGAAGGCCTGGAGCAGGTGCTTCCTGGTCTGCTCGTAGGACTCGTCCCAGTCGGGCATCTCCTGCGCGTCGTCGGTCCAGTTGAACCGCCAGCGGCCGGAGACGGAGGTGGCCAGGACGCGGTCGCGGGTCTCCTCCAGGGTCGTGTAGCGGTCCCGGGCGTAGCCCCGGAACTCGGAGTCGGTCGAGTTCAGCACGGTCAGGTCGGTCAGGCCGGAGACGACCTCCCACGACGCGCCGTCGTAGGTGACCTGGGCGAGCCGCGTCTCCTGGCCCTTGCGGACGAAGGAGTGCCCGGTCCCGGCGGCGCCGGCGGCCTGCGGGCCGGTCCCGGAGGTCCCGATCCGTTCCCAGGCGTACTCCTCGACGCGGACGCGGGCCCGGTGGATGGACTCCTGGCTGGTGACGAAGTGGCGGGCGAGGTGGACGGCGAACTGCTCGGCGGACTCGACGCCGTACTCCTTGGCGAACGCGTACACCGTGTTCTTGGCGGTGTCGGTCGGCAGGACGTGGGCGTTGGAGCCGGAGCGGTGGACCTCGTCCATGTCGCCGGAGAGCGCGACGGAGACGTTCAGGTCCTTGATGTGGTGGGTGGCGCCATCCCGTGTGATCCTGACGACCCGGGTCTCGGCCTTGCCGTACTGGTTCTGCCCCAGGAGCACGGGGCGGGCCGGGCGGGGAAGGTCTGTCATCTCAGCTAGCTCCCTCGGTATACGGAGTAGCCGAACGGGCTGAGCAGCAGCGGTACGTGGTGGTGCTCGCCGGGCGTCACGGCGAAGGCGACGGTGACTTCCGGGAAGAACGCGCCGCCGTCCCGGTTCGCGGGGGCGTCCTGCTGCGCGTCGGCTTGCCTCTTCTCGAAGTACGGCTCGACGGCGAAGTCCAGCCGTACGTGGGTGGTTCCCTCCGGCGGCGCCGGGAGGTCCGTGCACCGCCCGTCCGCGTCGGTCGCGGAGCCGCCGAGCGCCCGCCAGGCCGCCTCCCGCCCCGAGCGGGCAAGGAGGCGGACGGCGACGCCCCCGGCGGGGCGGCCGAGGCTGGTGTCCAGGACGTGGGTGGACACCGAGGCGGTGGTGCGGGTGCTCATGGCGCGGTCAGTCCTCCTCGACGAGTCGGGCCAGGCGGATGCGGTTGATCCTGCCCAGCTCGGTGCGGGCGATCTCCCGCTCCCGCTCCGGCGGGTTCCCGATCCGCTCCTCGAGCGCGTCGCGCATCTGCTCACCGGTCCGGCCGGTGGCGCAGATCAGGAACACGTGGCCGAACTTCTCCTGGTAGGCCAGGTTCAGTTCCAGCATCTCCGCCCGGAGCGCGGCGGAGGCTCCGGCCATGCCGCGCTGTTCCCGGGCCGAGGCGGGGTCGCCGGGTGCGGGGCGGCCGATCGGCGGGTGCCCGGCCATCGCCTCCGCGAGGTCCCCGGCCGACAGCCCGGCCGTGGCGGCGTCGCCGGCGGCGTAGAGGTCCTCGGGGGTGGCGTAGGGACGGGCGGCGAGCAGGCGCCGGGCCCATGCCGTGGAGGCGCACACCGCGCGGAGCGCGGCGAGGGCCGCGGTCTCCTCCAGGGCGTTGAGACGGGCCAGGCCCGGCGGAGTGGGAGTGGGCGTCACGGGAGCCTCCGTGGCCGCGAACGGCCTTCGTGCTGAACAGGCGTGCCGCCAGCTAACGCCCCCCGAAAACACCGCGTCAACAGTTTGTTGAAAATTCGGGGTTACAAACCCCGGGCGGCCCCGTCGGTCCGGACCGCCCGGCCGGCCCCGGAAGGCCCGCTCAGGCGCCCTTCTCCCGGTTGAGGTAGTTGTAGACGGTGAAGCGGCTCACCCCGAGCGCGCTCGCCACGGTCTCCACGCCGTGCCGTACGGAGAAGGCGCCGCGCGCCTCCAGGTTCCGCACGATCTCCTGCTTGGCCCTGCGGTCCAGCTCGGCGAGCGGCTTGCCCTTCTTGCGCTCCAGGGCGGCCAGGATGTGGTCGAGGGAGTCCGCGAGCTGTGGCAGGCGCACGGCGACGACGTCCGCGCCCTCCCAGGAGAGCACGACGTCGTCGGGACCGGCCTCGTCCGGCGGGAGCAGCTCGCCGCCGATCGCGTCGACCAGCGGTTTCACGGCCGCGATGAACGGCTTGTCGCCGGCGCCGGTCACCGGTCGCCCTCCCCGATCACGTTGACCTGGAACGAGATCCGGGTGGCGCCGGCCGCCAGGGTCTCGCGCAGCAGGGCGCCGACGGCGGTGAGGACCGCGTCGGCGGAGCCCTCGGCGGTGTTGCCGAACGGGCCGACGTCCACCGCGTCCAGTTCGGCCGCCTCGACGACCTCGCGGGCCACCAGCGCGTGCGCGGGCGCCTCGTCGAGGTCGAAGGGCTCGGTCGTGAACTCCACTCTCAGTCGCACTGTGTCCCCATGGCTCTGCTCCGGCCCGCGCGGGCCGCCCGGTCCGCGACCGGGACCGGGCGCCCGGCCGCCTGGGGAGACCCTAACGGACCCCGCCCCGCGGGCCGGGCAGCCACCGGGCGGGGCGGCCCGCGCCCGCCGCGGCCCCGGCGGCGACGGGCGGGAGGGCCCGCTCGGGCCCGGGGTGCGGATCCGCCCCGCCCGCAGGAGCCTGAAGGCATGGCAGCGCATCCCGCGGACCATCCGCACATCGTGGTGCACGCCCCGGGTCTGGACGGATCCCGGCGGGTCACCTCGGGCGACGAGACCCTCGGCGTCGCCTCGCACGCCGACGACGTGGGCGAGATCCTGCGGCTGGCCGACCTGTACGTCACCGACGTCGCGGCGAGCGACCTCGTCGAGTGGCAGGGCGGCGGCCCCGACGACTGGCCGGGACTGTCGGAGCACCACGAGCCCTGAGCCCGGCTACGCCACCGGTCGTACTCCGGCTACGGCACCCTCAAATCAACCTCTGAACCGGCTTCCGGAGGCTTCGACCGCCCCCGCCCGCGGGCACATTCCCGGCACACGGGGCCCGCCGGCACGGGGGCGGCGGGCCCCGGCACTGGGGAGGTGCCATGAGCAGGGGTACGACAGCAGGACTCGGTCCGTACGAGATCGCGCTGGTGCGGGGCGGCCCCGACGCCGCCGTCGCGGTCGCCGTCCTCGCCCTGCACCTGCGGGGCGCGGTCGACGCGGGCCGGCCGGGCACGATCCGGGCGACGGAGCCGGACACCGCGGCGGGGCAGTCCCCGCCGCTCCCGCCGCTGGCGGAGGCGGTGCTCGCCTCCCTCGCCGAACCCGCCGCGCCGCGCGAGCTGGCGAAGCGGCCAAAGGTGCGCGCGGCGGTCGCCGCACTGCGCGCCGGCCTCGCGGAGGCCGGGCTGCTGAGGCGTCGGCTGCCCGGCCCGACGCGCGCCGCCCGCCGCCGGGTGCGGGAGCTGGGCGAGCGGCATCCGCTGCCCGCGAGCCGGCTCGGCCTGACGCAGGACGACAAGCTGCTCGCCGCCGCGCTGCACGGCGAGGCGGCCCTGCGGGTGCTCGCGCCGCGCTTCGCCCTGCGGGCGGGGCTGACCGAGCGGGTCGACCTGGCCGACAAGGGGCTGCCGAAGCACTCCCGTTCCGCGGGTTCGGGCATCGGGGGCTACTCCTGCAACGGCGGGTACTCCTGCGGCGGCGGCGTGGGCTGAGCACTCCACGGGACGGCACGGGCCGAGCGCTCCGGGTGCGGCCCCTGAGCGCTCCGGGGGCGGCCCCGGCCATGGCGGGGCCGCACCGGTCCGCCGGGCGAGGGCGCGGGTGACGCCGCCCGAAGGCCTTCAACGCCCGGCGGAGGGGCGGACCGCCGCGCCCGGCGTCCCGAACCCGAACGCGTCCGTGACGCCCTCACCGCGCAACTCGCCGCGCCGGGGGCCCGGGACGCCCCCGAGCCGGCCCCGCCCTGCCCGCGCCGGCCCTGCCCCGCGTCAGCCCTCCCGGACGGCCGTCTGCCGGGGCTCCGCCCCGCGCGCCGTCCCCGGCGCGGCCGCCGGGAGCGCGTCAGCGGGGTCCGGCCGCCCCCGCGTGTGCGGAGTCACCGGAAGTCCTCCTCCCGGTACTCGGCGGCCGAGCCCGCGGCCGTGGCCTCGCGCAGCTCGACGCGGCGGATCTTCCCGGAGACCGTCTTGGGCAGGGCGCCGAACTCCAGGCGGCGGATCCGCTTGTAGGGGGCGAGCACCTCACGGGAGTGCTCGAACAGCACCTTCGCGGTGTCGGGGCCCGGCTCCCAGCCCTCCGCCAGCACGACGTACGCCTTGGGCACGGCCAGCCGCAGCTCGTCCGGGGCGGGCACGACGGCGGCCTCGGCGACCGCCTCGTGCTCCAGCAGCGCGCTCTCCAGCTCGAAGGGGCTGATCTTGTAGTCGCTGGCCTTGAAGACGTCGTCGGCGCGCCCGACGTAGGTCAGGTATCCGTCCTCGTCCCGTGCGGCGATGTCCCCGGTGCGGTAGTAGCCGCCCGCCATCGCCTCCGCCGTACGGTCCGCGTCGCCGTGGTAGCCGGCCATCAGGCCGACGGGCCGGGCCGACAGGTCCAGGGCGATCTCGCCCTCGGCGGCGCCGGGCGCGCCGCTGACCGGGTCGAGCAGTTCGACGCGGTAGCCGGGGCTGGGGCGGCCCATGGATCCGGTCCTGAGGGGCTGGCCGGGGGTGTTGGCGACCTGTACGGCGGTCTCGGTCTGGCCGAAGCCGTCCCGGACGGTCACCCCCCAGGCGCGGCGGACCTGCTCGACGACCTCGGGGTTGAGCGGTTCGCCTGCGGCGACCGCCTCCCGCGGCGGGGTGCGCAGCCGGGTCAGGTCGGCCTGGATGAGCATGCGCCACACCGTGGGCGGGGCGCAGAAGGTGGTGACGCCCACGCGGTCCATCTCCGCCATCAGCCGGGCGGCGTCGAAGCGGGTGTAGTTGTACAGGAAGACGGTCGCCTCGGCGTTCCACGGCGCGAACAGGTTCGACCACGCGTGCTTGGCCCAGCCCGGCGAGGAGATGTTCAGGTGCACGTCGCCGGGGGTCAGGCCGATCCAGTACATGGTCGCCAGGTGCCCGATCGGGTACGAGGTGTGGGTGTGCTCGACCAGCTTGGGGCGGGCGGTCGTCCCCGAGGTGAAGTACAGCATCAGCGGGTCGTCGGCCCGGGTGGGGCCGTCCGGGGTGAAGCCGTCGGGGGCGGCGTGGGCGTCCTCGTACGGCTGCCAGCCCGCGCCCGCGCCGCCGACCGCGACGCGGGTGTAGCCGCCGGGCACGCCGTCGAACTTGCCGGTGTCCTCGGCGCGCGCGATCACGTGCCGCACCCGGCCGCGGTCGACGCGGTCGCGCAGGTCGGCGGGGCCGAGCAGCGGGGTGGCCGGGATGACGACGGCGCGCAGCTTCATCGCCGCGAGGGCCGTCTCCCACAGCTCCGCCTGGTTGCCGAGCATGACCAGGACGCGGTCCCCGGCGCCGACGCCCCGCGCGCGCAGCCAGTTCGCGACCCGGTCCGAGCGGGCGGACAGCTCGGCGAAGGTGAGGCGGGTCTCGGCGCCGTCCTCCTCCACGATGTGCAGCGCGGTGCGGTCGTTGCCGTCCGCGATGACGTCGAACCAGTCCAGCGCCCAGTTGAAGTGCTCGGGGCGGGGCCAGTCGAAGCCCTCGTAGGCGGTGGTGTAGTCCTCGCGGTGCCGCAGCAGGAAGTCCCGCGCCCTGCGGAAGCTGTCCGTCGCCGTCGTCATCCGTCCTCCTCGTTCGTACCGGGCCGTTGTCGGGCGGCTCCCCGTCATCGTCCAATCCCCGACGTGGATTTCACCACCCCGGAACGGGACGGGCGCCCCGGTGGGGGCGCGGGGCAGGCGGACAGGTGGGGCGGGCGCGGCCCGGACGGTGGAGCCGCGCGGCGCGCCGGCGCGGCCACAGCGCCCGGGTGCCTCCGGACGGGCACGGGCGGGTCCGGGCGGTCCGGGCCGGTTCGGGCAGGCGCGGGCGGGAGCGGGCGGGAGCGGAGCCGGCGAGCCCGGCGGTGCCGTGCCGCCCGCGCTCCGTGTGTCCGCCGCGGCCTTCGGCGGCGGCCCGGGCGGCGCCCGCCCGGCCGGGTGCCGGTGCCGGACCGCTCCGCGTCCCGGCGGACCGGCCGCGGACCCGGACCCGCCCGCCGCCCGGAGGGCCGGCCGAACGCGGTCGCCGCCCGCCGGACGGGACAGTTGCCGCGAGGCTGCGGGGTTTTCGCCCGTGCTCGTCACGGTTTCCGGGCCGGGACGCCGTCCATTCGGGCGCGCTTTGTATTTCTCCAGGCCCCTCCTCTGTTATTTCCCTCACCACTCCATCCGTCCGAAATTCAATGGGCCGTTGCCTAATATTGGCCAGGACACGACACACGGAGGGGAGCGGTGACCGTGCGACGGGACTTCAAGGAGCCTGCCAGATGCCGCCCCGACCTGGTCATCGGCCGGGAGGAGCTGTTCACGACGGCGCGTGAGCGGCTCGCCTCGGGCGGCAGTGTGCTGCTCCACGGCCCCGCCGGAATAGGAAAGTCGACCGTCCTGCGCGCACTGGCGGCGGAATACGCCGGCGAGGCCCGGACCGTGTTGCGCTGCTCGGCCACCGAGTCCGAATCCCATCTCCCCTTCCTCGCCCTGGCCGACCTCCTCGGCCTGGTCCTGGACCAGGTGTCCGACCGGCTGCCCGCCGCCCAGCGCACCGCCCTGGAGTCGGCGCTCACCGGCCGCGGCGAGTCCACCCTCCAGCGCGACGGGCTGGCGCTGCGCCTGGCGGTGCTGTCCACGCTGCGCGCGCTCGCCGCCGAGGGCCCCGTCCTCGTCGTCGCCGACGACCTGCAGTGGCTGGATCCGGCCAGCGCCGAACTCCTCGGCTTCGCCGCCCGCCGCCTGGGCGGCACCCCGGTGCGGCTGCTGTGCGCGGTCCGCACCGAGGGCCAGGAGTACGACCGTCATCTACGCGCGTTGCCGCCGGACGCCCTCGCCGTGCGGCTCGGCCCGCTCTCCCGCGCCCAGGTCTCCGCGCTCCTCGACCACCGCGGCTACACCGGCCTGTCCCGCTCCACGGTCCGCGACATCCACCGCACCAGCGGCGGCAACCCGCTGTTCGCCCTGGAGCTCGGCCGCGCGCTCGCCGAGAACCCCGCCCCGCCCCGGCCGGGCGAGCCGCTGCCGGTGCCGACCTCGCTAAGGGCCCTGGTGCTCAGCCGGCTGGAGATGCTCCCGGACGAGGCCCGCCGCACCCTCCTGGTGGCCAGCGCCGGCGCCCGCCCCACCCTGGCGCTGCTGCACGCGGCCGGCCGGCGGAACGCCGAGGCCGAGACCGCCCGGGCGGCCGAACTGGGGCTGCTGGCGACGGAGCCGGAGGGGCCGGCCGTGCGGTTCGCGCATCCGCTGATCTCGGCCGCGCTGTACGCGGAGGCCCCGGCGCACGAGCGGCGGGCCGCGCACGCCGCGCTGTCCACGGCCGCGTCCGACCCGATCGAACGCGCCCGGCACCTGGCGCTGGCGACCAGCGGCGCCGACCCGGAGGTCGCGGCCCGGCTGGCGGAGGCCGCCGCGCTGGCCCGGGACCGCGGAGCGCCGTCGGTCGCCGCGTCGCTGGGGCTGCTCGCGGCCCGGCACACCCCGCCCGGCAGCGATCCCGGCCCGGACGAGCGCAGGCTGCAGGCCGCCGAGGACGCGCTGACCGCCGGGGAGGTGGACCTCGCCCGGGACATCGCCCGCGAGGTGCTGACCCGGGCGAGCGCGCCGGCGGAGCGGGTGCGGGCCTGGATGGTGGTGATCGAGTCGGCCGGGCAGGCGCTCGGGGAGGTCGACGCCGCCTTCCCGCAGGCGCTGGCCGACGCGGGCGACGACCCGCGGCTGCTGGCCCTGGTCCACTACCAGCTGGCCTGGCGCGGCCTGGTCGTCCAGGGCGACTTCGCGCAGGGCCGCGAGGAGGCCGCGCACGCCGCGGAGCTGGCCGCCCGCGCCGGCGACCGGCGCACCGAACTCCTCGCCCTCGCCTTCCAGGCGCAGGCCGAGACCCTGATGGGCCACCCGGACGCCCCCGCCACCATCAAGCGGGCGCTGAAGGAGCCGCAGGACCCGCGGGTCGCCTGCCACCACAACGGCGCGGGCTCGGCCCGGTTCCGCTGGCTGATCATGAGCGACCGGCTGCCCGAGGCCCGGACCACCCTGACCGCGCTGCTGCGCGAGGTGCGCCGACGCGGCATGGCCGAGAGCGAGGTGCACTACCTGCGCTTCCTCGCCGAGACCGAACTGCGCTCCGGGCACTGCGGCCGGGCCCTCGACCTCGCCCGGGAGAGCCTGCGGCTGGCGCGGGACGCCGGGATCGGGGAGGCGGCGAGCGCGATGCTCACCTCGCTGGCCGAGGCCGCGGGCGGCGACGTCGGCCGGGCGCTCTCCCTCGCGCGGGAGGCGGTGGACCGGGCGGAGGAGGACGGGGACGTGGTCTACCTCTCGCGCGCCCTGGCCGCCCTCGGCCACGCCCGTCTGGTCGCGGGCGACGCCCGGGCCGCCGTCCGCGCCCTGCGCCGGGTGCGCGAGCTGGAACAGGGCATCGGCATCACCGACCCGGCGCGCGGACGCTGGCACGGCGACCTCGCCGAGGCCCTGGTGAGGACCGGCGAGGTGGCCGAGGCGCAGGACCTCATCGACGTCACGCGGGTGCAGGCGCTGCGGCTGGGCCGGGAGAGCGTGCTCGCCGTCCTGGACCGGGCCGAGGCGCTGGTGCGGGCGGCGCGCGGCGAACACGATGCCGCCATGGCCCAGTTGACCTCGGTACAGGAACGGCTCGCCAAGCTGGGCCACGGCCTGGAGGAGGCGCGGGCCGCCTTCGAACTGGCCCGGCTGCGCACCCTGCCCCGCTCCCCCGGCCTCGCCCGAGCGGGCGAGGCCTCCAGGCCCGGACCGACGTCGTACGACGAGGCGGCCCGGCTGTTCCGGCGCTGCCGGGCGCTGCCGTGGCTGCGGCAGGTGGACGCGGCGGCCGCGACGCGCCCGCCGGAGCCGGCGCCCGCGCCCGCCGCCGTCCCCGCCGGTCTCGACGGGCTGGCCTCGATGGAACGTCAGGTCGCCTCGCTGGTGATGGAGGGCGCGACCAACCGGGAGATCGCCGCACGGCTGTTCATCAGCGTCAAGACCGTCGAGGCGACCCTGACCCGGGTCTACCGCAAGCTGGGGATCCGTTCGCGGGTGGACATCGTCCGGCTGGCCGCGGAACGGCGGACGGACTGAGCCGCGCGGGGGCGCGGCCGTCGTCCGGGGACCGCCGGGGGCGGTCCGCGGACCGCTGAGGAGCGTCCGCCGGGGGCCGCCGGGGAGGCCCGGAAGGAGGCGGAAGGAATCGCCGAGGAAGCCCGGAAGGGGCGCCGGAGGGATCCGCCGAAAAGGTCCGAAGGGCCGCGGAAGGGATCCGCCGGGGAGGTCCGCGGCCGGGCGACCGAGGGTTTTCCCTGCCCAACTCCCTTAGGGCGTTCCCTCATTGGGACGTCACGGCCCGGCTCCTAGCGTAAGGGCGTGCCGCTCGCCGGACACACGGGGGTCGGTCCCCAGACCCCCGGTGCACCACCCCCACCCGCGCGACCCCCCACCGGCAATCCGACGAGGAGACTCATGTTCGGGCTCATCCGTGCCAAGAAGGCCGCCGCCCTCGCCGCCGCGACCGCCGCCGCCGCCGCGACCGCCCTGCTCAGCGCCCCGAGCGCGGCCGCCGCTCCCCAGCCCATCGTCGGCGGCACGACGACCACGACGACCGCGTACCCGTTCGTCATGCAGATCACGGACGCCTCGCAGAACCAGTTCTGCGGCGGCACCCTGGTGTCCCCGACCAAGGTGGTCACCGCGGCCCACTGCATGGTCGGCGAGACCACGAGCAGCGTCCGGGTGGTCGGCGGCCGCACCTACCTCAACGGCACGAACGGCACGGTGAGCCGGGTCAGCAGGATCTGGATACACCCGAGTTACACCACCGCCACCAGAGGCGAGGACGTGGCCGTGCTGACGCTGTCGACGGCGATGCCGTACGCGACGGCCAAGTACGTCTCGTCCACCGACACCTCCGTGTACGCGGCCGGTGCCACCGCCCGCATCCTCGGCTGGGGCACCACCTCCTCGGGCGGCAGCTCCTCCAACCAGCTGCGGACCGCGACCGTGCCGATCGTCTCCGACTCCAGCTGCCGCACCTCCTACGGCTCCGACTTCGTCGCGAACGAGATGGTGTGCGCCGGTTACAGCTCCGGCGGCGTGGACACCTGCCAGGGCGACAGCGGCGGTCCCCTGCTCGTCGGGGGCGTCCTGGCAGGGATCACCTCCTGGGGCGAGGGCTGCGCCCAGGCCGGTTACCCGGGTGTGTACACCCGGCTGACCACCTTCTCCAGCCTGGTGACCGCACAGGTCAACTCGTAACCTCCGAAAGTCTCCTGAGCACCCCTCAGGCGAAGAGCCAGGGGGCGTTGCGGGCCACCACGAGCGGCCCGCAACGCCCCCTTTCCATGCGTTCCCCGCGGCCCGCGGGCCCCCCGGCGCCGCCGTGCGCTCCCCGAGCGGACGGCGGCACGACGGCTCCCCGTGCGCCGCGCCCGGCATCCGCTCCGCCCCGGCCACGGCCCCGCCCCGCCGATCCCGGTGAGCCTGCCGAGGAGAGGGGCGCCGGTCCCGGACGTGCCGCCGCCCGCCCGTGCTCCCGGGGGCGGGCGGCGGCACGTCCGGGCCTCGGTCCGCGCTCCCCACGGGCGGGCGGCGTGTCCGGCGCGCTCGGCCGCGCTCGGCGGCCGAGCCGCTCCTCCTCCCCCCCCCGGTTCCCCGTCCGTCCGGCCACACGCGGGCCGGGACGTCGACGCCCGGCTTCCGGAACCGCTCCTCCGGTCCTGCGAGGACCCGCCGGGGGCCGCCCGCGGCGGTCCGGTACGGACGGGGCCGAGCCGGTCCGCGAGCGGCCGCCTCCGGGCCGTTCCGCGGGCGGCGTCCCCGGCGCGGCCCGGTCCCGCCGCCGCACCGCGACCGCGCCGCGCGTCCCCGCGCCCCGCAGGCATCCCCTCCGGCCGCCGGGAGGATCCGCCGGCCCTTCCCGGCCGGTTCCCCCCATTGGCCCGCAGCGCTCGCAAAGTCCGTCGTACCGACTCACGCTGAAGGCTCAGGGCCGAGCGTCGTTCGCACGTCGGACGCGGCGACCGCCATTTGCTCCCGCGAAGGAAGGGCCTGTCTGATGACCAGTGCCAAGTCGATAACCCAGTCCGCGTTCGACGGCTCCAGGCTGCGAGTCCTCCTGCTCGTCGACCTCAACGAGGGCGCCCAGCAACAGTTCCTCGACGCGTACGAGCACATGCGCCATCACGTCGCGTCGGTGCCCGGCCACCTCGGCGACCAGCTGTGCCAGTCCGCGGAGAATCCGTCCCAATGGCTCATCACAAGCGAGTGGGAGAGCGCCCCACCATATCTGGCATGGGTGAACAGTGAAGCGCACATCGAGACGGTCAGACCCATGCAGAGCTGCGTCCGCGACCTGCGGTCGATGCGGTACCACATCGTCCGCGAGACCGGCGGCGCCGCTCCGCCCCCCGCCCCGGCCGCCCGCGGAGTCCACCAGGCCACCGCGGCGGCGAAGACCGCCGGCGCAGCCGGTGGCGTCCACGCACCCCCGCGCGTGGGCGACGGCCTGATCCGGCACGCGCTGACCTTCACCGTCAAGCCCGGTTCCGAGTCGAAGGTCGCCGAGATCCTCGCCGACTACGCCCCGCCGAAGTCCCGCGTCGACGACACCACGCGCCTGTGCCGCACCACCCTGTTCATGCACGGCAACCGGGTCGTACGCACCGTCGAGGTCCAGGGCGACCTGGTCGCCGCGCTGCGCCACGTCTCCCGCCAGCCGGAGGTGCGGGCCGTCGAGGAAGCCCTCAACCCGCACCTGGAGCAGAGCAGGGACCTGAACGACCCCGAGTCCGCCCGGGCCTTCTTCACCCGCGCGGCCATGCCGGCCGTGCACCACGTGACGCGGGGCGGCCCGGAACCGTCCGGTCTGCGGCGCCACGCGCTGTACTACCCGGCCCGCGAGGGCTGCGGGCTGATGCTGGCCCGGCTGCTGGCCCAGCAGGACGAGACGGCCGCGGACGACCCCGCCGGCCCGGTGCACCGCAGCACCGTCTTCCACCGGGAGGACCTCGTCGTCCGGCTCGTCGACGTGTCGGGCGATCCCGAGGCCGACCCGGTCCGGGTCCTGGGCGTCCACGGCGAGAAGAAGGCCGCCGTGCTGGCCCGTCTGCTCGACGGCGCCGCGCTCGGCATCCGGGGTCCCCTCGCGGGGGAACGGGACGCGACCCGTCTCCTGGCACACGCCGGCATGACGCTGATCACCGACCGCACGGCTCCCCGGCCCTGACGGCGCGCCGCCGACCGGCGCGCACCACCGCAAGTCATCACCGGCCGTTCCGGCCGTCACCGCACCGACCGGCACGGGCGAGCCCGGGCCACCCTCACCGCCCCACCTGGAGACGGACCATGCACAAGACAAGCCCGCGCATCGTGGACCTCGACGAGATCGAGCCCAACCGCAAGCGCGGCGGCGATCTGCGCACCTTGCTCACCCCCCTCACCGTCGGCTCCACCAGCGGCTTCATGGGCCTGGCGATCATGCAGCCCGGCGAACGCATCAGCGAGCACTACCACCCGTATTCCGAGGAGTTCGTGTACCTCGTCCAGGGCCGGTTGGAGGTCGACCTGGACGGTGAAACGTTTCCCCTTCGCTCCGACCAGGGCCTCATGATCCCCATCGACATGCGGCACCGCTTCCGCAACGTCGGCGACGAGGAAGCCCGGATGGTCTTCCACCTCGGTCCGCTGGCGCCGGAGCCGCGCCTCGGCCACGTCGACACGGAGGCCACGGCCGAGGGCGAGAGCCTCAAGCCGTACCCGCTCGTCCACGGGGAGGGCGCCCGGCCCGAACGCCCCGGGGTGCCCTCGTGACCCGGCGGGTGGCGGTCACCGGCATCGGCGTCGTCGCACCCGGCGGGATCGGGACGCCGGCGTTCTGGGACCTGCTGTCCAACGGCCGTACGGCGACCCGCGGCATCACCCTGTTCGACCCCGAGGGGCTGCGGTCCCGTATCGCGGCCGAGTGCGACTTCGACCCGCTCGCGCAGGGAATCGACCCCGAGCTGGTGCGCAGCACCGACCGCTACATCCAGTTCGCCCTGGCCGCCGCGGCGGAGGCGGTGACCGACTGCGGCATCGACTTCGGCAGGGAGGACCCGTGGCGCGTGGCCGTCTCCCTCGGCAGCGCGGTGGGCGGCACGACCCGCCTGGAGCACGACTACGTCCTGGTCAGCGAGCGGGGACGGCGCTGGGACGTCGACCACCGCGCCGCCGAGCCGCAGCTGCACCTGGCGTTCTCGCCCAGCACGCTGGCCTCGGTCGTCGCGGAGCGGTTCGGCGTCCTCGGCCCGGTGCAGACCGTCTCGACCGGCTGCACCTCCGGACTCGACGCGGTGGGCTACGCCTTCCAGACCATCGAGGAGGGCCGCGCGGACGTCTGCATCACCGGGGCGTCGGACTCCCCCATCTCCCCGATCACCATGGCCTGTTTCGACGCCATCAAGGCGACGTCGCCGAACAACGACGACCCGGCGCACGCCTCGCGGCCCTTCGACGCCCACCGCGACGGATTCGTCATGGGCGAGGGCGCCGCGGCGCTCGTCCTGGAGGAACTCGAACACGCCCGGGCCCGCGGCGCGCCCGTGTACTGCGAGATCGGCGGCTACGCCACGTTCGGCAACGCGTACCACATGACCGGGCTGACCAGTGAGGGCCTGGAGATGGCCCGGGCCATCGACGCCGCGCTCGACCACGCGCGGGTGGACCCCTCGGAGATCGACTACGTCAACGCGCACGGCTCGGGCACCCGCCAGAACGACCGCCACGAGACCGCCGCGGTCAAGCGGTCCCTGGGCGCCCACGCCTACGACACGCCCATGAGCTCGATCAAGTCCATGGTGGGCCACTCGCTGGGTGCGATCGGCGCGATCGAGCTCGTCGCCTGCGTCCTGGCCATCGCCCACCAGGTGGTGCCGCCGACGGCGAACTACGAGACCCCGGACCCCGAGTGCGATCTGGACTACGTGCCCCGCACCGCACGCCCCCGCAGGCTCGGCAACGTGCTCTCGGTGGGCAGCGGCTTCGGCGGGTTCCAGTCCGCGGTGCTCCTGACGGGGCCGGGCGGGAGGAAAGCATGAGCGGGCAGCGGACCCGGCGCACCGCGATCACCGGGATCGGGGTGATCGCGCCCAACGGGCTGAGCACGGACGTGTACTGGAAGTCCGTCAAGGAGGGCGTGAGCGTACTGGACCGGGTCACCCGGGAGGGGTGCGGGCACCTGCCGCTCCGCGTCGCCGGCGAGGTGCGGGGCTTCGATCCCGCGACGCTCGTCGAGGAGACGTTCCTCGTCCAGACCGACCGGTTCACCCACTTCGCGATGGCCGCCGCGGGCGCCGCCCTGGAGGACGCGGGGCTGGACGAGGCCGCCGCCGACTCGCCGTACTCCATCGGGGTGGTCACCGCCGCCGGGTCCGGCGGCGGCGAGTTCGGCCAGCGGGAACTGCAGAAGCTGTGGGGGCAGGGGTCCCGGTTCGTCGGCCCCTACCAGTCCATCGCCTGGTTCTACGCGGCCAGCACCGGGCAGATCTCCATCCGCGGCGGCTTCAAGGGCCCCTGCGGGGTGGTGGCCAGCGACGAGGCGGGCGGCCTGGACGCCGTCGCGCACGCCGCCCGGACCGTGCGGCGGGGCACCGACGTGGTCGTGGTCGGGGCGGCCGAGGCGCCGCTCGCCCCGTACTCGGTGGTCTGCCAGCTCGGCTACCCCGAGCTCAGCACCGTCGAGGACCCGGCGGCCGCCTACCGCCCCTTCACCCCGCAGGCCTGCGGCTTCGTGCCCGCCGAAGGCGGGGCCGTGCTGGTCGTCGAGGACGCGGACCGGGCACGCCGCCGCGGCGCGGCCGTCCGCGCCACCGTGGCGGGGCACGCCGCCACGTTCACCGGCGCCTCGCGCTGGGACCGCTCCCGGGAGGGGCTCGCCCGCGCCGTACACGGCGCCCTCGACGAGGCCGGCTGCGCACCGGAGGAGATCGACGTGGTCTTCGCCGACGCGATGGGCACCCCGGAGGCGGACCGCGCCGAGGCCCTCGCCCTGGCCGACGCCCTCGGCCCGTACGGCACCCGCGTGCCCGTCACGGCCCCCAAGACCGGCATCGGGCGGTCGTACTGCGGAGCGCCCCTGCTGGACGTCGCGGCCGCGGTGCTCGCCATGGAGCACGGCCAGATACCGCCGACGCCGGGCGTCCTCGACGTCTGCCACGAGATCGACCTGGTGACCGCCTCGGCGCGCCCGGCCGAGATCCGCACGGCCCTGGTCCTCAGCCGGGGGCTCATGGGCTCCAACGCGGCGCTGGTCCTGCGCCGCGGACCGGAGACCGCCGCGTAGCCCTCCGCGGCGGCACCGCCCCGCCCCCTACGGAACCGTCGCCGCCGGGGGCCGCCGTGAACCGGCGGCCCCCGGCGGCCCCCCCTCAGCACCCGGTACGACAAGGAGAACACGCATGACCGCCGAAGCGACCCCGCTCACCGTGGAGGAACTGGCCGCCTTGATGAAGAAGGCCGCCGGCGTCACCGTCGACCCGCAGGACCTCCAGAGCCGGCTGGACAGCCCGTTCGCCGAGTTCGGGCTGGACTCCCTCGGCCTTCTCGGCATCGTGGGCGAGCTGGAGAACCGGCACGGCTGGTCGCTGCCCACCGACGCGGAGCGGTGCAGGAGCCCCCGCGCCTTCCTCGACCTCGTCAACGGCACCCTCACGACTGGAGCCTGAAGTGGCAGGACACACGGAGAACGAGATCACCATCGCCGCGCCCGTCGACCTGGTCTGGGACATGACCAACGACCTGGAGAAGTGGCCGCAGCTGTTCAGCGAGTACGCGTCCGTCGAGATCCTCTCCCGCGAGGGCGACACGGTGACCTTCCGCCTGACGATGCACCCCGACGAGAACGGCAAGGTGTGGAGCTGGGTGTCGGAGCGGACCACCGACCGCGACAAGCTCACCGTCCGCGCGCGCCGCGTGGAGCCCGGGCCGTTCGCGTACATGGACATCCGGTGGGAGTACGAGGAGACCGCCGACGGCACGCGGATGCGCTGGACGCAGGACTTCGCCATGCGGCCCGACGCCCCCGTGGACGACGCCGGGATGACGGACATCATCAACCGCAACTCGGCCGTGCAGCTGGCCCTCATCCGCGACCGCGTCGAGAAGGCGGCCGCCGAGCGGCGGACCGCACCCGGCACCCCCGCCTGAACGCGACACGGTCGCGGAAGGAGATCCCATGCACCACGCCCTGATCGTCGCCCGGATGGACCCGCGGTCGGCCCCGCGCATCGCCGAGGTCTTCGCGGCCTCCGACCGAGGCGAACTCCCCGGCCTCGTGGGGGTGACCCAGCGCTCCCTCTTCCAGTTCGGCGACGTGTACATGCACTTCATCGAAGCCGACCAGGACCCGGGGCCCGCCGTCGCGCGGGTGGCCGAGCACCCGGAGTTCCGGGACATCAGCAGGAAGCTCGAAGCGTACGTCAGCCCGTACGACCCGCAGACCTGGCGCGGGCCGAAGGACGCGATGGCGCAGTGCTTCTACCACTGGGAGCGGGACCGGGTCGCCCGCTGAACGACGGAAGGCCGCTGCCCGTGCGGGCAGCGGCCTTCCGTCGTGCCGGGCGCCGTCTCAGCGGGCGAGCGCGGGCATCAGGCGCAGGGCGTTGTCCCGGTTGATCCCGCGCAGGTGCCGCTCCGAGAGAGCCGGGTCGCCGTCCAGCGCCGGCGTCGTGACGTCGGCGACGACGTGCGCCGGCGTGGGCGGCCAGTCCGTGCCGAAGAGGATGCGGCCGGGGTCGACGGTGGCCAGCAGGGTGGGCGTGGCCGAGGGGGACATGGGGCCCGCGGTGTCGTAGTAGAAGCGGTGCAGGTAGTCGCGGACGCGGCCCGGCTCGATGCCGGGGGTGAGGCGGTCGCCGAAGAGTTCGAGCCGGCCGGCCATGTAGGGCAGGAACCCTCCCCCGTGCGGGAGGACGAAGGTGAGGTTCGGGTAGCGGTCCAGGACGCCGCCCTTGATGAGGTTGACGGCGGCGCGCGTGGTGTCGACGAGGAAGTCGCACACGAAGGGCGGCACTCCCGGCAGCGCCGCGCCGGCGCCGCCCGCTCCGGCCGGCACGTCCATGGGGTGGGTGCTGACGACCGCGGACCGTTCGTTCAGTTCGGCCAGCAGGCGGTCGTGCGAGTCGTCGCCGAGGTAGACGCCGTCCATGCTGGTCCGCGTGCTCACCCCGACGGCGCCGAGCTCGTCGAGGCCGTACTCCAGGCTCCACCGGGAGAGTTCCAGGTCGTCGAGGAAGACGGGCGTGAAGAACGCGAAGCGCGCGGGGTGGCTCTCGACGACCTCGGCCGCGGCCTGCAGGGCGACCCGCGCGCTCTCCCGGCGCTCGGCGTGCCCGCGGAGCCGGCCGAGCATCGCCACGGTCATCACGGACGTGCCGATGCCCGTCTTGTCCATGAGCTCCAGGGCCGCGTCCAGGTCCCAGCGCGTCCACCAGGGCAGCCTCTCGCGGCTGACGACGCCCCGCTCCTCCGCCCAGTCCAGCCAGGCCGGCGCGGTGAAATGGTGGTGGACGTCCACCCGGCCCGCGGCGGGGCCGTCGTGATCTGCTGATGTCATCGCCCTGTCCTCTTCTCAGTCGCGGCAGAGAATCGTCTGCAGCACGTTCGTCAGTACGCGGTCCGGGTACGGCATGTCGGCGTGCGCCCGCCACGCGACGAACCCGTCCGGGCGCACCAGGACGGCGCCCTCCTCGGCCGCGCCGTGCAGCTTCGCCCAGTCGGCGTCCGGCTCGGGGACCAGGTCGCCGTCCCGGCCGTCGCCCACCAGGTAGGCCTGGACGGGAACGCCCGTCCGCTGCGCGGCCCGCACCGCCGCGGCCCGCCACGCCTGGCCCTCGGGCCCGCACAGGAGCACGAAGGAGCGCTCGTACAGGTCCAGCGTGGAGATCCTGACGCCCCGTCGGGTGACCCACATGTGGGGTGCGCGGCTGCCCGGGTCGCCGCCGAGCTGGAAGGTGTCCGGGACCACGGGCTGCTCCGGGAGGGCGCCCATGACGGCGGGCGACGCGTAGCGGTAGCAGAGCGCGACGGTCATGAGGTCGGCCGGGTCGTCGTTGCGGCCCAGGGCGGGGGTGAACCCCGGGTGCTGCTCCTCGACGGCCTGCTGGGACGCCCGGGTGCCGGTGGCGACGGCGACGGGCCGGCGTTCCCGCTCGTAGGTGTCCAGCAGGGGCGGCCCCGCCCACCCGCGGAGCACCGCGGCCAGTTTCCAGGCGAGGTTGTGGGCGTCCTGGATCCCGGTGTTGGAACCGAACGCGCCGGTGGGCGGCATCTCGTGCGCCGAGTCGCCGACCAGGAAGACCCGGCCCTGCCCGTAGTGGTCCGCGACCCGCTTCGAGGCGTGCCAGGGCGCCTTCCCCGTGATCTCCACGTCGAGGTCGGGGACGCCGGCGGCCGCCCGGATGTGCGCCGCGCAGCGGTCGTCGCCGAAGTCCTCCAGGGTCTCCCCGCGGTCCGGGAACCAGGGGAGGTGGAACACCCACCGCTCCTCGTTGTCCACCGGCAGCAGCGCCCCCTCGCCCCGCGGGTCGGTGACGTAGCAGACGACGAACCGCTTCGGCCCGACGCAGTCCTTCAGCCGCTTGCTGCGGAAGGTGACGCTGACGTTGTGGAAGAGGTCGCCGGGTCCCGACACGCCGATGCCCAGGCTCTTGCGCACCGGGCTCCTGGGCCCGTCGGCCGCCACCAGGAAGTCGGCGTTCACGGTGTAGGTCTCACCGGTGTCCCGGTGCACGAGCCGGGCCCGGACCCCCGTCCGGTCCTGCGTGAAGGACAGCATCTCGGTGCCGAAGCGGATGTCCCCGCCCCGGCGGGCCTGGCTCAGCAGCACCGGTTCGAGATCGTTCTGGCTGCACAGGCACCAGTCGGAGGAGCTGACCTCGGCCATGTCGACGCCTGCGGAGATGTCCCGGATGATCCAGCGGCGCTCACCGCCGGTGAGGGTGTCCACCTGGAGCACGCCGTCGTTGCCGGCGAGGGTGCGGGCGGCCGTCCGGATCCGCGCCTCCAGTCCGGCGGTCCGGAAGATCTCCATGGTGCGCACGTTGTTCCCGCGGCCGCGCGGGTGCGTCGACGTCCCGGCGTGCCGCTCCACGAGCAGGTGCTCGATCCCGAGGCGCCCCAGGAAGACGGAGGTGGACAGACCCACCAGGGATCCGCCTACGACGAGAACTGGTACGGATTCCGCTGCGCGTCCGCTCACTGGTTTCCTACCCCCATCCGGCGGTGCCCGCTCCGGGGCGTCGTGGACCGGCCTGACAGTCAGTCTTTACCAAGCGGAAGTCGCCGGTCCGCGCTCCCGGCGGCGATCCGACCCGTATGGCCCAGCACCGTTTGCCGCGCGGTACCGCCCGGGGAACCGTGGCCACTGACCACACCGCACCGCTGCCACCGGCAGCTCGCCCCCCGGGACCAGTCATGTCGCAAGCGTTCGCATCCGAGGAACTGTCGTCCGACGAGGCCGCGGCCGCCGCCTCGTCCTGCAGCCGGGAGTTCCGCGCCGATCCGCACCCCGTGTACGCCACGCTCCGCAAGACGGCACCCGTGTGCCCGCTGTCCCCTCCCCACGGTGTGGACACGTACCTCATCACCCGGTACGACGACGCCCGTGCCGCCCTGGCCGATCCCCGGCTGAGCAAGGACATGTACGGCGCCCTCGACGCCTACCACCGCATCTTCGGCGACTCGTCGATCGCCCTGGACGACAACATGCTGTTCTCGGACCCGCCGAAGCACACCAGGCTCAGGAGGATCGTCGGCAACACGTTCACCCCGAAGCGGGTGGAGTCGCTGCGCCCGCGCGTCCAGAAGATCGTCGACGACCTGCTGGAGCGCTGCCCGGCCGCCGAACCCTTCGACCTGCTCCCGGAGTTCTGCTTCCCGCTGCCGCTCCAGGTGATCTGCGAGCTGCTGGGCGTCCCGGAGAACGAGCGCAAGCAGGCCCAGGAGTGGTCCAGCACCGTCGCGCAGACCGGGTTCGGACCCGAGGCGAGGAAGGCGCTGGAGGTGGCCGAGGGCAACCTGCGCGACTACCTGGTCGACCTGATCGCGCGCAAGCGGCGGGAGCCGGACGAGGGCCTGCTCAGCGCGCTCGTCACCGCCCAGGACCAGGAGGGCGCGCTCACCGACCACGAACTGGTCTCGACGGCGTGGGTGCTGCTGTTCGCGGGCCACAAGACGACCGCGTACCAGACCGGCAACGCCGTCTACCACCTGCTCAGCCGGCCGGAGCAGCGGCGGCTGGCGTTCCGGGACGCGGGCGCGACGGCCGCGGCCGTGGAGGAGATCTTCCGGTTCGAGCCGTCCGTGGAGAACTCGACGTTCCGCTACGCCAAGGAGGACATCGTCGTCCGGGACACGCTCATCCCCAAGGGAGCGCTCGTCCAGATCTCGATCGCCGGGGCCAACCGCGACCCGGAGGCCTTCGCCGACCCCGACCGCCTGGACGTCACGCGCCCCAACGTCCAGGCGGCGCACCTCACCTTCGGCTTCGGCCCGCACTACTGCATCGGCGCCCCGCTGGCCCGCCTGGAGATGCAGACCGCCCTCACCACGCTCTTCGGACGGTACCCGCGCCTGGCCCTGGGCATGGCGCCGGAGGACGCGCGCTGGCTGACCGTGCCGTTCCCCGCCTTCCGCGGGCTGGCGGAACTTCCCGTCGTCCTCGATCCGTCGTCGTGACCGGCCCTGCGGGGGGCGGGACCGCGGCTCCGGCGCGGGTGCGCGTCCTGCGGCTGCTGCGGGTGCGGGAGGGCAGGGAGGAGGACTTCGTACGGTCCTACCGCGGCGTGCTCGAACGCGCCGTGCGCTTCCCCGGCCACCTCGGCGAACAGCTGTGCCGCTCGGTCGACGAGCCCGGCCGCTGGCTGCTCACCAGCGAGTGGCGGAACCTCGAATCCCTCAAGCGGTGGCGCGCCGACCCCGGTCACACCGCGCTGGTCGAGCCGATGAACGCCTGTCTGCACGACGACCGGTGGACGGCGGTCTTCCATGTCGTGGACGGTCCGGACGCCACGGCCGGCTGACCGCGGCCGGCCGCGGGCCGGGCCGTCCCGCGGGCGGCGGCCCCGCCGGCCTCCGGCCGGACGAGGGGCCGGACCGCCCGGTCCCGCGGGCCGGCCGGAACCGGGCGCCGCGCCCGCGAGCGCGGACGAAGCGGCGGACGCGGAGGCGGCGGCAGGGCTGCTAGGCCGCTTTGGAGCCCCTGCGTCCGAGGGCGTCGCGTATCCGGTCGTACAGGCTCAGCGGCACGCCCAGGAGGGCGTTGCCGGGCGGGCGGCGGGGCACGACGGGGTGGGGGTGGGTGGGGGCGGTGCGGCGCACCGTCTCCCAGGCCGCGCCGAGGCGGCGCAGCTGCGCGGTGTCCACGGCCTCCTGCAGCCGGGGCAGGAGCAGATCCTCCTCGTCCCTGATGTCCTCCTGGACGAGGGCGAAGGCGCGCCGCACCTTCTCCTCGCGCTCCGGTTCGCCGGGAGCGAGGCGTTCGATGCCGGCGACGAGGTCGTTGATCTGCTGGTGCTCCTCCTCCACCCGGGAGGTCAGCTCCTCCCCGTCCGGGACGAGGCGCCGCACGGCCGGCCACAGCACGGTCTCCTCCGCGAAGGCGTGGCTGAAGACCAGCTGCACGGTCTCCTTCAGCACCCGCTCGCGCTCCTCGCCGTCCGCCAGGGCCCGGTAGCGGTCCATCAGCCGGTCCATCTCGACGTGGTCGCGGCGTTGCCGCGCCAGGACGCTGTCCGGGCCGCCGAGCTCCTCGACGGTCTGTTCGGCGATGCTCCTGGTCATGACTGGCTCCTCTCGCACACCGGCGACGAGGCCGGCCCCGGGCGCCGGCGGACGCCGCGACGCGGGGTGGGTACCCCGGCGCGGTGCGGCGTACCGTACGAATAGCGCGTCCGGCGTTCCGCGGGCGCGCACCATGTGCCGGTTTGCCGTGCAAGGACCGAGACGCTCGGGTCACTGCGCGTACGGGCACCCTTCCGGGGCCGTCGCCGTGTGACGCGTGCCGGACAGAGGGCGATCGATGACGACGATCGGCGTGGAAGAGGAGTACCTGCTGGTCGACCCGGTCACGGGCCTGCCGGTGCCCCAGGCGGACAAGGTGCGCGCGGCGGCGGGCCTGGGGCGTCTGGTGGCCGACCAGGAGGTGCAGCCCGAGCTGCTGCAGGCACAGGTCGAGGTGGCCACCCAGGTGTGCGGCACGCTGGAGGAGGTCGGGGGGCATCTGCTGCGGCTGCGGCACGCCGTCGGGGCGGCCGCCGAGGCGTACGGCTGCCGGATATCCGCCTGCGGCACACCGCCGCTGCGCCACGGCCGTCCCGTGGCCGTCACCGACCAGGCCCGGTACCGGGCCATGGTCGTGCAGGCGCCCCAGCTGGTGGCGGAGCAGCTGGTCAACGGCATGCACGTGCACGTGGCCGTGCCCGGCCGGGAGGCGGGCGTGCGGGTGCTGAACCGGATCCGGGCCTGGCTGCCGACGCTGACGGCCATGTCGGCGAACTCCCCGCTGTGGGACGGCCACGACACCGGCTTCGCCAGCTGGCGCACCATGATCTTCGGCCGCTGGCCGGTCAGCGGGCTGCCCCCGCACTTCGCGGACGCGGCCGACTACGACCGGCGCGTGCAGCACCTGCTGGAGTGCGGTCTGATCTCCGACACCGGCCAGCTGTACTGGCAGGCCCGCCTCTCGGCCCGCTACCCCACCATCGAGGTGCGCTGCTTCGACGTCCAGCTGCGCGCGGACGACGCGGTCATGCTCGCGGGGATCGTCCGGGCCCTGGTGGAGACCCTCCTCGCGGAGGCGGCCGCGGACGCGCCCGAGCCCCGCCCCGCCCCGGAGCTGCTGCAGGCCGCCATGTGGCACGCCGCCCGCCACGGGCTGAGCGACACCCTGATCGATCCGGACGGCCGGGTCCGCCGGGCCGGCGACGTGCTGTACGAGCTCCTGCGGTACGTCGCCCCCGCGTTGGAGGCGTCCGGCGACACCCGGCAGGTGACGGCCCTGGTCCACCGGCTGCTGCAGCACGGGACCGGCGCGGACCGGCAGCGCGCCGCCCTGGCCCGCGGCGGTCTGCGGGCGGTCACCGGCCTGATCGGCGCCGAGAGCACCAGCGACCTCGCCGTGTAGCACGCCCCGCGCGCGGGCCGGCGGCGCCCGCTGGATAGGCGCACCCGGCCCGGGGTACCCGGCCGACCCTACGGAGGGAGGCCCTGTGAGCAGCACCGGAGTCCGGGAGCCCGTGAACGCGGTCGCGCGCGGCACCCGGCACGACACCCGCCAGGAGGCCGCCGATGAGTGACAGGAGCCGCACCGCGCCGTCCGGCAGCGGGGTGACGCCGCAGCCGGCGCGCGCCTGGCCGGCCGGCGCCGTCGAAGCGGCCTTCCGGCTGCTGGCCCGGCTGCGCCGGGCCCCGGCGCTGCATCCGGTGGGGCTGACGTGCTCGGCCGAGCTGGAGGTCGTCGACGACGGGCGCGGACCCTGGGGGGTGCCCTGGCTGGACGCGCCCGGGCGGTACGCCGCCACGGTCCGCCTCTCCCGGGCGGCCGGCCTGCCCCGGCGCTGGCCCGACGGGCTGGGGCTGGCCGTGCGCGTGGCCCGGGCCGACGGGCCGGACCGCGCCCTCGACCTGCTCCTCACCAGCAGCGGCCGGGGCCGGATCACCCGGCGTCTGCCGCTGCCGCGCACCGACGCGCTGGCCGGCCCGTACTCCAGCATGATCTCCTACCGGATCGGCGGACGGCGCGGCCTCCTGGCCGCCTTCCCCCGCCGCACCCGGCCGGGCCCGGTGCACGGCGACCCGGCGGACCTGGCCGGCGCCCTGGCGGCCGGGCCGCTCGTCCTCGACCTGTGCGCCGAGACCGCGGCGGCCGCCGGCGCCGCGGAGGCCGCCGGCGCCGCGGAGGCCGCCGGCACCGCGGGCCGGCTCCGGCGCACGGCCGACGGCCGGACCTGGCGCGTGTTCGCCGTGCTCATGGTGGGCGCTCCCCTGCCGGTGCCGCAGCGGGAGAGCCTGGACTTCGACATCTACGAGCACAGCGTCCCCGGCTTCGCCCCGGGCCGCGCCCTGGCCGCGACCCGCCGCGCCGCCTACCGGGGCTCGCGGGCGGGCCGCAAGGGCGGTCGGGGCCTCCGGGCGCCTTCGCAAGGCGTCCCCGGCCGGCCTCACCGGCCGTAGAGCCTCCTCACCGGCCGTAGGCGTCCTCGCGGGGCAGCGGTCCGACTCCGGCGCGGCGGCCGGGACGCAGCGCCGCGTGCCGTTCGCCGGGGCCGGGGCCGCCGCGGGCGGCGAGGGCGTCGGCGACCAGGCCGGTGACGAAGGCGTAGACGGTCTTGTGCAGGACGTCCACGACGAGTTCCCGGCGCGGCCAGGTGGGAGGCGGGGCGCCGACGCCGGTGGCGTTCTCGAGGATCTGGTCGTTGGTGAGGCGGACGACGGCGAACTTGGCGGAGGCGAACGGTCCGCGCAGCCCGGCTTGGGCCATGACCGAGCGCACCACGCCGAGGAGGGCGGCCTGGCCGTAGTGCATGGCCCAGTTGACCGGCAGCGGCTGTCTGCCGGGGTGTTCGGGCAGGCCGGTCAGGCGCTGGAGGACCCGCGCGGGCACATGGGAGTCGGGCCGGCCCGTGAGGGCCTGCTCGACCTTCTCGCCGAGGGTCATCGCGACGCCTCCGGCGGCGCCGGCGAGCAGGCCCTGCCACAGCGCACGCTTGATCATTTCTCCGCTCCCGTCCCGGCCGGCCGCCGGTCCGCCTCCCGGTCCGGCCCGCGCAGGCGCACCTCGACGTGCCCGTCGACGACCCGGGTGTCGAAGGCGGGCTGGGGGGCGATGGCGGGGCCGCGCACGTTCCAGCCGTCCGAGAGGCGGAAGACGCTGCCGTGCCAGGGGCAGGTGACGCACCCGTCGGCGACCGTGCCCTCCGACAGCGGGCCCGCGAGGTGGCTGCACCGCTCGGCCAGCGCGTGGATCTGCCCGCCGGTCTCGCGCACCACGAGCACCGGCACGTCGTCCACGCTGCGCCGCACGGGCTGCCCGGCCGGGAACTCGTCCACGCCTCCGATACGGTGCCAGCCCTCGGTGACGACGTGCGGGACCTCCTCGGCGTGGTTGGCGCCGGACGCCTGCCGGTAGGCCAGGTGGCCGCCCAGCATGCCGCCGACGCCGACCGCCGTCAGGCCCAGGAAGCCCAACGCGCGGCCCGGTCCGGTGCGGCCCTTGACGCGGCAGACGAGCGAGGCCCCGTACAGGCCGACGGCCACCGTGTTGGCGAGGGCGTGCACGAATCCGACGCGCTGCTGCTCCCGGTGCAGCTCCGCCCAGTCGGCGGCGCCCGCGAGCGCCGCGGGGGCCGCGGCGGCGAGGCCGAGGCCGACCAGCAGGTCGGCCTCGCGGGAGCGGCCCGGACGCAGGTCGAGGACCGCCGCGGACATCCAGCTGCCGATGGGCACCTGCACCATCAGCGGATGGACCGGGTGTCCCAGCCATCTGCCGTGCAGCAGGTCCCGGCCGCGTCCCAGCGGCAGGGCCCACACGCCCTTGCGCAGCACGTCGATCACCGCGTCGGCCCGGGTGTCGCGTTCCAGGCGGTCCAGCAGCCACAGAGTCCGGTTCTGCCGCGTTCGGCGGCGGGGCTTCGCGCTCATGCGCGCCGGGTTTCCACCGGCACGCACGGCAAACGGCCCGCCGGGGGCGGCGGGCCGCGCCGGCTCAGCCGCCCGGCCGGATGACCGCGCGGACGCAGCCGTCCGTCTTGTCCTTGAACATCTCGTACGCCCGCGGCGCCTCGTCCAGGGACACGGTGTGGGTCGCCAGGTGGGACGTGCTGATCTCCCCGGCCGCCAGCCGGTCCAGCAGCATCGGGATGTAGCGCTGGCCGTGCTGCTGGGCGCCCCGGAGCGTGAGGCCCTTGTTGACCACCGCGCCCAGGGGGAACTTGTCGACGAAGCCGCCGAAGACGCCCAGGACGAAGACCGTGCCGCCCTTGCGGCAGGCGTGGACGGCCTGCCGGACGGCGGTGGGGCGGTCGCTCTGCAGCCGCAGCTGCTGCTTGACCTGGTCGTAGAGGTGGACGGGGCTGTCGCTGTGCGCCTCCATGCCGACCGCCTCGATGCACACGTCCGGCCCCCGGCCGCCGGTGCGTTCGCGCAGCTCGGCGCCGACGTCGGTGGCCGTGTAGTCGATGACCTCGCTGCCGATGTGCCGCTCGGTCATCTCCAGCCGTTCGGGGAGCCGGTCGATGGAGATGACGCGTTCCGCGCCGAGCAGGATCGCGGCGCGCGCCGCCATCTGGCCGACGGCCCCGCAGCCCCACACGGCGACCACGTCGCCGGGCTTGACGCCCCCCAGGTCGGCGCCCATCCAGCCGGTCGGCACCGAGTCGGACACGAACAGGGCGCTGGTGTCGTCGACGCCCTCCGGGACGGGGAAGGCGCCGTAGTCGGCGAACGGCACGCGCACGTACTCGGCGTGACTGCCGCGCAGGCCGCCCAGGGCGTGCGAGTAGCCGAAGATGCCGCCGGTGTCGGCGCCGAACAGGGCCTGTCCGACACCGGGGTTGGTGTTGGTGTTGTCGCACAGGGACCACAGGTCGTGGGTGCAGTACCAGCAGCGCCCGCACCCGACGAACGAGGACACCACCACCCGGTCGCCCGCCTTGTGCCGGCGCACCCCGGCGCCGACCTCGACGACCTCGCCGAGGAACTCGTGGCCGATGACGTCCCCGGACCGCATGAACGGGATGTACCCGCCGATGAGATGGAGGTCGGAGCCGCAGGTGGTGCCCGCGATCAGCCGGACGATCATGTCCTGGTCGTTGCGCAGGACGGGATCGGGCACGTCCTCCACGGCGAGCTTGTTGACGCCTTCCCAGCACAGGGCCTTCACAGCACTCCCTCCCCGCTCGCGCGGCGGCTCAGCAGGCCGACGAGCCTCCCGCCGGGGGTGTCGTGCGTCGTCGGCGGGGTGTCGGGCAGCATGACCTCGCCCGTCTCCAGCAGCGCCTTGGCCTCGCGCAGGGCGCGGCGCAGGTCCTGGCGCGGGTCCGCGCCGGCGAGCCGTGCGGGCAGGGAGGACGCGGCCTCGGGCGGGTCCTCCTTCAGCCGGACCGCCAGTTCCGTCCCGTGGTCCCCGGGCGCCGGGCGGATCCGGGTCTCGATCCGGTCGCCGTACTCCTGGAGCGGCGCCGGCAGTTTCTCGGGCCGGAGGTCGGCCGGTGCGCAGTTGACGGTCACCGTCAGCCACCGGTCGAAGGCGGACGGGGCCGTCGGGGCCGCCTGCCGGCGGCGCGTGACGACGACGGCCCCGGCGGCGAGCCCGGCGGCCGCGGCCAGCAGCGTTTTCCCTGAAGCCATCGGCGGTCAGATCCTCGGGTGGCCGGGAGCGGACCGGCGGCTCAGCAGCACGCCCAGGGCGATCATGCCGATGCCGAGGACGAAGTGCAGCCAGTCGTCGGCCGTGTTCAGCGGTACGAAGTTGGCGGCGCTGTCGTGGCCGACGATCAGGCCGTACAGCCACAGCACCAGGTAGACGGCGCCGCCCGCCAGCAGGTACGTACGGGCGGTGGCGGCGGCCCGGGCCATCGCGAGGCCGGCGACGCCGAACGCCAGGTGGACCAGGTTGTGCAGGATGGACACCTGGAAGATGCCGAGCAGCTTGGCGTCGGAGTCGTGCGAGGCGAACTTCATCGTGTCGTAGTCGGTGGTGATCCCCGGGATGAAGCCGAGGATTCCCACCAGCAGGAAGACTGATCCGACCAGCAGTGCCGCCTGCTGGATCGGACTGCGGGCGCTTCTCGTCGCGTGCGTGGTCATGGCGATCGGCCTTGTCGTTCGGGGCGCTTCCGGGTGAGCGCCGGTGCGCGGCGAGTACCCGGAACGCCGTCGCGCTATCTCCCCGCCCGGCCGCCCCCGTCCTCGTCCCCGGCGCGGCGGTCACGGACCGGGCGTCGGTGTCCGTGTCCGGACGCGGGCGGGGGGCCGTGGGCGGGCCGCGTCCCGCCGGGCGGGGCTCACCCGACGTGGACCTCGGCTCCGGCGGTCACCCGGGCCCGCCGGCCGGGCTCGCAGCGCACGACCGTGCGGGCCCAGCCGCGCTGTTGCGCCTCGGTCAGGAACGCGGACAGGGGCGAGCGGAACACCGAGTAGTCGTCGTAGTGGACCGGGAGCGTCAGGCGCGGGCGCAGACGGTCCACCAGTTCGGCGCCCTGCGCGCCGTCCATGGTCACCATCCAGCCGCCGGGCAGCGTGGTGCCGCCGAGGTGCAGTACCGCCAGGGTGATGTCCGGGTACCGGCGGGCGATCTCGTCGAGCCCGTCGAACAGCAGGGTGTCGCCGGAGATGTACAGCCGCAGCCGGACGGGGCCGCGGACCGGTCCGAACTCCAGGAGGCTGCCCATGACGGGCGGCAGCAGCCGGCGCAGCGGGCCGAGCGCGTGCCGCCCCGGCAGGGCGGTCACCCTGACCTGGCCGGCGCCCCGGACGAGGGTGTGGCTGTGCCAGGTCGGCAGGCCGCCCGCCCGGCGGAAACCGTCGCGCACCCGCAGCCGGCGCGCGGCGTGCGGGGTGGTCAGGACGGGCAGCGACCGGTCCAGGTTCCGCCGGGCGACCCGGTCCCAGTGGTCGCCGTGCAGGTGGGACAGGACGACGGCGTCCAGGTCGCCGGGCAAGTCGCGGACGTCGAGCGCCGGTTCGGTCAGGCGGCGGGCGAACAGGCCGTAGCCGAGGTAGGCGTGGTCGCCGCGGTGCAGGAAGTTCGGGTCCGTCAGCAGCGTCAGCTCGCCGTAGCGGATGAGCGTCGTCGCGTTGCCGATGAAAGAGATCTCCACGGCGTCGTCCGGGAGAACAGCGGCCATGGGCCGGCACCTCCGCTGTCGGTGGGTCGTCGGGCGGTGGCGGCGGCCGCGGGGGGGCGTGGCCGCCGTCACCGCCGGGGGGTGGACCGCCCGCGGGCGCCGGGTCAGCGGACCGTCGGGCCGGAGTGGCCGCGGCCGCTCCGGTGGGCGGCGCGGACCGCCGCGGCGGCCGCGAGCGCGAGCAGCAGGGCGACGGCGCCGACGATGATGTTGTTGATCTCCGTGCGGGCGGTGTCCACGTTTCCCGCCACCACCCAGGGCGAGATGATGGTCCACAGGCCGAGCAGGGCGGCCGCCCACGCCCGGGAGTGGGTGCGCTCGTAGGCGTGGCCGAAGCCGCTCAGCAGCAGCGTGTAGGCGATGCCGGTGATCAGGTTGTTCACGGCCAGGGTGGTGAAGCCGTTGAAGCCGGCGATCCAGGGCGACGCGGCCAGGTAGAGGCCGGTGAGCAGGGCCAGCGTCTCGACGGCCTGCCCCCGCTGGCTCGACACCGCCCGCTCGGCCCGGGCGTGGCGCTCCCGCATCTCCACGATGTCCGGATGCGACTCCATGGTGGTGTGTGTGCGTTCGGTCATGATCGCCTCCTGCGTCCGGGAGTCATGGTCCGGCTTCCCGGTGGGGGCCGGGTACCCACCGGACGGCCGCAATCCCAGCCTGCCGCTGTCGGGGCCCGCGGGCGACCGGAGCGGCCGCCCGGCGCCGACGGCGGGCGTGGGCGCGGCCGGTGGCGGCGTACCACTGGACGGCCAGCGTGACGGCGAGGGCGGTCTCGACCAGGTCGCCGCCGTAGTACATCAGCCGGGCGCCGGTGTGCAGGTCGGTCGCGGTGAAGGCGGTGCCGGGCGGGGGCGCCGCGTACAGGCTCTTGGCGAGCACGGCGTGCGCGGCGCCGGCGGCCAGCAGGGCGGCGCCGCGCACGGCGGTGCCGCTGCGGCGGCGCACCGGGTCGAGCCGGCAGACGGCGAAGGCGAACAGCAGGCCGGCCGCGAACACGTGCAGGTGCACGGCCGCGTGCAGCAGGGGCCGGTGGTGGGCGGCGGCGAGGAGTCCGGTGCGGTACAGCAGCCACAGGCCGCCGGCGTCCACCAGCGCCGCCACCGGCGGGAACAGCAGGACGGCGGCGTACCGGGTGTGCGCCGCCGCGAGCAGGGCGCGGCGCGGCCGGCCGGGCGGCAGGCTCCGCAGGGCCAGGGTGAGGGGGCGGGCGAGCACGAGGAGCAGCGGGGCCGCCATGCCGGCGGCCAGGTGCCGGGCCGTGTGTGCGGTGAACGGCCCGCCCGGCGGTTCGCCCAGCACCGCCCAGGCCACCGCGAGGCCGCCGGCGGTGAAGGACGCGTCGCGCGCGCGGGGCCAGGCGTCCCCGCGGCGGCGCAGGCGGCGGGCGGCCACCAGGTAGGCGGCGACCGCGGCGGTGGCCGCCGCGGCGGCGGCCGGTGCGGCCCAGCCGCCGAGGTCCGCGCCCGGGCCGGCCGGCACGGGGTGGACGTGGGCCGGTGTCATGCCGCCGGCCCGGTCCGGGCGCGGCGGGCCGCGCGGACGGCCAGGGCGCAGCCGGCCAGCAGCAGGACCAGGCCGGCGAGGTTCCACGCCCAGTCGTAGGGGGTGACGTCCACGCCGTAGCGGATCTGGTGCACGCGCAGCAGTTTGTGGTCCACGACGCCGTCGAAGAGCTGGAAGCCGCCCAGGCCCAGGAAGAACCCGGCCCGGGCGTGGGCGGCGGCCAGGGCGCGGCGGCGGCGCAGGTCGGCGTGGAGGAAGAATCCGGCGACCAGGCCCAGCAGTTCGGCGGTGTGCAGCAGGCCGTCGGAGAGCAGGCCCACCTTCGTGGTGGAGCGGTCGTAGAAGTGGTGCCAGCCCAGCAGCTGGTGGAAGACGATCTCGTCGGCCGCGGCCATGACGGCCGCGCCGATCAGCGCGCCCACGGCCATGGATCTCCGTGGCTGCGGGCGCGGACCGGGGGCGGGGTGCGAAGGGGCTGCGTCGCTCATGCGGTTCGGATCGCCTTTCTGCCGGACACGGCCTGCCTGCCGGTCCGTCCTACCGGGTCCGGCCGCCCGCCGGTCCTCCGGTGGTCGGCCGGCGCAGCGTGGCCCGCTCGGACGGGTGAACGGTGGACGCGTCGAGTACCCGGCGCGGCGGAGTCACGCGCCCGCGCCCGCCGCCCCGGGGCGCCCCCGGCTCCGCCGCGCGGCGGAGCCGGGGGCGGGAAGCCGGCAACCCCTCGGTGCGGCGAGGGGGTTCGGCACCGCCCGGGCCGGCGGCGCGCCCGGCCCTACCAGTCGCCCGGGCGCGGCTTCGGAGCCGGGGACGTCCGCGCCCGGCGCGCCGGAACCGGGCGCTGCGGCCGGGGCGCCGTCGGCGGGCGCACGGTCGCGGCGCGCGGGCACGGCGTGCGCGACGGACGCGCACCCGGCGGGCACGACGGCGCAGACACCGAGCGTGCCGAGCGCGGGGCGGGGGCGCGCGCCGGTGATTGCGTGCGCGGCGGCCGGGCACCCGGGTCGCACGGTGCGTGGACGGCGGAGGATTCTGGTGGCCGGGTGGTTCAGCTTCCTGCACGGGGAGGCGACCGCCGGGGACGTGCTGGCCCTGCACCGGGTGGAGGAGGTGCTGCGGCGGGCCGGCCTCGGCTACGACGTGGTGTGGAGCCCCGGGTTCCGGGCGGAGGGACCGCACCTGGCGGACGTGGACCCCGGGGCCTACTCCCACCTGGTGTTCGTGTGCGGGCCGGTGCACGGGCCGCAGGTCGAGGAGTTGCACCGGCGGTTCGCGCACTGTGTGCGCGTCGCCGTCGGCACCTCCGTGATCGACCCGGGCTCCCCGGCCGTCACCGGCTTCCACCGGGTACTGGCCCGGGACGCCGCGGGCGGCGGGCCGACGCAGGACCTGGCGGCCCGCGCCCCCGGCCTGCCCGCGCGCCCCGTCGTGGGGGTGGTCCTCACCCGCGGGCAGCACGAGTACGGGCCGCGGCGGCGGCACGACGAGGTCGCCGCCGCGGTGACCCGCTGGCTGGCCGGCAAGGACTGCGCCCGGCTGGAGCTGGAGACCCGGCTCGACGCGCACGACTGGCGGCTGAGCGCGACGCCCGCGCAGCTGGAGTCGGTGCTGGCCCGGCTGGACCTGGTGGTCACCGACCGGCTGCACGGGCTGGTGCTGGCGCTGCGGGCGGGCACCCCGGCGCTGGCCGTCGACCCGGTCGCGGGCGGCGCGAAGGTGACCGCGCAGGCCCGCGCCTGCGGCTGGCCCGCGCTGGTGGCCGCCGAGCGGCTGGACGCGCGGCAGTTGGAGCACTGGTGGCGGTGGTGCCTGACCGGCGGCCGCGGGAGCGCGCGGCGGATCCGGGCCGCCTTCCGGGCGGGCGCGGCACCGGACGGGGCCGACCGGCTCGTCGAGGCGCTGGCGCCGCATCCCGCCGGTTAGCTCCCGGGCTCGCGGGGCACCCGCTTGTCCGTCCGGTCGCCCCGTGAGGAGGGACAGTGACCACCGGCCGACTCCCCGATCACGAGCAGCGCATTCTCGACCAGATCGAACGCGGGCTGCGGCGCGACCGCCGGCTCGCCCGGCGGCTGCGCACGCTCGGTCCGCCGCGGCGGCGCCGCGCGCCGAGCCGCGCCGGCCGCCGGCCGCGGACGGCGACGGCGGTCGTCCTGCTCGTGGTGTCGGTCGCGCTGATGGTGGCCGGCATCGTCACCTCCGAGCCGGGCGTGATCCTGGCGTTCGCCGCCGTGTGGCCGATGGCGCTGTTCGCGGTGTTCCGGCTGCTGTGCCGGTGCACGGAGGGCTGAGCGTCGGCCCGCGGGAGCCCCGGGGGCCCGCGGGCGAACGCCCCGGCGGCTGACGCCGACCGCGCGCGGTCAGCCGATGTAGCTGCGGGCCTTGGAGCGGCGCTGGGACGGTTCCAGCAGCCGCAGGCGCGCCTCGACCTGCGGGGGCAGCACCCGGCGTTCGCGCAGCACCCACGGCAGGGCGGCCGCCGCCTCCGCGAAGGCGCGCAGGGACGCCGTGTCGCGCGGCACCGTGCGGGCCAGGTGCAGGGTGCGGCGCAGGGCGGGGCCGGCGGGGCGGCGCAGCCAGGTGAACCACAGGGTGTTGCGGATGCCGTGGGTCCGCCGGAGCGTCGGGTCCCGGGCCGTGGACGGCTGGTGATGGACCGTCAGGTGATCGGCGTACGTCAGCCACCAGCCGTCGGCCGCGAGGTCCGCGGCGAGCAGTTCCTCCTCGCCGCCCAGCCACAGCCGGGGGTGGAAGCCGCCCGCGGCGCGGAAGGCGTCGGCGCGCAGCACGGTCGCGGCGGCCAGGAAGGAGCCGAGGGCGGGGCCGGGCAGCCACGCGGGGCCGGGGATGGGCGAGTCGCGCAGCTCCTCGACGATCGGGTCCTCGGTGCCGTCCGGCTCGACGACGATGCGGGCGGTGACGGTGGCGAGGCCGGGGTGCCGGTCGAGGAGGTCGGCGGCCCCGGCGAGCGAGCCGGGCGCCCACCAGGAGTCGTCGTCGCAGAAGGCGACGTAGGGGGTGCTCACCTGACGGACGGCCAGGTTGCGGCCGACGGCGCCCAGGTTGCGGCCGGGGCGCAGCAGCCGCACCCCGGGGTGGCGCCGGGCGACGGCGGCGGACGTGCCGTCGGTGGAGCCGTTGTCGGTGACGATCACCGGTGGCCGCTCCGGCAGCTCGGCGAGGCGGTCGAGGGTGCGCAGGAGTTCGTCGCGCCGGTCGTGGGTGATGACGACGACCGTCGTGCGGGGGTCGGTCATGCGGCCGCTCCCTCCAGCAGGCGGACGGCCCGTTCCAGGTACGGCGGCAGGGGCCTGCGGTCGCGCAGCGCGGCGGGCAGCAGGCGCAGGACGTCGCGCAGGGCGCGCCGGGCGTGCGGGTCGTGGCGGGCCTCGGCGACCAGGTCGCGGGTGCGGGCCAGCGCGTACGGCAGGGGCCGGCGCAGCCAGGCGGTGAGCAGGTGGTTGCGGCGGACCACGGCCGGGCGGTCGGTCCGGGGCCCGGGGTCCGGGTGGTGGTGGGCGACCACGTCGGGGCAGTGGGCGACGCCCCAGCCGCGGGCGGCGAGGTCGTAGGCGAGCAGGGTCTCCTCGCCGCCGATGAACAGCAGCCGGTGGAAGCCGCCCGCGTCGAGGTAGGCGCTGCGGCGGACGACCGCGGCGCAGGCGATGAAGCCGAGGACCTGGGTGCCGGGCAGGTCGGTCGCGCGGCCGAGGGGGGAGCCGGCGAGGACGGCGTTGAGCGGGTCCGGGGCGCCGGCGGGGCCGACCAGGGTGCGGGCGGAGAGCAGGCCGAGCCGGGGGTGCTCGTCGAACAGGCGGGCCGCCGTGGCGAGCGCGCCGGGCGCCCACCAGGAGTCGTCGTCGCTGAAGGCCACGTAGGGGGTGTCCAGCAGGCGCAGACCGTCGGTGCGGGCCAGGGCGCCGCGGTTGCCGGGCAGGGCGAGGACGCGGACCTCGGGGAAGTCCCGGGCGAGCAGCGCGCGGGTGCCGTCGGTGGAGGCGTTGTCGGCGACCACGACGGGAGGCCGCTCCGGGAGGGCCAGCAGGTGGCGCAGGGTGACGGCGAGGCGCGCGGAGCGGTTGCGGGTGGCGATGACCACGCCGACGGCCGGGCGGCGCGCCGGATCGGCGGGCGGGCGGTGGGCGAGGGTCGACAGGCCGTTGTCCATGGGGTCCTCGGCAAGGGATCGGTTCGCGGGCCGGCCGCGGGGCACGGCCCTGGTGAGCGGTTCGCGGGCCGGCCGCGGGGCACGGCCCCGGGGGTCGGCCGGTGTCCCGCCGGCGTGCCGCGGCGAGGCGCCGGGGCCGGGGCGCGCGGTCACGGCCCCGGGGCGCCGGGCAGGCCGGCGAGGGCGTCCAGGACGTCGTCGGGGGTGATGCGGAGCAGGGCCGGGTCGGGGCGGCGGCCGTGGGGGTCGCCGTCCGGGCCCGGGTGCCACAGGGCGCGGTGGCGGGGGTCGGCGGGCGGGCCCCAGCGGCTGGGCGGCACCGGGCCGAAGAGGGTGACGGACGGCGCGGCGTGGGCGACGGCCAGGTGGGCGATGCCGGTGTCGCCGCTGACGACGGCGCGGGCGCCGGCGACCAGCGCGGACAGCCGGTCGTAGGGCAGGCCGCCGCCGAACACGTCCGGGCCGGGCAGGCCGGCCAGTTCGGCGAGGCGGGCCACCAGGTCGTCCTCGTCCGGTCCGCCGGTGACCACGACGCGGTGCCCCCCGGCGCGCAGGGCGTCGGCGACGGCCGCGTACCGCTCCACGGGCCAGCGGCGGGAGGGGGCGCCCGCGCCGGGGTGCAGGACGACCGCGCCGGGGGCCGGGGACGGCCCGGGCGGGCGGGGCAGCAGCAGGTCGGCGGGGTCGGCGTCGACGCCGTACGCCCGCAGCAGCCGGCACCAGCGGTCGCGCTCGTGCTCCTGCGCGTACCAGGGCGGGCCGTCGACCTCGGGTGTCCCGGGGTGCGCGAAGGCGAACAGCCGCCGCGGGCGCAGCCGCGTCAGCAGCCGGTGGCTGGGCGGCCCGTTGCCGTGCAGGTCGACGGCGACGTCCGGGGGCGGCCCGCTCCAGTCGAGGCGGGCGGGCACGGCCCGGCCGGGCGCGGAGGCGGGCAGCAGCCGGTCCGCGGCCCCGGCCGCCGCCGCGACGGGCGCCAGTGCGGCGGGGGCGGCCAGCACGATCTCGTGGTCCGGGAAACCCCGCCGCAGGGCGCGCAGCGCGGGCACCCCGGCGAGCAGGTCGCCCAGGCCCAGGGCGCGCAGCACCAGGACGCGCGGCGGAGCGGCCGGTGTCATCGCACCCCCTCCGCCGCGCGGGCCATCAGGGCCGTGGAGGAGCGGCCGTCCAGGTACGGCAGCAGGACCGCCTGCCCGCCCCACTCCTGCAGCAGCGCGGCCTCCGGCAGGTCGGCGCCCGCGTAGTCGCCGCCCTTGACCCACACGTCGGGGCGCAGGTCGGCGAGGAGGCGTTCGGGGGTGTCCTCGTCGAAGACGGCGACCGCGTCCACGCAGGCGAGGGCGCGCAGGACGCGGACCCGGTCCGCGAGCGGGTTGACCGGGCGGCCCTCGCCCTTGCGGCGCCGCACCGACGCGTCCGAGTTGACGCACACCACCAGGCAGTCCCCGAGCCGCCGGGCGGCCTGGAGCAGCCCGACGTGACCGGCGTGCAGCAGGTCGAAGCAGCCGCCCGCGGCGACGACGGTGCCGTGCTCGGCGCGCACCCGCGCGGCCAGGGCGTACGGGTCGTCGGCGGCGGGCGGGGGCGCCGGGGTCCGGGAGTCCGCGCGGGGCAGGGCGCCCGCGCCGCCGGCGGCGACGAACGCGCTCGCCGCGCCGACCGCCCCCTCGACGGCCTCCCCCACCAGCGCCCCGTCCGCGAGCAGCCCGGCCGCCGTCGCGGCGAACCGGTCCCCGGCGCCGCAGGCGTCGCCGTGGTGCGCGGCGGGCGCGGGTACGAGCAGCGGGTGCTCCCCGTAGGACAGCAGGGCGCCGCGCGGGCCGAGGGTGACCGCGACGGCGGCCGCGCGCCACCGCCGTACGAGGGCGGCGGCGCTGTGCGCGGCGGCCCGCAGGCCCTCCCGCGGCCGGTCGCCCCGCGGGGCGAAGGCGTGCGCCTCCTTCTCGGAGGGCGTCACCAGCCGGGTGCCGGGCGCCGGCGGGCCCCCGCGCGGATGCGGGTCCCACACCAGCGGCGGGCGGGCGGCCAGGTCGTCCCGGAGGGCGTCGGCGGCGCCGCGGCCGTAGTCGGAGACCAGCACGGCCGGGGCGCGGCGGACCGCCGCGCGGGCGGCGCCGGTGGCCTCGCGGGTGCGGCCGTCGCCGCGGTCCAGGCGGACCACGGGACGGTCCTGGGCGAGGACGCGGGTCTTCTCGGGCAGGGTTCCGGTCAGCGGCAGCGGCACCAGGTCCAGCCAGGGGTCCAGCAGGCGGCGCAGCGCGCGGCTCGCCGGGTCGTCGCCCACCCCGGTGACGAGCGTGACGTCCCGGCCGTCGCGGGCGGCGAGGTACGCGGTGAGCGCGGCGCCGCCGGGCCGGACGCGCTCGGCGCACCCGGAGACGACCGGGACGGGCGCGTCCGGCGCGAGCCGGTCGGCGCTGCCGGCCAGGTCCCGGTCCAGCAGGGCGTCGCCGACCACGACCAGCGGGGACTTGTCAGCCATGCGCGCGGTCACCTCCGTGGCCGTCCGCCCCGCGCCGCACCCCGCGCCCCACCCCGCCTTCCAGCGCCGCGTCGAAGGCCGCGCACACCATGTGCACCGCCACCAGGTGCAGTTCCTGCACGGTCGCCGCGGCGGGCGCCGCCACGCACAGGGCCTCGTCGCAGCCGGCCGTGAGCGGGTTGGGGGCCGGTCCGGTCAGCGCCCACACCCGCACCCCGGCGGCGCGGGCCGCGTCGGCGGCGGACAGCAGGTTGGCGCTGGCGCCGGAGGTGGACAGCAGCACCAGCACGTCGCCGGGGCGGCCGTGGGCGCGCACCTGGCGGGCGAACACCTCGTGGACGCCGTAGTCGTTGGCGATGGCGGTGGTCGCGGAGGTGTCGGCGTGCAGGGCGATCGCGGAGAACGGCGGCCGGTCGTCGCGGTAGCGGCCGACGATCTCGGCGGTCAGGTGCTGGGCCTGGGCGGCGCTGCCGCCGTTGCCGGCGGCCAGCAGCCGGCCGCCGCCGGACAGCACGGACGCGAGCCGCGCGCCCCAGCGTTCGGTGATGTGCGCCGACGCCCGGAACGCGGTCAGCGCGTCCTGGAGTTCGTCGCAGTGTCCGGCCACGGGCGGATGCACGGTCATCACGCCACCTCCTTCGACAGTGCGTGGCCGGCGAGCGTCAGCCGGTAGACGTGTTCGACGCCGTCGGCGACGCGCCGCCAGGTGTAGCGGGCGAGGACCCGGGCGCGGCCGGCCGTGCCGTAGCGGCGGCGCAGCCCCTCGTCGGCGAGGAGGCCGCGGGCGGCGGCCGCGACCGCCCCGGGGTCCTGCGGCGGGACGAGCCGGCCGGTGGCGCCGTCGGCGACGGAGTCGCGGTGGCCGCCGACGTCGGTGGCCAGGACGGGCACGCCGCACGCCATGGCCTCCAGCGGCACGATGCCGAACGGCTCGTAGACCGGGGTGCACAGCACCAGGTCGGCGCTGCGCAGCAGCCCGGGCATGTCGCGCGGGTCGACGGCGCCGAGCAGCCGCACCCGGTCGGCGACGCCGGCGCGCCGGGCCAGCCGGGTGAGGCGCCGGGCCTCCGGATCGGCGTCCAGCGCGCCGGCCGGGGGACCGCCGGCGATGAGGAGTTCGGTGTCGGGGACGCGGGCGAGCGCCTGGATCGCCTGGTCGTAGCCCTTGCGGGGGACCAGCCGGCCGCAGGCGAGCAGGCGGTGCCGCTGCCGCCGGGCGGGCGTGGCGCCGGTGTCGGCGCCGGGGTGGAAGTGCTCGGCGTCCACCCCGCAGGGCACCACGGACACCTGCCGCTCCGGCACGCCCATGCCGGCCAGTTCCCGCACCTCGTCGGTGCAGGTGGCGAGGACCCGTTCGCAGGTGCGGCCGAGCTGCCGCTCGATGCCGATCCGCTCCTGCGGGCTGGTGTCCCGCCGGCCCTGGTGGCGCCGCTTGACGGTGCCCAGCGCGTGGAAGGTCTGCACGACGGGGATGCGGTGCGGCTGCGCGCCGAGCAGGCAGGCCAGGCCGGACATCCAGAAGTGGGCGTGCGCCACGTCGGGCCGCTCGCGCCGCCAGGCCCGCGCCAGGTGGGCGCCGAAGCCGGGCATGTGGGGGAACAGCTCGTCCTTGGGGACCGGTTCGGGCGGTCCGGCCGTGACGTGCTCGACGACCGCGCCGCCGGGCAGCGGCACCCGGTCGGGCAGGTCGGCGGCGTCACGGCGGGTGTAGACGGTGACGTCGTGGCCGCGCCGGGCCAGCTCCTCGGAGAGGCGGGCCACGTAGACGTTCTGGCCGCCGGCGTCGACGCCGCCGAGCGCGGCGAGCGGGCTGGCGTGCTCGGACACCATGGCGATCCTCATCGGGTCACCTCCTTGAGCAGCCGCTCCCAGTCGTTCAGGAAGCGGGACAGCCCGTAGCGGGCCAGGGCCGCCGCACGGGCCGTGTCGCCGGCCGTGCGCGCGCGCAGCGGGTCGGCCAGGAACTCCCGTACGGCGTCGGTCAGTACGTCGATGCGGTTGGTGACCACGCCGGCGCCCGGGGGCACCGCCTCGGTCACCTCGGTGGTCGCGAGCGCGACCACCGGCATGCCCAGGTGCATGGCCTCCAGCAGGGACAGGCCGAGGGAGGTCCAGCGGACGGGGTGGACGTACACACGCCGTCGGGCCAGTTCGGTGTGCAGGTCGGCCTGCACCAGCTCGTGGGAGCGGCAGCGCCGCGGGGACACGCCGATCCGGCCGGCGAGGCCGTCGGTGCCCATGCCGAACACGTCGAGCGGGGCGGCCCGCGCGAACGCGGGCAGCAGGTCCGTGCCGGTGGTGCGGCCGCGCCGCACCGGCTCGTTGACCACCACGGCCGCCCGCGGAAGCTCGCCGGTCCAGCGGTGGCCGGGGTCGACGACGCCGTGCTCGACGACCGTGGTGGGGGTGGCGCCGGCGTCCCACATCAGCCGGTTGAAGTGGGTGACGTGGACGAGGGTGACGCCGGGGACGTCGGCGGCCGGGTGCCGGGTGTCGGGCACGTCGCCGTGCGGGGCGTTGTGCTCCAGGTAGACCAGCGGCGGGCGGCGGCCCAGCCACCGGTCGACGAGGGCGAGTTCGTGCGGGCGCTGCAGGACGACCACGTCGATGTCCTCGTCGCGCAGCCGCTCCGGCGGGACCTCGATCACCGACTCCGGCCAGTCCCAGGTGCGGGCGCGGCCGAGGCCGTCGGGGCCGCGGTCGGGGGTGACGGGGACGACGTAGGTGTGCGGGCCCTGCACGAAGGCCGTGGTCCACGACCCGTGCACGTGCCAGATGAGGATCCTCATGTCTCCCCCGTCAGTTTCTCGACTGCGGCGACCACGTCCGTGGCGGTGACCGTGTCCAGGCACGGGTGGCCGGGGACCGGGCAGGTGCGGGCCCTGCTGTCCGCGCAGGGCGCGTCCTGGTCGCCGAGCAGCACGTACGGCACGCCGTAGGGCCGCCAGCGTTCGGCGGGCACGACCGGCGCGAACAGCGAGACGACGGGGGTGCCGA
Source organism: Streptomyces sp. NPDC051041 (assembly GCF_044456065.1). Taxonomy (NCBI): domain Bacteria; kingdom Bacillati; phylum Actinomycetota; class Actinomycetes; order Kitasatosporales; family Streptomycetaceae; genus Streptomyces; species Streptomyces sp. NPDC051041. The sequence goes on from NZ_JBITFM010000011.1 coordinate 111,027, forward strand.
CGGCGGCGGCCAGGTGGGCCGGGGCGGTGTTGCCGGTGACGACGGCGGCGGCCCCGGCGAGGACGCCGGACAGTTCCGGTGCCTCGGTGCGGCCGCCGAGGTCGAGGCCGTGCCGGCCCGCGACGTACGCGGTCAGGTCCCGCTCGCCCGGGCCGCCGGTCACCACCACCCGGTGTCCGGCCGCGGCCAGTTCGCGCACCGCCTCCGCGCTGCGCTCCGGGCTCCAGGCGCGGGCCGGGACGCTGGCGCCGGGGTGCAGCACGACGTACGGGCCGGGGCCGGTCAGGTGGGTGGTGCCGGGCGGGGGCAGCACGCACAGCCGGTCGTCGCCGGGGCGCGGGAAGCCGGCGGCCTCGGCCAGGTCGAGCGCGGCCTGCACCTCGTGGGCGTGCGGGGCGCGGTGGTGGCGCACGTCCAGCAGGGAGCCGGGGTAGTCCTCGCTGTCCGCGGCGATGCGGCGCACGCCGGCCAGCCGCAGCAGCAGCGCGGTGGGCAGCGGGGACTGGTGGAAGGAGGTGAGGACCAGCGCGGTGTCGGCGCCGGCGGCGGCGATCCTCTCGACGAGGCCGTCGATCTCGGCCCGGTCGACGTCCGGCGGCTGGAAGCCGGCCCAGGGGGCGTCCCAGACGAGGAGGTCGTCGACGCCGGGCAGCAGCCGGGCGGCGGGCGCGCCGCGCGGTCCGCACAGCAGGGTGACGTGCTCGGCCCGTGCGGCGACGGCGCGGACGGCGGGCCCGGCGAGCAGCACGTCCCCGAAGCTGTCCAAGCGCGTGACCAGTGCTTTCACCACGACCTCCCGCTGGTGTCGGCGGGTCCGGTTCCGCGCGGGCCGGCGGTGGCCCCGTCGCCGTCGAGGGCGTTCCCGATCGGGCGGCCGTCCACCAGGGCCCGGCCTCGCGGCGGCCCGTCCAGCACCGCGCGGACGGCGGTCGCCAGGTCCGGTGCCACGTGCTGCGCGGCCGCCGTCTCCCGCGGGCGGGTCTGCGGGGTGGGGACGAGGATGCCGTGGGCGCCGGCCCGGCGGGCGGCCTCGACGTCAGCGCCGATGTCGCCGATCACCACGCAGTCCTCGGGCGGCGTGCGGATCCGCCCGGCGGCCCGCAGCACGAGCCCGGGTTCGGGCTTGCGGCAGCGGCAGCCGTCGCCGGGGCCGTGCGGGCAGACCGCCCACACGTCGAAGGGGCCGAGCAGCTCCTCGACGCGCCGGTTGACGCGGCGCACGTCGGCGTCGGTGAGCAGGCCGCGGGCCACGCCGGACTGGTTGGTGACGACGCCGGTGCGGATGCCCCGCGCGCGCAGCAGGGCGAGCGCCTCGCGGGCGCCCGCCACGGGCCGGACCAGTTCGGGGTCGCCGTTGTAGGGGACGTCGTGGACGAGGGTGCCGTCGCGGTCGAACAGGACGGCCCTCACCGGGCCGGTGCGGCTCATGCGGCCACCTCCCGCCAGGCGGGGGCGGCGCGGTGCCGCCACGTCCCGCTCAGCCGGTGCCAGGTCGCGGCCGGCGGGATGAGCACGCTGGTGGCCAGCATGGTCGTCACCTCGTCCCGGGTGCGCGGGCCGGGGGCGATGCGCGCCCAGGCGAACTCGGCGGTGCCGGCCGCCCAGCCGAGCGCGGCGGCCGCGGCGGCCCGCCGGCGGCCGGCGGCGGCCAGGACGAGCGCGGCGGCGCCCGCGGCGGTGATCGCGGCGTGGGCGCGGATGCGGCCGCGCGGCGCCGTCGCCTTCGCCCACCAGCCGGGGCCGTGCAGCCGCCGCATCAGGGCGTCGTCGGCGTTGCCGCGCTGCTGTTCCAGGGAGACCCAGCGGGAGGCGGGGCGCACCGGGTGCCGGGTGGTGCGGCGGCCCCGCCGGATGCGCCAGCCGGCGTCGAGCAGCCGCAGCGCGAGGTCGGCGTCCTCGCGGAAGGCCCGTTCGAAGCGTTCGTCGAAGCCGCCGGCCTGCTTGAGGGCGTCGGTGCGGTAGGCCATGTCGGCGGTGATCCAGCGGGCCCGGGCCAGGCCGGCGGTGCCGCGTTCCCAGTCGGTGGGGGGGCGCCCGCCGGGCAGGGGGACGGTGATCACGCCCTGCACGCCCGCGGTGTCGGGGGCCGCCTCGGCGAGGTCCCGCACGAGCTGGTCGCACCAGTGGGGGCCGACCTGCACGTCGTCGTCGAGGAAGGCGGTCCACGGCGCGGTGACCGCGCGGACGCCGGTGTTGCGGGCGGCGGCCGGGCCGCGGCCCCCGCCGCGCAGCACGACCGTGCGCTCGCGCAGGTCGCCGAGGACGCTCAGCGGGTGCTCCAGCGCTTCCGGGCCGGCGTCGGGGCCGGGCCGGTCGTCGACGAGGACGATCCGCTCGGGGGGCGGCCCGGTGGCGGCGGCGAGCGCGGCGAGGCAGTCGGCGAGCGTGCCGCGCGCCAGGGTGGGGATGACGACGGCGTATCCGGTCATGCGTACGCCTTCCCGCGGCGGACCACGTACGGCCCGATCGCCAGCAGGTCCACGGGCGCGGAGCCGAAGCACTCCAGCGCGTCGCGCGGGTCGTCCACCATGGGCCGCCCGGCGGTGTTGAGGCTGGTGTTGACCACGACCGGCAGCCCGGTGCGCCGCTCGAAGGCGTGCAGCATGCGGGCGACCAGCGGCTCGCGGCGCTCCTCGACGGTCTGGATGCGGGCGGTGCCGTCGACGTGGACGACGGCCGGGATGCGGTTTCGCCACTCGGCGGCGACGTCGTGCACGAAGAGCATGTACGGGCTGGGGAGCGGCCCGCGGAAGATGCCGGCGGCGCGGTCGGCGAGGACCATCGGGGCGACCGGCCGGAACTCCTCGCGGCCCTTGACGTGGTTGAGCCGTTCCAGGTTCTCGGCCCGGCCGGGGTGGGCGAGCAGGGAGCGGTGGCCCAGGGCGCGCGGCCCGTACTCGCTGCGGCCCTGGAACCAGGCGACGATGCCGTCGCGGGCCAGTTCCTCGGCGACGGTCTCGGCGACGTCGTCCGGCCGCTCGTAGGGGACGGCGGCCGTCTCCAGCCAGGCCCGCAGCTCCTCGTCGCGCCAGCCGCGGCCGAGGTCGGCGCCCGGCATCGGCTGCGGCAGCTCCTCCTGCGCGGCCACGTGCAGGGCCCCGCCGAGGGCGGTGCCGGCGTCGCCGGCGGCGGGCTGCACCCACACGTTCCGGTACGGGCCGCGGGCGGCGATCTTCGAGTTGGCGACGCAGTTGAGGGCGACGCCGCCGGCCAGGGCGAGCGACTCGCCGCCGGCCCGGCGGTGCAGCCAGTGGACGAGTTCCAGGAGGGTTTCCTCCAGGGCGGCCTGGGCGCTGGCGGCCAGGTCGGCGTGGTCCCGCGTCCAGGGCTCGTCCCCGGCGCGGGGCGGGGCGAGCGCGGCCCAGTCCACGCCGTGGGCGCGGAAGCCGCCGTCGCCGGTGGCGTGCACGTGCTCGCGCAGCCGGGGCAGGAAGCGGGGCGTGCCGTAGGAGGCGAGGGCCATCACCTTGTACTCGTCGCTGCTGCGCAGGAAGCCGAGGTGGGCGGTCAGCTCCTCGTAGAGCAGGCCGAGCGAGTGCGGCAGCGCCTGCGCGGCGAGCGTGTCGAGCTTGCCGTCGCGGTAGCGGCCGGCCAGGTGGGAGGCGGCCTCGCCGCGGCCGTCGAGGACCAGGACGGCGCTGTCGGGATGCGGGCAGGCCAGCCCACCGGAGGCGGCGTGCGCCACGTGGTGCGGGACGAGGACGACCCGGCCGGGGTCGAGTCCGGGCAGTGCCTCGGCGAGGAACTCCGGGGCGCGGCGGGCGTACTCCAGGCGCAGCGGGTCCCAGGGGTCGTCCAGGCCCATGGCGCGCGCGGGCCGGGCGAGCCCGGGGTCGAAGGAGTAGGCGACGGCGTCCAGCTCCTCCGGCCGCACGCCCCCGTGGGCCAGGCACCAGCGGGCCGACAGCTCGGGCAGCTCCCAGGCGGAGAACGGCACCGGGCGCTTGCCGTGCTTGCGGCGGCTGAAGCGCTCCTCCTCGGCGGCCGCCACGGTCCTGCCGTCGACGACGAGGGCGGCGGCGGGGTCGTGGAACAGGGCGTTGATACCAAGGATGCGCATGGGATGTGCTCCGTCCCGAGCGACAAATGGTTCTTATGGGACACGCGGGTGCCGCGCCGCGGCTGTCTCAAACACTTGGAGACAGCTCAATGACAGGAGTGCGTCCGTGTCTCACCGTCCGTGACGGGGAAGCGGTGGCCGTCCCGGCCGTCTCACGCGGCCGCGGCGTGCGCGAACCAGCCGATGGTGCGTTCCAGGCCCTCGCCCCAGCCGACGCGCGGCTGCCAGCCGAGGCGTGCGCGGGCCAGGGCGGTGTCGGGCCGGCGCCGGCCGGGGTCGTCGACGGGGCGCTCGACGAACCGGATGCGGGAGGCGGAGCCGGTGAGCTCGACGATGCGCCGGGCCAGCTCCAGCACGGTGATCTCCTCGCCGCCGCCGATGTTCACCGGCCCGGTCTCGCGGGAGGCGGCCAGGGCGAGGACGCCGTCGACGGTGTCGTCGACGTAGCACAGGGACCGGGTCTGGCTGCCGTCGCCGGCGACGGTGAGGGGCATGCCGTCCAGGGCCTGCGCGATGAAGGTGGGCACGGCGCGGCCGTCGCCGGTGCGCATGCGGGGCCCGTAGGTGTTGAAGATGCGGACGATGGCGGCGTCGGTGCCGTGCACCTGGCGGTGGGCGGTGGTCAGGGCCTCGGCGAACCGCTTGGACTCGTCGTAGACGCTGCGCGGGCCGACCGGGTTGACGTTGCCCCAGTAGGTCTCGCGCTGCGGGTGCTCCAGCGGGTCGCCGTAGACCTCGGAGGTGGAGGCGAGGACGAGGCGGGCGCCGTCGGCGCGGGCGCGCTCCAGGGCGTTGCGGGTGCCGGTGCTGCCGGCGTCGAGGGTCTGCAGCGGCAGCCGGAGGTAGTCGGCGGGCGAGGCCGGGCAGGCGAAGTGCAGCACCAGGTCGAAGCGGCCGGGCAGGCCGCGCAGCGCCGCCGGGTCGGCGGCGTCGGCCCGGACGAAGCGGAAGCCGGGGCGCCGCTCCAGCTCGGCCACGTTGGCGCGGGAGCCGGTGGACAGGTTGTCGAGGCACACGACCTCGGTGCCGGCGTCCAGCAGCCGGCCGCACAGGTGGGAACCCACGAAACCGGCTCCACCGGTCACCAGGGCCCGGTGCCAGGGGTGTCCGCTCATGGGGCTCTCCTCACTCTCGCTTCACTTGCGTGTCCGCGCGAGTAACCCGGGAGCGGTTCCGCCTACCTCGAACCGCCGTTCGATGCCCGGGCGGGGTGCCGTCCGGCGCCCCGCGCGACCACGCGCCGTCGCGGCGCCGTGCGGGCGGCGCCGCCCCGCGGGCGTGCGGGGCCGGGCCGCGCGGCGGCGGGGCCGTGGCGGCCCCGCCGCGCGGGCGGCCCGGTTCCCTACGATCGTGCCGTGGTCACCTTCTTCGTCGAACGCACGGCACCGCTCCCTCCGGACGAGGCGTGGCGCAGGCTCACCGAGTGGCACCGGCACGGCGAGGTGGTGCCGCTGACCCGGGTCACCGTCACCACGCCCCCGCCGACCCGCCGGGGCACGCTCTTCGTGGCCCGCACCGGCGTCGGCCCGCTCGCCTTCGACGACCCGATGGAGGTGACGGTCTGGCAGCCGCCCCGGGACGGGGCGCCCGGCCGGTGCCGCCTGGAGAAACGGGGCCGGGCGATCACGGGCTGGGCGGAGATCGAGGTGCGGCCGGGGCCGGGCGGCCGGGCCCGGGTGGTGTGGCGCGAGGAGGTGCGGGTGCGGTTCCTGCCGGCGGTGTTCGACGGCGCGCTGCGGCGGGCCGCGCGGCACGTGTTCGGGCGGGCGGCGAACCGGCTGCTGCGGATGCCGTGACCGGGCGGTCCGCTCCTCCACCCCGGCCGGCGGCGGCCTGCGCGCCTTGCGCGACCCGGAGGCGGCCGGGTGGACGACGAAGACGGCGCCGGGGAGCGAGCCGGGCCGCCGGGTCCGGCCGGTCAGCCGTTCACCGCAGGACCGGACCCGGAACCGTGGGCGTGCACCGCAAGCATCAGCGCCGAGTCGGTGTGGAGCGTGATGCGCACCGGTGTGAAGGCGGTGGCGTCCACCGGCGACTCCCCGTTGCCGGTACCGCGGGCGTAGCGCGGATGCGCGCCTCCGCTGATCTGCCAGCGTATGCGGTGGCCGACGGCGAATCTGTGGGCGGTCGAACTCATCGGCACGGTGATCCGCGACGGCTCCTGCCCGTCCGTCCGCAGTCGGCCCAGCCCGTCGCAGATGTTGACGGAGCGGCCTCGCGGGTCCACGTCGCACAGGCGGGTGAAGACGTCGGCATGACCGGTGTCCGTGGAGATGCTCAACCGCGCCGAGACCGGCCCGAGGACGTCCACGGGCTCGGTCAGCGGGGGGCCGGTGAACGTCAGGACGTCTTCCCGGGCCTCCAGGCTGCTGTTGTCGCGAGGGCCGGCGGTGCGGGAGAGCAGAGGGCCGCCGAGGGACGGGGTGGGGTCGCCCGGGTCGTAGCGGAACGACGCCAGGGGTGCGACGTCCGTGGGAGCCTGCCGGGTGAGGTGCCCCTGCGGGGTGGGAAACCAGGGGCCCGCGGCCGTGGCCGGCGGCCAGTCGTCGAGGTCCCGCCAGGCGTCTTCGCCGCCGAGGTGCACGCGCACCCTGGTGGGACGCAGGCCGGAGGGGTCGGCGTACAGGTGGGCGCGCAGCCAGGCGAGGCTCTCGGCGAACACCTCGGGCCATCCTTGCCGCAGGGCGGAGGTGTGGGTCCAGGGGCCGACGAGCAGGGCGGTCTCGCATCCGGCCCGACGCAGCCGGTCGTACTGCTCGAAGGTCTGGTCGACCAGCGCGTCGTGCCATCCGGTGATCAGACTCGTGGGCACGCCGAGCCGCTCCGCCACCTGCGCCAGGGACGCGCCGCGCCAGTACGCGTCCTCGGCGTCCGGGTGGGTCATCACGTCGTCCAGCCAGGGCACTTCGCCCCCGAGGGCCGACGCGTACGCCCCGCGCAGCGGCTGCGCGGTGGTGACGTCGCGCAGGCGTCGTTGCAGGCGCAGTGTCGCCCTCAGGAACGGTGCCATGCCCCGGTGCTGGTAGGTCATGCCGACTCCGACGGCGAGCGCGGTCTCCAGGCGCAGCGCACCGTGCGCGTGGAACAGGGCGTGGGGATCGTGCAGGCCCACCTGCACCACCATGGCCTTCAGTTCCGGCGGCGGGTCCGCGGCGAGGGCCCATTGCACGTAGCCCAGGTAACTGGGGCCGACGGTGCCCAGTGTGCCGTTGAACCAGGGCTGCTCGCGCAGCCAGGACACCGTGGCCCGGCCGTCGGCGGCCTCGTTGCGCCACAGGTCGAACGCGCCCCCGGAACCGCCGGTGCCGCGGCAGCTCTGCAGGACCACGTGAAAGCCCTGTTCGGCGAAGAGCAGGCCGTACATGGGGGACCACGGCAGGCCCCTGCCGTACGGCGAGCGCACCAGGAGGGTGGGGAAGTCGCCCTCGGCGCGCGGAAAGTAGTGGTCCGTGATCAGCGGGCTGCCGTCGGCGGCCGGCACCGGCAGCCCCGGCTCCCACCCGACATCGTGCCGCCTGGCCGGAAGGCCGCGCCAGGTCGCCCTCAACATCCGTGCGGCCGGCGGCGGCTTACCGGAAGGCGGCGCCCAGGCCGGCCTCGGCGCAGCACCGTGTGCGCGTGACGTCATCGTTCCCCTCCTCTATTTCCGTACGGTGTACGAGAATAGAGGATGCTTGACTGAGGCCCGCAAGGACCGCCGATCGAGGAAGGAGCACTGCCATGCCCCGGGACGGAGGGGCCGGTGCCCCAGGCGTCGACCCCCGACAGCTCTGGCCGACCTCCGGCCGGCCGCACCGAGGCCGCAAGCCCGCCTACAGCCGGGAGGCGATCACCGCGGCGGCCGTCGCCCTGGCGGACGCCGAGGGGCTCGAAGCGGTCACCATGCGCAAAGTCGCCGCACAGGTCGGAGCCGGCGTCATGTCGCTCTACAGCTACGCCCCCGACAAGGAGACGCTGCTGAACCTGATGGTCGACCACGTCAGCGGCGAACTGCCGACCACGAACACGCTCACCGGCGACTGGCGCGCCGACCTGAAGGCCATCGCCCACCTCCAGCGCGCCCACATGCTGCGCCACCCCTGGCTGCCCGCCGCCCTGTCCACCCGGCGCATCCCCGGACCCAACACCCTGGCCTTCCTGGAACACGCGCTCGCCGCCCTGCGGCCCACCGGACTGGACGGCGGGGCGAAACTGGAGGTCTTCGCCCAGCTCACGGCATTCGTGGCCGGGCACGTCGCCCACGAAACCGCGCAGGCCGCAGCCGCGCGGTCCCCCGACCGAGCCGCAGCCGAAGCCCGCTACCTCGCCGCCGTCGCCGCGGACGGCCACCACCCGGAACTCGCCGAAGCCCTCTCCGCGCCCGGCCGCCCCCTCACCCCCGAAGCCGTCTTCACCCGGTTCCTCGACCGCCTGATCGACGGTCTCGACACCGACTGGTCCCGCGGCGCCTTTGACGGGTCCGTCGAATGAGCGGGTCTGTTCCGTAGCCGGTGGTGACGGTGAGTGCTCGTCTGTGATCACTGAGCGTGCATGATGCGAACGCGTTCGCGGAAACGGTGTTCCCGGGGCGTCGGCGTTGGTCGTCGAGGACGCGGTGGACGGTGGCGAGACGGTCCGGGTCACGGCTCGGACCCGGGACGTTCCCGTTCCCCGTCCGGTGTGCGGGGGCGTGACGGGGAGGGTCCACGGGCATCACGGCCAAACGGTGCGGGATGTACCCGGCCGGCGGCCGGCAGGTCGCGGGCCGGGTGAGGATGCGACGGCTGGTCCGTCCGGTCCCGGGACGCGGGCGGCAGACCTTCCGGGAGCGGACGGCGCCGACGCCCGGCAGGAGTCCGGGTGGTCACCGTGGAAGCGCCCCCAGCGGTTCCAGGGCAGCCTCGCCGATCCCGTGGTCCGCGACCGGGGCCGGCGGCCGGCCTGACCCGTCACGGACACGTCCGCCACGCGGAGCGCCGGATCAGAACCCCTGACGAGCCACCGGGCCGGCCACGAACCGCGCCCGGGGCCTGTTCTCGCTCGTCCCGGCCCCGGACGCCGCGTCGTGGTGGATCGGGGTGCGCGCGCCGGCCAGGGGGACCCCGCTGCCGCCGCGCCGGGCGGCGACGATCTCCGCGGCGATCGACAGGGCCGTCTCCTCCGGGGTGCGGGCGCCGAGGTCCAGTCCGATGGGCGACCTGAGCCGGGCCAGTTCCGGCTCGGTCACGCCGGCCTCGCGCAGCAGCCGGTCGCGGTGCAGGTGGGTGCGGCGGGAGCCCATGGCGCCGACGTACGCCACCGGCAGCCGCAGCGCGAGTTCCAGCAGCGGCACGTCGAACCTGCTGTCGTGGGTGAGGACGCACAGGACGGTACGGCCGTCGACCTCGGTGCGCTCCAGGTACCGGTGCGGCCACTCGACGACGATCTCGTCGGCCTCCGGGAAGCGCGCCCGGGTCGCGAACACCGGGCGGGCGTCGCACACCGTCACGTGGTGGCCGAGGAACTTGCCGATCCGGACCAGCGCAGACGCGAAGTCGATCGCGCCGAAGACGATCATCCGGGGCGGCGGGAGGGAGGACTCGATCAGCAGCGTGAGCGGTGCTCCGCGCCAAGAGCCCCGCTCCCCGATCTCCAGGGTGCCGGTGCGGCCGGCGTCCAGGAAGGCGCCCGCCTCGGCGGCGACCGCGCGGTCCAGCCCGGGGTGCGCCCCGAAGCCGCCGTCGTACGCACCGCCGGGGCGGACCAGCAGGGCCCGGCCCCTCAGGTCCCGCGGACCCGACACGACCCGCGCCAGTGCCGCCGCCCGCCCGTGCGCCGCGGCGGCGAGCGCGGCGGCGAGCACCGGCCGGGCGGGGGCGTCCGCCCGTACCGGCGTGACGAGGACGTCGATGACGCCGCCGCAGGTCAGACCGGCGGCGAAGGCGTCCTCGTCGCTGTATCCGAAGCGTTCCAGGACGGTTTCGCCGTCCCGCAGCGCCTGGGCGCACAGTTCGTACACCGCGCCCTCCACGCAGCCGCCGGAGACCGAGCCGAGCGCCGTGCCGCCGGCGTCCACCGCGAGCGCGGCGCCGGGCGGGCGGGGCGCGCTGCCGCCGACCGCGACGACGGTCGCCACCGCGACGTCCCGTCCCTGCCCGATCCACCGGTGCAGTTCTTCGGCGATGTCCAGCATCCGTCGGTCTCCTCGGAAGAGCGGTTGTGGGGCGCGGCCCCGCCGGGCGCGGCCGGCACCCGTCCGGCGGGGCGTCGGCGGACGGCGCCCCGGGCGGCCCCGGCGTCCGGTCCGCGGCGCTGCGGGCGCCGCCCGGAGGACCGTCCCGGGCGCCGCCCGAAGGGTTCCTCACGCGGTCCCGGTCAGGTGCTCCGGCCGTACCGGCGTCCTGTTCAGCTCCAGCCCGGTGGCGTCGCGGATCGCCGCGAGCACCGCCGGGGTGGACGACAGGGTGGGTGCCTCGCCGACGCCGCGCAGGCCGTACGGGGCGTGGTGGTCGGCGAGTTCGAGCACGTCGACGGGGATGGCCGGCGTGTCGAGGATGGTGGGGATCAGGTAGTCGGTGAAGGAGGGGTTGCGCACCTTCGCCGTCTCCGGGTCGACGACGATCTCCTCCATCACCGCCATGCCCAGCCCCTGCACCGTGCCGCCCTGGATCTGGCCGACCACGGACAGCGGGTTGAGCGCCTTGCCGACGTCCTGGGCGCAGGCCAGCTCGACCACCTTGACCAGGCCCAGTTCGGTGTCGACCTCGACGACGGCCCGGTGCGCGGCGAAGCTGTACTGCACGTGTCCCCTGCCCTGCCCGGTGCGCGGGTCGAAGGGCTCGGTCGGCCGGTGCCGCCACTCCCGCTCGACCTCGACCGCCTCGTCGCCGAGCACGTCCACCAGGTCGGCCAGCACCTCACCGCCGTCGGTGACGACCTTGCCGTCCGCCAGCCGCAGGCCGGCCGTCGCCCAGGCGGGGTGGCGGGAGCCGAACCTGCGGCGCCCGGTCTCCAGCACCCGCTCCCGCACCAGCTCGCAGGCGTTCTTCACGGCGCCCCCGGTGACGTAGGTCTGCCGGGACGCCGACGTCGAACCCGCCGACCCCACCCGCGTGTCGGCCGGGTGGATCGTCACCTGGGTGACGCCCAGCTCGGTGCGGACGATCTGCGCGTGGACGGTGACGCCGCCCTGGCCGACCTCCGCCATGGCGGTGTGCACGACGGCCACGGGCCGCCCGCCGACGGCCTCCAGGCGGACGCGGGCGGTGGAGTAGTCGTCGAAGCCCTCGGAGAAGCCGACGTTCTTGATGCCGACCGCGTAGCCGACCCCGCGGACGACCCCCTCGCCGTGCGTGGTGTTGGACAGGCCGCCCGGCAGCTGCCGTACGTCCACGCCCTCGCTGCTCCGCCACTGCCGCTCCGGCGGCATCGGCATCGCCTTGACGCGGCGCAGGAGTTCGGCGACCGGGGCCGGGGAGTCGACGACCTGCCCGGTCGGCATGAGGTCGCCCTGCGCCATGGCGTTGCGCTGCCGGAACTCCACCGGGTCCATGCCGAGTCTGCCGGCCACCTTGTCCATCTGCGCCTCGTAGGCGAAGCACGCCTGGACCGCGCCGAAGCCGCGCATGGCGCCGCAGGGCGGGTTGTTGGTGTAGAGGGCGATCGCCTCGATGTCGACGGCGTCGACGGCGTACGGGCCGACGCCGAGCGAGGCGGCGTTGCCGACGACCGCCGGGGAGGAGGAGGCGTACGCGCCGCCGTCCAGCACGATCCGGCACCTGACGTGGGTCAGCCTGCCGTCCCTCGTCGCCCCGTGCTCGTAGCGCAGTGTGGCGGGGTGGCGGTGGACGTGTCCGAAGAAGGACTCGAAGCGGTTGTAGACCATCTTCACCGGCCGGCCGGTGCGCAGCGCCAGCAGGCAGGCGTGGATCTGCATCGACAGGTCCTCGCGGCCGCCGAACGCGCCGCCGACGCCGGCCAGCGTCATGCGCACCCTGTCCTCGGGCAGGCCGAGCACGGGCGCGATCTGGCGCAGGTCGGAGTGGAGCCACTGGGTGGCGACGTAGAGGTGGACGCCGCCGTCCTCCTCGGGCACGGCGAGACCGGACTCGGGGCCGAGGAAGGCCTGGTCCTGCATGCCGAAGTGGTACTCGCCCTCGACGATCACGTCGGCCCGCCGCCGGGCCTCGGCCACGTCCCCGCGCACGATCGGCTGGCGGTGGACGATGTTCGGGTGCGGGACGCGGTCGGCGACGGGGGTCCCCCCCGGGCCGGAGCCCGCCGGAGGTCCTTGGGGGAGGTCGGTGCGGTTCTCGTGGACCAGGACCGCGTCCGGTGCGAGCGCGGAGGCCTCGTCGGTGACCACCGGCAGCTCCCGGTACTCGACCTCGATTCTGGCGGCGGCGCGGCGCGCGGTCTCCGGGTGGTCGGCGGCGACGATCGCGACCGGCTCGCCGTGGTGGCGGACCTTGCCGTGGGCGAGGACGGGGGTGTCCCGGATCTCCAGGCCGTAGTGCCTCACGCCGGCCGGCAGGTCGTCGTACGTCAGCACGGCGTACACGCCCGGCGTCGCCAGCGCCCCGCTCGTGTCGATGGAGACGATCTCGGCGTGCGCGACGGTGGAGCGCAGGATCTGGCCCCAGAGCATGTCCTCGTGCCACAGGTCGGACGAGTACGCGAACTCGCCGGTGACCTTGAGGGTGCCGTCGGGGCGGAGCGTGGACTCGCCGACGCCGCCCCCGGTCCGGGAGCCCTGGGTGATCCCGGTGGGCGCGCCGGCGGGGGCGCCGCCCCGCGCGGACGCGGCGAAGGGCCTGCTGGACGGCATGGTCAGGCCCCCTCGGACTGCCGGGCGGCCGCGAGGCGGACCGCGTCCATGATCTTCTCGTAGCCGGTGCAGCGGCACAGGTTGCCCGACAGGGCCTCGCGGATGTCCGCGTCGGTCGGGTTCGGGTCGCGCTCCAGCATCTCGTCGGCGGCGACCAGCAGGCCGGGCGTGCAGAAGCCGCACTGGACGGCGCCGGCGTCGATGAACGCCCGCTGGACCGGGGAGAGTCCGGCCTCCTCGCCGGTCCGGGAGCCGGCGGCGCCGTGCGTCGTGCCGGGGGCGTCCGTGCCGCGGGCGCGCCGCCGGGCGTGGTCCGCCAGGCCCTCGACGGTGACGACCTCGCGGCCCTCCGCCTGGCCCGCCGCCACCAGGCAGGAGCACACCGGCACGCCGTCGAGCCGGACCGTGCACGACCCGCACTCGCCCTGCTCGCAGGCGTTCTTCGAGCCGGGCAGCCCCAGCCGCTCCCGCAGCAGGTACAGCAGGGACTCGCCCTCCCACACGTCGTCCGCCTCCCGCGGACGCCCGTTGACCGTGAGGCTGACGCGCATCACGCGGCTCCTTCCGTGGCGCGGCGGGTGCCGCGGTACGTCTCCCAGGTCCAGGTCAGCGTGCGGCGGGCCAGGACGCCGACCGCGTGGCGGCGGTAGCGCGCGGTGCCCCGGACGTCGTCGATCGGGGCGCAGGCGGCGGAGCACAGCTGCGCGAACCGCTGGGCCACCGACGGCGGGACGGCCTTGCCGCCGTCCCAGAAGCCGCCCTCCTCCAGCGCGGCGTTCAGGAACTCCTCGGCGGCCCCGGCCCGGACCGGCGTGGGGGCCGCCGAGCCGATGCCGGTGCGCACGGTCCGCGTCGTGGGGTGCAGCGCGAGCCCGAACGCGCACACGGCGATGACCATCGCGTTCCTGGTGCCCACCTTGGAGAACTGCTGCGGCCCGTCGGCCTTCCGCACGTGCACGGCCCGGATCAGCTCGTCGGGCGCCAGGGCGTTGCGCTTCACCCCCCGGTAGAACTCGTCGATCGGGATGCGGCGCGCCCCGCGCACCGAGGCGACCTCCACCTCGGCGCCCGCGGCGAGCAGCGCCGGGTGGGCGTCGCCGGCCGGGGAGGCGGTGCCGAGGTTGCCGCCGACGCCGCCGCGGTTGCGGATCTGCGGGGAGGCGACCGTGTGCGCGGCGAGGGCGAGCCCCGGCAGCTCGGCGCGCAGGTTCTGCATGATCCTCGTGTACGGGACGGAGGCCCCGAGCCGTACGCTCTCCTCGCCGACCTCCCACTCGTACAGGTCGTCCACGCGGTTCAGGTCCATGAGGTACTCGGGCCGGCGGTGATCGAAGTTGATCTCGACCATCACGTCGGTGCCGCCCGCGATCGGCACAGCGGTGGGATGCGCCGCCTTCGCGGCGAGCGCCTCCTCCCAGCTGGCGGGGCGAAGGAAGTCCATGACCGGCTCTCTTCTTCGTCTCGTGGGGCGTAAAGATCGAGCCAATCCGTGTGCGGCCGGTCCGGCTCGTGCAGGTGTTGTCACCGTGCGGTGGCCTCAGTACACAGCGCTGCACCCGGGCGGGTCAGTCACGGAAACCATGAAGGAGTTGGCTGGCCAGGGCAGGTATCTTGTAGATTCGTATGAACGGAGGGCATCGGTAACCTCCGTGTTTTCCTGTGGAAACGCGCGACACGTCCGCGTGACCGGAAACACGGCCGGGACACAGCTCGGGAGACGGCGGGCACCGCTCACCACCCCGCCGGACGGACCCCGCCCTGCACCATTCGGCGAAGACTTCGAGACAGAGAACGGCGGCGACGAGAATGCGGCTGCGCGCACTGCTGGCCACCGACGCGCTGGGCCTCAGGCTCCTCGGCGGTGAGGACGAGCTGGACCGCACCGTCCGGGGTGTGATGACCACCGACCTGCGGGACCCCAGCCGCTACCTCTCGGGCGGTGAGCTGGTGCTGACGGGCCTGGCCTGGCGCCGGGACGCCGCCGACTCCGAACCGTTCGTGCGGATCCTGGTCCAGGCCGGCGTGGCCGCCCTGGCCGCCGGCGAGGCGGAACTCGGCGACGTCCCGGAGGATCTGGTCGTCGCCTGCGCCCGCCACCGCCTGCCCCTGTTCGCCGTGCACGAGTCGGTGGCCTTCGCGACGATCACCGAGCACGTCGTGCGGCAGGTCTCCGGCGAGCGCGCCGGAGACCTCGCGGCCGTGGTCGACCGGCACCGCCGGATGATGACGTCGGGCCCGGCGGGCGGCGGCCCGGACGTGGTCCTGGACCTGCTCGGCTCGGACCTGGACCTGCGCGCCTGGGTCCTGTCCCCCACCGGCCGGCTGATCGCGGGTCCGAAGGTCGCGGGCCCCGCCCCCGCCGCCGACGTGTGCGCGCGGCTCGCGGCCGAACACCTGGCGGCCACCCGCACGGGCCGGCACGGCCCCCACCGCGTGACCCTAGGCGCCACGGCCTACTCGCTCTTCCCGGTCCGCTCCGGCGGCCGCTCCCCGCAGGCCGCCCGGGACGTGCGCGAGACGGTGCTGTCCGACTGGCTGCTGGCCGTGGAGGCGGACGCCGGGGACTGGCCGGAGGAGCGGCTCGACCTGCTGCACGGCGTCACCCAGCTGATCGCGGTCGAGCGGGACCGCCGGGAGGCGGCGCGCACGGTCCGCCGCCGCCTGGCCCAGGAGGTCCTGGAGCTGGCGCAGACGGGCGCGGCCCCCGCCGAGATCGCCGCCCGCCTGCGCGTGGCGGCCCCGGTCCTGCTCCCCGGCCTCGGGGCGGCGCCGCACTGGCAGGTGGTCGTGGCCCGCGTCGAGTGGGACGGCGGCGGCGTCGAGGAGGGCCCGGTCGCCCAGGCCCTCCTGGAGGAGGTCCTGGCCGCCCCGCTGCCGGGCCCCGCGAGCGGGGGGCACGACCTCGCCGGCCCGGAGCCCGCCGACCGCATCGCCGTGGCGTACACCGGCGACGAGGCCGTCGCCCTGGTCCCCCTCCCCGCGGTCGCGGCGGAGCACGACGGCTCGGAGTCCGGCGTCCTCGCCGACGCCCTCCTGGAGTCCATCCGGGGCCCGCTCACGGCCGGCCTGGGCGACGACGGCCGGATCACCCTCGGCGTCAGCGCGGCCGTGCACTCGGCGGAGGGCCTGCGCGGCGCCCTGGAGGAGGCCCGGCACGCCCGCCGCGTGGCGGCGGCCCGCCCCGGCCGGGTCTGCGCGGCCGGCCACCAGGAACTGGCCTCCCACGTCCTGCTCCTGCCCTTCGTCCCGGACGACGTGCGCCGCGCCTTCACCGCCCGCCTCCTGGACCCCCTCCGGGACTACGACCGCCGTCACCGCGCCGAGCTGATCCCGACCCTGGAGGCCTTCCTGGACTGCGACGGCTCCTGGACCCGCTGCGCGACCCGCCTCCACCTGCACGTCAACACACTGCGGTACCGCGTCGGGCGGATCGAGCAGCTGACGGGCCGTGACCTGTCGCGGCTGGAGGACAAGCTGGATTTCTTCCTGGCACTGCGGATGAGCTGAGGGGCCCGGTCCCCCGACTTTGTGAAATCCTTCACCCACCCTCTTGGCCGGGCCGGGCGATTCGTGCTGAGATGCGGCCACCACTCAACAGCTCGATGGCGTGCTAGGGGAGGGCAACGTGGCGCATACCGCCATGTCTGGTACGGGAACGACCGCAGGTGACGATCCGCTCCAGACCGCGGTATGGCGGTTGCGCTCACGCGCCTGCTGGGCCGACGCGGCAGCCCTGCTGCAGCCGGTCACCGCCGCCGCGGCACTGCAACGGGCCGCGCTGCTCGTGGAGCGGTGCCTGTACACCGAGCAGGGCTGGGAGGAGGCCGAGGACGCGCTGCGCACCGCGGAGGCGCTGGCCCACAGCGACGACGAGCGCGGGGCCGCCGCCTGCGAACGCGGCCAACTCGCCTACGCGGCCACGCTGCACGGCGTACGCGACCGGGCCGACGAGGCCCGCGCCGCCCTCGGCAGGGCGGCGGCGCTCATCCCTCCGGGGAGGCCGGCCCGGGCCCTCCTGGACTTCCGCCGCGGTTTACTCGCCGAGAACCTCGCCCGCTCCCCCCAGGCCGCCCGCGCCGCCTACCGCCGCGCCCACGCGGCCGCCACCGCCCACCCCGACCCCCTGCTCCTCTCCTTCACCTGGCGCCACCTGGCCGGACTCGCCCTGCGGGACGGCGAGCTGGCGGAGGCCCGGCACGGTTTCGCCGAATCCCTGCGGATCCGCGAGGAACTGGGCTACCTGGTCGGCACGGCTCCGGCCCTGGCCTCCCTGGCCGACACCGAAGCCGAACCGGAGGCCTCCCGCCTGCGCGCGGAGGCCCACCGCCTGTACCGGCTCCTGGGCGGCGTCCCCACCTGGCTGGCCCGCCACCTGACACCGCCGGCGCCGGACGCGGCGACGGCCTGACCCGGCCGGCCCCGCCCCCGGCTCATCCCGCTCCCGCGAAGTGCTCCCGCACCAGTACCCGCACCACGTCCAGATCCCGCGCGATCAGCGCGTCCAGCAGCGCCCCGTGCTCCGCCGCGTCCGCCACCAGTTCGGCCCGCCCCCGCGTCACGGACCCCGCCGCCCCCGCCGGCGGCCACTGCGCGCGCCGGTGCAGGTCCTCGGCGATCTGCACCAGCTGCCCGTTGCCCGTGAGCGACAGCACCGCCCGGTGGAAGGCGCGGTCGGCCTCGGCGTAGGAGGCCCGGCACCCGGACGACGCGGCCCGCACCGTCGCCTCGGCCAGCGGACGCAGCTCGGCCCACCGCTCGGCGGGCACCGTGCGCGCCAGCCGCAGCATCACCGGCACCTCGATCAGCGCCCGCACCTCGGCCAGCTCCGCCAGCTCCCGCGCGCCCCGCTCGACCACCCGGAACCCGCGGTTCGGCACGACCTCGACGGCGCCCTCCAGCGCCAGCTGCTGCATCGCCTCCCGCACCGGCGTGGCCGACACCCCGAACCGCTCCGCGAGCACCGGCGCCGAGTACACCTCGCCGGGCCGCAGTTCCCCGGTCACCAGCGCGGTCCGCAGGGCGTCCAGGACCTGCCCCCGCACGGAGGACCGCCGGACGGCCGGCCGGTCCCGCGGAACGCCCCGCCCGTCGTGCGGGTGCTCCCCGCGCACCGCCCCGGCCGCGCCGCCCCCGGCCCGGTCCGCGTCCGCGGCCCCCGGCTGCGCCGGCACCCGCACGGCTCCGGGGCCCGTCCGCACGTCCGGCTGCCCGCCGGCCCCGGCAAAGCCCGGTGCGCCCTGCTCCACGGGGTCCTCCTCCGGACGTGTCCCAGACGTGTCGGCGTTCGCGGTCGTCACGGCGAGCGGTTGCTCACCCGTCGAGCACCATAAGCGCACAAGCCGCCGGTTCAAACACCGACAATCTTGGGTAAGGTAAGGCTTACCTTTAGTTGGCCCGCACACCAGTCCTGGATCGGTGGTCCCGGTATGCCCGTCCCGCCCGCCCCTCGTTCGGCCGTCGCGGAGGCCTACGCGCGCCTGACCGGCGTCTTCCCCGGTCTGGCCGTCACGGAGGCGGCCGCCGGCGAGGAGCTGCCGCGGGGCGGCGGCTGGGTCACCGCCGCCGCCCTGGCGGCCGGCGGCCCCGCCCTCGACTCCTTCCTGGCCTGGGACGAGGCCCAGGTGCTGCGGGACTACGGGCAGAAGGCCCGCCCGGACGTGGTCGCGAGCTTCGGCCTGCACCGGTACGCCTGGCCGGCCTGCCTACTGATCACCGTCCCGTGGTTCCTGCACCGCCGCGTGCCCCGCTACCCCGTGACGCACGTCTCGTACGACCGCACGGCCCCCGGCCTGTCCATGGGCCGCCTCGCCGTCCGCCCGGACGGCTTCGCCTGCCTGCCCGGCGACCCGGCCGCCGCCCTGCCCGGCGCCCGGGTGGTCGCCGACGAGGAGGCCCTGCGCGCACAGGTGCGGGCCGCCGTCGCCGAGCACCTGGAACCCGTCCTCGCCGGCTTCGGCCCGCGCATGCGGCGCCGCGGGCGCGCGCTGTGGGGCATGGCGACCGACGAGGTCGTGGAGGGCCTCTGGTACGTCGCCCACCTGCTCGGCGAGGAGGAGCGGGCGCGGCGCGAGCTGGAGCTGCTGCTGCCGGGGGCGACCCGGCCGTACGTCGGCGCGGCGGCGTTCCGGGAGCTGACCGGGCCCGACGGCGAGCCGCTGCGCACCCGGGACCGGGCGAGCTGCTGCATGTTCTACACCCTGCGCCCCGAGGACACCTGCGTCACCTGCCCGCGCACCTGCGACGCGGACCGCGTCACCAAGCTGCTCGCCACCGCGAGTTGAGCCGCCCCCGGTCCGCATCGTGGAGCGTTCTCCCGCCCTTTCGGCGCCCCGCCGTGCCCAACGCCCCCGCCGTCCCGTAAGATCACCCGCGAATACGGCACCCACACGGTTACAGGCGATTCACAACTTCCTCACCCGTCGTAGGAAGTTTCCATGGAACCGCCCGTACGGGTAGTCTTATTCGAACTCAACTCCCGCTCCTCAAGCGGCAGTTCGAGCAGAAAGCCGCCTTGGGCATCCCCTTGCACCTCCTCGGCGGCCTCTTGCCCCGAAACCCCCTGAGGACCAGCGGGTTTGGGCCACTATGGCGGGCGTTACGCCCTATCCCAATGCAAGGGACCCCAGATGAGACTGACCGACATATCGCTGAACTGGCTGCTTCCGGGCGCCGTACTGCTCCTGGGCATGCTGGTGGCGGTGGCGGTGCTCGCGCGCGGCAAGCGCTCCGCGGGGAAGGACACGAGCGCCGACGACTCGTGGGAGCGCAGCGAGGAGCGCCGCAGGCGCAAGGAGGCCATCTACGGCGCCGTCTCCTACGGCCTGTTGTTCTGCTGTGCCGCGGTGGCCGCCGCGCTCTCCTTCCACGGCCTGGTCGGCTTCGGCGAGCAGAACCTCGGCCTCTCCGGCGGCTGGCAGTACCTGGTGCCGTTCGGGCTGGACGGCGCCGCGATGTTCTGCTCCGTGCTGGCGGTGCGCGAGGCGAGCCACGGTGACGCGGCGCTCGGCTCCCGGATACTCGTGTGGACCTTCGCGTTCGCCGCGGCCTGGTTCAACTGGGTGCACGCGCCCAGGGGCGCGGGCCACGCGGGAGCCCCGCACTTCTTCGCCGGCATGTCCCTGTCCGCGGCGGTGCTGTTCGACCGCGCGCTGAAGCAGACCCGCCGGGCCGCCCTGCGGGAGCAGGGCCTGGTGCCCAGGCCGCTGCCGCAGATCCGGGTCGTCCGCTGGCTGCGGGCGCCCCGGGAGACGTACCGGGCCTGGTCGCTGATGCTCCTGGAGGGCGTGCGCAGCCTCGACGAGGCCGTCGAGGAGGTGCGCGAGGACAAGCGCCAGAAGGAGGAGGAGCGACGCCGCCGGCGCGAGCAGGAGCGCGTGGAGCGGGCCCAGCTGAAGGCGATCAGCCGGGGGCACCGGATCGTCGGGCGCAACGGCGCGCGGCAGGTGGAGGTCCAGGCCGTCGAGCGGGGCTCCGCCCCGGCGCCCGCGGAGCCTGCCATATCCGCGCCGGAGCAGCTTCCCGCCCGCGCGCCGCGGGCCTCCTTGCAGCCCGTGCGCGGTGGCTCCGACCCGGTCACCGTCGACCTCACCGCGGAGGACGACACACAGGCCCTGCCGCGCCTGGACTCCCTGGAGCGTAAGCTCAAGGACCTGGAGCAGCAGTTCGGCTGACGCCGGCGGCTCCACCGGTTCTCTCGGCGAGGGGGGGGGGGCCCGGGGGGGCCCGCCCCCCCCCCCGCGCCCGGGGGGCCCCCCCCGGCGGGGGGGGGGGGGGGGGCGCGCGGGGGGCGGCGGGGGGGGGACCCCCCCCCCCCCCCCCCCCCCCCCCCCCCCCCCCCCCGGGGGCGCGCGGGGGGGGCGGCCCGCCCCGCCCCCCCCCCGGCGGCCGGGGGGGGGGGGGCGGCGGGGGGGCCCCCCCCCCCCCCCCCCCCGTCGCCGTCGTCGCGCCGCGCGTTGCCGTGCGGCCGGTTCACGCGGCTTCCGCGTCGAGTTCGAACCACACCGCCTTGCCCACCCCGTGCGCCCGCACTCCCCACGCGTCCGCGAGCGACTCCACCAGCAGCAGGCCCCGGCCGTGCGTGCTGTCGTCGGCGTTCGGTACCCGCGGCCGGGGGCGGCGGGCCACGAAGTCCCGCACCTCCACCCGCAGTGCGCGGGGGCCGACGGTGGCCGTGAGAACGGCGTCGTCGTCGGTGTGGACGAGCGCGTTGGTGACGAGTTCGCTGGTGAGCAGTTCCGCCACCTGCGAGCGTTCGGGTCTCCCCCAGTGTCTGAGCAGTTCGCGCAGTGCTCGGCGGGCCTCGGGCACCGCTCTGAGGTCGGCCCGCCCGAGTCTGCACCGCAGCTGGGGCGCCTGTGTCATGACGCCGTCGGCCTTCTCCTCCACCGTGTCGTTCGCCGAGGATGCCCCGACCGCCGTGGGACCGCCTCCTCGTGCCTGCCTCTTCATGTCCCCCGCCCGCGTGCCGATGTCGGTTCCCCTCCGTGCTCGAACACGTTCACGGGGATGCTTGCCCGTTCGGGCAGGAGGCAGTCATGCCGCGTCGCCGACGACCGGGTGTTCGGCCACGGGGTTTCCGGGTGGAGGACCCGGTCGCCGGGCGGGAGGGACACGGTACGGCGTCGGGGGCGGTCCGGTCCGCGGCATTCGCATATCCGGGCCGTATCGCGGAGACCGCGCGGGGCGGAAACCGGTCGGCGGGGCGCGGGAGACCCGGCGGCCGGTCGCGGGGTCTCCCGCGCCGCCGCCTCCCCACGGCCGGGGAAACTGGCCGGAATCCGTCGGTCCCCACGTCGGCGCGAAGCGGTGCCGGCCCGCCGGCGGGCGTGCGGGGACGGCCGGCCGGCGGGCGTCACGCCTCCCAGACCGCGGCGGCCGTACGGTCGTCCGCGTACCCCTCGACCCTGGTCTGGCTGTCGGCGAGGAACGCCGCGAGGCCGGGCGGGGTGCGGCCGGCCCACCGTCCCGCGAGGTGCCCGCCCAGCTCCGGTCCGCCGCGCAGCGGGTCGGCGAGGCCCGCGGTGCACATCAGCAGGACGTCCCCGGGGCGGGCGACGGAGGCGCGGAAACGGAAGGGTTCGCGGGGCGGTTCCGGATCGCCGTAGGGGCTCGGCGGTGTGGTGATGCCCAGGTCCAGGGTGAGCCGGTCGCCCTCGGGCGTCTCGGCGGGGGCCGGGCCGGATCCGGCGGCGGGCTCGCCGGCGGCGGCGATTCGGGGCTCGATGTCCTGCCACCGCTCGTCCCTGAGCCGGAACAGCCCGCCCCCGCCGACGCCGAAGAACACGCGGGTCCGGCACGCGGGGTCGGCGGGCAGCAGCAGGCAGCGCAGGGTGGCCTGGTACGCGTCCGGGGACAGGCCCCGTTCGGCGGCGGCGGCGCGGAGCCTGCCGAGGCTGCGGTCGGTGAGGCGGTGCAGGCCGGACTTCAGGTCGCCGCGCCGGGCGGCGCGGATGTCCTCGACGAGCCGGGCGTGGCTGCGGCCCACGGCCCGGCCGATCCAGCGGCAGGCCTCGGCGGCGGCCCGGTGCGCCTGCGGCGCGGCACGGGCGCCGGTCGCCATCGCCACCAGGACCAGCGCCCGGTCCCCCGCGCCGAAGCGGGCGGTGAGCAGCGCGTCGCGGCGCGGTTCGCCCCGGTGCCGCGCGAGCTCCCCCCGCACGGACACGGCCCGCAGCGTGCAGCTGCCGTACCGGGCCCCGTCCAGCACGGTGTCCGCCGCGAGGCCGTCCAGCGCGTCGGGATCGGCGGCCGGCAGCGCGGTGGGCTCGGCGTCGTGGGCGGGCGGCCCGGACCCGGCGTGGTCGCGGGACGGGGGCAGGGTGCGGGGGCGGGAGGTCCGGGGAGCGGGCGGGGGGCCGGCGCGTCCGGCCGGGGCGGGTGCGGTCCAGGGGGCGCCGGGGGGAGGGGCGGATCCGGCGCGCGGCGCGGGAACACCGCCGCCCGCCGGGCGCTCCCACCGGCCGGCGGCTCCCGGGGGCGGGCCGGACCGGGGTTCCCGCGCCCCCGGCCCCGCCTCCGGACCCTCCCGTGACTCCCCCGGGCCGACCGTCCCGGCCGCCGAGGCGTACCGGTCGTCCACGGAATCGGCCGTGGCCGTGGGGCCCGTGTCCCCGGTGGAGTCGTCGTACAACTGCCCCCACCAGTCGTCCTCGTGACCGGTGGGCCTTCCCCCCTGCTGGCTCATGCCCCTGATTGTCCACCGCACGGGCCGCCTGGGAACGGGGCGTCGGGAAAATCGGTCGGGCCGCGCCGGGCGGCCGCGCGGCGGGGGCCGCCGGACGGCCCCGCCCCCGCGGGGGGGAACCGTCCGGTGACGTCCGGGCCTCCCGGACCGGATGCGCCGCGCTTTCCCGCCGCCCGCCCTGTGGTCCGCCGTCCCCGAAGGGGCGGGCCGAGGGGTGCGGGAGGCGCCTGCCGGTGCGGTCCGCCGCCGCCCTCCTCGGCCGGTCACGGTCAGGGCCGGGCGGACGGGGCCGGGAGCTCGGCGAGTTCGGCCAGGATCCGGGCCGCCGGCGCCGGGTCGACCAGCCACTTCAGGTGGCTGCCCGCGAGGGTGCGGACGTCGTACGGGTTGTCCGGCGTCAGCTCGTCGCCCTCGCGGATCAGCCGGTCCTGCAGGGCGAGCGGCATGCTCGCGTCGTCGGCCAGGCGGACGAAGGTCCTCGGGACGCGGCCCCAGGTCGCGGCCTGCGCCCGGTCGGCGGAGGTGCCGGCGTCCAGGTTCTCGTCGGGCTGGAAGGTGCTCAGGAAGGCCAGGAACTCCTCGTCGGTGCCGTCGGCGAGGAGGGCCGCCTTGAACGCCGCGAGGGCGTCCGGGTCCGCGGTGCGGAAGTTGACGCGGAGCAGGCCGAGTTCGGCGGGGTCGCCGGCCGCCGCCAGGCCCAGGGAGGCGGCGTCGACCGTGGCCATCTCCGGCTCGGCGTAGTAGTCGTTGACGTCGAGCTCGACCGGGCACCAGGCCGCGACGTAGACGAGGCGGTCGATCAGGTCCGGCCGCGCGTTGGCCGCGGCCGTGACCGTGACGCCGCCGCGGCTGTGGGCGACGAGGATCACGGGGCCGTTGCGCTTGGCCCGCTCCAGGATCCCGATCAGGTGCGCGGCGTTGTCGGCGAGCGTGACGCCCTTGAGCGAGCCGGGTGCGGTGGCGAGCCCTTCGAGGTCCTGCGGCGCCTGGTAGGCGCGGGTGTAGGTCGCCCCGAATCCGTGGCCGGGCAGGTCGACGGCGACCGAGCGGTGACCGAGGAGGCCGAGCTCCGCCTGGAGCGGCGCCAGGGAGAAGGAGTTCGCGAAGGCTCCGTGCACCAGGACGAACGTCGGTTGCATCTGTCTTCTCGCTTTCCGGTGCCCGCGGCGTCGGCGGCCCGCGCGTCGCCCGTCCCCTCGTCACGGGTCGCCCCGCGGCCGGGAGCCGGGCCTTCGTCCTGCGGCGCGCCGCCCCGCCACGGGGACGTCTTCGTACGGGGTGGGGGCCACGCGGTCGAGCGCGGAGCCCGGGGGCGACATACGTGCGGTGGTGCGGTCCGGCGGCTCACCCTATCCAGCGGAAGATCATCCGCACTACCCGTAGGGAACCTTCCGCTTGTGTGCGTCGCCCCGACCGCGGGCGGGGCGGACGGGCTGCCCGGCACCGCTGCCGGGCGGCCCGGCGCCGGCGGGCGGCGACGGTGGTCCGGCGGGCGGCCCGGCCGTCACGGCTCCGGCTGCCCCGCGGCGCACAGGTGCCGCAGGGCGTACGAGCGCCAGGGGCGCCAGGTGTCGGGGACGTCGGTGCCGGGCGGCGCCACGTCGGGGTCGCCGAGCGCGCGGGTACGGACGACGGCGGCCGTGCGGGGGCGCAGCCCGGGCAGGGCGAGCAGCGCCCGCTGCGCGTCGTCCCGGTCGGCGCCCGCGTCCAGGCGTACGACGCCGTCGGCGAGGGCGGCGGCGAGCGCGCCCAGGGTGCCGCCGGGCTCGGCCTCGGCGAGGACGGCCGGTTCGGGGAAGACGTGGGTGAGGCCGCCGCAGGGCGCGTCCAGCACCTTGCCGTAGCGCCGGACCAGCCGCCCGGCCTCCGCGGGCCCCACCAGGGCCCGCACGGCCAGTTCCTCCGGGTCGGCGGCGCCCGGGGAGCGCAGGCCGGGCCGGGCGGCGACCAGCGGGGCGAGCCGCGGGTCGGCGCCGAGCCGCTCGTCGACGGCGTACGGGTCGGCGTCGAGGTCGAACAGGCGGCGCAGCCGCTGGACCGCGGTGGTCAGGTCGCGGAGGTCGGTGAGGTGCAGCCGGGCCTCCAGCCAGCCGCCCGTGCCCGGCCGCGCACGGCCCGGCCGCTCGTCGACGGCGGCGATGCCGGTGCCGTACGGCAGGCGCAGGGTGCGCCGGTAGGTGCGCCGGCCCGGCACGCCGAGGACCTCCTCGATGCCCGCGACGGCCTCCCGTTGCAGCAGGTCGAAGACGGGTCCGGCCTGATAGGGGCCGCGGTGGGCGAGCCGCAGCGGAAGGCCGGCGGTGGCGGGGTCCGTCGTACGGCGGTTTCCCGGGGCGGCGGCGCGCAGCCCGCTCGGGGTCGTCGCGTACACGGCGCGGACGGTGTCGTTGAACTGCCGCACGCTGGCGAACCCGGAGGCGAAGGCGATCTCGGTGACCGGCAGGCCGGTGGTCTGCAGCAGCACGCGCGCGGTGTGGGCGCGCTGGGCGCGGGCGAGGGCCACCGGGCCGGCGCCGAGTTCGGCGGTGAGCAGCCGCTGCACCTGCCGGGCGCTGTAGCCGAGCCGCGCGGCGAGCCCCGGGACGCCTTCCCGGTCGACGACGCCGTCGCCGATCAGCCGCATGGCCCGGCCCACGACGTCGGCGCGGGCGTTCCACTCCGCGGACCCCGGCACGGCGTCCGGACGGCACCGCCGGCAGGCCCGGAACCCCGAGCCCTGCGCGGCGGCGGCCGTCGCGAAGAACCGCACGTTGCGCCGCTTCGGCGTGACCGCCGGGCAGCTGGGCCGGCAGTAGATGCCGGTCGTCTCGACGGCGAAGAAGAACACGCCGTCGAACCGGGCGTCCCGGCTGCGCACGGCCTCGTACCTGGTGTCCTCGTCCATCACGCCTCCAGTCTCCGCCGGACCCTCGGCCCGGTCCGGCGGAAACCGGACATGACGCTGCCCCTACCGCCGGCGGCCCCGCTTGGCCTCCATCGCCGCCCTGCCCTCGGCGCCGCGCCGCTTCCACTCCTTGCGGATCTCGGCCCGGAGCCTGGCGTCGGTCTTGGCGACGATCCGCTGGTTCTCCCGCATCAGCTTGCGGTAGCTGTCCAGCCGGCGCTCCGGCAGTTCGCCGGCGTCGATGGCGGCCCGCACCGCGCACCCCGGCTCGCTCTCGTGCGCGCAGTCGTGGAAGCGGCACCGCCCGGCCAGTTCTTCGATCTCGGAGAACACCTGCCCGACCCCGCTGCCGGCGTCCCACAGTCCGACGCCCCGCAGTCCGGGGGTGTCGATGAGGACTCCCCCGCCGGGCAGCGGGAGCAGGTTGCGGGTGGTCGTGGTGTGGCGGCCCTTGCCGTCGACGTCCCGGGTGGCCCGGACGTCCATCACCTCCTCGCCGAGCAGCGCGTTGGCGAGGGTGGACTTGCCCGCGCCGGACTGCCCGAGCAGCACCGCCGTGCCGCCGGCGACGACGGCGGCGAGGACGTCGAGCCCCTCGCCGTCCACGGCGCTGACGGCGAGCACCGGCACGCCCGGCGCGGCCGTCTCCACGTCCTGCACGAGGTACGCCAGCGTGGCCGCGTCCGGCACGAGGTCGGCCTTGGTGAGCACCACCGCCGGCTGCGCCCCGGACTCCCAGGCGAGGGCGAGGAACCGTTCGACGCGGGCGAGGTCGAGTTCGACGGCCAGGGACACGGCGATGATCGCGTGGTCGACGTTGGCGGCGAGGATCTGCCCCTCGGACCGCTTGGAGGAGGTGGAGCGCACGAAGGCGGTGCGGCGCGGCAGATACGCGCGGACGTAGCGCGGGTTCCCGTCCGGTTCGACGGCGACCCAGTCGCCGGTGCACACGACCCGCACGGGGTCGTGCGGGGTGACGAACGCGGTGTCGGCGCGCACGGTCCCGTCGGCGGTGACCACGTCGCACTGCCCGCGGTCGACCCGGACCACCCGGCCCGGCACCAGACCCTGCGCGGCGTACGGAGAGAACTCGGCCTCCCACCCCTCGTCCCAGCCGAAGCGGGCAAGCGGGTGCGACGGAGCCGAAGGAGAAGAGAGATTCAAGGGAAACCCTTCGAAGGGCAGCCCCCGGCGCCACGCATCGCAGGCGCGGAAGGAGGAAGGCGTCAGCCGGAGGCCACGGAGGTGAACGGAACGAGCGACTGGATGCGGGCAGGGCCCACCGCAGAGACAGCCATCGGTCACACCTCCCGGAAATCCCGACTCGAACGAACAGCACTCACGGAGCGCTTCGCCAACACGGCACAGCCTAGAGCCGCCGACGATCGCGCGCCATCGGGTTTTCCGGCCCCCTTCCGCTCGTGGATCGCAGCTCGGCGGAGCGAGCTGTCCCACCGGCACAAGGCCTACGCCCGACGCAGTCCGCCTGCACCGTCGCCAGGATCACGGCCCGGGCCCGACCGGCACCGGACGCAAACGCCGGACCATGCGCTGGAAGACCGCACTCCAAGTCTTCGGCAGCGCCTTCGGCGGCCGGCTCACCGCCGGACGCCGCTGAACGAGACCGACCGGGCAACCCGAAGTCCTCAGTAGGTACCCGGCTTACGTAGGGATCGCTGATGCGCGGGCCTGTGGCCACGTGGGAACTTCGAGTCGACGGCGGCCAGTGGGCGCCGCGACCGACACGGACACCGGAGTTTCCCATGACGGACCACGGCATCACCTACACCGGCCTCGACGCTCTGCTCACCCCCGAGAACTCGGTTCTGCTGCTGATCGACCACCAGGGTGCCCAGTTCGCGGGAATGGGCAGCACGGACACCAACCTGGTGGTCAACAACGTGACGGCCCTGGCGAAGGGCGCCAAGCTGTTCGACGTCCCGACCGTCCTGACCACCGTGGTGGAGGACCGGGGCGGTCGGATCATCCGCCAGCTGCAGGAAGTCTTCCCCGAGCAGACCCCGATCGACCGCACCGCGATCAACACCTGGGAGGACCAGCGCGTCGTGGACGCCGTGGCCGCGACCGGGCGCAGGGACCTCGTCATAGCGGGCCTGTGGACGGACATCTGCCTGGCCTGGCCTGCCGTTCACGCCCTCGCCGACGGCTACCGGGTCTTCGCGGTGACGGACGCCTCGGGTGCCACCACCACCGAGGCCCACGAGCGCGGCGTCCAGCGCATGATCCAGGCCGGTGTCATCCCCACCTGCGCCGGCACCGTCATTTCGGAGTGGCAGCGGGACTGGGCCCGGGAGGAGACGGTTCCCGGCATCACCGACATCATGCTGCAGCACGGCGGCAGCTTCGGTACGAGCCTCGCCTGGGAACTGCAGCTTCTCGGGCTCGACAAGGGATGACGTCCCTCGTGTCTTCGGACCCCGGCCGGACCCCGGCACTTTTCAGCCCGGCCGCGGCCCGAAGGCCCGGGTTCCGGTCCTCGCCCCGCGGCTGATCGGAACGGGCCGGAGGGCAGGACCGACCCGTCCGCGTGGGCGGACGGTCCCGACGGCGATCGGACACTCCGTTCCGCCCGGCGGTCGCCGTTGCCGCAACGCCTTGCGTACTGCACCGGGCGGAACGGCGCGGCCACCGCGGTCCGCGCGTCCTTTCCTGCCCCGATCCGGCCCCGCCGGGAAGCCGGGTCCTGTTCCCAGCGTCCACCCCGTACAACAGGAGTGACCATTACCACCACCGGCCGCATCGGACCACCGCCCCCCTTCGATCCCGAACTAGCCGATGTGCTCGGCATGTTGTCCGAACTCATCCCGACGGCCGTCCTGCCCGGCATGATCCCGGGCATACGCCGGACCATGCGCGCCACGCGCCCCTCCGACGAGGAACTGCGCCGGGGCGGGTCCCTCGTGGTCGAGGAGTTCCGGGTACCGGGCCCGGCCGGCGCGCCGGCGGTCCCCTTGCTGGTCTGCCGCCCGGCCGAAGTCTCGGGACCCCTGCCCGCGGTCTATTTCACCCACGGCGGCGGGATGGTCTTCGGAGACAACCGAAGTCTCCTCGCGGAGATGCTGGACTGGGTGCAGGAACTGCACCTCGTACTCGTCTCGGTCGGGTACCGGCTGGCCCCCGAGCATCCGTACCCCGCCGCTCTGGAGGACATCCACGCGGGCCTGCGGTGGACCGCGGCCCACACCGGCGAACTCGGCATCGACCCCGGCCGCATCGTCGTCGCGGGAGCCAGCGCGGGTGGCGGCCTCACCGCCGCGCTCACGCTGCTCATGCGGGACCGGGGCGAACCGGCGCCGGCGGGGCAGATACTCGTCTGCCCCATGCTGGACGACCGCGACACCACGGTCTCCGGCCATCAGATGGCCGGGCTCGGAGTGTGGGACCGGACGTCGAACAACACCGGTTGGAGCGCGCTGCTGGGAGACCTGCGAGGCGGGCCCGACGTCTCCCCCTATGCCGCACCGGCGCGTGCGGCGGACCTGTCCGGGCTGCCTCCGCTCCTTGTCGACGTGGGCTCCGCCGAAACGTTCCGGGACGAGGTCGTCGCCTATGCGACGCGCGTCTGGCAGGCCGGTGGAGAGGCCGAGATGCACGTCTGGCCCGGTGGTTTCCACGGATTCGACGCCCTCGTGCCCGACGCGACCCTGTCCAGGGACGCGAGGGCGGCGCGGGTGCGCTGGCTTCGCCGGACCCTGCACCTGTAACGGCCGGCCAGGCCCCCACGCCCGCTGTCGTCCCACGCCGCCGGCCCCCGCACGGCCACCTCGTCCGCTGAACCCGCACCACGGAGGAGACTCATCATGCGAGCCCTTGCCGCCACCGCCTACGGACCGCTGGAGGAACTGGAGTTCATCGACCTGCCCAGACCCGTACCCGGGCCGGACCATGTGCTCGTCCGGACGGAGGCGACCGCCCTCAACGCCATCGACAAGGCCCTGATCACCGGAACGATGCGGCACGTGCTGCCGGTGCGGCACCCGTTCGTGCCCGGTGTCGACGTCAGCGGGGTGATCGAGGCCGTCGGCGCCGACGTCACCCGCTTCACCGTCGGCGAGGCGATCGTGGCCTGGAACGGCGTCCCCTCGGGAGCACTGGCCGAGTACGTACTGGTGAAGGCCAGCGCCGCGGCCGCCGTACGGCCCGCCGGACTGACCGCGGCGCAGGGAGCCGCGCTCCCGACCGCTGCACTGACCGCAGCGGCGCTGCTCGACATCTCGGGAACGAGCCCGGGCGACACCGTGCTCGTGGTGGGCGCAGGTGGTGGCGTGGGCTCCTACCTCGTGCAGCTCGCCGGCCAGGCGGGCCTCGTCGTGCTCGCGACCGGCCGCACCGGCGACCAGGAGTTCCTGGACGGTCTGGGAGCGCTGCACACCATCGACTACCAGCACGTGGACATCACCGAGGAGGCTCTCCGGCTCGTACCGGGCGGAGTCGACGTCGTGTTCGACCTCGCGAACACCGGCCCCGCCCTGGCGCTGACCGCCGGCGCGGCCCGCGGCGGCGGCCGCCTCGTCTCGCCCCTGGGCGGACCGGCGTCCTTCGAGCGCGGCGTCACCGCCGTGTACGGAGGAACCACCACCCCGGACGGGCGGCTTGCGGCCCTTGCCGCGCAGGCGGCCACGGGCGGACTGCGCATTGCGATCGGAGCCGAGTACGCGTTCGCCGAAGCGCGGCGCGCGCTCGTCGACTTCGCCCACCAGCACATCCGCGGAAAGGTGACCATCACGTTCTGAGCCGGCACGCCGCGAGCAAGCTGTGCCCGGCGGCGTCCGGTCTGCCCCGGAACAGCGACCGTCACCGGCGTGCCGCTCGTAACCGGATCTCCGTCCGGCGTTTCGTTGACGCGCCGAACGGCCATGCCATACGCTCCCGGCCAGGGGGTACAACCGCTGCTCAGAGACTGTGCCGCGTGGCTTCGACGGTCGTCCCGGGCAGGTTCGACGCCCCCGCTCCCGGCGCCGCCCACCGAGGTGTCACGGCGGCGGAGGCCCTATGCCGGCAAACCGCTTCGTTCCCCGGCGTCCAGTGCTCCTCGGCCGCCGTCACGAGTCGGACGTGCTCGATCAGTTCCTCCACCGGACACAGGCAGGACGGGGTGGCGCCCTCGTCATCCGCGGGGAAGCGGGTATCGGCAAGACCGCCCTGCTGGAGTACATGAGGACGGCGCCCGGGGTACGCACCTTGAGAGTGTCCGGAGCCGAGTTCGAGAGCGAGCTCGCGTTCGCGGCGCTGCACCAACTCTGCGGGTCGATGCTGAGTGTTCTGCAGCGCCTGCCGGGCCCGCAACGCGGCGCGCTGGAGGCGGCTTTCGGGCTGAGCAGCGGTACGCCCGACCGTTTTCACCTCGGCCTGGCAGTACTCAACCTCTTGTCGGAGGCGGCGGGCAAACAGCCCCTGCTCTGCCTGGTCGACGACGCCCAGTGGCTCGACCGGGCCTCGGCGCAGGCCCTCTCCTTCGTCGCACGGAGGCTTCACGACGAGCCGGTGGCGGTCGTCTTCGCGGTGCGGGCGCCCTCGGGCGGTGCGGAACTGACGGACCTTCCCGAGCTGCGCCTCGAAGGTCTGGCCGACGCCGATGCCCGCGGACTGCTCGCCTCCCAGTTCCGGGCGCCGATGGACCGTCAGGTACGTGAACGGATCATCGCCGAGGCGCGGGGCAACCCACTCGCCCTGCTGGAGCTGCCGCGGACGGCCGAACTGGCGGGTGGCTTCGCCGTTCCCGAGGCGGTGCCCGCACCGGGAAGTGTCGAGGCCAGCTTCCGCAGCCGCTGGGAAGGACTGCCCGCGGACACCCGGCTCCTGCTGCTGACGGCGGCGGCGGAGCCGATCGGGGAGCCATCACTCCTGCGGCGGGCGGCGGAACTTCTCGGCGTCGATCCGGCGGCCGTGACACCGGCCGAGGACGCCGGGCTGCTGACCGTCAGCGCCTGGGTCCGGTTCCGGCACCCGCTGGTGCGTTCCGCCGTCTACCGCGCCGCCTCCCCGGAAGACCGCCGCGCGGCGCACCGGGCGCTCGCCGAGGTGACGGACGCCGACGCCCAACCCGACCGGAGGGCCTGGCACCGTTCCATGGCGGCCGCCGGCCCCGACGAGGGCGTCGCCGCAGCACTCGAACACTCCGCCGGACGCGCACGGGCACGCGGTGGCATCGCGGCGGCCGCCGCTTTTCTCGAACGAGCGGCGACCCTCACCCCGGATCCCGGCCGCCGTGCCGTACGCGCGCTGGCCGCGGCCCGGGCCAAGCGCGACACAGGCGCTGCGGAAGCGGCTCTGACGCTGGTGGCGATGTCGGAGACGAACCTGGGACCGGACGACGAGCCCCGACGGGCGGAGGCGGCCGCCCTGCGCGCCCGGGTCTCCTTCGACAGGAAGCGCGACGACGAAGCGGTGGTCGGACTCCTGCGGGCCGCGAAGCTGACCACGCGCTGCGATGCCGCCGGTGCCCGGGAGCTGCTGCTCGACGCCTTTGCGGCGGCCGTGTTCGTCGGCCGGTTCGCCAAGGGGCCGCGCCTGCTCGAGGTGGCGGACGCGGCACATGCCATGTCGCCCGTCGAAGACCCCCCGCGCCCGCTGGACATACTTCTCAAAGGGCTGGCCGCTCAGGTGAGGGAGGGGTACACCGCGGCCGTCCCGCAGCTGCGCCGCGCCGTCGACCTCCACCGTCGTGCCGACGACGGCAGCGAGTACGGCCTCGGCGAGGTGTGGATGGCCTGCAACGCCGCGATGGACCTGTGGGACGACGCCGCCTGGAGAGCTCTGGCCGACCGCCAGATCTCCCTGTGCCGGCAGCACGGCGCCCTGGCGTCTCTTCCTGTACTCCTGAGTTTCCGCGCCCTCGCTCACATCCACGCAGGGGAGTTCGGCGACGCGGCGGCACTCGTCGACGAGACCCACTCGATCGCGGTCGACGCCGGCGCCCCGCCCGTGGTGTACGTCGATGTCTCCCTCGCCGCATGGCGGGGGGACGAGGCCGCGACGGCCGCACTGGCCGACGTCGCGATGCGCGCCGCCCACGAGCGAGGAGAAGGCAGACTCGCCAATGTCACCGAGTACGCCCGCGCCGTGCTGCACAACGGTCTCGGCCGGTACGAGGAGGCTCTGCAGGCGGCCCGCCCCGCGTGCGATCTCGACGAACCGGGCTTCCACTCCTGGATCCCGGTGGAATTCGTGGAGGCGGCGGCGCGAGCCGGACGGCGGGATCTCGCCCTCCCGGTGATGAAGCGCCTCTCCGAACGCGCCAGGGCCAGCCGCACCCCCTGGGCGACGGGGGCCGAGCTGAGGTCCCGGGCGCTCCTCACGGACGGCCCGGCGGCCGACGAGCTCTACCAGGAGGCGATCGTTCAGCTCGGTCGCAGCGAAGGCACCGTCCATCTCGCGCGCGCCCGGCTCCTGCACGGTGAGTGGCTGCGGCGTGAGGGACGCCTCTCCGAGGCCCGCACCCAACTGCGTGCCGCGTACGAGCAGCTCTCGTCGATCGGAGCGGAAGCGTTCGCCGCACGCGCCGCCCGTGAACTGGCGGCCGGTGGCGGGCAGGTGCGGAAGCCGAGGGCTGAGGCACAGCACCGGCTCACGCCGCAGGAGTTCCAGATCGCGCGGCTCGTCGCCACGGGCGCTACCTCCAAGGAGGTGGCCACGCAGTTGTTCCTGAGCCCACGCACGGTCGACACCCATCTGCGCAATATCTTCAAAAAGCTCGACATCACCTCGCGCCGTCAACTGCGCGGCCTTCCCCTGGTGGTGACGCAGACCGCGTGAGCTGCCGGTGCCGCCGCTGCCGGACGGGGGGCTCCGGGTGGCGGGCCCAGCCTCGGTCTTTCACGTGGCCGGGTGTCCGACGCGTGATCGAAAATACAAGGGTGGAGGAAAGGGTTCGTGCCTGCTTGCGCGCTCAGAGCGTCACTGCCTCGGGAAGGAACGGGCAGCGACGGGAGCGTGGTTTCACGCCACAGGCACACCGAGGAGGGCGACGCCGTCCGGCATCGCCCGCAAAGTCCTCCGATCAGAGGAAGCAGCAGTGCGGGGTGCTCATGAATGCCACGCCATGATTCTACGAGCTTCGACGAAGCCCTCTGTTCCCAGTGCTCACGCAGGAGTCGGGGGACACGACCTAGCCGCGGGCGGCGACCATGCGTTCAGCCGCCTCGTCCCGACGCCCGTCCCAGCCAGGAACGAACGCGGTGCGCGCCGGGGCGGCCGCTCCCAGCAGCGGGGCGTCGAGCGCTTGCGGGCCGGAGGGCACGCGGGAGGGGCTGCTGCGCTCGGTCGGGTTCGCGGGGGGCGAAGAATTCGACGCGGCCGGCGAGCAGCCGGGTTTCGGCGAGCGCGGTCGCGTCCGTCCGGTGTGAAGCCGTATGCCGGGGAGTTCGTGCCGCGCCGGAAGGCGGGGCGGCCGGCTGCGATGCCTCCGTTCCCGGGGGCGGAGGCCTCGCAGCCGGCGGCGGAGCCGACGCCGGACGGCGCGGAGCCGGTGTGGGGCCGCCGTCCGGACGGCGCGGAGCCGGTGCGCGGACGGCGGCGTGTCCCGCGCACCGGACCTCCGGTCACGCCTCGACGGGCTCGTCCGCCGGGAGGCTGTCCATGAAGGAGCTGACGGAGAAGACCGCGCGGCCGGCACCGGGCGGGCCGTAGCCGGGCGGGGAGGACAGGCCGAAGTCGTCCATGGTGGCGCGGTAGGCCTCCAGCAGGCGGATGTGGTACTCCAGCGGCGCGCCCTGCGGGTTGGCCTTGCCGAGGGGCGTCGTGGGCTCGGGGCACCAGGTGGTGAACCGGGGCGTGATGCCGTGCGACATGAAGAAGCGCAGGCCCTCGGTGGTGGAGGCGATCGCCTCGTCGACGCTGGTGAAGCCGAACGGCTCGGCCATCTCCACGCCCGCGACGAAGTTGGGGATGACGTTGCGCGGGCCGAAGACCTCCGCCGAGTCCAGGATCCGCTTGTGCCATTCGTCCCGGCCGACGTACCGCTCCTTGCCGGGGCAGTACAGCTCGAACAGGCGGCGGTCCCACACCTCGTAGTTGGGGTGGTAGATCTGCACGCCGTAGTCCTTGAACCGCTGCACGTCGGCCTTGGGCAGCGCCTGGGCGACGACCTTGCCGATCCAGCGGCCCGGGAAGCGCTCCTCGATGGCCTTGGCGTAGTGGCCGTAGAAGTCGGCCTCGTCGCGGCCCGCGACCGTCTTGGTGATGGCGCCGCCGGTCAGCGTGTACGCGGTGGACGCCTTCTGGGTGTCGTACCGGTCGATGATCTCCAGCGCCTCCAGGACCTCCTCGACGTCCTTCACCCCCGTGTACGGCCGTCCGGCCGCCTTGTGCTGGCGCCAGTTGTGGTTGATGTCGCAGTACTGGCACTCCTCCTTGGCGCCGAAGTACTGGCAGACCCGGAAGACGGTCAGGTAGATCAGGTAGCCCCACTGGATGGTCGGGGCCACCTCCATCACCGACTTCCCGTTGGACAGGGTGTGCCGGTAGTACTCGGGCATCGGCGGGACGCCGACGTCGGCGATGCGCCGCCCGTCGAGGTAGAGGCCGAGCACCCCGTCCTCGTTCGCGGCGACGCGGTACGGCGACGAGGGGTTCACCCGGACCGAGACCACGGTCCGGCGCAGGTCGTACGGGCCGCCGGTGAGGATGATCTCCTCCGGCGGGCGCCTGAGGGCCGCCTCGCCCAGCTCGGGCAGGGTGCCGTGGTCGAAGGAGAAGATGAAGTACGACTTCGGCTTGACCTCGCCGTTCTCGTTGTCGCTGAGGGCGGACGGGTCGAAGGCCACGCCTCCGCGGAGCAGGTCCTCCTTGAAGACGGCTTCCCGCGGCACGTGCGGGAAGCGCTCCATCAGATCCTCGACCAGCGCGGTACGGCTGCCCATCCCGTGTCTCCTCCCGGTTCGGACGTACGACTCCTCACGGTATGCCCCCGCCTGTACGTGAGCCGTACCGGGTCCCCCCAGCCGGCGAACGAGACGGATATTCACCGCATACCGTCGCAAACCACCCCGGCGAACCGGCGCGGCCGGGGCGGAAGGGCCCGGGCAGGCCCGGGCGAGAAGGCGCTCCCCCGGTACGGGCGGCGGGGCGGGCGGCAGGGGCGGCGAGGAGGCGGGCGGCAGGGGCGGGTGCCGCCGCGGCGGGAACCGCTGCCCGCCGCAGCGGCGACCGCTGCGCCGGCCGGACGATCTCCGGGGTAGGTTCCAGCGGTGACCTCCTGGTTCTCGACGCGGCAGGAAAGGGGCGGGATGACCGAGACCGTGACCAACTGGGCCGGCAACATCACCTACACGGCCAAGGAAGTGCACCGGCCGCACTCGCTGGACGCGCTGCGGGCGCTGGTGGCGGACAGCGCGCGGGTGCGGGTGCTGGGCAGCGGGCACTCCTTCAACGAGATCGCCGATCCGGGCGCCGACGGGGCCCTGCTGTCGCTGGCCGCCCTGCCGCCGCGGATCGACGTCGACACGGCGGCCCGTACGGTACGGGTCGGCGGCGGCGTCCGGTACGCGCAGCTGGCCCGCCGGGTGCACGAGCACGGGCTGGCGCTGCCCAACATGGCGTCCCTGCCGCACATCTCCGTGGCCGGCTCGGTGGCGACCGGCACGCACGGCTCGGGCGTCGGCAACGGCTCGCTCGCGTCGGCCGTGCGGGAGGTGGAAC
The DNA here is from genome assembly GCF_044456065.1 of Streptomyces sp. NPDC051041. Lineage (NCBI taxonomy): Bacteria > Bacillati > Actinomycetota > Actinomycetes > Kitasatosporales > Streptomycetaceae > Streptomyces > Streptomyces sp. NPDC051041. Next base: position 147,598 of record NZ_JBITFM010000011.1, read on the forward strand.
TCGTCACGGCGGACGGCTCGACCGTCGTCATCGGCCGCGGGGACCCGCGCTTCGGCGGCGCCGTCACCTCCCTCGGCGCGCTCGGGGTGGTCACCGCGCTCACCCTCGACCTGGAGCCGGCGTTCGAGGTCGAGCAGCACCTGTTCACCGAACTGCCGCTCCGAGGGCTGGACTTCGAGACCGTGGCGGCGACCGCGTACAGCGTGAGCCTGTTCACCGACTGGCGTGCGCCGGGCTTCCGGCAGGTGTGGCTGAAGCGGCGCACCGACCAGCCGCTGCCCGTCTTCCCGTGGGCCGCTCCCGCCACCGAGAAGCTGCACCCGGTGCCGGGCATGCCCGCCGTCAACTGCACCGAGCAGTTCGGCGTGCCCGGGCCGTGGCACGAGCGGCTGCCGCACTTCCGGGCCGAGTTCACCCCGAGCAGCGGCGCCGAGCTGCAGTCGGAGTACCTGATGCCGCGGCCGTACGCCCTCGACGTGCTGCACGCGCTGGACGCGATACGGGCGACGGTGGCGCCCGTGCTGCAGACCTGCGAGGTGCGCACGGTCGCCGCCGACGAGCAGTGGCTGAGCCCGGCGTACGGGCGGGACACCGTGGCGGTGCACTTCACCTGGGTCGAGGACACGGCGGCGGTGCTGCCGGTGGTGCGGCGGGTCGAGGAGGCGCTGGCCGGCTTCGAGGCGCGGCCCCACTGGGGGAAGGTCTTCACCGCTCCGGCGGCCGAGCTGTGGAAGCGCTACCCGCGGCTGGGCGACTTCCGGGCGCTGGCGCGGGAGCTGGACCCGCGGGGGAAGTTCGCCAACGCGTTCGTGCGGGACGTCCTGGACGGCCGGACCGGCCGGACCGGCCGCGGCTGACCCGGCCCGGGCCTCGCGAAGCCCTTTTCCGAAGCCCTTGTCGAAAGCCACCGCGGCCCCTAGCCTTGCGCCGCGCCGGAGTTCGGGTCGCCCCGGCCCGGCCTGGCAGGGAGGGGGCCGTCCGGTGAAGCGCACCTCACGCGACATCCGCACCGCGAACCGCTACGAGGTGCTGCGCCAGATCATCGCCGCGTCGCCCACGTCCCGGCAGGAGCTGGCGGCCGCCACCGGCCTCTCGCTCGCCACGGTCGCCACCCTGGTCGGCGAGCTGCTCGGCCTCCGCGTGATCACGGAGGCCGGGTCCGAGGACTCGGCCGGCGGCCGCTCCCGGGGCCTGGTCGCGGTCAACGCCCCGGGCGGCGCGCTGATCGGCGTCGACGTCGCGGAGACCTACGTCCGGGTCGAGCTGTTCGACCTCGCCCTGAACGTGCCGGCCCGCGCCGGCGAGGACATGCGCCCCGGCGAGAGCCGCCCCGAGCAGGTGGCCGGCCGGGTCGCCGCGGCCGTCGGCTCGGTGGTCGCGCGGGCCGGCGTCGAAGGGGCCCGGGCGCCCGGGCCGTCCGGGTGGCGCGCTCCCCCCATCCGGCCGACCGGTCCGTCACCTTCCACCCGATCCTCATGGCCACGGCCGTTCCCACTCCGCCCCTGGTGTCCGTGCTCCCCTTCCTGCCGCGCCGGCCGGCCCGGGGGACCGCACGGACCGGCATCAAGGGCCGACCTAGGAGACCGATGTCCTTCCGCGCCTCTCCCGCCCCGGCCGCCGCCTACGTCGAGGACGTCGCGCCCGGCCGCGGAACGCTGCCCCCGCGCGCCTGGTACGCGTCCTCGGACGCGAAGTCCCTCTCCCTGAACGGCAGCTGGCGGTTCCGGCTGTCGCCGGCCGCCGACGCCGAGGACGACGCGTTCGCCGCGCCCGGGTACGACGCCGGCCACTGGGCCGAGGTGTCCGTCCCCGGCCACTGGGTCCTGCAGGGGCACGGCGCGCCGATCTACACCAACCACCTCTACCCCTTCCCGGTGGACCCGCCGCACGTCCCGGCGGAGAACCCCACCGGTGACCACCTGCGCGTCTTCGACCTGCCGGCGGACTGGCCCGCCGGCGGGGACGCGGTGCTGCGCTTCGACGGGGTGGAGTCCTGCGCCCGGGTCTGGCTCAACGGCACCGAGCTCGGCGAGTTCAAGGGCTCCCGGCTGCCGCACGAGTTCGCCGTCGGGCACCTGCTGGAGCCGGCCGGCAACGTGCTCGCGGTCCGGGTCCACCAGTGGTCGGCCGGGTCATACCTGGAGGACCAGGACCAGTGGTGGCTGCCCGGCATCTTCCGGGACGTGACGCTGCTGCACCGCCCGGCGGGCTGCGCGGGCGACTTCTTCGTGCACGCCTCCTACGACCACACCACCGGCCGGGGCACCCTGCGCGTCGACTCCGACGTCGAGGGGCGGGTCACCGTGCCCGCGCTGGGCGTCGACGTCGCGACCGGCGAGTCCGTGACGGTCCCGGTCGAGCCGTGGTCGGCGGAGGAGCCGACGCTGTACGACGGCGTGCTGGCCACCCCCGGCGAGCGGGTGCCGCTCAGGATCGGCTTCCGCACGGTCGTCCTGGCGGACGGCCTGATCCGGGTCAACGGCAGGCCGGTCCTCTTCCGGGGCGTCAACCGGCACGAGTGGCACCCGGAGCGGGGCCGCGCCCTGGACCCGGCGACGATGCGCGAGGACGTGCTGCTGATGAAGCGGCACAACGTCAACGCCGTCCGCACCTCGCACTATCCGCCGCACCCGGCCTTCCTCGACCTGTGCGACGAGTACGGGCTGTGGGTGATCGACGAGTGCGACCTGGAGACCCACGGCTTCACCGAGCAGGGCTGGCGGGACAACCCCGTCGACGACGACCGCTGGACCCCGGCCCTGCTGGACCGCGCCGCCCGCATGGTGGAGCGGGACAAGAACCACCCGTCGGTGGTCTTCTGGTCCCTCGGCAACGAGGCGGGCACCGGGCGCGGCCTGACCGCGATGGCCGAGTGGATCCGCGGCCGGGACGCCTCGCGGCTCGTGCACTACGAGGGCGACGCCACCTGCCGCGACACGGACGTGTACGCGCGGATGTACGCCTTCCACGAGGAGGTGGAGCGGATCGGCCGGGGCCTGGACGGCGGTCCCCGCAAGCGGCGCGCACTCCCCTTCGTCCACTGCGAGTACGGGCACGCCATGGGCAACGGCCCCGGCGGGCTCGCCGACTACCAGGAGCTGTACGAGACGTACGACCGGCTCCAGGGCGGGTTCGTCTGGGAGTGGATCGACCACGGCATCGCGCATCCGGAGCTCGGCTTCGCCTACGGCGGCGACTTCGGGGAGGAGCTGCACGACTCCAACTTCGTCTGCGACGGGCTGCTCTTCCCCGACCGGCGGCCCTCGCCGGGGCTCGTCGAGTACGCCAAGGTGATCGAGCCGGTCCGCATCGACGGCGGCGCCGCGGACGGTGCTGTGCGGATCACCAACCGGTACGACTTCGCCGACCTGTCCCACCTGGAGTTCGAGTGCCTGCACCAGGTGGACGGCGAGGTCACGGCGACGGCCCGGCTCACGGTGGAGCCGCTGGCGCCCGGCGAGTCGGCAAAGGTCGCGCTGCCCCCGGCCCCCGACGGCCGGGGCGCCGAGGTGCAGTGGACGGTCCGCGCCCGGCTCGCCGAGGACACCCCCTGGGCGGAGCGGGGCCATGTGGTGGCGTGGGGGCAGGGCACGGTCGCCCGGCGCGCTCCCGCGCCCGCCGCGGCCGGTGTCCGGCCCGCCGCCGACGGCGGGCGGATCACGCTCGGCCCGGCCGTGTTCGACGCCCGCACCGGCGTCCTGCGCGGCATCGGCGGGGTGGACGTCACCGGGCTGCGCCTGGACGTGTGGCGGGCGCCGACCGACAACGACGACGGCGCCCCGTGGCAGCCGGACGTCCGGTACGGGGTGCTGTGGCGCACCCTGGGCCTGCACCGGATGCGGCACCGCCTGGACGCCGTCGAGGCCGGCGGCGACGCGCTGACGGTACGGACCCGGGTGGCGCCCGCGGGCCGGGAGCTGGGCCTGGCCGCCGCCTACCGGTGGACCTCGGACGGCACCCGGGTCCGGCTGGCCGTCTCGGTCGTGCCGGAGGGGGACTGGACGGTGCCGCTGCCCCGGCTCGGCATCCGGTTCGGGCTGCCGCGGGCCGACCGGGTCCGCTGGTTCGGCGGGGGCCCGGGCGAGGCGTACCCGGACACCAGGGCCGCGTCGCTGCTGGGCCGCTGGGAGGCGACGGTGGAGGAGCTGCAGACGCCGTACGTCCGCCCGCAGGAGAACGGCGCGCGGGCCGACGTCCGCTGGGCGGAGATCGGCGGGCTGCGCGTCGAGGGCGAGCCGGAGTTCTGGTTCACCGCGCGCCGCTGGACCACCGAGCAGCTGGACGCGGCCCGGCACCTGACCGACCTCGTCCCCGGCGACACGGTGTGGGTCAACCTCGACCACGGGCAGCACGGCATCGGGTCGCAGTCGTGCGGCCCCGGCCCGCTGCCGCGGTACTTCCTGCGGGCCGAGCCCGCGGAGTTCTCCTTCGTGTTCGCCCCGTCGCCCGGCTGATCCCGCCCGGGGCGCGGTACGGGGGTCCGCGGCGTCGTGGCGCGGCGCCGGGTGTGCGTCCGCGCGCCCGGCGCCGCCGCGGCCCGGCCTCCGGTGCGGGAGGGCGCTCCGGGTGAGGCGCGGTCCGTCAGGCCCGGCCCCGGGCGGTGCGGATCGGCGTGACCAGCGCGGCCAGGGCGATCAGGACGCAGCACGCGCCGGCGGCCAGGGCGGCGGGTTCCGTGCCGTGCCGTTCCGCGGCCCAGGTGAGCAGGGCCGCGCCGACCGGGGCGGCCGCGTACTGGAGGGTCCAGAATGCGGCGGTGACCCGGCCCAGCAGGGGCTCCGGGGTCACCTCCTGGCGCAGCGACATGGAGCAGGTGCCGGCGACGGCGACGGCGGACAGGAAGGCCGCGCTCAGCGCGGCGACGGCCGGCACGTCCTGGGCCCCGCCGAGTCCGGCGAGGGCGAGCCCGGACACCGCGACGGCGCCGGTCCACGTCGGGCCGAAGCCGAGGCGGCGGCGGACGCGGGCGACCAGCAGGGCGCCGGTGACGGTGCCGAGCGCGCCGACGGCCAGCACGGTGCCGACGGTGCCGTCGTCGCGGCCCAGGTCGTGCTTGAGGCGGTAGATGACCAGGTCGTTGAGGCCGAGGGTGAGGAAGCTGAAGAGGAACAGCGCGGCGGTCAGGGCGCGCAGCACCGGGTGCCCGTACAGGAAGGCGATCCCGGCCCGCAGGTCCCGCCACAGCCCGGCCCGCTCCCCCGCCCGGTCGTCCGCGGGGCGGGCCCGGAAGCGTACGAGCGCCAGGCAGGCGGCCGACACCCCGAAGCTGGCCGCGTTCACGCCGACCGCGGCGGCCGGGCCGGACCAGGCGGCGACAATCCCCGCGCACAGCGGGCCGAGCACGCCCGCGGCGGCGGCCGTGGCGTTCAGCCGTCCGTTGGCCTCCGTGAGCCGCTCGGTGCCGACCAGGCCGCGCACGACGGTGACGTAGCCGACGGCGAACAGCATGCCGACGGCCTCGCACAGCGGCAGCACGGCGTACAGCAGCGGGATCCGCGGGCCGGACAGCCACACCAGCGGGACCAGGCCGTACAGGACCATGCGCACGAGGTCGCAGCCGATGAGCAGCCGGCGGGGGTCCACGCGGTCCACCACGACCCCGGCGAACACCGCCGCCACCACCGAGGCCGCCCCGCCGACCGCGGTGAGCAGCCCCATCCGGGCGACGGACCCGGTGGCGTCCAGGACCAGCAGCGGCAGGGCGATCAGGGCGAAGGAGTCGCCGAGGACGGAGAGGGTCTGCGCGGCCCAGAAGATCCCGAAGTCGCGCCGCCGGCCCGGCGGACGGGTGCCGGGCCGCGTGCGGCCGGTGTCCGGCGGATGCCGCCCGGCCCGCTCCTCGGGCGCCTCGTACGTCATCGGTCCGGTGCCGTCCGCCGCCCCGTCACACGCACCCTCCCCGTCGGCTCCTCCGTCCGGCAACCGTACCGCCCCGGCCGCGGGTCAGGGCGCGGCCGGGGCGGTACGGGCGGGCCGTCACGGCCTCAGTGGTCGGCGCAGCACGGCGTGGGCTCGGGGACCTCGAAGGGCACCAGGGTGCCCCCGGCGGCCGGCATCGCGGCCAGCAGGAGACGGCCGTCGTGCCACTGCGGGCGCACGTGGTCCCGGGTGTGCAGCCGGGTGTCCGGGGCGGGGCGCTCCGGGGCGCCGAGGACCGTGACGCCGTCGATCGCGGACCGGGCGAGCAGGTCCGCGACCGTCAGCGTGCCGGTGAGCGCGCGGACTCCCGGGTAGAGCACCGCGCGTCCCGAGCCGTCCGGCGCGCCGGGCGACACCTCGTACCCCTGGGCCCCGAGCCGCTCCCGGGCGATGCGCAGGAGCGGCTCCGAGGGCAGGGCGAGGGACACCACGACCCGCGGGTGCCCGCCGCGCACCAGGTGCGTGCAGCCGAACGCGTCCTCGGGCAGGGCGAGTCCGACCGCCAGCGTGTGCAGCAGGTGGTCGGCGGCGCGCAGGTCCCGGATCCCCGCGTCCACGGTGAGGACGTGCGGCGTCACGAGGGCAGGACCCACACCGGGTTGGAGTAGAACCACAGGTCGCGCCACGGGTCGGCGTCGCCGACGACGTCCAGGGCCGGGCCCGCCGGGTCGACCGCGGCGCCCATCGCGCCGACGGCGGTGCGGTTGCCGTCGGTGCCGCGCAGCCGGACGTACACGGGGCGGTCGACGCGGCCGAGGTCGTAGGTGAGGCGGACCGTGCCGGTGGACTTGTCCACCTCGTAGGACTTGACGACCTTGGCGGTGGGGGCGGTGAAGGTGTCCTTGTCCTTCACCTCGCCCGTCACGTCGCCCTGGATGACGTCCACGCGGGCCAGCTTCGGCACGAAGCCCGCCCAGTTGGGGCCGCCGGCCAGCGCCACGTCGGCGGTGAGCGTGACGTGCGCGCCCTTCTTCACGTGCAGGGCGCCGCCGAGCGTGGCCCAGCGGCCGCCGCCGGCGACGCGGACGTCGAGGCCGCTGATGAGCTGCCCGTGGTCGACCCAGATGCGGCCGGCGCGGATGCCGTCCATGACGGCGGCGTAGGAGAAGCCGTCGGCGCCGACGTGGGTGCGGCTGTACTGGCCGGGCCAGTAGTCGCCCTGGGTGATGTCGATCTGCCCGCCGTAGACCGGGTCCGCGTAGCGGCCGTCGGTGGCGAAGTCGCCGCCGGTGCCGCGCACGGCGGTGTCGGCGTAGACCTGGTGGGAGTCGGAGTTGGCGGTGATCCACCAGGGCTTGCCCTCGGCGAGGAGGCTGTCCCACAGGCCGCCGACGGTGGCGGTCATCCAGTCGAAGCCGCCCCAGGTGCGGTAGGACTCCAGCGGGTAGCCGGCGAAGGAGTTGGCGCTGGGGTTGTTGTCGTAGATGCCGCGGGCGCGGCCCATGCCCAGGGGCGTGGGCAGGCCGGCGGCCTGGTGGCCGGGGGCGCCCTCGAAGCCGACGGCGATCCGGTGGCTCGCGGGCGTGGCGTCGCGCCAGGCGCGGATCTCGTGCGGGGAGTCGACGCCGCGCCGCGCCGGGTGGTTGGCGAGCATCAGCGCGTCCTTGACCTTGCGCCGCTTGACCTGGTCGTGGAGGAAGGCGAGGCCGGCGACGGCGAGCGCCTCGTTGGCGGGCGTGGAGTCGGAGGCGCCCTTGACGCTGCCGTCGTAGTCGGTCTCGAACTGCTTGAGGACGGAGACCTCGTTCTTGCCGGGGTGCACGAAGACGGTGCCGTGCTCGGCGGCGGGGATGTTCCACTCCAGGCCCTGGAAGACGAGGGTGTCCTCGTAGGCGGCGCGGGCTTCCTGGATGTCCGGGTTGACCTTCTCCACACCGATCTTGGCGTGCGTGGCGCTGCCGTGGTCGGTGATGACGAGCCAGTCCATGCCGTGCCGGGCGCCCTGGCGGACCTGGTCGACGACGCGGTACTTGCCGTCGCTGCTGTACTGGGTGTGGATGTGGTGGTCGCCGGCCAGCCACAGGAAGCCCTTGCCGCGGCGGCCGTTGGAGGCGGCGCGGGCGGGGGCGGCGGCCGTCGTCTGGGCGAGGACGCCGCCCGCGGCCAGGCCGGCGCCGAGCAGGCCGGCGCGGCGCAGCAGGGAGCGGCGCGACCGCTGCTCGGGGGTCAGGGCCTCGTCGGGCACGGAGGTGTCGAAGGCCGCGGGCAGCTCCGGTCCCTCGTGGCCGTGGTGTCCGTGGTGATGCCCGTGTCCATGACCGTGTCCGTGGTCGTGGCCGTGTCCCATGATGTGCCTCCTGAGTGCCGCTGCCTTCCGCGGCTGCCTTCTCGCCGCACTGCTGTGCGTGCGTGAGGAGGATCAACATGGAAGATGAATGTTGAACGGCCTGGAGGTGAGCGGCAGACGTCCCGGACACGGCCGCTCGGCCCATCCGTCACAGCTTTCCCTGTTTCCCCTGAAAATCACACCAGTTGTGCCGGCCGTGAGCGGCGCCGGACGGCTCGTCGGCCGCGTCCCGGCGAACGCGCCGGATCCTTGGGACACTAGGCTCTCTCCTAGGAATCCCAGGTTCGCGGAGGTCCCGCCATGCCCCGTGCCGGCCTCACCACCGACCGCCTGGTCGCGGCCGCCGCCGAACTCGCCGACGAGGTCGGCTTCGAGAACGTCACGCTGTCGGCGCTGGCGCGCCGCTTCGGCGTGAAGGACGCGAGCCTGTACACGCACGTCAAGAACCTCCAGGATCTGCGCACCCACCTGGCCCTGTTCGCGGGCGGCGAGCTGATCGACCGGATCGCGGCGGCGGTCGCCGGGCGGGCCGGGAAGGACGCGCTGGCCGCCTTCGCCGGCGCCTACCGCGAGTACGCGCTCACCCGGCCGGGCCGGTACGCGGCGACCCAGATCCGCATCGACCAGGACCTGGTCGCCGGCTCCCCGACCCTGCGCCGCACCGCCGAGATCACCTACGGCATGCTGCGCGGCTACGGCCTGCGGGAGCCCGACCTCACCGACGCCGTGCGCCTGCTGCGCGCCACCTTCCACGGCTACTGCGCCCTGGAGGCGGCCGGCGGCTTCGGCGCCCCCCGCGACGTCCGGGCGTCCTGGGAGAAGGCGGTCGACGCCCTGCACATCACGCTGGAGAACTGGCCCCGCGAGGACGGGGACGGCCGCTGACCCGCACCGCGCCGGGCGCGTTCCCCGGCGGGCACGCCGGCGCGGTGCGGGTACCCGGGAAGGCGCGCGGAGCGGTTTGCGGCGGCGCCGGCCGCCGGCGCTCCGGGGGGACATGCGGCCACTTGCAGGAAAATTGAGTTACGTCGTATAAACAATGTCCGATCGACCGTCTTCTCACGGGTTTCGTGCTCACGTGCGTGCTCCGTGATGCCGTGCCCGTGTTTCGTGGTGTTGGGCTGTCATGGCGGGAAGGTGATCGATGGGCCAGGGCTGGACGTTCGCCGGAGAGGCGACGCAGGGCGGCGGCGACTCGGTGACGCTGATCGAGGGATCGTCGTTCTGTCTGTCCGAGCGGGGCGGTGACCTCGCACCCGGTACTCCTCAAGGACTCTTCCACCGCGACACCCGCATCCTGTCCGTCTGGCAGCTGCGGCTGGACGACGAGGAGGTCGACCCGCTCTCCGTCATCGCGCAGGAGCCGTACGAGGCCCTGTTCCTGGGCCGGGCCCGGCCGCGTCCCGGACACAGCGAGGCCACCGTCCTGGTCGAGCGGCGCCGGTTCGTGGGCGCGGGCATGCGCGAGGACCTGGTGCTGCGCAACCTCGGCAACGAGGCCGCCGCCTGCCGGCTCACCCTGCGCGTCGAGGCCGACTTCGCCGACCTGTTCGAGGTCAAGGAGGGCCGGGTCCAGCCGCGCGGCCAGTACGGCGTCGATTACGGCGACGGGGTGCTCTCCCTGAACCGGCAGTGGCGCGGCGAGAGCCGGGGGGTGCGGATCGTCGCCGAGGACGCCATCTGCTCGCCCGGCCAGCTCACCTTCCGCGCACTCGTCCCGCCGCGCGGCACCTGGCGGGCGTCCGTACTGGTGACGCCGGTGATCGACGGGGTGGAGACGCCCACGTCGTTCCCGCTGGAGCGGCCCGTGGAGCAGGCCGGGCCGTCGGTGCGGACCAGTGAGTGGCGTCAGTCCGGGCCGCGGGTGAAGGTCGGCGACGAGTCGCTGGCGCTGACGCTGCGGCGCAGCTGCCAGGACCTGGGCGCCCTGCGCATCTTCGACCCCGGGCGGCCGGACACGCCCGTCGTCGCGGCCGGCGCCCCCTGGTTCATGGCGCTGTTCGGACGCGACTCGATCCTCACCGCGCTGATGTCGCTGCCCCTCGACCCGCAGCTCGCCCTCGGCACCGCCCAGACGCTCGCCCGGTACCAGGGCACGCGGACCGACCCGGTGACCGAGGAGGAGCCGGGGAAGATCCCGCACGAGCTGCGCTTCGGCGTCGAGGCGTCCCTCGCGCTCGGCGGCACCGTGTACTACGGCACCGTCGACGCCACCCCGCTGTTCGTGATGCTGCTCGGCGAGCTGTGCCGCTGGGGCGTCGACCCGGACGCGGTGCGGGAGCTGCTGCCGCACGCCGACCGGGCGCTGGAGTGGGTGGAGAAGTACGGCGACCGCGACGGCGACGGCTTCGTCGAGTACCGGCGCTCCACCGACCGGGGCCTGGCCAACCAGGGCTGGAAGGACTCCTGGGACGGCGTCAACAGCGCCGACGGAAAGCTCGCCGAGCCGCCCATCGCGCTCGCCGAGGTGCAGGGGTACGTGTACGGCGCGTACCGGGCGCGGGCGCTGCTCGCCGAGCACACCGGGGACGCGGCGGGCGCCGCGCGCTGGCACGAGCGGGCCCGGCAGCTCAAGCGGCGCTTCAACGAGGTGTTCTGGCTGCCCGGGCGCGGCTGGTACGCCGAGGCGCTGGACGGCGACAAGAACCCGGTCGACTCCCTCGCCTCCAACATGGGCCACTGCCTGTGGACCGGCATCGTCGACGAGGACAAGGCCGAAGCGGTCGCCGAGCGGCTGCTGTCCCCCGAGATGTTCAGCGGCTGGGGCGTGCGCACCCTGGCCACCACCATGGCCGCGTACAACCCGATGAGCTACCACAACGGCTCGGTGTGGCCGCACGACAGCGGCATCGTCGCCGCCGGTCTGATGCGCTACGGCTTCACCGACCACGCCCGCCGCGTCGCCGAGGCCGTCCTGGACGCCGCGGCGGCCTTCGGCGGGCGGCTGCCGGAGCTGCTGTGCGGCTTCGACCGCGCCGAGTACGCCCAGCCGGTGCCGTACCCGGCGGCCTGCTCGCCGCAGGCGTGGGCCTCCGCCACGCCCGTGTACCTGCTGCGGGTGCTGCTGGGCGCCGAGGTGTGCGTCCCGCACGGCCGGATCCGGCTCGCCCCCGTGCTGCCCGCCCGCTTCGGCGCCCTGCGGCTGACCGAGGTGCCGGTCGGCACGGCCCAGGTGGGCGTCCGGGTGACCGAGGCCGGGGAGGTCCAGGTCACCGGGCTGCCCGCGGGGATGGAGGTCTCGACGCAGCCCTGCGCCTGCACGGCCGCCTCCGCCCCGCCGTCCTCCTGACCCACGACGCAGGCTTTCCCCCGCACCGGACGGCGCCCGGCGCCCCCGTGGGCGCCCGCGCCGTCCGTGTCCCGCCGCCGCGGCCGACGCCGTCCGTGGCCGGCCCACTCCCACCCCTCGCCCCTGTTTCCGGGCATGACATGGCACGCCGAGCCGCGGCGGGGCCGTGCCGTGCGCGCAAGCAGCGGGCGCGACCGGCCGTCCGCCGCACGGGCGCGCGCCGGCGCCGGGCGGCCGTCCGGCGCCGGCCGCGGCGCCCCGGCGGCGGACGCACCCAAGGAAAGGAGCTTGACGTGAGCAACCGGCCGCTTCGTATCGCCATGGTCGCGCCGCCGTGGTTCGAGCTCCCGCCGCGCGGCTACGGCGGGATCGAGGCGATGTGCGCCGACCTCACCGACGCGCTGGTGGAGCGCGGCCACGACGTCACCCTGATCGCCGCGGGCCGCAACGGCACCCGCGCCCGCCGCATGCTGCGCACCTACGACGTGCCGCAGGGCAAGCGGCTGGGCGAGCCGCTGCCCGAGGTGTGGCACACCGCGGCCACCGCCCGCATCCTCGACGGCCTCGACGTGGACGTCGTCCACGACCACACCCTGGCCGGCCCGCTGCTGGCCCGCGGCCGGAGCGTGCCCACCGTGGTGACCACGCACGGCCCGCTGGACGGCGAACCGGGCGACTACTACCGGCAGCTGGGCGACTCCGTGCACCTGGTGGCGATCTCGGACTCGCAGCGCTCCCAGGCCCCGGACCTCAACTGGGCGGGCACGGTGCACAACGCGCTGCGCGCGGGCGACTTCCCCTACCGGCGCGACAAGGAGGACTGGGTCTTCTTCCTCGGCCGCTGCACCCCCGACAAGGGCATGCACCTCGCCATCGACGCCGCGCGCGCCGCGGGCCGGACGATCAAGCTGGCGGCCAAGTGCAGCGAGCCCGCCGAACACGCCTACTTCGAGGCCGAGATCAAGCCGCGGCTCGGCCCGGGCGTGGAGTGGCTCGGCGAGGTGACGGGCGAGCGCAAGAAGCAGCTGCTGGCCCGCGCGCGCTGCCTGCTCTTCCCGCTCCAGTGGGAGGAGCCGTTCGGCATGGTGATGATCGAGGCGATGGTGTGCGGCACGCCGGTGGTCACGCTGCGCCGCGGCTCGGTCCCGGAGGTCGTCGTCGACGGGGTGACGGGCCTGGTCCGTGACGACGTGGCCGAACTGCCCGACGCCGTCGAGGCGGTGGGCGCCCTCGACTCGCGCGACTGCCGCAACCACGTCATCGAGCACTTCCAGCCGGACACCATGGCGGCCGGCTACGAGGCGGTCTACCGCAAGGTCGTCGAGTCCTCGGCCCCGGCTCCGACGCCCCTCGTGCCGAGGCCGAGGCAGAAGGACATGGCGCCGGTGGCCTGACCGGCCCGGCGGGCGGCCCGCCGGACCGGCGGTGTCCGGCGGGCCGCTCCCGGGTACCCGGCGGGCGTCGTACTTCCGTGACTGCCCTTCGCTGCCTTGGAGGTGGAGATGGAGAACGGGACGAAGCGGCGTCCGCAGGACAGCTTATGGGTGATCGGCCTGTTCGCCCTGGTCGTCGGTTTCGTGGTCCGCCTGCTCTTCGACGGGATGTCCGCGTGGCCGTACGCCGCCGTGAGCGCCGCGTTCCTGGCCGGCTGGACCGTGTGGCTGGTGCGCCGCCGACGGCGGCACGACGCCGCGACCACGGGGACGGAGGCGGACGACGTCCCGGCCATGGAGCGGCAGGTCCTCAAGGGCGGGCCGGCGCCGCAGGATCCGCGGCGGCGGCAGGCGATGGCGGCCTTCGTCGCCTCCCGCCAGGAGCGGATACGCCGCAACAGCTGGTGGGCGCTGCCCTTGCTGGCCCTCCTCTTCTTCGGCGTCTCGGCCCTGTGGTTCGCGTCCGGCTCCGTCACCGCGGGCGGCTGGACCCTGGCACTGGCCGTGGCGTTCATGACCTGGTTCACCTGGTACAACCGCCGCTTCGCCCGCCGTCTCGAACAGATGCGGCGCCGCCTGCAGAGCTGACCCGGAGCGCCCCGGTTCCGGTCGGGGCGCCCGGGGGTTCAGCCCGCCCGGACCAGGCCCTCGGGCACCAGGCGCCGGGCGACGAGCGCGTCGCGGACCAGTTGCGCGTACACGGTGGCGCCGTGCACGGAGGTGTGCGTGTTGTCCCGTTTCTCGTCGTGGAGGTACAGCGCCTTGGAGCCCTCGACGCCGAGGGACTCCACCAGCGCCTTGGTCTTCGCGGTGAGGTCGATCAGCGGCACGTCCCGGTCGGCGGCGACCGAGCGGATCACCGCCGGGTGGTCGACGCCGAGGCCGTTGACGAGCAGCGCGGTGCCGTTGTCCAGCGTCCCGTCGGCGTTGAACCAGCGCCGCACGATCGGCGTGACCAGGACCGGCTCGCCGCCCCGGTCCCGCACGCCCGCCACCAGCGCCTCCAGGTTGGCCCGGTAGGTCGCCCCGTCCGTCGTCTTGTCGTTGTGGGCGAGCTGGATCAGGACCAGGTCGCCGGGGCGGATCCGCGCCCGGACGGTGTCCCACAGCCGCGGGTCCCGGAGGTAGGAGACGGTGCTCTCCCCGGAGTCGGCGTGGTTGGCGACCGACAGGCCCTTGCGCAGGTACCGGGGCAGTTGCTGGCCCCAGCCCGCGTACGGGTCGCCGGGCTGGTCGCAGACCGTGGAGTCCCCGACCAGGAGGATCTGCCGGGTGTGCCGGGCGGGGGTGACGCGGACGCCGGCCAGGGCGGGCGCCGGGCCGCCGATCACCAGGTCCAGGCCGGGGCTGCCGTCGGGTCCGGTGGGCTCCCCCTCGGGGGTGCGGACGTCCACGGTGAAGGAGCGGACGGCCCGCTCGCCGGCCGGCACGGACGTCTCGGGCAGCAGGGAGCGCCGGGTCTCGCCGCCGATCGCGGTGGCGGACGCGGTCCCGCCGCCCAGCACCACCCGCACGTCGTACGTGCCGGGCGGCACGTCGAAGTGGCAGGCCGTGGCGGTGCAGTGCTCGATGCCGGGCGGCCGGCGGGCCTCGCCGGCCCGGGCCGGTGCGGCCGGCAGGGCGGCGCCCAGGGCCGCCGCCGCCAGCACGGCCAGGGACAGGCGTCCCGCCGGGCCGGTCATGTTCCGCGCGTCCACTGCTGGTTGGTCCCTCCGTTGCAGGGGTGGGTGATGAGCGCGGCGGAGTCGGCCGTGGACGCGCCGCTCACGTCCAGGCACTCCCCGGTCGCCCGGGATCTGATAGTGAGGTGGGAGCCGGTGGTGGTGAGGGACCACTGCTGGTCCGTCGCCGCGCTGTCGCAGTCCTCCTGGGTGACGGTGCTCGCGTTCTCCCGCACGCACAGGGAGCTGTTGCGGACCATCAGCTGGTGGTAGCCGCCGCCGGCGGGCCGGAACCAGAACCGCTGGTTGCCGCCGCCGTTGCAGTCGTACTGCTTGAGCTGGGCGCCCTGCCACTGCGACTGGCCGGTGACGTCGGCGCACTTGCCGCTGTGCCGGGCGGTCAGCGTGTGGTAGGCGGCGGCGGTGCCGGTGACCGTCCCGGCGTCGGCGTCGACCGTGATCTCCGGGTACCAGGACAGGGACAGCGAGGTGGCGGTCGGGAAGGCCAGCGGCAGCCACACGTACCGCGAGTCGTTCACGGTCCCGCCGAAGGAGTTGCCCCAGCGGTCGCCCAGGTAGAGGTAGGCGGTGCCGGACGTGCCCTGCACCGGCAGGACGTACGCGGTCTGCGAGCCGTACGCCGTGGAGTCGCCGGCGTTCGTCATCGCCGACCAGGGTCCGGCGAGGCTGGTGGCGGTGGCGTACTGCTGCTGGTTGGGGTTCCAGCCGGTGGCGCCCGAGGTCAGCATGAAGTACACGCCGCCCCGCTTGAACAGGGCCGGGGCCTCGCGGTGGCCGCCCGGCCAGGGGTTGGCGACCAGGCTCGCGACGCCGGTGTAGTCGGCGGTGAGCCGGTAGATGTGCAGGTCGTAGTTCTCGCGGGCGGCGGAGACCAGGTAGCCGGCGCCGTCGGTGTCGGTGAAGACCGTGAGGTCCCGCGACATGTGCCGGCCGAGCGGGCGGAAGCTGCCCCGCCAGGTGTAGTCCCCGTCGACGGTCGAGGAGACGGCGACGGCGGCCCGGGCCTCGCTGTAGTCGGTGCCGTTCTCCTTGTGCATCCACATCACGAACTGGCCGGTGGCCGCGTTGTACATGACCTTCGGCCGTTCGATGTTGGCGGTGGCCAGCTCGGGCGCGGACGACTGGGTCAGGACGTGGTTGCGGAACTCCCAGTTCTTCAGGTCGGTGGAGCGGTAGGCGTCCACGTACCGGAAGGTGTTGTCGGCGTTGCGGTGCTCGCCGAACCAGTAGTAGTAGGCCCCGACCTTGATGACGCCGCCGCCGTGCGCGTGCACGGGGTTGCCCGAGGTGTCGGTGAACTGCGTGCCGTTGACGATCGTCCGGGGCGCGGCCTGGGCGGGCCCGGCGCCGGCCAGGGCGGTGAGCACGCCCAGGCACAGGGCGAGCAGGATCGCGTGCGCGCGTCTCATCTCACGCGCCCTCCCGCGCCGTGTCGGCCACGGGGACGCCGAAGTCCGGGGTGCCGTCCGGCTTCCAGCCCAGCTTCTGGACGCGGGTGTGGCGGTTGGGGTCGTGCAGCGGGTCGCCGGTGATCTCCTTGTACTGGCGGGCGTGGTAGACGAGGACGTCGGTGCGGCCGTCCTCGGCGACCGTGAAGGAGTTGTGGCCGGGGCCGTACTGCCGGGTGGTGTCGTTGCTGGTGAAGACGGGGACCGGGGACTTGGACCAGTTCGCCGGGTTCATGAGGTCGGCGTCGGCGTCGACGGTCAGCAGGCCCATGCAGTAGTTGGCGTCGGTGGCGCTGGCCGAGTAGGTCATGAACAGCCGGCCGTTGCGGGCGATGACCGACGGCCCCTCGTTGACCTTGAAGCCGACGCACTCCCAGGCGTACTCGGGGGTGGACAGCCGCACCTGGGGGCCCGTCAGGGTCCACGGGTCGGCCATCTCGGACAGCCACAGGGCGGTGTTGTTGTCCATACCGGGCTCGTGCTGGGCCCAGGCGAGGTAGCGGGTGCCGCGGTGGGTGAAGGTGGTGGCGTCGAGGGAGAAGGTCTCCCACGCCGTCTTCAGCTGCCCCTTCTCCACCCAGGCGCCGCGGAAGGGGTTGGGGTGGGCGTTCTCCAGCACCCAGATGCGGATGTCCCACACGCTCTCGGCGGGCGCGGCGGCGAAGTAGATGTACCACTTGCCGTCGACGCGGTGGATCTCCGGCGCCCAGATGTGCGCGCCCATGGCGCCGGTGGCGTGCTTGCGCCAGATGACCGACTCGGCGGCGGTCGCCAGGCCGTTCAGGGTGCGGGAGCGGCGCAGGATGATCCGGTCGTACTCCGGGGCGGTGGCGGTGAAGTAGTAGAAGCCGTCGGTGTGGCGGTGGATGTGCGGGTCGGCGCGGTTGCGGACGAGCGGGTTCACGTACGAGGCCGCCTTCGGGGAGGGAGCGGGGGCGGTCCCCGGGGCGGCGAGGGCCTGGGCGGGGGCGGCGGCGAGGGCGCCCGCGGCCAGGGCGCCCTTCAGCATCAGTCTGCGGCTGGGCACGTGGGGGGCCTGACGGGCTTCGGCGGCTTCGGGCAGGTCGTCGGCGCGGCTCATGCGGACTTCCTCTCGGGTGGGGGGATCGAAACGGGGTCCAGTCCCGCTGTGCGCGAATCTGTTCGGTATTTCAAACAACATCTGTCATTACGAACGCCGAAAAGGTAAGGGTGTGTCACGGACAGGTCAACGGGTCCGGCGTGAAGAGGCGCCCGCGGATTCCCGTCCCCTCGGGACGGCGGCCGCGCTCGGCGCCCGCGGGAAGCCCGGCGACGGCGCCCGGCCGCCCGCCCCGCGAGGGACACGGGCACCGGCCCCCGCTCCCGGTAGCGCGGTCCGGCCGGCGGGCGGGGCGCGCGGATGCCGTACGGCTGCCGGATCCGGGCCGGTCCGGACTCGTGGACGCGGGCCTCGCGGCGCCAGGGGTTCCGGCGCCGGGGACCGCCGCGCCGGCCGCTTCGACTAGCGTCGAGACATGACCAGGCGTTCTCGTGCCGCCCACGACACCAGGCGGGCCGCTCACGACACCCGGTGGACCGATCACGGCGCCCGGCAGGCTCCGCCGCCCCTCGCCGACGCCCTGGCCGCCGGGACGCTCGTCCTCGACGGCGGCCTGTCCAACCAGCTGGAGTCGGCCGGGCACGACCTGGGCGACGAGCTGTGGTCGGCGCGGCTGCTCGCCGAGCGGCCGGAGGCGGTCGCCGAGGCGCACCTCGCCTACTTCACGGCGGGCGCGGACGTGGCGATCACCGCCAGCTACCAGGCCACCTTCGAAGGGTTCGGCAGGCGCGGCATCGGACGCGAGCGGGCGGCCGGCCTCATGGCGCTGAGCGTGGAGCTGGCCCGCGAGGCGGCCCGGCGGGCCGCGCCCGGCCGCCCGCGGTGGGTGGCGGCCTCGGCCGGCCCGTACGGGGCGATGCTCGCGGACGGCTCCGAGTACCGGGGCCGGTACGGCCTGACCGTGGCCGAGCTGGAGCGCTTCCACCGGCCCCGCCTGGAGGTCCTGGCCGCCGCCGGCCCGGACGTCCTCGCCCTGGAGACGGCCCCCGACGCCGACGAGGCCGCCGCCCTGCTGCGCGCGGTGCGCGGGCTCGGCGTGCCGGCCTGGCTGTCGTACACCGTCTCGGGCGACCGCACCCGCGCCGGGCAGCCGCTGGAGGAGGCCTTCGCCCTGGCCGCCGACGCGGACGAGGTGATCGCGGTGGGCGTCAACTGCTGCGCCCCCGAGGACGTGGAGCACGCGGTCGCGACGGCGTCCCGGGTCACCGGCAAGCCGGTCGTGGCGTACCCCAACAGCGGGGAGCGATGGGACGCGCGGACGCGGGCCTGGACCGGCGGTTCGACCTTCGACGCCGAGCGGGTGCGGGCCTGGCGGGCGGCGGGGGCGCGGTTGGTCGGGGGGTGCTGCCGGGTGGGGCCGGGGGCGATCGGGGGGATCGCGGAGGTGCTGCAACCGCCCTCCCCGCTTCCCGCCCGAAGCCCGGGTCCCGGCGCGGAGGCGCCGTAGGCGGATTCACCCGGTCACAGCGCCTCCGCGCCGAAGCCCCGGCCCCGCCCGGCGAACTCGCACCACACGATCTTGCCGGGGTCCCGCTCCCCCACCCCCCACTTGTCCGCCAGCTCGGACACCAGCAGCAGCCCGCGCCCGCCCTCGCCCGGCTCCTGACCGTCCGTCCGCGGCGGCGCCGGTACGCCGTCCCCGCTGTCGTGCACCTCGATCCGCACCCCGCCGTCGCCGCCGGGCAGCAGCCGCAGCAGGAAGCCCCGGCCGGGCGGCACGCCGTGCACCAGGGCGTTGGTCGCCAGCTCGCTGACGCACAGCAGCACGTCGTCCGCGCGCCCGCACACGCCCCAGTCGGCCAGCGCCTCCCGCGCGAACGCGCGTGCCGCCGGTACGGATCTGCGCTCCCGGGGGTAGAACCGCTCGCGCGGGGACGGCGGCCGGAGCGAGGGTGAATTTTCCGCGTTCACAGGGCCAGCGTGACGCTGTGTGGCCACCATGGCACAGGGCGCGCGGCCGTACGCCTCCTCCGTACGGCCGCGCACCGGTGAACGTACGCACCCGGGTGGGGAGTCCGACCGCATGAGCACCACGACACGGTCACGCCGGTCACGCCGGAACGCCTCCGCGATGAGGATGGTGGGCGCGCTGCTCGCCCTCTACCGCCAGGCCGCCGGCCACACGCAGAAGTCGCTGGCCGAGGCGTTCGTCGTCAGCGAGGAGCAGATCGCCTCGATCGAGCAGGGCAGACGGCCGCTCAAGCCCGACCTCGCCGAGCAGCTGGACGATCTGCTGGACACCAAGGGGGCGTTGTCGGCGGCGCTGGCGCATCTGCCCGAAGTGGATCTGGTGCCGTTGTGGGCGGAGGAGTTCCTTGACCGGGAGCGGGAGGCCATCGCGATTTCGTCGTACGAGAATCAGGTACTGCCCGGCCTGCTCCAGACGGAAGCGTATGCACAGGCGGTGTTCCGTAGCCGTGTACCGGTCTACGACGACAACCGGATTGCCCAGTTGGTGACGGCACGCATCACACGTCAGGAGATCCTGCGTGGTAAGGAGCCGCCGATCACATGTTTCGTGGTGTGGGAGCCGGTGGTGCGTGCGCCCATCGGCGGGAAAGAGGTGTGGGCCCAGCAACTACGACACCTGCGGGCGTGCTCCGAACTACCAGGTCTCATGCTCCAGGTGCTGCCGCTAAAGCGCATTACCCATGCCTCCCTTGACGGCCCGTTCGTGTTGCTGGAGACCCCGGAGCACCAACGCCTCGCGTACATGGAGAACCAGCGCGGCAGCCAACTCATCGCCGACCCAGACGAGGTGGCGATCCTCACGCAGAAGTGTGCGATGCTGCGGTCACAGGCCCTCACCCCTGAGGACACGAGGGACCTGCTGGACCGTCTTCTGGGGGAGCAATGAACAGCACCGCACTTCGGTGGTTCAAGTCGAGCTACAGCGGCAGCGAAGGCGGAAACTGCCTGGAAGTCGCCTACCACTGGCGCAAGTCCACCCACAGCACCGACGAAGGCGACGCCTGCGTGGAGGTGGCCCCCCACCCCACCGCCGTCCACATCCGCGACTCCAAGACCCCCACCGCCCCCCACCTCACCGTCGCCCCCGGATCCTGGACCGCCTTCCTGGACCTCGCCCGGACCCGCCGGGGATGACGGCGGCGGCCGTCCCGGCGCCTTAGTGACGCGCCCCCTTCCCCGGCCGCCGACTCGCCGGACGCCACCGGTCCGAGCACGGGACCCGCGGCCCGCTCCGGGGCGCGTCGGCCGCCCGTCCGGGTTTTCGAAAGGTGCGGCCGACAAGATCCCGCGCTTTCCGCCGTCTTCCCGCCGCCCTGCCCCACACCTACAGTAGGAAGCGCTTTCTGTCCGGTCGGATCCGGTCGGGCCCAGCCAGGCCCGGGCACCGGTCCGGCCACTGAGCGCAGCGCTGGTCGAAACTTTCCACGGCCCTCGGGCGGGCCGGAGAGGTGGTGTCCCGATGGTCCGTGCGGGCAGGGCGGGCGTGGCGGCCGGGCCGACGCTGGCCGTGGTGGCCCGGGAGGCCGGGGTGTCGGTGCCGACGGCGTCCAAGGTGGTCAACGGCCGCGAGGACGTGGCGCCCGAGACCCGCCGCCGGGTCACCGAGGCGCTGGACCGGCTGGGATACGTCCGCCGGCCCCGGTTCGACGGGACGCGGGCGCTCCGCATGGTCGACCTCGTGGTGCACTCCCTGGAGAACTCCTGGTCGGGCGCGGTGCTGCACGGGGTGGAGGAGGCGGCGTACGACGCGGGGCTGGAGGTCGTGGTCTCGGCGGGCCCGAGCCGGCGGCGGGGCGGGCGGCCGGAGCGCGGCTGGCTGGACCGGCTCGTCACGCGGGGCTCGTCGGGGGTGCTGTTCGGCCTGGCCGAGCCGACCGCGTCGCAGTACGCGTGGCTGGAGCAGCACCGCATCCCGTTCGTGCTGATCGACCCGGTGCTCGAACCGCCGCCGGGCGTGGTGTCGGTGGGCGCCGCGAACTGGCAGGGCGGGGTGACGGCCACCGAGCACCTGCTGTCGCTCGGCCACGAGCGGATCGCCGTCGTCACCGGGCAGCGGCGCGCGCAGGAGGGCGACGCGCGGCTGGCCGGCTACCGCTCGGCGCTCGCGGCGGCACAGGTGCGCGACCGCGCCGAGTACGTCCGGCACGCCGGCGCCGACCCGGCCGCGGCCCGCCGCCACACGCTGGAGCTCCTCGATCTGCCCGAGCCGCCGACGGCCGTCTTCGTCTGCTCGGACGCCCTGGCGCCCGGCGTGTACGAGGCGCTGGCCGCGCGCGGGCTGCGGGTGCCGGACGACGTCAGCGTGGTCGGCTTCGACGACCTGCCCGAGGCGCGCTGGCTCGGCCCGGCCCTGACCACGGTCCGCCAGCCGCTGGCGGAGATGGCGGCGACCGCCCTGCGCCTGCTGGTGCGGATGATGGACGGCGACCGCCCCGAGGGCACCCGCACCGAACTCTCCACCCGCCTCGTCGAGCGGGCCAGCACGGCCCCGCCGCCCGCCGCCCCCGGCGGGACGCGCCGGGCTCCCGCCCGGGCGGCGGGCTGAGCGGACGTCACCCGGCCCGGTCCGCGCCGTCCCCGAGCCGTGCCGCCCACCCGATGCCGCCGCGCAGGTGGGCGCGGAAGGCGGGGTCGTCGAAGGCCTCCGCGGCGTGGCCGAGCGCGGTGTAGAAGACGCGGCCGGCGCCCTGGTCGCGGCACCACGCCAGCGGGTGGTCCTCCCCCATGCCGCCGCCCTCGTACGACGACTCGTCGGCGCGGACGAGGACGTGCACCCGCCCGCGCGGGTTGGTGCGGAAGTCGTACCACTCGTCGGTGAACTCCCAGACGGCGGGCAGGTGCCGGGTGGCCGGATGGGCCCGGTCCTCGACCACCGCCCGGCCCGGCTGGTGGGCGGGGTGCCGGGCGAAGCGGGCGCCGAGCAGTTCGCCGTAGTACGGCCAGTCGTACTCGGTGCAGGCCGCCGCGTGCACGCCGGCGAAGCCGCCGCCCGCCTCGACGTACGCGGCGAGGCGGGCGCGCCCGGCCGGGGTCAGCACCTCGCCGCTGGTGGAGAGGAAGACGACCGCGGCGTACCGGTCGAGGGGCGCTTCGAGGGCGGCGGGGTCCTCGGTGGCGTCCACCGCGAAGCCGCCGAGGGCGCGCAGGGCCGCGACGCCGGCCGGGATGGAGTCGTGCCGGTAGTCGGTGGTGCGGGTGTAGACGAGGAGTCGGGAAGTCATGCGGCCGAGCCTAGGGGGCGGGCGGTGCGGGGCCCGGCCGGGGCCGGGCCGTCGCGGGTTCCGCCGGAGGTCCCGCCGGGCCGGCCGAAGCGCCCGGCCGCCCGGAGCGGTGAACGAGGCCACGGGTTCCGGGCCCGGTCGGGGCGGACGCCCGGGATCCGGGGCGCCGCAGCCGGACGCACGGGCGGTTCCCCGCGGGGGCTCGGCTGCGTACGCTCGACGGCGATGAACACCCTTCCCGCGCACCTCGACCACCTGGTCCTCGCGACCCCCGACCTGGCGGCCACCGTCGCCGACTTCACCCGGCGCACCGGGGTGGCACCGGCTCCCGGCGGGGCGCACGTCGGGCTCGGCACGCGCAACCACCTGGTGTCCCTCGGCGGCACCAGATACCTGGAGATCATCGGTCCCGACCCGGACCAGCCCGCGCCCGCCGGTCCGCGCGCCCTCGGCGTCGACGGCCTCACCGCCGCGCGGACCGTCACCTGGGCGATCAGCCCGCCCGACCTGGACGCGGCGGTCGCGGCGGCCCGCGCGCGGGGCTACGACCCCGGCGCGGTGCGGGCGATGAGCCGCCGCCGCCCCGACGGCACCCTGCTGGAGTGGCGCCTGACCGACGGCGCCACCGCGCACCCCTCCGGCCTGGTGCCCTTCCTCATCGACTGGGGCGCCTCGGCGCACCCCACGGCGTCGGGCCTGCCCGTCACCCCCCTGCTGGCGCTGTCCGCCACCGCTCCCGACCCGGACGGGATCCGGCCCCTGCTCGCCGCCCTCGGCACCGACCTGCCGCTCACCGCCGGCCCGGTGGGGATCTCCTTCACGGTGGACACCCCCCGCGGGCCGGTGACCTTCGGCTGAGGCCCGGGGCGTCCGATTCCTTCAAGACCGGGCCCCGGTGCGCCGCCTACGGTGGCCGCATGACCGCACGATTCGACGCCATCGGCCTGGTCGTCACCGACATGGCCGCCGCCGTGACCTTCTACCGCCGCCTCGGCTTCGCCTTCCCCGCGGGCGCCGAGGACCAGCCGCACGCCGAGGCCGAACTGCCCGGCGGGCTGCGCCTGCTGCTCGACACCGAGGAGACCGTCCGCTCCTTCCACCCCGGATGGCGGCCGCCCGCCGGCGGCGGCCGGGCCTCGCTGGCCCTGCGCTGCGACGGCCCCGGGGAGGTGGACGCGCTGTACGAGGAACTGGTCGGCGCCGGGTACCACAGCGAGCTCAAGCCCTGGGACGCCGTCTGGGGCCAGCGGTACGCCGTGCTGCACGACCCGGACGGCAACGGGGTGGACCTGTTCGCGCCGCTACCGGCCCCGTAGCTCCCGCATCGGCAGCCCCGTCAGCGCCCGGACGTCGCGGGCCAGGTGGGCCTGGTCCGCGTACCCGGCCCGGGCCGCCGTCCGCGCCAGGGGCACACCGGCGCGGGCCAGCGCGAGCGCGCGCCGCAGCCGCAGCACCCGGGCGAGCGTCTTGGGGCCGTAGCCGAAGGCGGCCAGCGAGCGGCGGTGCAGCTGCCGCGCGCCCAGACCGAGTTCGGCGGCGGTCGCGGCGACCGTGCGGCCCGCGTCCAGGGCGGCGACGATCCGCCGCAGCAGCGGGTCGGGGGGACCGGTTTCGGCCGCCCGGCGCAGCGCCAGCTCCTCCAGGCCGCTCGCCGGGTCGGGGGCGGCGGCGACGCGGGCGGCCAGGCGCCGCACCCGCGCCGCCGGCCACAGGTCCGCGAGGTCCACGCGCCGGTCGCGCAGCTCGTGCGCGGGCACGCCGAGCAGGGCGGGCGCGGTGCCGGGCGGGAAGCGGATACCGGCCCACGGGCCCGGCTCCGCCGTGAGGTGCGCGTGCGTGTCGGGGCCGGCGACCAGCAGCCGGCCCTCGTGCCACAGCAGGTCCATGCAGCCGTCGGGCAGGACCCGGGCCGCGTCGGGCCCGGCCGGCGTGTTGGTCCACACCACCGCGCCGGTCAGCCGGGACGCCCGCTCCGCGTACACGGGGAGAAGGTTACGCCGTTCGCGCCCGGTACCCCCGCGGGGCCGACGCCGTGGGCCCGCTCGGCGGCGGAGTCCGGCGGCCGGCCGCCGGACTCCGCCGCGCACGAGGTGGGCGCCGGTCGGCGGCACCCCGTCGGCGGGCGGTGGTCCCGGGCGCGCACGCCCGGGTCGTGGAGCCGTTCAGCGGGCGCCTGGAAGGAGTGAGCGCGCCGGGGCCTCAGGAGTCCTCCGGCTTGTGCGGCGGATGGACGCTCTTGACGTGGGCCCGCAGCCGGGCCGTCACGTCCTCCGGGGGCAGGAACCGGGACCAGCGCTCGGGGAACTCGGACGGCATGTCGGGGTCGGCCGCGCCGCCGGCGGCGGCGCGGGCCACGTACTCGGCGACCTGCGCCTGCCGCAGCCGCTCGTTGGCCTCGCGGGCGGCCGCGGTGGCGGCGGCCGGCCAGACCCGGTCGATGGCGGCGTTGACCGCGGCGCCGACGAGCACGGCGAACGCGGACACGCCGATCCACAGCAGCACGGCGACGGGCGCGGCGAGCGAACCGTAGATGGTGGGGCCCTCGACCGTGCTGGTGAGGTAGATCCGCAGCAGGAAGCTGCCGAGCACCCACATGGCGAGCGCGACCAGCGCGCCCGGCACGTCCTCGATCCACGGGGAGCGCACCGGCACGGACACGTGGTACAGGGTGGTCAGGAAGGCGATCGACAGCAGGACCACCACCGGCCAGTACAGGACCTGCACCACCGTCGTCGACCACGGCACGATCCGCACCACCGCGTCCGGCCCGGCCACCATCAGCGGCAGCGCGACCGAGCCGATCAGCAGGGCCACCACGAACAGCAGGAAGGCCAGCAGACGGGTCGCGACGATGCCCCGCACGCCGTCCAGGCCGTACATGACCGTGATGGTGTCGATGAAGACGTTCACCGCGCGCGAGCCCGACCAGAGCGCGAACAGGAAGCCGAGGGAGATGACGTCGGGCCGGCCGCCCTTCATCACGTCGTGCAGGATCGGCTCCGCGATCTCCTTCACGCCCCGGTCGGACAGCACCGTGCGGGAGGCGTCGAGGATGTTGGCCCGCAGGCTCTGGATGGTGTCGGCGCCGGTCCAGGCGTCGACGTAGCCGAGCAGTCCGATCATGCTCAGCAGCAGCGGCGGCACCGACAGCAGGGTGAAGAACGCGGCCTCGGCGGCCAGCCCCAGGATCCGGTACTCCATGCAGGAGTTGACGGTGTCCTTGAGCAACAGCCAGGCGGTCCTCCGCTTGGAGACGTTCCGGTAGAGGGCACGAGCCCGGTGGAGCCGGCCGGAGGGCCGCTCGGGGATGTCACTTGCTGGCTGCACACCCCAAAGGTATCCGCCGCACCAGGCCGCACGTTCCCGAAGGCCGCCCGTCGTACCCGGCCGGGCCTCCCGAAGCCGTCCGCGGCGCCCCGCCGCGCCCCCGCGGGCCCCCCGTGCCGCGGCCGGGCGGGGGGCCGCGGCGCCCCGCCGCGGCGGTCCGCTCCCCCCGCGCCGCGCGGCGCGGTAGGTTCGCAGGCATGGCAGCCAGTACGCACACCGTGACGAACCAGGCCCCGCCGCTCGTCGGGTACGACGTCTTCACCGCCGACCGCGCCCTGACCGAGGCCGTCGAACGGCATGTGGCACCCCAGGTGCGCGACGAGGCGCTGGCCGAGCTGTCGGCCCTCGGCCGCGCCTGCGGCTCGGCCCAGGTGCAGGAGTGGGGGGCGCAGGCCAACGGCAATCCGCCGGTCCTGCGCACCCACGACCGCTACGGCCACCGCGTCGACGAGGTCGACTTCCACCCGGCCTGGCACCGGCTGCTCGGCAAGGGCGTCTCGGCGCACCTGACGCAGGCCTGGGTGCGGCCCGGCGGGCACGTGCGGCGCGCGGCCGGGTTCCTGATGTGGACGCAGGCCGAGGCCGGCACCTGCTGTCCGCTGTCGATGACCCACGCGGCGGTGCCCGCCCTGCGCGCCGATCCGGCGCTCGCCGGGGAGTGGGTGCCGCGGCTGACCTCCGAGGTGTACGACCGTGAGCTGCGGCCCGCGCGCCTGAAGGCCGGCGCCCTGTTCGGGATGGGCATGACGGAGAAGCAGGGCGGCAGCGACGTCCGCGCCAACACCACCGCGGCCCGGCCGCTCGCCGAGGACGGCGCCTACGCGCTGACCGGGCACAAGTGGTTCTGCTCGGCGCCGATGTCGGACGGGTTCCTGGTCCTGGCCCAGGCCCCCGGCGGGCTGACCTGCTTCCTCGTCCCGCGCGTGCTCGAGGACGGCACCCGCAACGTGTTCCTCGTGCAGCGCCTGAAGGACAAGCTGGGCAACCGGTCGAACGCGTCGGCCGAGGTCGAGTTCGACGGGACGTGGGCGCGCCGGGTCGGCGAGGAGGGGCGCGGGGTGCGCACCATCATCGAGATGGTGGCGGCCACCCGGCTCGACTGCGTGCTGGGCTCGGCGGGGCTGATGCGGCAGGCCGTCGCGCAGGCGGTCCACCACTGCGCCCACCGCGAGGCGTTCGGCGGGAAGCTGGTCGACAAGCCGCTGATGCGCAACGTCCTGGCCGACCTCGCGATCGAGTCGGAGGCCGCCACCGCCCTCGCGCTGCGGCTCGCCGCCGCCTGGGACGACGGGAGCGAGCAGGAGCGGGCGCTGCTGCGGCTGGCGGTGCCGGCCGCCAAGTTCTGGGTGACCAAGCGGTGCCCGCCGGTGGCGGTCGAGGCGGCCGAGTGCCTCGGCGGCAACGGCTACGTCGAGGAGTCCGGGCTGCCCCGCCTGGTGCGCGAGTCGCCGCTGAACTCGATCTGGGAGGGCGCGGGCAACGTCCAGGCGCTCGACGTCCTGCGGGCGCTGCGCCGGGAGCCGCAGGCGCTCGACGCCTATCTGCGCGAGGTCGGCCGGGCGCGCGGCGCCGACCACCGGCTGGACGCGGCGATCAAGAACCTGCTGACCGAACTCGCCGACCTGGAGGGCGTCGAGGCGCGCGCCCGGCGGCTGGTGGAGCGGATCGCCCTGGTGTTCCAGGGGGCGCTGCTGGTGCGGTACGCGCCGCCCGCGGTCGCCGACGCCTTCTGCGCCTCACGACTGGGCGGCGACGGGGGCGCGGCCTTCGGTACGCTGCCGCACACCCTGGATCTGGCGTCGGTGGTCGAACGGGCCCGGCCGGTGCCCTGACCGGCACGTGGCGCGGGGGTGGTGCTGCGCCGACACGGCACCACCCCCGCCTCACTGGCCCGTACGAGCCACTGGCGCCGCTCGGGGCGGCGTCGCTCAAGTTTCGGACACCCGGGGGGCGGTCCACCAGGGTTGCAAGGGGTTGCACCTTGCTGCCGGCTGTGTGCGGACCGTGCCCCCGAGCCAGGGGCAGGCGGTCACTGATGGGACGAAGAGTCGGGACGGACTTCGGGGGCGCGGCCGGCAGACCGCGGAAGCGGTCGCTCCGGCCGCCGGCTCCGGGCGGGCCGGTGGCGCTCTCCGCGACGGACGTGGCGCACCTCGCCCTCGTCGACACCACGCGCGCGGCCCGGGTGCTCAGCGAGGTGCGCTCCGCACGGCTCGCCGGGCAGCGCGCCCCGGTGGCGCCCCGCCCGGTGATCGAGCAGTCCTGGGAACGCATGTTCCGCCACGGGGTCGACCCCGAGCACGACCGCAGGTCCGGGCTGCTGTCCCCCGAGGAGCTCCAGCGGCGGCGCGAGACCTCGCGGCTCCGGCACGTGCTGCCGGTGCTGCGGGAGGGACTGCTGGCCACCGCGGACGTCGCCCGGCACATCATGGTGGTCGCCGACGAGGAGGGCCGGGTGCTGTGGCGCGAGGGCAGCGCGCCGGTGCTGCGCAGGGCCGACGATCTCGGCTTCGAGCCCGGCGCGGACTGGCGGGAGGACGTCGTCGGCACCAACGGCATCGGCACCCCGGCGGTGGTGCGCCGGCCCGTCCAGGTCTTCGCCGCCGAGCACTTCGTGCGCTCGCAGGCCACCTGGACCTGCGCCGGCGCGCCCATCACCGACCCCCGCGACGGCCGGCTGCTCGGCGTGGTGGACGTCAGCGGGCCGCTGGAGACGATGCACCCGGCCACGCTCTCCTGGGTGGACTCCGTGGCCAAGCTGGCCGAGGCCCGGCTGCGCGAGATGCACACGCGGACGCTGGAGCGGCTGCGCGCGGTGGCGGCGCCGGTGCTCGCCCGGGTCGGGGGGCGCGCGCTGGTGGTGGACCGGGACGGCTGGACCGCCGCCGTCACGGGGATGCCGTACACCCGCCGGATCGCGCTGCCCGCCTCGCCGGCGGTGGGCCGGACCTGGCTGCCCGCGCTCGGTCCGTGCTCGGTGGAGCCGCTGGCCGGGGGCTGGCTGGTGCGGCCCGCCGACGAACCGGCGCCGGACGGCGCCGCCCGGATCGTGCTGGACCTCAGGCAGCCGCGCCGCTGGTCGCTGGAGGTGTCCGGCGGCGCCGGCCCCTGGAGCCGGGAACTGAGCCCCCGGCACGCCGAGTTGCTCTACCTGCTGGCCGTGCACCGCGCCGGCCGCGGCGCCGCGGGCCTCGCCGAGGACCTGTTCGGCGACCCGGCCCGGACGGTGACGGTGCGCGCCGAGATGTCACGGATACGGCGCTACCTGGGAGGACTGCTGGAGCACCGGCCGTACCGGTTCCGGGACGACGCCGAGGTGGCGGTGCTGCTCCCGGACGACCCGCGCGACCTGCTGCCCCACTCGACCGCGCCGGCCGTGGCCGGGCGCCGGGCGGCGGTCCGGGCACCCTGACCGCGCCCCGCGTGCCCCCGTCCGCCCCCGGTGCTCCCACCCGCTCGCCCCGAGTGCCCCCGTCCGCCCGCATCCGGGTGGTGTCCGCCCCCCGGATGCGGGGATATTTCCGGGGTCCGAGTCCCTGGGCCCCCGGCCTGCCGTAGCATCGGCACGGGCCATCCCAGGCGCTTCTCGGTCAACGTACGGACCGGCAGGCGCAGTTGGCCCGGTGCCTCGGCCTCCTACGGCACAGGCGGAGCGCCCCGGAGGCGAAAGAGCCAGGAAGAGGGGTTCCATGACGCACCGCGGCAGACACCGACGGCGCAACCGGGGCAGGGCGCTGCGCGCCGCCCTGGCCGGGACCGCCCTCGCACTGACGGCCGCCGCCACGATGATCAGCGCCTCCCAGGCCACGGACGTCGAGGAGGCCGCCGCGCTGCGGCCGCTCACCGCGCCCGCCGCGAAGGACCGGCTGCACGTGACGGAGCGCCGGGTGCCCCAGCGCTGGCTGGACCGGCTCGCCTCGGCGATGGGCCGGCCCGTGGGCGTCGCCGCCGTCCTCGACGCCGCCGACCGCGCCCTGCGCGCCTCCCCCGACTGCACGGCCGAGGAGCGCACCGCGCTGCCCGTCGCGCCCGCCGCCACCCGCGCCTACTGCTGGGACGCCGCCGACACCGCCGGCTGGCGGCCCGGAGCGGTCACCACCTCCGGCGACGCCGACGACGACGGCCGCTGGGGCGGGCACCGCGTGATCCTGTCCGCCTGGACCCGGTACGAGGGCCCGGCCGGCCGGGGCCTGGCCCGGGTCGCCTTCGTCGACGCCGACGACCCGGAGCGCCTGCGCCACGCCTCGGCCCTGCTCGTCGTCCCGGTCGACGGCGGGCGCGACTACCGGGGGCTCGCCTCCCCCGTGTCCGGCATGGTCTGGTACCAGGACAAACTGCTGGTCACCGCCGGCGCGGGCGACCGCACCGCCCTGTACGTGTACGACCTGGACCGCATCCAGCGCACCACCGTCGACGCCGGCACCGTGGGCCGGGTGCCCGGCGGCTGGGCGGCGCACGGCCACCGGTTCGTGCTGCCCGCCGTCGCCTCGTACACCCTGCCCGGCGGCCGGGACACGCCCCGGCCCGCCGGCATCTCCCTGGACCGCAGCACCGCACCGGACAGCCTGGTGGTGAGCGAGTGGGTCCCCGCGGACGGCGACCGGCCGACCCGGCTGTGGCGCTATTCCTTCAGCTCCGACCCGGCCCGCGCCGGGCTGCTGGCCACCGGCGCCGCCGGCCGCGTGAGCGCCGGCGAGGCGTACGAGACCAGGACCACGGACGTGCGCGGCGTGCTGTCGTACCGCTCGGCCTGGTACCTCGGCCGCGGGGCCGAGGCGCGGGACCGGCGCGGAACGCTGTGGCGGCAGGACACCGACGGCGCGCGGGCCACGCGGTGCGGCGCCGACGAGACCCGGCTGTGCTGGAGCGGGGGCGCGCAGTCCCTGTCCTACTGGGAGGAGACCGGCGAGGTGTGGGCCCAGGCGGACGGGGTGCTGTTCGCGACTCCCCTGTCCTCGGTCGAGGACGCGCTGCGCTGACGCCGGCGGGCGAGGTCCGCGGCCGGCGGATCGACAGACCGCCCGGACGGATGATTCCCTGACCGGCATGACCACCATCCCCGTGACCACC
Source organism: Streptomyces sp. NPDC051041 (assembly GCF_044456065.1). Classification (NCBI taxonomy): domain Bacteria; kingdom Bacillati; phylum Actinomycetota; class Actinomycetes; order Kitasatosporales; family Streptomycetaceae; genus Streptomyces; species Streptomyces sp. NPDC051041. The sequence goes on from NZ_JBITFM010000011.1 coordinate 178,326, forward strand.
TGGTCCCTGGAGCAGACCTCCCCGGCCGACCTCCTCCCGGCCGCCGCGCCCGACGGCGACGTCCGGATCGTCCGCGCCGAGGTGCCCTCGCCCGAGTTCAGCCGCTTCCTGTACGCCTCGGTCGGCGGCGACGTCCGCTGGACCGACCGGCTCGGCTGGACCTACGCGCAGTGGCGGGCACACCTGGACCGGCCCGGTGTGGAGACCTGGGTGGCCTACGACCGCGGGACGCCCGCGGGGTACGTGGAGCTGGACCCGCAGGACGACGGGGTCGTGGAGATCGTCTACTTCGGGCTCCTGCCCGCCTTCCGCGGGCGCCGCATCGGCGGCCACCTGCTGGCGTACGGCACCGCCCGCGCCTGGGACCTCGCGGACCGCTGGCCGGGGCGGAAGCCGACCGGGCGGGTGTGGCTGCACACCTGCAGCAAGGACGGCGAGCACGCGCTGGCCAACTACCTGCGCCGGGGCTTCAAGCTGTTCGACACCAGGGTCGAGGAGGAGCCGGAGGTCCCCGCACCGGGGCCGTGGCCCGGTGCGTTCCCCTCCTGACCTGCGCGGACACGACCGGATCCGCACCGTGTGACCGACGACACCCTTATCTCGCCATCCGGGACAAGGGTGTCCGCATGACGGACAAAGCTGGACTGTGTCCAGATCGCCGTGACACGCTTCCGTCATGTCCGGAACTGGAATTGCCTTGGTGAGTCGGCGACACGTCGACCTCGGCCGCATGTCCAGCGCCATCTGTCCGGCGAGCTGACCGCCCCGGCACCGCCCGGAAACCCCCCTTTCACCGCCTCCCCGCGCAATGTCGCGCACGTATGCCCATGCGCGTGTACGCGCAGGTCAGAGCCGCTTTCCGCCTGTCCCGAAGGACGTGTCAACCATGGCCGCCACCCCGCAGAACCCCGCCGCCGCGACTCCCCGCCGCAAGGTGAGCCGTCACCGCGGCGAGGGTCAGTGGGCCGCGGGTCACTTCACCCCGCTCAACGGCAACGAGCAGTTCAAGAAGGACGACGACGGTCTCAACGTGCGGACACGCATTGAGACGATCTACTCCAAGCGGGGCTTCGACTCGATCGACCCCAACGACCTGCGCGGCCGGATGCGCTGGTGGGGCCTGTACACCCAGCGCCGGCCCGGCATCGACGGCGGCAAGACCGCGGTGCTGGAGCCGGAGGAGCTGGACGACGAGTACTTCATGATGCGCGTCCGCGTCGACGGCGGGGCGCTCACCACCCGTCAGCTGCGGGTCATCGGTGAGATCTCGCAGGAGTTCGCGCGCGGCACGGCCGACATCACCGACCGGCAGAACATCCAGTACCACTGGATCCGGATCGAGGACGTGCCCGAGATCTGGAACCGCCTGGAGGCCGTGGGCCTGTCCACGGTGACCGCCTGCGGCGACACCCCCCGCGTGATGATCGGCTCCCCGGTCGCCGGCATCGCCGAGGACGAGATCATCGACGGCACCCCGGCCCTGGAGGAGATGAAGCGCCGCGTCCTGGGCAACAAGGCGTACTCGAACCTCCCCCGGAAGTTCAAGACGGCGATCTCCGGCTCGCCGCTGCTGGACGTGGTCCACGAGATCAACGACGTCGCGTTCGTCGGCGTCCGGCACCCCGAGCACGGGCCGGGCTTCGACGTGTGGGTCGGCGGCGGTCTGTCGACCAACCCCAAGCTGGGCGTGCGGCTGGGCGCCTGGGTGCCGCTGGAGGAGGTCCCGGACGTCTACGAGGGCGTGCTGTCGATCTTCCGCGACTACGGCTACCGGCGGCTGCGCAACCGCGCCCGCCTGAAGTTCCTGGTCGCCGACTGGGGCGCGGAGAAGTTCCGCCAGGTGCTGGAGGACGAGTACCTCGGGCGCAAGCTGGTCGACGGCCCCGCTCCGGAGCAGCCGGTGCAGCAGTGGCGCGACCACATCGGCGTGCACCGCCAGAAGGACGGCCGCTTCTACGTCGGTTTCGCCCCGCGCGTCGGCCGCGTCGACGGCACCACCCTGACGAAGATCGCCGACCTGGCCGAGGCGCACGGCTCGGGCCGGATCCGCACCACGGTCGAACAGAAGATGATCATTCTCGACGTGGCGGAGTCGCAGGTCGACTCCCTGGTCGAGTCCCTGGAGGCGCTGGACCTCACGGCCAAGCCCTCCCCCTTCCGGCGCGGCACCATGGCCTGCACCGGCATCGAGTACTGCAAGCTCGCCATCGTCGAGACCAAGCAGCGCGGCTCCCAGCTGATCGACGAACTGGAGCGCCGCCTGCCGGACTTCGGCGAGCCGATCACCATCAACCTCAACGGCTGCCCGAACGCCTGCGCCCGCATCCAGGTCGCCGACATCGGTCTCAAGGGCCAGCTGGTCCTCGACGACAACGGCGAGCAGGTCGAGGGCTTCCAGGTGCACCTCGGCGGGGCGCTCGGCCTGGAGGCGGGCTTCGGCCGCAAGGTGCGCGGCCTGAAGGTCACCGCGGAGGAGCTGCCGGACTACGTCGAGCGCGTCCTGAAGCGGTTCCAGGCCGAGCGCGAGGACGGCGAGCGGTTCGCCGCCTGGGCCGCCCGCGCCTCGGAGGAGGCCCTGTCATGAGCGAGCGCGCGGCTCCCTTCTACTGCCCCTACTGCGGCGACGAGGACCTTCGTCCCAGTGAGGCCGCCCAGGGCGGCCACGGCGCATGGGAATGCGCGGCATGCAACCGGGCTTTCCAGTTGAGGTTCCTCGGGCTGCTGGCCCGAGGGCTCCAACGACCCGACGCGGGAGGGACACGGATATGACGGCTGTTCAGCAGGAGCGCGGGAGCGAGGACTTGAAGGCGCTCGCCGAGCAGGCGGGCCGCGACCTGGAGGACGCCTCCGCGCTGGAGATCCTCAAGTGGGCCGCCGACACCTTCGGCAAGCGGTTCTGCGTGACCTCCTCGATGGAGGACGCGGTGGTCGCCCACCTCGCCTCCCGGGTGATGCCCGGCGTCGACGTGGTGTTCCTCGACACCGGCTACCACTTCGAGGAGACCATCGGCACCCGCGACGCCGTGGACGCCGTGATGGACGTCAACGTCATCACGCTCACCCCGCGCCAGACGGTCGCCGAGCAGGACGCCGAGTACGGCCCGAAACTGCACGACCGCGACCCCGACCTGTGCTGCAGGCTCCGCAAGGTGCGGCCGCTGGAGGAGGGCCTGAAGGGCTACCTGGCCTGGGCGACGGGCCTGCGCCGCGACGAGTCCCCGACCCGGGCGAACACCCCGGTCGTCGGCTGGGACGAGAAGCGGCGGAAGGTCAAGATCTCCCCCATCGCCCGCTGGACCCAGGACGACGTGGACGCGTACGTCGCCGAGCACGGCGTCCTCACCAACCCGCTGCTGATGGACGGTTACGCCTCCATCGGCTGCGCCCCCTGCACCCGGCGGGTCCTTCAGGGCGAGGACGCGCGGGCCGGCCGCTGGGCGGGCCGCGCCAAGACCGAGTGCGGGCTGCACGGCTGACGATGACCGTGCCTTCGACGAATCAGGAGAACCACGTGACGAGCGGAGCCACCGTCTGGCTCACGGGTCTGCCCAGCGCCGGCAAGACCACCATCGCGTACGAGCTGGCCGGCCGGCTCCGCGAGGAGGGCCACCGGGTCGAGGTGCTCGACGGCGACGAGATCCGCGAGTTCATCTCGGCGGGCCTCGGCTTCAGCCGCGAGGACCGGCACACCAACGTGCAGCGCATCGGCTTCGTCGCCGAACTGCTCGCCCGCAACGGCGTGACGGCGCTGGTCCCGGTGATCGCGCCGTACGCCGACAGCCGCGAGGCGGTGCGCAAGCGCCACCAGGCGAACGGCACGCCGTACCTGGAGGTGCACGTGGCGACCCCGGTCGAGGTGTGCAGCGAGCGGGACGTCAAGGGCCTGTACGCCAAGCAGGCCGCGGGCGAGCTGACGGGGCTCACCGGGGTCGACGACCCGTACGAGGAGCCCGTCGCGCCCGACCTGCGCATCGAGTCGCAGCACCAGACCGTCCAGGAGTCCGCCGCCGCGGTGTACGCCCTGCTGAGCGAAAGGGGACTGGCATGACGACGACCGTCGCCACCGTCAAGGGGGGCGAGGGCGGTGCGGACACCCCGTACGCCCTGTCCCACCTCGACGCTCTGGAGTCGGAGGCGGTGCACGTCTTCCGCGAGGTGGCGGGCGAGTTCGAGAACCCCGTCCTGCTGTTCTCCGGGGGCAAGGACTCCATCGTCATGCTCCACCTGGCGCTGAAGGCGTTCACCCCGGCGCCGGTGCCGTTCGCGCTGCTGCACGTGGACACCGGGCACAACTTCCCCGAGGTGATCGACTACCGCGACCGCGCGGTCGAGAAGCACGGCCTGCGCCTGCACGTCGCCTCGGTGCAGGACTACATCGACCGCGGGATCCTCAGGGAACGCCCGGACGGCACCCGCAACCCGCTGCAGACCCTGCCGCTGACCGAGACGATCCGCGCCGAGAAGTTCGACGCGGTCTTCGGCGGCGGACGCCGCGACGAGGAGAAGGCCCGCGCCAAGGAACGCGTGTTCTCCCTGCGCGACGAGTTCTCCCAGTGGGACCCGCGCCGCCAGCGCCCCGAACTGTGGAACCTCTACAACGGCCGCCACGCCCCCGGCGAGCACGTGCGCGTCTTCCCGCTGTCCAACTGGACCGAGCTGGACGTGTGGCAGTACATCGCCCGCGAGCACATCGACCTGCCGTCCATCTACTACGCCCACCACCGCGAGGTCTTCCGCCGCGACGGCATGTGGCTGACCGCCGGCGCCTGGGGCGGGCCCAGGGACGGCGAGACCGTGGAGAAGCGGCTCGTGCGCTACCGCACGGTCGGCGACATGTCCTGCACCGGCGCGGTCGACTCCGACGCCGACACCATCGAGAAGGTGATCGCCGAGATCGCCGCCTCCCGCCTCACCGAACGCGGCGCCACCCGCGCCGACGACAAGCTCTCCGAGGCCGCCATGGAGGACCGCAAGCGCGAGGGGTACTTCTAGCCATGACCACGACCACGACCGAGGAGCTCTCGGCCACCACGCTGCTGCGGTTCGCCACCGCCGGCTCCGTCGACGACGGCAAGTCCACGCTGGTGGGGCGGCTGCTGCACGACTCCAAGTCGGTGCTGGCCGACCAGCTGGAGGCCGTGGAGCGGGCCTCGGCCGGCCGCGGCCAGGACGGCCCGGACCTGGCGCTGCTGACCGACGGGCTGCGCGCGGAGCGCGAGCAGGGCATCACCATCGACGTGGCCTACCGCTACTTCGCCACCCCGCGCCGCCGGTTCATCCTCGCCGACACCCCCGGCCACGTGCAGTACACCCGCAACATGGTCACCGGCGCCTCCACCGCCGAACTGACCGTCATCCTGGTCGACGCCCGCAACGGCGTCGTCGAGCAGACCCGCCGCCACGCCGCCATCGCCGCCCTGCTGCGCGTCCCGCACGTCGTCCTCGCCGTCAACAAGATGGACCTCGTCGGCTACCGGGAGAGCGCCTTCGCCGCGATCGCCGAGGAGTTCACCGCCTACGCCACCGAACTGGGCGTCCCGGAGATCACCGCGATCCCCATCTCCGCGCTCGCCGGCGACAACGTCGTCGAACCCTCCGCCCACATGGACTGGTACGGCGGCCCGACGGTGCTGGAACACCTGGAGACCGTCCCGGTCAGCCACGACCTGGCGCACTGCCACGCCCGGCTGCCCGTGCAGTACGTGATCCGGCCGCAGACCGCCGAGCACCCCGACTACCGGGGCTACGCGGGCCAGATCGCGGCCGGCACCTTCCGGGTCGGCGAGTCCGTGACCGTCCTGCCCTCCGGCCGGAGCACCAGGATCGCCGGCATCGACCTGCTGGGCGAGCCCGTCGACGTGGCCTGGACCCCGCAGTCGGTGACCCTCCTGCTGGAGGACGACATCGACATCTCGCGCGGCGACCTGATCGTGCCCAGCAAGGACGCGCCGCCCACCACGCAGGACATCGAGGCCACCGTCTGCCACGTCGCCGACCAGCCGCTGACCGTCGGCCACCGGGTGCTGCTCAAGCACGGCACCCGCACGGTCAAGGCCATCGTCAAGGACATCCCGTCCCGGCTCACCCTCGACGACCTGTCCCTGCACCCGCACCCGGGACAGCTCGCCGCCAACGACATCGGCCGGGTGAAGATCCGCGCCGCCGAGCCGCTGCCGGTCGACTCCTACGCCGACTCGCGCCGCACCGGCTCGTTCATCCTGATCGACCCCGCCGACGGCACCACCCTCACCGCGGGCATGGTCGGCGAGTCCTTCGCCTCCCCGGAGCCCGTCACGGCCGAGGCCGACGACGACGGGTGGGACTTCTGACATGAACTCCCCCGACTTCTACTCGCTGTTCGCGAAGGAGGGCGGCCGCGTCGGCAGCGGCGCCCTCGGCAGCGGGCAGGGCGGAGTGGCGCGATGTGCGCACTGACGTACGCGCACCGCTCGCGCGCCCTCACCCCCCGCCGCCGTAGACGAAGACCTGCCGACCTCCCGGCCACGACCTGAGAGACCGTGACCGCCGGGCCAACGAGAGGAAAGCCTCCCGTGCCTGCCACCACCGCCCTCCGCCGCGCCTTCGCGGCCCTCGCCGCCCTCCCCCTGCTCACCCTCGCCGCCTGCGGATACGGCTCCCAGGCCGAGGACGACGGCAATGCCGAGGTCGCCGCCGGGGCGAAGAGGATCGACGGTCTCGACTCCGTGAAGATCGGCTACTTCGGCAACCTCACCCACGGCACCGCGCTCGTGGGCGTGCGGAAGGGCTTCTTCCAGAAGCAGCTCGGCGCCACCAGAGCCGAGTACGCCACCTTCAACGCCGGCCCCTCCGAGATCGAGGCCCTGAACTCCGGCTCCATCGACATCGGCTGGATCGGCCCGTCCCCGGCGATCAACGGCTACACCAAGTCGAACGGCACCAACCTGCGGATCATCGGCGGTTCGGCGTCCGGCGGCGTGAAGCTCGTCGTCGACCCGGACAAGATCGAGTCCCTCGAGGACGTCAAGGGCAAGAAGATCGCCACGCCGCAGCTCGGCAACACGCAGGACGTGGCGCTGCTCAACTGGATCGTCGAGCGGGGCTGGAAGGTCGACCCGCAGAGCGGCAAGGGCGACGTCACGGTCGTCCGCAGCGACAACAAGGTCACCCCGGACGCCTTCCGGGCCGGCTCCATCGACGGGGCCTGGGTGCCGGAGCCGACCGCGTCGAAGCTGGTCGCCGAGGGCGGCAAGGTGCTGCTGGACGAGTCCGCGCTGTGGCCCGACGGCGAGTTCGTGATCACGAACATCATCGTGCGGCAGGAGTTCCTCAAGGAGCACCCGAAGGCCGTCGAGGCCGTGCTGAGGGCGTCCGTCGAGACCAACCGGTGGATCAACGCCCACCCCGACGAGGCGAAGGCGGCGGCGAACAAGCAGCTGGAGAAGGACTCCGGCAAGGCCCTGCCGGCCGAGGTGCTGGACCCGGCGTGGAAGTCGATCCGGTTCACCGACGACCCGCTCGCCGCCACCCTCGACACCGAGGCGGAGCACGCGGTCAAGGCGGGTCTGCTGGAGAAGCCCGACCTCAAGGGCATCTACGACCTCACGATCCTGAACAAGGTCCTGAAGGCCGAGGGCGAGAGCACGGTCGACGACGCCGGTCTCGGCGCCGAGTGAGCAAGTCCCGCATCCGATGAGTCCCCAGGAGGTGACGACCATGGCCACGACCCTCGCCAAGGCCGACGACGGCACCGAGGCGGCCGCGCAGGCCGCCCGGATCGAGCACGTCTCGAAGTCGTTCGCGGGCCCCGCCGGGCAGCAGCTCGTGCTGGACGACATCAGCCTCGATGTCGCGCCCGGCGAGTTCGTCACCCTCCTGGGGGCCTCGGGCTGCGGCAAGTCGACGCTGCTGAACCTGGTGGCGGGCCTCGACCGGCCCACCGCCGGCGGCATCGTCACCGACGGCCGCCCGGCCCTGATGTTCCAGGAGCACGCCCTCTTCCCGTGGCTGACCGCGGGCAAGAACATCGAACTCGCCCTGAAGCTCAGGGGGGTGCCCAAGTCCGGGCGCCGCGAGCGGGCCGAGCAGCTGCTCGAACTGGTCCGGCTGAAGGGCGCGTACGGCAAGCGGGTGCACGAGCTGTCCGGCGGCATGCGCCAGCGTGTCGCCATGGCCCGCGCGCTCGCGCAGGAGAGCAGGCTGCTGCTGATGGACGAGCCGTTCGCGGCCCTGGACGCGATCACGCGGGACGTGCTGCACGACGAGCTGACCCGCATCTGGCGGGAGACGAACGTGTCCGTCCTGTTCGTCACGCACAACGTGCGCGAGGCGGTCCGCCTCGCGCAGCGCGTGGTACTGCTGTCCTCCCGGCCCGGGCGGATCGCACGCGAGTGGACCGTGGACATCCCGCATCCGCGGCGCATCGAGGACACCGCCGTGGCGGAACTGTCCGTCGAGATCACCGAAGAACTGCGGGGGGAGATCCGTCGCCATGGCCAGCACTGAGACGACCGCCACCGGGACGACCGCCAAGGACGGCAACGACCTGGCCGGCCTGGAGGCCGGACTGGACGCGCTGGACGCGGTGCAGATCCGGCGCAAGCCCTTCCGGCAGACCTTCACCGAGAAGATCCTGCCGCCCGTCCTCGCCGTCGCGCTGGTGCTGGTGGTGTGGCAGGCGCTGATCTCCTTCGGGGTCGTCGACGACCCGAGCAAGCTGCCCGCGCCCGCCGCCGTGTGGGACGTGGTCCGGCAGGCGTGGCTCCGGGGCGAGCTGCTCGACTACATCTGGACCAGCGTCTCCCGCGGCCTGCTCGGCTTCTGCTTCGCGCTGCTGATCGGCACCCCGCTGGGCCTGCTGGTGGCGCGCGTGAAGTTCGTCCGGGCGGCCATCGGCCCGATCCTGTCCGGCCTGCAGTCGCTGCCGTCGGTGGCGTGGGTGCCGCCGGCGGTGATCTGGCTGGGGCTGAACAACTCGATGATGTACGCGGTGATCCTGCTGGGCGCCGTCCCCTCCATCGCCAACGGCCTGGTGTCCGGCGTCGACCAGGTGCCGCCGCTGTTCCTGCGCGCGGGCCGCACCCTCGGCGCCACCGGGCTGAAGGGCACCTGGCACATCGTGCTGCCCGCCGCCCTGCCCGGCTACGTCGCCGGCCTGAAGCAGGGCTGGGCGTTCTCGTGGCGCTCCCTGATGGCCGCGGAGATCATCGCCTCCTTCCCCGACCTCGGCGTCGGCCTCGGCCAGCTGCTGGAGAACGGCCGCAACGCCAGCGACATGGCCATGGTGTTCGAGGCCATCCTGCTCATCCTGATCGTCGGCATCGCCATCGACCTGCTCATCTTCAGCCCGCTGGAGCGGTGGGTGCTGCGCAGCCGCGGTCTGCTGGTGAGGGGCTGAGGCACGTCATGCACCGTCCGGTCCTGCTCGTCGTCGCCCACGGCAGCCGCGATCCGCGGCACGCCGCGACCGTCCACGCCCTGGTGCGGCGGGTGCGGGCGCTGCGGCCGGACGTGCGCGTGGAGACCGGCTTCCTGGACTTCAACCTCCCCTCGGTGCAGGGGGTGCTGGAGTCCCTGGCGGAGGAGGCGCGGCGCGAAGCGCCGCACCGCGGCGGGGGCGGGCGGCGAAGGGGCGTCCGGGACGTGGTGGCCCTGCCGTTGCTGCTCACCCGCGCCTTCCACGCGAAGGCGGACATCCCGGCGGTCCTCGCGGACGCGCCGCCGCAGCTGCGGATCCGGCAGGCGGAGGTCCTCGGCCCGTCGCCGCTGCTGCTCGCCGCCCTGGAACGGCGGCTGTACGAGGCGGGGCTGAGCCCCGCCGACAAGTCCTCGACCGGGGTCGTGCTGGCCTCGGCGGGGTCCACCGACCCGGAGGCGATCGCAGTGATCGCTGACATCGCGCGGGAGTGGCGGCACACCGGTTGGTGCGCCGTGCGGCCTGCGTTCGCCTCCGCTTCCCTGCCGCGCACCGAGGACGCGGTGCGCGAGCTGCGGGCCCTGGGCTGTGCGCGGGTCGCCGTCGCCCCGTACGTCCTGGCCCCCGGCTTCCTGCCGGACCGCATCGCGCGCGGCGCGGCGGAGGCGGACGTCCTCGCCGGTGTCCTCGGCCCGGCCCCGGAGGTGGCGCGGGTCCTGCTGGAGCGCTACGACGCGGCGTGCCTGCCGGTGCCGGCGGCGCTCGGCGCCTGACGCCGCCGGCGGTCATTCCTCCCGGGCGTCGAACGGCGTCCCCTGGTGGACGTACGGCCGCCGGCCGTCCTGCGCGCGCCTCCACAGCGAACCGCGGTGGACGCGGCGCCCCTGGTGCTCGGTGCCGAGGGTGCGGCGGACCGGGTCCGGGGCGAGCCGGACGCCCCTCGTCCGGGAGACGGCCGGGGGCCGGGCGCCGGGCGCGGTGGCCGTCGCCGGCATGGCGGCGGCCGGGGCGCGGTCCCCGTGCCGTCCGGAGGCGCCGAACCCGTGGAAGCCGGGGTGCGGCGGCGCCGCGACCCGCTCCGGGGAGCGGCGGACCTCGGGTCCGAGCAGCGCCGGCTCGCCCCGGACGGCGGCCTCGACGGCGGGGTCCCGGTCAGCCACGGGTCAGCTCCACGAGCGCGGCGACGGTGTTCCAGTTGCGGGTGGTGGCGATCAGGCCCCTGTTCACGCGGGGCCTGGACAGCTGCTCGGCGAGCCGGGAGCGGCCGAGGCCGTGCGGCGCGTACAGGTACAGGGCGCGGTCGCCGAGCCGGAACTCCTCGGGGAGGTGGGCGGCCCGGTCGATCTGCGCGAACCGCCCGGCGTCGACGGGCGCGGAGAAGTAGGTGACGTGGAGCTGCTTCGCCTCCAGCTCGGCGGCCGGGAACGGGCACGCCTCGGCGACCGCCCGCAGATACGCGTGGTCGCGCACGATCACGTCCACCGCGAAACCGAACCGCTTCTCGATCGCCCGCGTCAGCTCGGCGGCCAGCGCCTCCTCCTCGCCGCGCCCGGCCGCGAACACGGCCTGCCCGCTCTGCAGGTGGGTGCGGACGGCGCGGAGGCCGAGCTCTTCCATGAGCGTGCGCAGGTCGGCCATCGGGACCTTCCGGCGGCCGCCCACGTTGGAGGGCAACCGGAACACGCCGGAAACGTGCCGTAGGCCGTCTGCGGTGGTGATCTGAAGCTCGCTGGCCCACCCACGGGTCACCCGTTCGTGGGTTCTTCTGATGATTCGCGGCGGGGTGCCTGGACGGCTTCTTCCCTGGTCATGTGCTTGTGATGTCTGTGATCGGCTCGGCTGCGTGTGCTCCGTACGGGTGAGCGGCCGGGATCCTGCGGCGCATGGCTTCGGTGGAACGTACCGCGTACCCGCGGTTCAAGCGCACGATCTCCTCTCGCGAGTTGCACGAGGCATTCACTCCCGGCACGGCCGAGGTGGCGTGGGCGCGGGGCAAGGCGCGCTCGCCGGAGCATCTGCTGGCGCTGGTGGTGCTGCTGAAGAGCTATCAGGAATTGGGCTACTTCCCGGACCTGGGCCAGGTGCCGGAGCTGGTGGTCGGGCATGTGCGCGGCCTGCTGGAGCAGGACGAGAGCGTTCAGCCGCGGCACGACTCGGTGCGTACGGCCGCGCGGCAGCGGGACTTCATCCGTGAACGGCTCGGCGTGATCTACGACATGGAAAAGGCCCGCCAGGTCGCCGCAGTGGCGATTCGGGAGGCCGTGCAGACCAAGGACAATCCGGCCGACCTGATCAACGTGGCGCTGGAGAAGCTGGTCAAGGCGAGGATGGAGCTGCCTGGATACAGCACGCTGGACGAGATGGCCTCGGCGATCAGGACCGAGGTGAACGAGGACTTCTTCGCAACGATCGTGTCGCGGATGGATGAGGTCGAGCAGGCCCGGCTGCTGGGACTGCTGCGGGTGCCCGCGGGCGGTCGCAGCAGCTTCGACGAGCTGAAGCGCCCGGTGAAGGCCCCGACGGTCTCCCATCTGCGCGAGCACCTTGCCCACCTGGACAGACTGGAAGGGCTGGGGGCAACGGCGACGTGGCTTCAGGAGGTGCCGCCGGGAAAGGTGGAGCACTTCGCCGGGCAGGCGAAGGTGCTGGACGCCGCCGAGATGTCCAAGGTCGGCGTGGTGAAGCGGTGTGCGCTACTGGCGAGCCTGCTGCACATGGCGAAGGTGCGGGCCCGGGACGAGCTGGTGACGATGCTGTGCAAGCGCATGGGGGCGATCACGAAGAAGGCGAAGGAGGATCTGGAGAAGATCCGTGAGCGGCACCGGGCGGAGTCCGAGCGGCTGATCGCGGTGCTGGGTGAGGTGCTGGAGGTGGCCAAGGAAGCGGTCGGCTTCGACGGTAAGTCGGTCACTATCCCCACCAGTGCCCGCAAGCAGAACGCGGTGCACGCCGAGTGCGGCAAGGCGGTGCTGGAGCGGCTGGAGAAGGCCGGCGGGCTGGCCAAGCTCTCGGAGGACCACGAGCTGGTCTCCGCCCACCACGGCGACAACTACGCGCCGCTGATGCGGCGGCACTTCCGTAGCCACCGCAAAGTGCTGTTCGACCTGACCGAGATCTTGTCGATGGTCGCCACCTCCACCGACGACTGTGTGCTCCAGGCGGTGGAGTTCTGCCAGGTCATGCGGCACCGCGGCAGCCAGTGGGTGCCGGTGACGTACACCGTCACCGAGGAGGACGGCACCGAAAAGATGAAGACGGTCTCGGCCGACTTCGCCTCGCAGATGTGGCAGCGCATCCTGTTCGACAAGCACAGGCCGGGGAAGATCAACCGGCGGCACTTCGAGGTGTGCACGCTCTTCTACCTCACCCAGGAGCTGCGGACCGGAGACGTGGCGGTCATCGGCTCGGAGTCGTACGCCAACCTGCACGACCAGTTGCTGTCCTGGCAGGCGTGCGAGCCGCTGGTCGCCGACTACTGCGAGCAGGCCGGGCTGCCCGCCACCGCCCCGGCGTTCACCGCGGCCTTGAAGCAGAAGCTCACCGCCACAGCCGCGAAGGTGGACGCCGGGTACCCGGACAACGCGGACCTGGCCATCGACGCCGCGTCGGGGAAGATCGTGCTCACCCCGCGCAAGGGCAAGGACCGCCGCAAGTCCGCGCAGGACCTGGAGGCGGAGATCCTGCGCCGACTGCCGGAGTGGAGCCTGCTCGATGTGCTCGCCCGCACCGCGTACTGGATCCAGTGGTGGCGGCACTTCGGCCCGGCCTCCGGAAGCGATCCGAAGATCCGCGACAAGCTCGCCCGCTACGTCCTGACGGTCTTCTGCTACGGGACGAACGCGGGGCCCGCGCAGGTCGCGCGGCACATGCGGCAGAAGGTCTCGGTGCACGAGCTGTCGCTGGCGGGCAACCAGCACATCACCGCGGAGAAGCTGAACGCCGCCTCGGCGGACGTGTTCGACATGTTCATCCAGCTCGACCTGGCGCACGTGTGGGGCGATGTCGGCAAGGCCGGGATCGACGGCTCCCAGTACGACACCTGGGAGAACAACATGCTGGCCGAGTCCCACATCCGGTATGGGGGATTTGGCGGCATCTCGATGAGACACGTGTCCGACACCTATATCGCGCTCTTCAGCCGCTTCATCCCGTGTGGCGTGTGGGAGGCGGTGTATCTGTTCGAGGGCCTGCTGAAGAACCAGTCCGAGGTGACCGTGGACATCGTCCACGGGGACACGCAAGGCCAGTCGCTGCCTGTCTTCGGGCTCGCGCACATGCTCGGCGTGGAGCTGCTGCCGCGCATCCGTGACTGGAAGGACCTGACCTTCTACCGGCCCAGCGCGACGGCGAAGTACCAGCACATCGACCCGCTGTTCGGCAATCCGGAGAAGGACGTCATCAACTGGCGGCTGATCGAGAACCACTGGCAGGACCTCATGCGCGTGGTGCTGTCGATCCGCGAGGGCCGGCTGTCCTCGGCCGCGTTGCTGCGCAGGCTGGGCAACGAGTCCAAGCGCAACCGCATCTACCAGGCGTACCGCGAACTCGGCCGGGTCATGAGGACGATCGTGCTCCTCAGGTTCTTGTCGGAACCCGAGCTGCGCGAATCGGTCCAGTCGATGACGAACAAGGTCGAGGCGTTCCACAAGTTCAGCAACTGGCTGATGTTCGCCTCCGACGTGCTCCAGGACAACGACCCGGACCACCAGGAGAAGACCATCAAGTTCAACGAGCTGCTGGCGAACTGCCTCATTTTTCATACCGCCGTGGACATCACGAGGGTGGCCAACGATCTCATCGACGAGGGGTGGGAGGTGGACCCGGTGGACCTGGCCACTGTCACCCCGTACATCACGAGCAAGACCCGCCGCTTCGGGGCCTGGCGCCTGGACATGGAGCCGCCCGAGAACGAGGCGGTAGGGCGGTTGCGGAGGGCCGCGTGAAGGCGGGCGCACGAAAAACCTGGGTTCCGTCCGACCGGGTCGGACGGAACCCAGGTTCGGGGGACGGTACGACGGAGCCTCGGTCAGGTGGGGTACGGCGTCAGGGACCGATGTGGGGGGCGCGCGCGGCGGACGAGCCGTCGCGGACGATCTCGCCCGTGAGGTTGCCGTTGGCTCCCGAGCCGAGGAACAGAACCAGCTTGGCGACGTCGTCCGCGTCGGAGAGTCGACGGGTGGGTGTGCCGGCGGCAAGCCGGTCGACGATCCTCTGAGGGATGGGCGGACGGCTGTCGGTCAGCGTGAAGCCGGGGGCCACCACGTTGACGAGGATTCCGTCGCGGCCGGCCTCCCAGGCGAGGCTGCGGGCGAGGCCGTGGAGGCCCGACTTGGCCGTTCCGTACGGCCCGGGGCCGGGCACGCCTTCCTCGGCGACGCCGGAGGAGATCAGCACGATCCGGCCCCAGCCGCGCGAGCGCATGCTCGGCAGGACCGCCCGGACCTGGGCGGCGCCGCCGATCAGGTTGGCGCCGATCATGGCCTGCCACTCGTCGAGCGAAACGTCCTCGAAGCGGATGCTCGGGTCCGGCGGACCGTCGCCGCCCCAGCGCACGGCGTTGGCGACGAGCACGTCGACCCCGCCCCAGGCTTCGATGACCGTGGCCACGGCCTCTTCGATGGTCGGCAGATCCTCCAGGTCGAGCCGGACAGCGAGGGCCTGCCCGCCAGCGGCCTCGATCTCGGAGGCGACCTTCTCGGCCTTCTCCGGATTGTTGCGGTAGGTGAGGGCGACGCGGGCGCCCTCCTGCCCGTAGGCGCGGGCGGTCGCGGCGCCGATACCGGTCGACGCGCCGGTGACCAGGACCACACGGTCCTTGAGTGCGGTGTCCATGGTGCGGGATGTCCTCTCTTGCGAAGAAGGGGAAGGGTTCTGTGACGGCAAGGCCGGGCCTCGCCCTACGGAACGGTTCAGCTCGCCCGGGCCTCGGCCGGTACGCCGGCGGCCAGCGCCTCGACCGCTTCCAGAGCGGTGGTCCGGGACGCCTCGTGGGCATCGCGGAACTGCTTCAGGAACGGCATGACCGGGGCATGGGTGAGCTCCGTGTGCACGAACTCCACGTCCTCCAGGCCGAGTGCCGAGAAGTAGGCGCGCAGGTAGGGCTCCTGGAAGTCGAACGGCTGCCGGGGAGTGCCGGGGCCGTAGGCGCCGCCGCGGGCACTGAGGATCACGGCGGACTTCCCCGCGAGCGGCAGCCACGGCAGGGTCACCCGGTCGATCCACGCCTTGAGGGCTGCGGGGATGGAGAAGTTGTACATGGGCGTCCCGATGAGCAGCACGTCGGCCGCGAGCAGCTGCGCGATGAAGGGGCGGGTCGCCGCCCACGCCCCGGCCAGTTCGGGTGCGGCGGCCGCCACCGCGTCCATGGCCGCGAGGTCCTTCACACCGTTCAGGGAGGATTGGGTGGCCAGCCTCACCCGGGCCTCGTCGATGGGCGCCACCGGCTCCGCCAGCAGATCCCGGTAGGTGTAGGTGCCTTCCGGATGGGCGGCCTCCCAGTGTTTGACGAACGCCGCGCCGAGCTCCCGCGAGAACGAGTCGCTCCGGGCGCTGGCATCCAGATGCAGCAGATGCGCCACAACATTCCCTCCCAGACAAGATGATCTGAAGTCGAGACCAGACTAATCCAAGATAGTTTTAAATCAAGACGATTTAGAACTATTGCTATTCTGCTGGCATGTCCCTCACCCCCACCGGCGACCGGGCGTCGGCCAGTCGGCTCCACAGCGATTTGCACTGGCTGTTCGCCCGGCTCAAGCAGGGCCTCGCCACGGCGGAAGCCTCGGTCGTGCGCGAGCACGGCATGACCCTGTGGGGCTACACGGTCCTGATGGCCGTCGTCGAAGCCCCCGCAAGGAGCCAGCTCTCCCTGGCCCAGGCCGTCTCGGTCGACAAGAGCAAACTCGTCCTGGTCCTCGACGAGCTGGAGACAGCCGGACTGGTCCGCCGCCGTCCGGACCCGGCCGACCGCAGGGCCCGCATTATCGAAGCGACCGAGGAGGGCCGACGCACCCTGGACGCCGCACGTGTGGACGTCGAGGCGATCGAGACCAGCCTGCTCGCCGACCTGGACGCCGACACCCAGGAGGGGCTGCGCGCCGCGCTGCGCCGGCTCGTCGGCGCGCCCGTGGCACGGATCGAGGACGGACAGCAGGCCGACAACGCCTGTACCGTGCCCGAGCCCTGACGGCTAGCCAGGATGACGCCGCAGTAAATGCCGGATTTACTGCGGCAGAGTCTCTACCGTGATCATTGCGACCTGCGGCGGGGCATTCCGGCCGCCGGGGCGAGGTGTACGCATTTACTGCGGCAGAGCCGGAGGGGCGGGGCGGGTATGGCGATCGAATCAGTGACCGAACTCGGGAGCGGGGGCGCGCTGCGTGTACCGCGCGCCCGGGTCGTGCCCCTGTCCGCCCCACCTTCGTCGTACACCGCGGCGGTCGAGCGATACCTCACCGGCGCGGGCATCGCGAAGTCCTCCGCACGGATCTACCGGATCTCGCTCACGACATGGGGGTGGATGCTCGCCGGCGAACCGGCGCCGACCGGACCAGCCCGCCGGGGCGCGAAACCGCCCGTCTTCCCCGTCACCGTGATCGACGACCCAGCCCTGCCCGAGGTGCTGGCCGAACTGGCGGCAGCGCGGGCAGACGAGATGGACGCCGACACCGTCAACCGGGAGCTGTCCATCGCACGCAAGGCGATCGGCTGGTGGCAGCGCCAAGGCTGGATCGGCGGCGACCCGACGATCGGCATCGAGCGGCGGCCAGCACCACCCGACCGCACCAAGGCCCTGGCCGAGAACCGGATCACCGCTCTGTGGCGCCTGGACGTCCCCCTGCGGGAGAAGACGTTTTGGAAGATGCTCTACGAGTCCGCCGCACGGGCCGACGAGGTGCTGCGCCTGAACGTCGAAGACCTGTACCCGCAGGACAAGCGCGGGAAGATCACTGCCAAGGGCGGGGTAACGGAGTGGATTCACTGGCAGTCCGGCACCGCCCAGCTCCTGCCCCGCCTCATCGCCCGCCGTACCCGCGGGCCGCTCTTCCTCACCGACCGCAAGGCCCCGGCCGGAACACCGACGCTCGACGTGTGCCCCGAGACAGGCCGGGCCCGGCTCTCCTACCGCCGCGCCGAAGAAATCTTCGAGGAGAACACCCGGCTGCTGGCCAATCCGCTCGCCCAGCCCGAAGACATCGAGAACCTGGACGGCTGGACACTCCACCGCTTACGCCACAGTGCGTTGACGCACGACGCGGAGAACGGCACGTCCACGCCAATGCTGCTGGCCCGCTCCCGTCACGCCTCCGTCCGGTCCCTGGAACGCTACGCTCGCCCCGGAGTCGACGCGGTCGCCCGGCACGTTGCTGAGCACGACCCTGCCGCTCGCCGTCGGGGTTGATCACAGCGGCCTACGGCACCTTTCCGGCGTATTCCGGTTGGCCTCCACGTTGATCCCGCGCAGCAGCGCCGCGTACATCGTCGTCATCCGCCCACCCTAGGGCGGGCGGCGGGCACGGCGGCAGGGGTGCGCGGCACTCCGGCCGGTGCGGCGGGGCCGGAGGCCGGTACGCACGTCCGTGGCGGGGCCGTGCGGCGAAGGACGCGATCCGGCACGGCGTGGTCGCCACGGCCGGCCCCGGTCCCCCGTGCCGGGGGGCGCGCGCCCACGGCGCCGGCCCCCCGTGGTCGTGCGGGGTCCGCCTATCCGGGAAGCTCGGCCTCGATGAGGTCGGCGGCCCGTCGCGTGCCGCCCTCCCGGGCCATCCCCGCCTGGACCTCCTTCAGCCGGCGGGCGACCTCCGGGTCGTCGACCAGGCGCAGCGCGGTCTCCCGCAGGGCGCCGGCGGTCGCCTCCTCCATGGAGAGCCGGCGGGCGACGCCGGCGCTCTGGAGCATGTCGGCGTTGCCGAACTGGTCCACGGCCTGCGGCACGGCGATCATCGGCGTCGCGGTGGCCAGCCCCTCCTGGCTGCCGCCCGCGCCGGCGTGGGTGACGAACAGGTCGGCCTGCCTCAGGATCGCCAGCTGCGGCACCCAGGAGTGCACCTCGACGTTCGCGGGCAGGTCCCCCAGCTCGGCGGGGTCGACGTGCCGGCCGATCTGCAGCACCGTGTGCCAGCCCGGCAGGCCGCCGAAGGCCTGGACGCACTCCCGGTAGAAGCCCGGCTGCTTGGTGAAGGCCGACCCCAGCGACACGAGCACGACCTTCTCGGCGCCGGCGGGCCGCTGCCAGTCCCCCTCGGCGACGCGGTCGCCCTGGCAGGCTCCCACGAAGGTGTACACGCTCTCGTCGACCCGGTCGGCGTGGGGCTGGAGCACCCTCGGGATCAGGACGAGGGAGCGGGCGGGACGGCCCACGAACGAGTCCGGGTGCTCGGTGATCCCGTTCTCCTCCAGCCACGCCCGGAACCGGGCGTAGTAGGCCCGCCCGCGCTCGGTCCGCTTCGGCTCCGCCCACATCGGCTCGGCGACCTCCTCCTCGTAGCCCTCCCAGGCGACGAGGTTGGGCGAGAGGGAGATCGCCGGCACCCCCCAGCGGTGGGCGAGGACCCGGGCGGGGTAGGAGGTGATGTCGTACAGGACGAGGTCCGGTTCGTCCCCCTCGTACGCCTCGATCAGCTGGGGCAGCGCCTGGATCGCGTCGTCGAGGAACGGCTCCACGTTGTCCAGGAGGGTGGTCCCCCACGCCTCCGGGTCGGCGTCGGGGCCGGGCAGCGTGGAGTGCCACAGCCTGGGTTCGGCGCCGGTCGCGGCGACCTTCTCGGCGAAGGCGGGCGGGATCGCGTACGTGACCCGGTGCCCGCGCGCGACGAGTTCGCGGATCACCTCCAGACTGGGGTTCACGTGGCCGTGGGCGGCGATGGAGAACATGGCGAGGTGAGCGGGACTGGTCATGGCAGCGACCATATGCGAGACGAGACGTCTCGTACAACTCATTTCTCATGAGGTCAGCACCTCGTGCAGCCGGAGCCACCGCTCGGGCGGCACCGCGCCGACGGGCACGCCCGGATCGAGGCGCGCGGCGCGGAACGCGGCGTCGACGCGCCGCTCGGGGTGGGCCCGGCTCAGGGAGGCGTGCAGCGAGCCGCCGACCCCCGAGAAGCCCAGCTCCACCAGGCGCCGCCAGCTGCGGCAGGCGTCGGCGTCGAGCAGCGGGGTGCGGCGGCGTTCGACGCGGAGGATCCCGGCGTCGACGCGCGGCACGGGCCGGAAACCGTACCGGCCGACCCGCCCGGCCAGCCGCCACTCGTGACGGGGCCAGGTGCGGATCGTCAGCAGGGTCCAGCTGCCGTAGTCGCCGGTGCGCCTGCGGGCGTACTCCAGTTGGGTGAGCAGGGTGGCGTCGGTCAGGGCCGGAGCCCTCAGGCACCAGTCGACGACGGCGGAGGTGCGGGAGAAGGGCACGTTCCCGGCGACGGAGAACGGTGTGCGCGGGGGCCGTGCGGCGAGGAAGTCCCCGGCCACGACGCGGACGTGGGGAGTGTCCGCGAAGCGGGCGCGCAGGACGGGGACGAGCCGGGGGTCGATCTCGTGGGCGACCAGTTCCCGGCAGCGGGGGGCGAGCGTCCGCGTCAACGCGCCCTTCCCCGCGCCGACCTCCAGCAGCAGGGGGACGGGGCGGGGGTGCGGAGCGGCGAGCCGGGCGAAGCGTTCGGCGGTGGCGCGGTCGGTGAGGAAGTTCTGCGAGAGCGCGCGCGAGACGCGCGTGGGGCGGGCCATGGCCTGCGGTCCTTGTCTTCCGTGAGGGGGGAGAAGGGCAGACGAGGGCCCTGACCGGAAGACGGGGGAAGAGCGAAACGGGAAGGCCGGCGGCCGCGGCGGATCAGCGGACGGGGCCTCCCGGACCGGTCAGGGCTCCGGGACCGCGGCGCATCCGGACGGAGTGCGTGCAGTCCCGGCCGTGACCGGAGAGGTAGATCGCGTCGATTCCCACGGACAGCACGGTAGGAGGGCCCGCGAGCGGCGGGCAACGGATTTTCCGCCGGGCGGTCGTGCGGGTCCTCGTCCGTCCTCCCCTCCCCTGAGACGGCCGGCGCGGAGACGGCCGGCGGGACCGAGAGCGCGGCGGCCGTGGCGCAGCCCCTCGCCGCGTGGCCGAACCACCCGTGGCGGAGGGCCTCCTCGCAGGCGGAGAGCATCGGCAGCCGGGTGCGCCCGCCGGGTCCGGCCGGTGCGGATGCGACACTGGCCGACGGACGGCGGGGGTCCGGCGGCGAGCGCCCCGCCGCCGGTCCCGGCACGGGCACGGGATCAGGCCGCGGCCGGACGCGGACCGGCCGGGCCGGGGTGGGCCCCGATCAGGACGGAACCGGAACCGGGCCGGGGCCGGATCGGTCCGGGCCCGGGCGAGGACGGACACGGGCGAGGACGGACACGGAGGCGGAGGACGTTGGACGAGGCCAAGGCACGGGACGTGGTGGCCGCGGCGGGCGTGCTGCCCGGCCCGGCGCGGGAGGCGCGGCTGCTCGCCCTGGGCGAGAACGCGGTGTTCGCCGCCGGTGACCTGGTCGTCAAGGTGGGCCGCGACGCCGGGCTCCTGGACCGGGCGCAACGCGAGCTGGACGTCGCGGTGTGGCTGGCCGGGGCGGGGGTGCCGGCGGTGCGGGCGGCCGAGCCGAAGGCGCTGCTGGTCGAGGGGCATCCGGTGACCGTGTGGCACCGGCTGCCGGATCCGGTGCGGCCCGCCGAGCCCCGGGACCTGGCCGGACTGCTGCGGCTCGTCCACGCACTGCCCTCCCCTCCCCTCACGCTGCCGCCCCGCGATCTGCTGGGGGGCGTGGAACGCTGGCTGCGGCTCGCGGGCGACGTGATCGACCCCGCGGACGCGGCGTATCTGCGCGAGCGCCGCGACGGTTTCGCGGCGGCCGCGGCCGGGCTGACGCCCCGGCTGACGCCCGGCCCGATCCACGGCGACGCGCTGCCCCGCAATGTGCACATCGGCCCCGACGGGCCGGTCCTGGTCGACCTGGAGACCTTCTCCGCCGACCTGCGCGAGCACGACCTGGTGGTCATGGCCCTGTCCCGGGACCGTTACGGGCTGCCCGCCGAGGCGTACGACTCCTTCACCGAGGCGTACGGCTGGGACGTGCGCGAGTGGGAGGGCTGCTCGGTCCTGCGCGGTGCCCGCGAGACGGCCAGCTGCGCCTGGGTGGCCCAGCACGCGCCGAGCAACCCCAGGGCGCTGGCCGAGTTCGAGCGCCGGGTGGCGTCGCTGCGGGACGGGGACGAGACGGTGCGCTGGTATCCGTTCTGAGCCGTCGGCGGCCCTGCTCAGACCCTGTCGCCCACGGGCTCCCGCACCGGCCACGTCCCGTCGACCACCGCGGTCGCGTCGCCCTTGCGGCGCAGGAAGGCCTGGAAGTCCGCCGCCCACTCGGCGTACCACTCGATCTGGCGGCGGTGCAGCTCCGCCGGGCCGAGGGCCGCGACCTCGGGGTGGCGGCCGGCTATCGCGCGGGCCAGCCGGGCCGCGGCGAGCGCGTCGGCCGCGGCGTCGTGGGCGGTGCCGAGCGCGACGCCGTACTCCGCGCAGACCGCTTCGAGGTTGCGCTTGCCGCGGCGGTAGCGGTCGACGGAGCGGTCGATGGTGTACGGGTCGATGACCGGGGCGGGGGCCGCGCCGCCCAGCCGGTCGCGCAGTGACGGCAGGGCGTGCCGCCGCAGCTCCGCGGAGAGCAGCGTGAGGTCGAAGGCGGCGTTGTAGGCGACGACCGGGACGCCCGACGTCCAGTACGCCACGAGCACGTCGGCGATCTCGTCCGCGACCCGGTCGGCGGGGCCGCCCTCGGCGGCCGCCCGCTCGGTGCTGATGCCGTGGACCGCCACCGCGTCCGCCGGGATCTCCACCCCGGGGTCGGCCAGCCACTCCCGGCGCCTCACCGGCTCCCCGTCCCTGACCTCGATCACGGCCCCCGTGACGATGCGCGCCTCGCGCGGATCCGTGCCGGTCGTCTCCAGGTCGAAGCCGATCAGCGGCTCCCGGTGCCAGCCCATCGGCGGCCCCCCTTCTCGGTGGTGCTTCCCCCCAGTGGCCTCCACCTTCCCATGGGCCACTGACAATCGGAGGACCGCGTTCCGCTTCTCCCTTCGCGGAGCCCGTCACCCGGGCGTTTCACGACACCGGCCGCGAGTCCGCCCACATCGACTCGAACTCCTCGCGGTAGGTGGGGAAGAGCCCGCCTTCGTCCACCTCGCCCGACTTGACCAGCCTGCTCCCGTTCCGCAGCACGAACACCGGCGCCTCCATCCCCCGCGTCCGGCGCAGGTAGGACTGCACGACGGCGACGCCGTCCGCGCCGTCGCCGTCGACGAGGTAGGCGGTGAAGCGGGGCGTCTCGTCGAACACCTGGATCTCGAAGGCGCCCGGGTCGCGCAGCCGGGCGCGCACCCGGCGCATGTGCAGGATGTTCGTCTCGACGGCGCGGCTCAGCTCCCCGCGTTTGATGCCCAGCTCGCGCTCGCGCCGCTTGACCGCGCTGGAGGCCGGGTTCAGGAACAGCAGCCGCACCCGGCAGCCGGACTCGGCGAGGCGGACCAGGCGCCGGCCGGAGAAGTTCTGCACGAGCAGGTTGAGGCCGATGCCGATGGCGTCCAGGCGGCGGGCCCCGCCGAAGATGTCCTCGGCGGGGAACTGACGCAGCAGCCGCACCCGGTCGGGGTGCACGGCGACCACGTCGGCGTACCGGTCGCCGACCAGGTCCTCGACCGCGTCGACCGGCAGCCGGCGCGCGGAGGGCACGTCGCCGCCCGCGCCGAGGATCTCCAGCAGCCGGGCCGAGGCCCGCTCGGCCTGGGCGAGGACGGCCTCGGACAGCGCCCGGTTGCGGGAGACCACGTTCCGGGTGACCTCCAGCTCGTCCAGGGCGAGTTCGACCTCCCGGCGCTCGTCGACGTAGGGCTCGAAGCAGGGCCAGTGCTGCACCATCAGCTCGCGCAGCTGCGGCAGCGTGAGGAAGCTGAGGACGTTGTCGTCGGCCGGGTCGAGCAGATAGCCCTTGCGGCGGCTGACCTCCCGTACGGCGACCGCCCGCTGCACCCACTCCTGGCCGGCGGGCCCGGCCGCCGCGACCACCCAGTCGTCGCCGTGGACGGGCTCGTACACCGGCCGCAGGACGGCGGCCACGACCGCGCGCAGCCGCTGTTCGACGAGGTTCAGCCAGATGTAGGCGCGGCCGGCCCGCTGGGCGCGGGTGCGCACCTCGCGCCAGGCGTCGGCGTCCCAGTCCAGCTCCGGTCCGATCGCGCCCGCGTCCATCGGCCGTGCCAGGGACACGGCACCGGGCGGGACGTCT
Source organism: Streptomyces sp. NPDC051041 (assembly GCF_044456065.1). NCBI lineage: Bacteria > Bacillati > Actinomycetota > Actinomycetes > Kitasatosporales > Streptomycetaceae > Streptomyces > Streptomyces sp. NPDC051041. The sequence continues at coordinate 202,014 of NZ_JBITFM010000011.1, forward strand.
GTGGAGTTCCCCTCGTGGCCGTCGTCACCAGGGGGCAGCTCCAGCCCTCCCGAGCCCACCCGCGCACCGCCTTCCGCTCCCCCGGGCATCCCCGTCCCAACGATCAAGGAAGGGTACTCCGGGAGCGGTCCGCGGTGCAGCCCGATGGACAGGTAGTTTCTCAACCTCCTTGATCTGCACGTCCGTTCGACACGACGAGCCCGGCCGGCGTGAGCGGATTCATAGCGGCCGCGTCCCGCGGGCGGAGCGGGAAACCCGGCCGGGGACCGGCGGGGCGGCCCCCGGCGGCCCCGCCGGCCGTGCGCCGCCGGCCCGCCCGGACGCCGGCGCACCGTCCCGCGCACGTCTTCCCCCGCTCCCCCACCGCTCCCGTCCGCCCCGGGGACGCCTCCGCCCCACCGGTTCGGCATACCCGTATGCACTGGCCGGCCGGTAAGGGGGAAGTAAGTCCTGGGTGGTCCCCTCACTTCCGGGGAGACTCGGGGCCAAGACGTCCCCACCCGCGTCGCACACCTGAAAGAGTCGCATCCATGCAGGTCTGGCCTGGAGAGGCATACCCACTCGGTGCCACGTACGACGGCGCCGGCACCAATTTCGCGGTCTTCACGGAGGCCGCGGACCGAGTAGAGCTGTGTCTGCTGCACGACGACGGCTCGGAGACGGCGATCGAGCTGAGGGAGAGCGACGCGTTCGTACGGCACGCGTACGTGCCGGGCGTGATGCCGGGGCAGCGGTACGGCTACCGCGTGCACGGCCCCTACGCCCCCGAACGCGGATTGCGCTGCAACTCCGCGAAGCTGCTGCTCGACCCGTACGCACGCGCGATCAGCGGCTCGATCCGCTGGGGCGAGGAGGTCTACGGCTACCACTTCGACGATCCCGACCGGCGCAACGACCTGGACTCGGCGCCGCACACGATGACCTCGGTCGTGGTCAACCCGTACTTCGACTGGGGCGACGACCGGAGCCCGCGCACCGACTACCACCACACGGTGATCTACGAGGCCCACGTCAAGGGCCTCACCATGCGGCACCCGGGGCTGCCCGAGGAGCTGCGCGGCACCTACGCGGCGCTCGCCCACCCCGCCATCATCGAGCACCTGACCAAGCTGGGGGTCACCGCGCTGGAGCTGATGCCGGTGCACCAGTTCGTCGACGACCACCGCCTGGCCGACATGGGCCTGAGCAACTACTGGGGCTACAACACGATCGGCTTCTTCGCCCCGCACAACGCCTACGCCTCCTGGGGCGACCGCGGCCAGCAGGTCCTGGAGTTCAAGTCGGCGGTGAAGGCGCTGCACGAGGCCGGGATCGAGGTGATCCTGGACGTGGTCTACAACCACACCGCCGAGGGCAACCACCTGGGCCCGACGCTGTCCTTCAAGGGCATCGACAACCCGCGCTACTACCGGCTCACGGACGACCCCCGCTACTACATGGACACGACCGGGACCGGGAACTCCCTGCTCATGCGGTCCCCGCACGTGCTCCAGCTGATCATGGACTCGCTGCGGTACTGGGTCACCGAGATGCACGTCGACGGCTTCCGCTTCGACCTCGCGGCGACCCTGGCGCGGCAGTTCCACGAGGTGGACCGGCTCTCGGCCTTCTTCGACCTGGTGCAGCAGGACCCGGTGATCTCCCAGGTGAAGCTGATCGCCGAGCCCTGGGACGTGGGCGAGGGCGGCTACCAGGTGGGCAACTTCCCGCCGCTGTGGACCGAGTGGAACGGGAAGTACCGGGACACCGTGCGGGACCTGTGGCGGGGCGAGCCGCGCACCCTGGCGGAGTTCGCGTCCCGGCTGACGGGCTCCTCCGACCTGTACCAGGACGACGGGCGCCGCCCGCTGGCCTCGATCAACTTCGTGACCTGCCACGACGGCTTCACGCTGCACGACCTGGTGGCGTACAACGACAAGCACAACGAGGACAACGGCGAGGACAACCGGGACGGCGAGAGCCACAACCGGTCCTGGAACTGCGGGGTCGAGGGCGAGACCGACGACCCGGCGGTGCTGGAGCTGCGGGCGCGGCAGATGCGGAACTTCATCGCCACGCTGCTGCTGTCCCAGGGCGTGCCGATGATCAGCCACGGCGACGAGTTCGCCCGCACGCAGAAGGGCAACAACAACGCCTACTGCCAGGACAACGAGCTGTCGTGGGTGCGATGGCCCGAGGAGGAGGGGGAGGGGGCGGACGCCGGGCTGCTGGAGTTCACCCGCGCGATGGTGTGGCTGCGCAGGGACCATCCGGTCTTCCGCCGGCGGCGCTTCTTCCACGGGCGGCCCGTGGAGGGCACCCACGACGACCTGTCGGACATCGCCTGGTTCACCCCCGAGGGCAGGGAGATGACCCAGCAGGACTGGACCTCGGCGCAGGCGTCGGCGCTGACCGTGTTCCTCAACGGCAACGCGATCTCGGAGCCGGGACCGCGCGGGGAGCGCATCGTCGACGACTCGTTCCTGCTGATGTTCAACCCCTCGCCGGAGCCGCTGGAGTTCGTGGTGCCGGTCGACCACGGCCGCCAGTGGCAGGTAATCGTGGACACCTCCCACCCGGACCAGGTGCCGCCGGGCACGGGGGCGAAGGTGCAGGCCGGGGACCGGCTGACCCTGGTGGACCGGAGCCTGACGGTGCTGCAGCGGCCCGTCTAGCGGGCGTCACACGGATGGCGGCGTACCCGCCCCGGGCCGAAGGCGCGATGACACGAAAGGCCGCGGGGCGGGTACGTACGTTGTCATGACACCTGAGCGACCCGATCCTGCGGTGCCCACGGCCACGTACCGGTTGCAGCTGCAGCCCGACTTCCCCTTCGAGGCCGCCGCGGCGGCCGTGCCCTACCTGGCGTCGCTCGGCGTCTCGCACCTGCACCTGTCCCCCGTGCTGGAGGCGGTGCCGGGCTCGCCGCACGGGTACGACGTCGTGGACCACGCGCGCGTGCGCGGGGAGCTGGGCGGCGAGGAGGGGCTGCGGGCGCTGGCGCGCACCGCGCGGGAGCACGGGCTCGGCCTGGTGGTGGACATCGTGCCCAACCACATGGCGATGTCCCCGCGCCACAACCGCGCCCTGTGGGAGGTGCTGCGGGAGGGTCCGAAGTCGCCGTACGCGCGGTGGTTCGACATCGACTGGGAGGCGCAGGGCGGCCGGGTGCTGCTGCCGGTGCTCGGCGGGCCGCTGGGCGAGGTGATCGGCGAGCTGCGGGTCGACGGCGACGTGCTGCGCTACTACGACCACGCGTTCCCGCTGCGGGAGGGCACCGAGGACCTGCCGCTGCCGCAGCTGCTGGACGCCCAGTGGTACCGCCCCGTGTGGTGGCGGCTGGCCCGCACCGAGCTGAACTACCGGCGCTTCTTCAGCATCTCGGAGCTCATCGGGGTGCGCGTGGAGGACCCGGAGGTGTTCGAGGCCACGCACGCCACGGTCCTGCGGCTGCTGCACGAAGGGGTGATCGACGGGCTGCGGGTCGACCACCCCGACGGGCTCGCCGACCCGGACGGCTACCTCCGGCGGCTGCACGAGGCGACGGGGGGCCGCTGGACGGTCGTGGAGAAGATCCTCTCGGACGGGGAGCGCCTGCCGGCCTCCTGGCCCGTCGCGGGCACCACCGGCTACGACGCCCTGCGGCACGTCGACGGACTGTTCACGGACCCGGCGGGCCTGACGGAACTGATCGGGCACTACCGGCGGTTCGCGGCCCCGCAGGCGGACCGGGGCGGCGACTGGGCGGCGACGGCGCGGCGGGCCGCGTACCAGGTGCTCACGCACGAGCTGGCCACCGAGTGCGACCGGCTCACCCGGGTGGCGCACCGCCTGTGCGCCGCCTCGCCCGATCCCCGCCTGCGCGACCGCGCGCCCTGGGCGCTGCGCACCGCGCTGCAGGAGCTGCTGGTCCGGCTGGAGGTCTACCGGCCGTACGCGTCGGTCGACGCGGCGTCCGTGGTCACCGAGGAGGCCGCCGCGGAGGCCCGGCTCGCCTTCGCGGTGCCCGAGGAGGCCGGGGCGGTCGACGTCGTACGCGACCTGGTGCTGGGCCGGGCCGGGGACGGACCGGACCACGTGGAGCTGCGGACGCGGTTCGCGCAGACGGCGTCGGCGCTGCGCGCGAAGTCCGTGGAGGACACGGCGTTCTACCGCTACGTGCCGCTGCTGTCGGCGACCGAGGTGGGCGGGAACCCGGGGTCCCCGGCCGTCTCCCCGGAGGAGTTCCACGCCTACTGCGCGCGCCTGCAGCGGGACTGGCCGGTGACCGGGACGGTCGTCTCCACGCACGACACCAAGCGCAGCGCCGACGTGCGCGCGGCGCTGGCCGTGCTCACCGAGTGCCCGCGGGACTGGGCGGACGTCCTGGCCGAGGCGGCCCGCGGCGAACGCGACGCAGCGGACGCGCCGGACGCGCCGGACGCGCCGGACGCGCAGCTGGCGTGGGCGGCCTGGCAGACGGTGTTCGGGCTCGGCCCGGCGGACCGGGAACGCGTGCAGCAGGCCCTGCTGAAGCACGTGCGCGAGGCGGGGACGCACACCAGCTGGACCGAGCAGCAGCCGGCGTACGAGGAGGCGGTGGCGCGGTTCGTGGCGGCGGGGCCGTGCGGGGCGCCGGGCGAGCGGGTGGCGGCCTTCCGCACCGCGCTGGAGCCGCACCTGAGGGCCAACGTGCTCGGCACGGCCCTGGTGCACCTGACGATGCCGGGCGTGCCGGACCTCTACCAGGGCACGGAGGGCGAGTACCGGGCGCTGGTGGACCCCGACAACCGGCGGCCCGTGCGCTTCCCGCCCGCGGACGATCCCGGGGACAAGGGCGCGGTGACGCGGGCGGCGCTGGGGCTGCGCGCGCGGCGGCCGGACGTCTTCGGCGCCGCGGCGTCGTACGCGCCGCTGACCGCCGAGGGGCCGGCGGCGGCGCACTGCGTGGCGTTCGTCCGCTCGGGCGAGGCGCTCACGGCCGTGACGCGGCTGTCGCTGCGGCTGGCGCGCGCGGGCGGCTGGCAGGACACGCGTCTGCCCCTGCCGCCGGGCCGGTGGGCCGACGCGCTGGCGCCGGAGCGCGAGTTCACCGGGCACGTGCGTCTGGCGGAGCTCTTCGAGCGGCTGCCGGTGGCGCTGCTGGAGCGGGTGGGGACGGCGGACTGACCGGCCCGCCGGGCGGACCGGTCCGCGAGACCGGCCGCGCGAGGCCTGGCCGCGTGCGGCCGGCCGGTCGGCGGACGCCCCGGCGGCGCCGGCCGCCGGCGGACGCGCGAGGCCGGACCGCCGGCGGCCGTCCTGGTCCCGGCCGGGCGCGGGCCGCGCCGCTCACCGCCGGCGCGGCCCG
>NZ_JBITFM010000012.1:0-27866 GCF_044456065.1 Streptomyces sp. NPDC051041
GGGGGGGGGGGGGGGGGGGGGGGGGGGGCGGGCGCGCGGGCGGGGGGGGGCGGGGGGGGGGGGGGGGGGGGGGGGGGGGGCCCCCGGGGCCCCCCCCCCACGCCTGCGAAGGGTCAGGGCAGGACGTCCTGCCCGAGCCTGAGATGGTGCAGCAGGAGTAACGCGGCCGCCATGTTGGCGGCCGGGACCTCGCCGCGGGCGACCAGGTCGGGGACGAGCTTGAGGGGCACCCACTCCCGGCGGTCCGACTCGAAGTCGTCCACGGGGTGTCCGACGTACTCGCCCTCGCCGGCCCAGAAGATGTGGTGCCGGGCGTCGGTGAGCCCGTTGGACGGCTCCACGCTCATGAGGTGGCGCAGAGGTCCCGGCCGCCAGCCGGTCTCCTCCTCCAGTTCCCTGGCCGCCGCGGCGGCGACGTCCTCGCCGTCCTCGACGACGCCCGCCGCGAGTTCCCATCCCCAGCTGTCGGTGATGAAGCGGTGGCGCCACAGGAGGAGGACCTCGTTGGCCTCGTTGACCACCGTGGCCACGGCGACGGGCCGCAGCCGCACCAGGAAGTGGTCGAGGTGCCGGCCGTCCGGCAGTTCGACATCCGCGAGATTCACGCTGAACCAGCGGTTCGCGTACACAGTTTGTTCGTTCTTTTTCACCCACTGCACGGTTATGCCACCTTTCGTCGGGTAGGTGGCAATATCGCAGCAGGGGCGGTCCGGCAGCAGGCGCACGGCCGCCGCTCGCGGCGCAAAGGGAGGCACGGCCTCCGGCGACGTGGGCGTCAGGGGATCACAGCGGGACGCGCAGCGCCCCGTCGATGAGCTCGGCCGCCTCCGCCGTGCCCGCGCAGCCGCTGCGCACCAGGTGCTCGCGGACCGCGCGCAGCCGGTCGCGCAGCCGCTGGGACTCCATGCCGCGGGCCTGCTCGGCCATCCGCACCGCGGTGGCCGCCGCCTTGTCCGCCTTGCCCTGCCGGAGCTCGATCGTGCTGAGTATGGCGAGCCGGTGCACCCGGCCCCGGTCGTGGGCGGGGTTGTCGACGGCCGCGGCGGCGTGCTCGGCGGCGGCCCGGAGTTCGCCGAGGCTCAGCAGCGCCTCCGCCACCTGGACGTTGACCAGGCCCGGCTGGACATAGCCGGTCTCGTCGGGTTCGTGTCCGCGCCGGATGCGTTCGGCGGCCCGCTCGGCCCGCCGGATGCAGGACAGGGCGCTCGTGCCGTCGCCGAGATGGGCGTACGCCTTGGCCTGCATCGCGTACAGGTCGGAGGCGAGCGCCGGGGTGATGTGCTTGCCGGCGGCGCGCAGGGCGGCCTCGGCGAAGGCGACGGCCTGGCGGAACTCCCGCATGAACAGCGACTGGTTGACCAGCAGCGCTATGACGTACGCGCCGAGGCCCCGGTCCCCGCTGGCCTTGGCGAGCCGCAGGGCCTGGTGGAAGTAGCGCTGGGCGAGGCCGTGGGCGTCGGAGTCGTACGCGCAGATGCCGGCGATCGCCACCAGCCCGCCCGTCGCCCGGTGCAGGTGGCGGCCGGTGGCGTCGGTGTAGCTGCCGCGCAGCAGGGGGGCGGCCTCGGCGTTGAGGAAGCCGACGATCCGGGCGCGGGTCGCTATGCCGCCGGCCTTGCGGTACAGCTGCTCGTAGTGGGTGCGGGCGGCGCGCAGCATGTCGAGGTCGGCCGGGGTCACCCGGTGCCGGCCGCCGCGGGAGACGTCCACGTCCTCGGGCGGGTTCTCCCACTCCCACACCGGCATCACGGCGGGCGTGCCGGTGAGCGCGGGCGCGTCCAGGACGTGCGGGCGCTGCTGCTGGTCGGAGCGCCACAGGGCGGTGGCGCGCTCGACGAAGCCGGACAGCGAGCCGACGTGCGGGACGGACGGCCCGCCGGGCACGCCGAGGCCGATGTCGTCGAGGGTGACGGGCCGGTGCAGCCGGGCGGCGAGCACCTCGCAGATCAGGTCGGGCACCTGACCGCGGGGCCGCTGCCCCTTCAGCCACCGGGCGACGGCGGTGTGCTCGTAGCGGAGGGCGAGACCGCGTCTGCGGCCCGCCTGGTTGACGTGTGCGGCGAGGCCCGCGTGCGAGATCCCGGCTTCGTCCAGGATCGCGTCGAGCAGGGTGTTGGGCTGCATGGGTGCCCCCGGGATGGCTCGGTGCCGACAGCGTAGTGCGTCCGCCTTCACACGGGGTGTGAACGCAGTGCCCGGATCCGGGCGGTGCGCGCGCTGCCGCGCGGAGTCTCCGGCCGGTTGACTGGTTTTCCTCGTGAAGAGGCCGGCCGGGCCGCCGGCTCCCCCCTCGTACAGTGCGGCGGCCCGCAGCCACGCCGTCCGCCCCGCTGCCTGCCCGACACTCCGCGGCGGGGCGGACGGCAGCCGGTTCCGCCGGTGGTGCCGCAGGCTCAGAGGCTGGTGGTCGGCTGCGCGTTCGACGTGGCCGGCCGGGGCCCGGTGACGGAGCCGTCCCGGTCCCGGCCTCCTGCCGTCGGGGGGTGCTGCGGCCGGCGGTCGTTGTGCAGCACCAGCAGGGCGACGTCGTCCGGGGGCGCGTCGCCCGTGTGGCGCAGCAGCGCGGCGAGGACGAAGCGCAGCACGGCCTGGGGCACGGGGACGGGATGCTCGCGCAGCGCCCCGGTCAGGGCCGCCGCCAGGGGGAAGAACCGGCCACCGGCGTCCCGCGCGTCCTCGGCTCCGTCCGTGTGGAGGAAGAGGGCCTGGCCGGGCAGCAGGTGACCGCAGTGGACCGGCGACAGGTCCGGCGGCAGCGGGAACGGCCCGAGCGGAGGCAGGCACTCCGCGCCGGCGAGCTGCTCGACGCGCGTCGCGTCCAGCAGGTACGGCCACGGGTGGCCGCAGTTCAGGGCGCGCACCTCGCCGTCCGGGTGGATCTCCAGGAGCAGCACGGTGACGAACTCCTCCGCCACCGCGTGCTCGTCGCCGGACCGCCGGCGCAGGTGCCGGGCGAGCGCGCGGTCCAGCCGGCGCAGCACACCGGGGAGTTCGGCCTCGTCGTGCACGGCTTCGCGGAAGCTGCCGAGGACGGCGGCGGCGGTCTCCACGGCGGCGATGCCGTGCCCGCGCACGTCGCCCATGAGCACCCGTACGCCGTGTTCGGTGCCGACGGCCTCGTACAGGTCGCCGCCGATCGCGGCTCCGGGGTCGGCGGAGAGCTGCACGGCGGCGATGTCCAGCCCGTCGATGCGCGGGGGCGGCGGTCTGAGCAGCGCGCTCTGGGCGGCGCCCGCGACCCGGCGGGCCTGCCGCAGTTCGCGCAGCAGCCCGCGCCGGACGTGCAGCACCAGTCCGGTGCCGGCCGCGAAGAAGACGGCACCGGTGACGACCCGGGCTCCGAGCCCGTTCTGCGGGGCGGTCGGGGAGACCAGCCGGTACGTGATCGCGGTGGCCCCCAGGACGGTGGGCAGTCCGAGTGCGAGGGCCCGGAGCAGGGGCCCGCGGCCGTCTTCCCGCGACGGGCGCCGGGCGCCCGGGCGGGCGCGTGCGGGAAGGCCGGGGTGGGCGGGTGCCCGGGAACTCGTCCGGGGCCGCACCCTTCGGGGGGCCCCAGCCTTGATGCGGATCATGCCGAATGGCCCCCCAGTCAGGCCCTGACAGTGCGGACCGGCCCCGAAAGGCCGGTCCGATTCTGTCCAGCACATGCCCCTAAAGGGCCGGATTGCGAAGGATCTCACCCGATCGAGTGAGGTGATCCCGTATGTCCCACAGGGCGTGGGCTGCGGTGATGCGCGACTCCACCGGGTGGGCGCGACGCCCACGACGAACCGGTGGCCGCCGGACGCCCGCAGCCCCGCCCCCGCGGCGCTAGCTCCGCAGCACCGCTCCCGTGCGCTCGCCCGCCAGCGCCACCGCCGCGTCCCGGGCCGCCGAGGCCTCGTCGACGGTCAGCGTCCGGTCGGCCGCCCGGAACCGCAGCGCGTACGCCAGCGACTTGCGCCCCTCGCCCAGCTGCTCGGCGTTCTCGTACACGTCGAACAGCCGGATGGACTCCAGCAGTTCACCGGCGCCCTCACGCAGCGCCGCCTCGACCTGTGCCGCCGGGACGAACGCGTCGACGACCAGCGCGACGTCCTGCGTGGCGACCGGGAACGTGGAGATGCCCGGCGCCTGCGGGGTGTCGTCGCCGACCTGCTCCAGGACGTCCAGGTTCAGCTCCGCCGCACAGGTGCGCGCGGGCAGCCCCAGCGCCTTCAGCACGCGCGGGTGCAGCTCACCGGCGTGGCCGACGACCCGCTCCGCCCCGTCCGCGACGACCGCCAGCTCGGCGCACCGGCCCGGGTGCCACGGCCCGTACCGGCCCTTGCGGACGATCAGTTCGGCCCCGGCCTCCCGGGCGACCGTGCGCGCCGCCTCGACCGCGTCGGCCCAGTCGGCGGGACGGCCCTTGCCCCACCAGCCGGCCTGCTCGCGGGCGCCGGCGAGGACCACGGCGACGTGCCGCGGCTGCTCGGGCAGCGCGGAGTCGAGCTCCGCGATCTCCTCGTCGGTCGGCCGCCGGTCGACGGGGAGCCGGACGGCGGCCTTCTGCTCCTCGCGCGGGTGGAAGACCAGGCCGGTCTCGAACAGCGCGAGGTCGTGGCTGCCGCGGCCGTCGTTGCGGCGCAGCGCGCCCAGCAGACCCGGCAGCAGCGAGGTGCGCAGCGCGGGTTCCTCGTCGTTGAGCGGGTTGGTGAGCTTCACCACGCGGCGGGCCGGGTCGTCGGCGTCCAGGCCGAGCTGGTCGAAGACCTGCTCGCTGACGAACGGGTAGTTCGGCGTCTCGACGTAGCCGGCGCCGGCCAGGGCGCGGCCGACCCGGCGGTGCAGCCGCTGCCGGTGGGTCAGGCCCCGGCCGGCCGGCGGCCTGGGCAGCGTGGAGGGCAGGTTCTCGTAGCCCTCCAGGCGGATGACCTCTTCGGCCAGGTCGTTCGGGTCGGTGAGGTCGGGCCGCCAGGACGGCACGGTGACGGTCAGCTCGTCCTGCCCGTACACGTCGCAGCCGATCTCCTGCAGCCGGCGGACGACGGTCTCGCGGCCGTAGGCGACGCCCGCGACCTTGTCCGGGTGGTCGGCGGGGACGGTGACGGTGCGCGGCGCGGACGGGGCGGCGACCTCGGTGACGCCGGCCTCGGCGGTGCCGCCGGCCAGCAGGACCAGCAGGTCCACCGTCCGCTGGGCGGCGGCGGCCGCGGCCTGCGGGTCGACGCCGCGCTCGAAGCGGCGGGACGCCTCGGAGGACAGCTTGTGGCGGCGGGCCGTGCGCGCGATGGACACCGGGTCGAAGTGCGCCGCCTCGATGACCACGTCGGTCGTGGCGTTCTCCGCGTCCTCGTGGTCGGCGATCTCCGTGTTCGCGCCGCCCATCACGCCGGCGAGGCCGATGGGGCCGCGTTCGTCGGTGATGACCAGGTCCTCGGCGTCGAGGGTGCGCACCACGCCGTCGAGGGTGGTGAGCTTCTCCCCCGGCTCGGCGCGGCGCACCCCGATGGCGCCCTGGACCAGCTTGCGGTCGTAGGCGTGCAGCGGCTGGCCGAGCTCCGTCATCACGTAGTTGGTGACGTCGACGGCGAGCGAGATCGGGCGCATGCCGACCTTCTGCAGGCGGCGCTGCAGCCAGATCGGGGAGCGCGCCTCGGGGCTCAGGCCGGTCACCGTGCGGGCGGTGAAGCGGTCGCAGCCGGTCGGGTCGGAGATGCGCACCGGGTGGCCGAAGGCGTTCGGGGCGGGCACGTCGAGCAGCGCCGGGTCGCGCAGCGGCAGGCCGTAGGCGATGGCGGTCTCGCGGGCGACGCCGCGGATGGACAGGCAGTCGCCGCGGTTGGCGGTGACGGCGATGTCGAGGACCTCGTCGACCAGTTCCAGCAGTTCGATGGCGTCCTTGCCGACCTCGGTCTCGGGCGGCAGGACGATGATGCCCTTGGTGCCGTCGTCGCCCATGCCCAGCTCGTCGCTGGAGCAGATCATGCCGTGCGAGACGCGGCCGTAGGTCTTGCGCGCGGAGATCGCGAAGCCGCCGGGCAGCACGGCGCCCGGGAGCACGACCACGACCTTGTCGCCGACCTGGAAGTTGCGCGCGCCGCAGACGATCTCCTGGGGCTCGCCGGTGCCGTTGGCCTGCCCGACGTCGACGGTGCAGAAGCGGATCGGCTTCTTGAAGCCCTCCAGCTCCTCGATGGTCAGCACCTGGCCGACGACCAGGGGGCCCTTCAGGTCGGCGCCGAGCTGCTCGACGGTCTCGACCTCAAGCCCGGCCGAAATGAGCTTGGCCTGCACGTCGCGCCCGGTCTCCGTCGCCGGCAGGTCGACGTACTCCCGCAGCCAAGAAAGCGGGACCCGCATCAGATCTCCATCCCGAACGGCCGGGTGAACCGGACGTCACCCTCGACCATGTCTCGCATGTCCTCGACGTTGTGGCGGAACATCAGCATCCGCTCGATGCCGAACCCGAAGGCGAAGCCGCTGTACCTCTCCGGGTCGACGCCGCAGGCGGCCAGCACCCTGGGGTTGACCATGCCGCAGCCGCCGAGCTCGATCCAGCCCTCGGACGAGCAGGTGCGGCAGGGCCGGTCGGGGTTGCCGACGGACTCGCCGCGGCAGACGTAGCACACCATGTCCATCTCGGCGGACGGCTCGGTGAAGGGGAAGAAGTTCGGCCGCAGCCGGGTCCTCATGCCCTCGCCGAACAGCGACTGGACCATGTGGTCCAGGGTGCCCTTGAGGTCGGCCATGGTCAGGCCCTCGTCGACGGCGAGCAGTTCGACCTGGCGGAAGACGGGCGTGTGGGTGGCGTCCAGCTCGTCGGTGCGGTAGACGCGGCCGGGGCAGATGACGTAGACCGGCAGCTCGCGGTCGAGCAGGGAGCGGATCTGCACGGGTGAGGTGTGGGTGCGCAGCACGACGCCGGACCCGGTGCCGCCCTCGGGGCCCTGCACGAAGAAGGTGTCGGCCTCGCCGCGGGCCGGGTGGTCCGGGCCGATGTTGAGGGCGTCGAAGTTGAACCACTCCGCCTCGACCTCGGGGCCCTCGGCGACCTCGTAGCCCATGGCCACGAAGACGTCCTCGATGCGCTCGGACAGCGTGGTCAGCGGGTGCCGGGCGCCGGCCGGTACGCGGTCGTAGGGCAGCGTGACGTCCACGGCCTCCTCGACCAGCACGCGGGCGTCCCGCTCGGCCTCCAGCTCGGCCTGCCGGGCGGCGAGGGCCTTGTTCACGGCGCCGCGGGCCTGGCCGACGCGTTTGCCGGCCTCGGCCTTGGCGTGCGGGGGCAGGGCGCCGATCTCGCGGTTGGCGAGGGCCAGCGGGGAGGCGGGGCCGGTGTGGGCGACCTTGGCCTCGTGGAGCGCGTCGAGGGAGTCCGCGGCGGTGAAGGCGGCGAGCGCCTCGTCCCGCATGCGCTCGATCTCTTCCGGTTTCAACGCCTCGACCTCGACAGGGTCGTACGACTTATTGGGTGCCGACATCTCTTCCCGTGCTTCCGATTGGCTGGCTGAAGTCCCCGTCACCGACTCCGAGGGCCGTCTGCGGGACACAAAGGTGCCAAAGGCCGAGTCTAACGGGGCCGAGGTGGACGAATGCGCCCGCGGGCCGCTCAGGTCAGATAGGCCGGAGCGCTCACGGGCAAGGTGAATCGGAACTCGGCGCCGCCGCCGGGGGCGCGGCCGACCGTGATGGTGCCGCCGTGGGCCTCGACGATGCCCTTGACGATGTAGAGCCCGAGGCCGGTGCCGCCGCGCTTGCTGCCCCGCCAGAAACGGGTGAAGACGCGGTTCATGGACTCCTCCGGGATGCCGGGGCCCTCGTCGCTCACCGTGACCGACGTGCCGGCGTCCTCTCCCTCGCGCGGGGACGCCGCGGGCGTGATGTCGATGGTGACGGTTCCCTCGCCGTGGCGCACGGCATTTTCGATGAGGTTGCTGAGCACCTGGTCGATCTTGTCGGGATCGGCCCACAGCGCGGGCAGGGGCTGCTGGAGGCGGAGCAGGAACCGGTCGGCGGGCTGCCCGGCGGCGACGTACGCCTGGATGTGCCGGCCGACGGCGGCGCCGATGTCGACGGGCTGGCGGCGCACCTCCAGCCGGCCGGAGTCGATCCGCGAGATGTCCAGCAGCTCGGCGATGAGCCGGGTGACCCGGTCGGCGTCGGCGTCGACGGTCTCCAGCATCAGCCGCTTCTGGTCGTCGGTGAACCGCTCCCACTTGGCGAGCAGGGTGGCGGTGAAGCCCTTGACGGAGGTGAGCGGGGAGCGCAGCTCGTGGGCGACGGTGGCGATCAGCTCGGCGTGGCTGCGCTCGGTGCGCCGGCGGGCCTCGGTGTCGCGCAGGGTGACGACGACGCGGCGGACGGGCCCGGTGGGCCGGGTGCGGACGTACCGCGCCGAGACCAGCACCTCGCGCCCGCCGGGCAGCAGCAGGTTGCGCTCGGGCTGGCGGACCCGGATGGCGAGCCCGCCGTACGGGTCGGTCAGCTGCCACCAGCGCCGGCCCTCCAGGTCCTCCAGCGGCAGGGCCTCGTCCAGCCGCTGCCCGAGGGCCTCGGCGGCCGGCCGGGCGGTGATGCGCTCGGCGGCGGCGTTGAAGCAGACGACGTGCCCGTGCTCGTCGGCGACGACGAGGCCGTCGGGCAGCTCGTCGGGATCGACGCCGAGCTCGGCGAGGTCACAGGGCCGGGGCGCGGGCGGGCGCCGCACCTCGGGTGCTCCCGGTGCGCTGCTCGTGCCGACGCTCATCCCCGTACCCCACCTCTCGGACGGCCTGGGGCGCCTCCCCGCTCGTGCGGAGCCGAGCGCTCGGGGGAGGATCCCCGAGCTGGTCACCCTACTAGCTCTCGGTGACGGAACGGCACCCTCCGACGGCGCGCTGTGCACGCGCCGACGCGTAGAGGCATACGGCGGCGGCGGTGGCGAGGTTCAGGCTCTCGGCCTTCCCGTGGATCGGGACGCGTACGACGGCGTCGGCGAGCGCGCGGGTCTCCTCCGGCAGCCCCCAGGCCTCGTTGCCGAACACCCAGGCGGTGGGCCCGCCCATGGTGCCGTGGTCCAGCTCGGCGTCCAGGTCCCGGTCGCCCGCTCCGTCGGCGGCCAGGATCCGCACGCCGGCGTCCCTCAGCCCGGCCACGGCCCGCTCGGCGGGCACGCCGACGGCGACCGGCAGGTGGAACAGGGAGCCGACGGAGGCGCGGACGGCCTTGGGGTTGTACAGGTCGACGGAGGCGTCGGTGAGGACGACGGCCTCGGCGCCGGCGGCGTCGGCGCAGCGCAGCACGGTTCCGGCGTTGCCGGGGTCGCGGACGTGCGCGAGGACGGCGACCAGCCTGGGCCGGGCCCTGAGGATCTCCTCGAAGGGCGTGTCCAGGAACCGGCAGATCCCGACCAGGCCCTGCGGGGTGACGGTGGTCGAGACGTCCTCGATCACCTGCTCGGAGGCGAGGTGGAGCCGGGCGCCCGCGGCACGGGCCGCGCCGATGATGTCGGCGTACCGCTCGGCGGCCTCCGGGGTGGCGAACAGCTCGACGAGGGTGGCCGTGCCCGCGGCCCGGTGCAGTGCCGCCTCCCGCACGGCCTGCGGTCCTTCCGCGAGGAACAGCCGCTCCTTCCCCCGGAAGTTCCGCTTGGCGAGCCGCCGCGCGGCGGAGACGCGGGGCGAGCGGGGGGAGATCAGCTCGGGGGTGGCGGGGGACATGCTTCACCTTCACAGGCTCGTTCCCGCCGCACGGCGGTCGGCCGCTGCGGCGGTATTCGGCGGTGCCGAACCGGCGGAGCGGCGCGCGGCGTGCGGCCGGCGCCGCGGACGGACACAGCAGGACCCGCAGGCCTGTGCGGCCTGCGGGTCCCTTCAAGACGTGCCGGCGTGGGGCCGGCGCGGCGTCACGCGGCCTTCGGCGCGTTCACGTCGCTCGGCAGAGCCTTCTGGGCGACCTCGACGAGCGCGGCGAACGCGGTCGGGTCGTTGACCGCCAGCTCGGCCAGGATCTTGCGGTCGACCTCGACGTTCGCGGCCTTCAGACCCTGGATGAAGCGGTTGTAGGTGATGCCGTTGGCGCGGGCGGCCGCGTTGATGCGCTGGATCCACAGCTGGCGGAAGTCGCCCTTGCGCTTCTTGCGGTCGTTGTAGTTGTAGACCAGCGAGTGGGTGACCTGCTCCTTGGCCTTGCGGTACAGGCGCGAACGCTGACCGCGGTAGCCGGAGGCCTGCTCCAGGATCGCCCGGCGCTTCTTGTGAGCGTTGACTGCCCGCTTGACGCGTGCCACTTGTTAACTCCTTGTAGCGGGGTCGCGGTGATCCTCACGCGACCCGGAATCGATTGGGTCCCGGTCCGAGATCGGGCGCGCGGCGCGCGCCCGGCCTCACTTGCCGAGAAGCTTCTTGATCTTCTTGGCGTCGCCCGGGGCCATCTCGGCGTTGCCGGTGAGGCGACGCGTCACACGGGACGACTTGTGCTCGAGCAGGTGGCGCTTGCCGGAGCGCTCACGGAGCACCTTGCCGGAGCCGGTGATCTTGAAGCGCTTACTGGCACCGCTGTGCGACTTGTTCTTCGGCATAGCGCCGTTCTCTCCTCGTCGGTGGCACTCCGGTGCCCGGTCACGAGAACCGGGCACGGTGGAGCGTCGCTCTTGTTTCGGTTACTGCTGGGACTGTCGTCCCGGGGATCACGCCTCGGCGCGCTCCTCGGCCGGCGCCTCGGCGTCCGCAGGGTTCTGCGAGCGACCGGGGTTGGCCTTCGCGGACGCCTTCCGGGCCTCCTGCGCCTGGCGGGCCTCGGCCATCGCCTCGGTCTTCTTCTTGTGCGGACCGAGGACCATGATCATGTTGCGGCCGTCCTGCTTCGGGTTCGACTCGACGAACCCGAGGTCCTGGACGTCCTCCGCGAGACGCTGCAGCAGCCGGTAGCCCAGCTCGGGACGGGACTGCTCGCGACCACGGAACATGATCGTGATCTTGACCTTGTCGCCCTGCTTGAGGAACCGGACGACGTGACCCTTCTTGGTGTCGTAGTCGTGCGGGTCGATCTTCGGCCGGAGCTTCATCTCCTTGATGACCGTGTGCGCCTGGTTCTTGCGCGCCTCACGGGCCTTCATGGCCGACTCGTACTTGAACTTCCCGTAGTCCATGAGCTTGCACACGGGCGGACGGGCGTTCGCCGCGACCTCGACCAGGTCCAGGTCGTACTCCTGCGCAAGCTCCAGGGCCTTGGCAAGCGGCACGATGCCGACCTGCTCGCCGCTGGGACCGACAAGTCGCACCTCGGGAACGCGAATCCGGTCGTTGATGCGGGGCTCGGCGCTGATGGATCCTCCTCGGTAGCACCACGCGACGGTCTGGCGGACAGCCGCGTAACGTCTGTGTTCGTTAGACCTAACCGCGCCGAAGCAGAAAAAATGCCCCGGACGATCACAGCGGGGCTCCTCGAACTACCGGAGCACCGCCGCGGTGACCGCGGGGCGCGACTTCGGGCGGATCACCGCTGTGAGGACGGTGCCGCCTGACCGGTGACCCGCCGTCCCGGGGGACGGTCAGGTGGGAGTTCGAAAGCCTCCACTTGTGGGCCGGGCCCGTTGCCGTGGGGCATACGTGTCCGACCGGTCGTTGCACCAGATTAGCAGGTCCGGAACGCGTGCGCGAACCGGATGTCCGCCGCCTCCTGCTGTCAAGGGGGTGCGCGGCGGGCCCTATGGTGTGGGCATGAGTGAGACCCCTCCTGAGACGCCCGGCACCCCCGACTTCGACGCCATGGCCCGCGACATCGCCGAGGTCCCCGCGGTCGAGGTGATCGTGACGGTCGCCGTCAACCTGATGAGCGCCGCCGCGGTGAAGCTCGGCCTGACCGAGGAGGGCGACACGTACAAGGACCTGGACGAGGCCCGCAAGCTGGTGCACGCCCTGGCCGGCCTGCTGGACGCGAGCGCGACCGAGATCAGCTCCTTCCACGCGGCCCCGCTGCGCGACGGCCTGAAGTCGCTGCAGCTGGCGTTCCGCGAGGCGTCGCTGGTGCCGGACGAGCCGGGCCAGGGCCCCGGCGAGAAGTACACGGGCCCCCTCTACAGCTGACTCACCCGTCCGCGGCCGATCCACCGCGCACGTACAGGGGCTCGCCCGGTGGCGTCGTCCCGGCCGGCAGCAGCGCCAGGTCGAGGCCGCGCACCAGGCGGGCCCTGAGCGTCTCGTCGGCGGCGAGGCGCCGGGCGACCGCGCGGGCGGCCTCGGCCGGGGCCGCGGCGGGGTCGAGGACGAGGGCGAGGGTGCCGTCGGCCTGTCCCGGCCCGAGGTGGGCGCGCAGGACGGCGGGCTCGGCGGCGACGGCGTCCCGCACCGCCCCGACGACGGCCGGGTCGGCGAGCGGGTCGGCCGTGGTCCGCCCCTCGGCGAGGGCGAGCAGCGTGGGGCCGGTCAGTTCGAACGGCACCGGGCCGGCCAGGTCCAGCACGACCGTGTCCGCCCGCTCGTGCGCGGCGGCCTGCAGCGCCTGGTGCAGGGGCACGGCGACCGGGCGGGCCGCCGGGTCCCAGCGGGCCAGGGAGTCGGTCGAGGTGAAGGCGGGCAGGGCGGTGCGGCCGCCGGCCTTCAGGGTGGGCACGGCCATCTCGCTGGTCTTCTCGCGGCGCAGCCCCTTCTCGTCCTCCTCCGTCTCGCCCAGCACGGCCACGACCGGGACGAGCAGCCGGGCGCCCCTGAGGGCCTCCAGGACGGGGCCGACGGCCGTGCGGTCCTCGGCCCAGGCCGCGAGTGCCGCGCTCAGCCGGGGGTCGGCGGAGCCGTCGTCGTCGGAGAAGCCGGAGTCGGGAATGTTCTTGTTCGCCACGGTCCCCGACCCTATAGGGGGGATGCCGCCGGGTCCGTGCGGCCCCGGGAACGCGCACGTGACGCCCCTGACGGGTTTCCCGGGGGTCCCTGCCGTGCTTCTCCGGCCGCCGCGGACGGCTCGCGGCGGGCCCTGAGCGGCGGGTGGCTGCCGCGCGGCGCCACCGGGCTGCGGGACGGCAGCATCGGGCGGGCGCCGGCCGGCGGGCGCGGCTGCCCGGTGGCCGTGGTGCCGGACGGCGACGCGGCGAAGGCGGCGGGCGTCTCGCCGGTGGAGGCGGCGGCGCGGGCGGCGGTGCCGGTGTTCACCGGGAGGTTGTGTCGGGGGCGGCGTCCCCGGGTGACGGATCCGTCGGTCAGAAGTCGTGGCGGGCGGTGCGGCGGCTGCCGCGCCACAGCACCACGGAGGCGACCAGCAGCACGCCGCCGGCGCCGCCCGCGAGGGGGGCCGCCCAGGCCGAGGGGGCGTCGCCGGCGGGGGCCGGGTCCGGGCCGGGGCCGAAGTACCGGTCGCCGTACGCCGCCGGGCGCAGGCTCTCCGGGCGGAGGCGGCCGGCCGCCTCGACGGCGGCGGCCGGGTCGACGAAGCCGAAGCCGCGGGAGTCGTCGCGGCCGCCGACCGGGGCGTCGCGGGCGGTGTCCTCCAGGAGCCGTTTGACCTGGGCCGGGGTGAGGCCGGGATGGGCGGCCCTGACGAGGGCGACGGCGCCGGAGACGAACGCGGCGGCGGCGCTGGTGCCCCAGCCCTCGTAGTACTTGTGGTCGGGGTCGGCGATGACGACGTCGACGCCGGGGGCGCTGACGGTGGCGTACCAGCGGCGTGTGGAGAAGGCGGCGCGGGTGCCGTAGCGGTCGACGGCGGTCGCGACGATCACGCCCGGGTAGGCGGCCGGGTAGGAGATGTGGTCGCCCTTCTCACCGCCGTTGCCGGCGGAGGCGACGACGACCACGCCCTTGCCCAGGGCGTACTGGATGGCCTGGTCCTCGGCGGGCTCGGGGTGGGCGGAGACGGAGTCGTCGCCCAGGGAGAGGTTGATGACGTCGGCGCCGTGGTCGGCGGCCCAGCGGATGCCCTCGGCGAGGGCGTTGCCGCGGGTCTTGCGGGCCCTGGCGCGGGAGGGGTCGCCGTCCTCCAGGATCACGCGGACGGGGAGGATCCGTGCCTCGGGGGCGACGCCCATGACGCCGTCGGCGCCGCCGGGTCCGTGGCCGTGGCCCGCGATGATGCCGGCCATGGCGGTGCCGTGCCGGGCCCAGGCGCGGTCGCCCTGCTCGGCTCCGAAGCGGACCAGGTCCCGGCCGGGCAGGACGTTGCCGGCGAGGTCGGGGTGGCCGGCCTCGACCCCGGTGTCGAGGACGGCGACGGTGACGCCCGCGCCCTTCGTGGTCCGCCAGGCCTCCTCGGTGCGCATGGCCTGCAGGGCCCACTGCTGGGCGCGTATGCCGTCGGCGTGCGCGGCGGTGGGCGGCAGGAGGGCGAGGCAGGCGGCGAGGAGGACGCTCAGGGCCCCGGCCCGGCGGGTCGCGGCGGCGGTTGTCACGACGGCTGCTCCGTGGCCGAACGGACGTTTCTGCGCAGGCCGCGTTCGATGCGGTCGGCGAGGCCCCGGGCCTCGTGGCCGAGACCGGCCTGGGCGGGGGCCGTGGTGGCGCCGGAGGCCATGGCCTCCTTCGCTGGCTGCGGGTCGTCGACCGTGCGGCCGTCGGCCCAGCCGGAGACGGCGTAGACGACGACGGGGGCGTCGGTGAGGACGGAGACGGTCCAGGAGGCGCGCTGCCCGGGGCCGAAGCCGGCCGCGGCGGTGTCCTTGGCGGCGTACGGCAGGGGCATGAGGTCGGTGCGGCGGTCGAGGCCGTCCCGGGCGAACCGGGTGTCGAGGGCGCGCATGGCGGCGGCGTCGGCCTTGGTGAAGAGCAGGCCGACGGTGGTGACGTGGCTCTCGGTGGCGTCGGTGTAGGTGGCGCGCAGCAGGCGCCGGCAGCCGACCGGGGCGAGGGCCTGGCTCAGGAGGGGGTCGAAGGCGTCCTGGCAGCCGCTGTCCGGGGCGACGGCGATCCGCGTCCAGGTGCGGTCGGCGCCGCCGGGGCCGGCGCCCCGGCCCTGCACCGTGGGTGGGAAGAGCCGGTCGACCGGCACGCTGTGCCACAGGCCGCCGGCCGTGGCGAAGGCGCCGCGGGCGCCGCCCTCGCCGAAGTCCCCGATGAGCCAGTCGCCGGTGACGGCGCCGCCGATGAGGCCCAGTCCGAGCACCAGGCAGGCGGCCGCGGCGACGGTCCGTGAGCGGGCCCGCCCGCCGAGCGGCCGGGGCCGGGCGTGCTCGTCGTAGCCCTCGGGCTCCCCGAAGGACACGAGCGGCCGTCCGGCGCCGGCGGTCCCGCCGGGCGCCCCGGCCGTGCTCCAGGGCAGCGCGGGGCCGGGTGCGGCGGGCGCGGGCCGGGCGTCGTCCGCCGCCGCGCGCGGCGGCTGCGCGGGAACGGGGCGCAGGCGGGCGGTCGTCTCCGAGGAGGTCTCGGCCGGGGTGCCGGGACGGCGGGGCGAGGAGGCGGGGTCGTGATCCGGGCGGGAGGAGGACACGGGGTCGTGGCCCGGGCGGGGCGGCGTCGGCGGGGGACGGTGGTCCGGACGCGACGGCGCGGGGCGGCGTCCCGGCAGGGGCGGTACGGCGCTCCGGGCCGCCCCGTCCGGGCCCTCGCGCCGCGGCCGGCGGCCGACGGCCGGCGGCGCGTCCGGGAAGCGCGCGGAGGCCCGGGGCGGCGGCGGGGCGGCGGGGCCGGCGGCGGGCCCCGTGCCGGAGCGGGAGTCCGGGAAGCGGGACCGGTCGGCGGGGGAGCCGGTCCCCGGCCGGGGACCGGCGGGGGCGTCACCGCGGCCGGCGGGCGCGTCGGCGCCGAGGACCTCTCCGGCCGGCCCGGCCGCGGCGCCCTCGTCCCGCGCCGCCGCCTCCCCGCGGTCCGCGGGCCCCGGGGCGCCCGGCGGACGGCGGTCCGGCGCGGCGGTGTCGCCCGCCGCGGCCGTCGGCGGCTGCGCCGGGCGCGGCGGGGCGGCGGGGCGGGGCGGGCGGGAGGCGCGTCGGGCTTCCGCGCTCATGCACCCCCCGTTTCCTCGTGCCCGGGCCGCTCCTCGCGCGCGGGCCGTCGTCCTGGACGTCGTACGGCCGGGCCCGGCGCGGACCGGTCCGTCCCCGGGCAGGCATACCCGCACGGACGGACCGTCATCCGGCGCGGGCGACCGGCCGGTGCCGTTCCGTCGTGCGTGCGCGTCACTTTACGGCGTGCCCCCGGCGGAGGGGGAACCAGTCCACGCCCCTGCGGCTTTGGCCCGGAACATCCCCCTACCCTGCGGTAATCCGCTCTGGCAGGCTGCGTCCATGACCGCGTCAGCCGCCGACCGGGCCCGTTACGACCGGGCCACCGCCCATCTCGACGCCCCGCTGGCGATCGTGGACCTGGCCGCCTTCGACGCCAACGCCGGCGACCTGGTCCGCCGGGCCGGCGGGAAACCGGTCCGGGTCGCGAGCAAGTCCGTGCGCTGCCGGGCCCTGCTGGAACGCGTCCTGGCGAGGGACGGCTTCGCGGGCGTGATGTCCTTCACCCTCGCCGAGTCCCTGTGGCTGGCCCGGTCCGGGTTCGACGACGTGCTGCTCGCCTATCCGTCCGCGGACCGCGCCGGTTACGCCGAACTCGCCGCCGATCCCGAGCTCGCCGCCGCCGTCACCGTGACGGTCGACGACCCGGCCCAGCTGGACCTGATCGACGCCGCGCGCGGCGGGGGCCGCGAGGTGGTGCGGGTCTGCCTGGAACTGGACACGTCCCTGCGGCTGCTGGGCGGGCGGGTGCGCGTCGGGGCCCGCCGCTCGCCGCTGCACTCCCCCGCCGGGATCGCCGGCCTCGCCCGTGCGGTGGCCCGGCGGCCGGGGTTCAGGGTCGTGGGGATCATGGCGTACGAGGGGCACGTCGCCGGTGTCGGGGACGCGGTGGCGGGGCGTCCGCTGCGCTCGCGGGCCGTGCGGCTGATGCAGGCCGCCGCCCGGCGGGAGCTCGCCGAGCGGCGGGC
Source organism: Streptomyces sp. NPDC051041 (assembly GCF_044456065.1). Taxonomy (NCBI): domain Bacteria; kingdom Bacillati; phylum Actinomycetota; class Actinomycetes; order Kitasatosporales; family Streptomycetaceae; genus Streptomyces; species Streptomyces sp. NPDC051041. The sequence goes on from NZ_JBITFM010000012.1 coordinate 16,834, forward strand.
CGAGGCCGTACGGGCCGTGCGGGCCCTCGTACCGGACCTGGAGTTCGTCAACGGCGGCGGCACGGGCAGCGTGCAGCACACCGCCGCGGAGGACGCCGTCACCGAGATCGCCGCCGGGTCGGGGCTGTACCTGCCGCGGCTGTTCGACCACTACACGTCGTTCGGCGGCCGTCCGGCGGCCCTGTTCGCCCAGCCCGTCGTGCGGCGGCCGGGCGTCGGGGCGGTGACGGTGCTCGGCGGCGGGTATCCCGCCTCCGGCCCCGCCGGGGCCGACCGGCTGCCGCAGCCGTATCTGCCCCCGGGGCTGCGGTACGACCCGCGGGAGGGGGCCGGCGAGGTGCAGACGCCGCTGCTCGGGGCCGTCGCCGACGACCTCCGCATCGGGGACCGGGTGTGGTTCCGGCACGCCAAGGCCGGTGAGCTGTGCGAGCGGTTCGACGCGCTGCACCTGGTCGAGGGGGACGCGGTGACGGCGACCGTCCCGACGTACCGGGGCGAGGGCCGCGCCTTCCTGTAGCCGGCGAGGGGCCGTCGGGCGGCCGGGCCGGTGCCGCCGCCCGTCCCGGCTCCGTGGGACGAGCCCTACAGCGGTGTGACGTACGCCCCCGAGATTCCGCCGTCCACCAGGAAGTCGGTGGCGTTGACGAAGGAGGAGTCGTCGCTGGCGAGGAAGGCGACGGCGGCGGCGATCTCCTCCGCCTCGGCGAACCGGCCGGCCGGGATGTGCACCAGGCGGCGCGCGGCGCGCTCCGGGTCCTTGGCGAACAGCTCCCGCAGCAGCGGGGTGTTGACCGGCCCGGGGCACAGGGCGTTGACGCGGATGCCCTCCCGCGCGAACTGCACGCCCAGTTCGCGGGACATCGCGAGGACGCCGCCCTTGGAGGCCGTGTACGAGATCTGGGAGGTCGCCGCGCCCATGCGGGCCACGAAGGACGCGGTGTTGATGATGGATCCCCTGCCCTGGCGGCGCATGTAGGGCAGGGCGGCCTTGCAGCACAGGTAGACGGAGGTGAGGTTGACCTCCTGGACGCGTTTCCAGGCGTCCAGGCCGGTCTCCAGGATGGAGTCGTCGTCGGGCGGGGAGATCCCGGCGTTGTTGAAGGCGACGTCGACGCTGCCGTAAGTGTCGTACGCCGCCCCGAACAGGGCCTCCACCTGTTCGGGGTCGGTGACGTCGACCTTCACGAAGAGCCCGCCGGTCTCCTCGGCGGCGGCCTGGCCGCGGGCGGTGTCGATGTCGCCGCAGACGACGTGGGCGCCTTCGGAGGCGAGCCGGCGGGCGGCGGCGAGGCCGATGCCGCTGCCGGCTCCGGTGACGACGGCGGTGCGGCCGACCAGGCGGCGGCAGACGGCTTCGCGGGATGCTTCGGTCACTGTGCGGGGCCCTCCGTGCTGATGAAGACGTTCTTGGTCTCGGTGAAGGCGACGAGGGCGTCCGGGCCGAGCTCGCGGCCGATGCCGGACTGCTTGAAGCCGCCGAACGGGGTCCAGTAGCGGACGCTGGAGTGGGAGTTGACGGACAGGTTGCCGGCCCGGACCGCCCGGGAGACGCGCAGGGCGCGGCCCACGTCCCGGGTCCACACCGAGCCGGCCAGGCCGTAGTCGGTGGCGTTGGCGAGGCGGACCGCGTCGGCCTCGTCGTCGAACGGCAGGACGACGGCGACCGGGCCGAAGACCTCCTCCACGGCCACGCGCGCGCGGGGGTCGACGCCGGTGAGGACGGTGGGCGGGAACCAGAAGCCGGGGCCCTCGGGGGCCTTGCCGCGGATGCCGGCGGCGTCCTGCGGGACGTACGAGCGGACGCGGTCCAGCTGGGACCTGGAGATCAGCGGGCCCATGTCGGTGCTCTCCTGCGCCGGGTCGCCGACGCGGACGGACTCGATCGCCGGGGCGAGGAGGTCGAGGAAGCGGTCGTGGACGTCGCGCTGGACCAGGATGCGGGTGCGGGCACAGCAGTCCTGGCCGGAGTTGTCGAGGAACGACATGGGGGCGGCGGCCGCGGCGGCCTCCAGGTCGGCGTCGGCGAAGACGATGTTGGGGCTCTTGCCGCCGAGTTCGAGGGTGACGCGTTTGAGCCGGGCCGATCCCTTGGCCAGGACCTGCCGGCCCACGGCCGTCGAGCCCGTGAACACGATCTTGGCGACGCCGGGGTGCTCGACGAGGGCGCCGCCCGCGACGGGGCCGTGGCCGGGCAGCACCTGGAACAGCCCCTCCGGCAGGTCCGCCGCCAGGGCGAGTTCGGCCAGGCGCAGCGCGGTCAGCGGGGTCGTCTCGGCGGGCTTGAGGATCACCGCGTTGCCCGCCGCGAGCGCCGGGGCCGCGCCCCAGGCCGCGATCGGCATCGGGAAGTTCCAGGGCGCGATGACGCCCACGACGCCGAGCGGTTCGAGGATCGTGACGTCCAGGCCGCCCGCCACCGGGATCTGGCGCCCCGTCAGGCGCTCCACTCCCCCGGCCGTGTAGTCGAGCAGGTCGCGGACGTTGCCCGCCTCCCAGCGGGCGTTGCCGAGGGTGTGCCCGGCCTCGAGGACCTCCAGCCGGGCCAGCTCCTCGAGGTGGTCGTCGACGGCCGCGGCGAAGCGGCGCAGCAGGCGGGCGCGGTCACCGGGCGCGCGGGCGGCCCAGGCCGCCTGGGCGCGGGCGGCGCGTACGACGGCGGCGTCGACGTCGGCCTCGGTGGCGGCGGGGACGGTGGCGACGACCTCCTCGGTGGCGGGGTTCAGTACCCGCAGTTCCCGGGGGTATCGAGGGTTTCGGGGTCCTCGATGGTCTCGGGGGTCCTGAGGCGTCGGGTGCTCGGAGGGCTCGTGGGACAAGAGGGGCCTCACATGCGTTCGAAGGAGCGGCGCAGCTCCCAGTCGGTGACGGCGGCGTCGAAGGCGTCCAGCTCGACGCGCGCCATGTTGCGGTAGTGCGCGACGACCTCGTCGCCGAAGGCCGCCTGGGCGATCGGGCTGTTCCCCCAGAGCTCGGCGGCCTCCCGCAGGGTGGCCGGGACGTGTGCGAAGCCGGCGGTGTAGGCGTTGCCCGGGCAGGGCTCGGGCGGTTCCAGCCGCTGCTCGATGCCGTACAGGCCGGCCGCCACCATGCCCGCGACCGCGAGGTGCGGATTGACGTCGCCGCCGGGCAGCCGGTTCTCGAAGCGCAGCGAGCGGCCGTGGCCGACCACGCGCAGGGCGCAGGTGCGGTTGTCGTGGCCCCAGGCGACGGCGGTCGGGGCGAAGGAGCCGGGCCGGAACCGCTTGTAGGAGTTGACGTGGGGGGCGTACAGGAGGCAGAAGTCCCGCAGGGCCGCCAGTTGTCCGGCCAGGAAGTGCCGCATGACCTGCGACATGCCGTCCGCCGCGGCCCCCGGCATGGCGCTGGCGCCGGAGGCGTCCGCGAGCGAGAGGTGGATGTGGCAGGAGTTGCCCTCGCGCTCGTCGTACTTGGCCATGAAGGTGAGCGACACGCCCTCCTGGGCGGCGATCTCCTTGGCGCCGGTCTTGTAGATCGCGTGCTGGTCGCAGGTGACCAGGGCCTCGTCGTAACGGAAGACGATCTCGTGCTGGCCGGGACTGCACTCGCCCTTGGCGGACTCCACGGTCATCCCGGCGCCCGCCATCTCGTTGCGGATGCGGCGCAGCAGGGGCTCGACGCGGCCGGTGCCGAGGACCGAGTAGTCGACGTTGTACTGGTTGGCGGGCGTGAGCCCCCGGTAGTTCGCCTCCCAGGCCTGCTCGTAGGTGTCCTTGAAGACGATGAACTCCAGCTCGGTGCCGACCCGGGCGGTGTAGCCGTGCCCGGCGAGGCGCTCCAGCTGGCGGCGCAGGATCTGGCGGGGCGCGGCGGCCACCGGGGAGCCGTCGCTCCAGGCGAGGTCGGCGACGACCAGGGCGGTGCCCGCGTTCCAGGGCACGCGGCGCAGGGTGGCCGGGTCCGGGCGCATGGCGAAGTCGCCGTAGCCGCGGTCCCAGGAGGACATCGCGTACCCGTCGACGGTGTTCATCTCGGCGTCGACGGCGAGGAGGTAGGAGCAGCCCTCGGTGCCGTGGCGGAGGACCTCGTCGAGGAAGAACCGGGCGGCGAACCGCTTGCCCTGGAGCCGCCCCTGCATGTCGGGGAAGGCCAGGACGACGGTGTCGATCTCGCCGCCCGCGACGAGGGCGTGCAGCTCCTCGACGCCGAGCGGGGGCGTGCGGTCTGCCACGGGAGGGCCTCCTTGGGGCTGCTTCGCGACGTCGCGCGCGGTGGGCGCCGCCGGGCGCTCGCGGCGTCGCACGGCTTCGCACTTCTCCGGCCGCGCCGAGAGCCATAAGGTATGGCCGCGGACCATTGCTTGGGAAGGGGGCGCGGCCTCATGTCGGAGGAAGCCGGCGGCACGGTGGCGGACCGCCTCGCGCCGGTGCTGCGGCCGGTGCGCGCGGGCAACGGCTTCGAGGAGGCGCTGGAGCAGATCCTGCAGGTGGTACGGCTGGGCCTGGTGCCGGAGGGCGGGCGGCTGCCCGCGGAGCGGGAGCTGGCGGAGCGGCTGGGGATCAGCCGGATGACGCTGCGCGAGGTGCTGAAGGTGCTGCAGGAGCAGGGCCTGGTCGAGTCGCGGCGCGGGCGGTACGGCGGCACGTTCGTGCTGCCCCGCACGCCGGGCACGGGCGGCGGGGACGCGCTGCGGCGCCGGATCGCCGGCGTCGACATCGAGGACGTGCTGCGCTTCCGGGAGGTGCTGGAGGTGGGCGCGGCCGGGCTGTGCGCGGCGCACGGGCTGACCGGGGAGCGGGCGGGACGGCTGCGGGAGGCGCTGGACCGGACGCACGACGCGCCGCTCGCCGACTACCGCCGCGCGGACACGCTGCTCCACCTCACCCTCGCCGAGCTGTGCGGGTCGCCGACGCTGGCCGCGCAGTACGCGGCGGTGCGGGCGACGGTCAACGACCTCCTCGACTGCATTCCGCTGCTGGTGCGCAACCTGGAGCACTCGCAGCGGCAGCACACCGCGCTGGTCGGGGCGGTCCTCGACGGGGACGCCGACAGGGCCCGGGAGACGATGCGGGAGCACTGCGCGGGGACGGCGGCGCTGCTGCGGGGGTTCCTCGCGTGAGCGCCCCGCCGTGCGGGGCGGCCTTCGCAAAGGTATGTGTTGAGTCCATTGGAAGCACGGGGCCGGCCCATCGCGGGGAGGGCCGGCCGCCGGGCGGAGCGCGCACGGGGCCGGACGACGGGCGGAGCGCGGAAGGCGGGATCGATGGGCGCGGTGCGAGAGGCCGGGTGACGGGCGCGGTGCGAGAGGCGGGCCCGACGGGCGGAGCGGGAGAGACCGGATGACGGACAGGCCGCTGATCGGCGTCAGCACGTACCTGGAGGCCGGGGCGCGCTGGGGGCTGTGGGAGCTGGAGGCGGCACTGCTGCCGGCCGGGTATCCGCGGCTGGTGCAGCGGGCGGGCGGGCTGGCCGCGATGCTGCCGCCGGACGCGCCGGAGCACGCGGCGGCGACCGTGGCCCGCCTGGACGGCCTGGTGATCGCGGGCGGCCCGGACGTCGAGCCGGCCCGTTACGGCGCCGAGCGCGATCCGCGCACCGGGCCGCCCGCACGGGCCCGGGACGCCTGGGAACTCGCCCTGGTCGAGGCGGCGCTGGCCGTACGCCTGCCGCTGCTGGGCATCTGCCGGGGCATGCAGCTGCTGAACGTCGCCCTCGGCGGCACCCTGGTCCAGCACATCGACGGCCACGCCGAGGCACCCGGCGTGTTCGGCCGCCACCCGGTCGAGCCCGTGCCGGGCACGGTGTACGCCGCCGTGGTCCCGGAGAAGACGTCCGTGCCGGCCTTCCACCACCAGGCGGTGGACCGCCTCGGCGCCGGCCTGGCCGTCTCGGCCCACGCGGCGGACGGCACGGTGGAGGCCGTCGAGCTGCCGCCCGGCGACGGCTGGGCGCTGGGGGTGCAGTGGCACCCGGAGATGGGCGAGGACGTGCGGGTGATGCGGGCGCTGGTGGAGGCGGCCGCGGAGCAACGAGCGGTGCCCTGGGCCGGAGGGCGGGGACGGGGGCGCTGAGGCGGCCGCGCGGCAACGGGCCGCGCCCTGGACCGGACGGCGGGACGGGAGCGGTGCCGGGCCGTCCCGTCGTGCCCCCGTGCCGTCCCGTCCTACCCCCGCGTCAGCGACAGCAGGTCCCGTGCCGGCCCCGCGGGCCGGTGCCCCGTCGGCCACACCGCCCGCAGGTCCCGCGCCAGCGACACGTCGTGCACGGGCACCCGCACCAGGCGCCGCATCGCCAGTTCCTCGCCCACGGCGAGTTCGCTGAGGACCGCCGGGCCCGCGCCGCTCACCGCCGCAGCCTTCACCGCGGTGGTCGAGGAGAGCTCGATCAGCGGCCGGGCCACCCCGCCCAGCGCCGCCTCCAGCACCTGCCGGGTGCCCGAGCCCTCCTCCCGCAGGATCAGCGGGGTCGCCGCCAGTTCCCCGGCCGCCAGGGGGCGCTGACGCCGCGCCCACGGGTGCGCGGGTGCCGTCACGACGATCAGCCGGTCGTGCGCGACGACCGCCGAGTCCAGCCCGGTCGGCACGCTGAGTCCTTCCACGAAGCCCAGATCCGCCTCGTCGGCGAGCAGGCGCTCCGCCACCGCCGCCGAGTTCCCGGCGAGCAGCGACACCGCCGTGTCGGGCCGCTCGGCGCGCAGCGCGAGCAGCCAGCCCGGCAGCAGGTACTCGGCGATCGTCATGCTCGCCGCCACCCGCAGCCGCGAGTCCCTGCGGTCCCGCAGCGCCTGCGCCCCCGCGTCGAAGGCCTCCGCCGCCTCGACGATCCGCCGCGCCCAGTCGGTGACCAGCGCGCCGGCGTCGGTGAGCCGGGAGCCGCGCGGCGACCGGTCCACCAGAGCGACCCCCAACTGGCGTTCCATGGACCGGATCCGGCTGCTGGCCGCCGGCTGGGTGATGCCCACCTCCCGCGCCGCGCCGCCGAGGCTGCCGAGCCGTGCCACCGCCAGCAGCAGCTCCAGCGCGCCGAGATCGGGCACCCGGTGCGCCAGCGAACCGGCGGACGCCGGCCGGGGGTCTGCCCGCCCTTCCTTGTTGCTCATAACTCCAGCTTATGTCTTGGTGGGGCGTTTCCCCTGGTCGTGGGCGTCCGCGGGGCGACGGCGGCGCCGTGGTCACTACGGCCCGGCCCCGCACCGCCGCCGCCCCCCGCGCCGTCCGGACCGCCGCGGCCGCGCTCACCGTGAGCGGCCCGGCCGGCGGCGCGCTGCGGCGAGGGCCGCGCCCAGCACCCGCGGCGCCTCGGCCAGCGACGGGCCGTACCAGGTGAGGTGCCGGCCGCTGACCAGGGCGCAGGGCAGTCCGGGGAAGGCCTCGGGGCCGTCGTCGGCGGTGAAGCGGTACGGCTCGTCCGGGAGCACCACGAGGTCCGCGCCGGCCGCGCGCAGCTCCTCGACCGGAACGCGCGGGTAGCGCTCGGCGTGCGCGGCGTACAGGTGGTCGACCCCCAGCCGGGCCAGCACATCGCCCGCGAAGGTGGCCCGGCCCAGCACCGTCCACGGCCGGCGCCAGACCGGCACGACCGCCGTCGTACGGCGTCCGGGCACCGGCTGCGCCGACCAGGCCTCCTCCGCCTCGTCCAGCCACCGCGGCCGGCTCCGGGCGCCGCAGGCCGCCAGCACCCGGGCGAGTTCCCGGAAGGACTGCGGTACGTCCCGCACCTCGGTCACCAGCACCTCGGCACCGGCCGCGCGCAGGGCCGCGAGGTCGGGGGCGCGGTTCTCCTCCTCGTTGGCGATCACCAGATCGGGGGCGAGGGAGACGATCCGGTCCACGTCCGGGTTCTTCGTGCCGCCGATCCGCGCGACGTCCAGACCGGGCGGATGGGTGCACCAGTCCGTGGCGCCGGCCAGGACGCCGGGAAGGGTCCGGGCCACGGCCTCCGTCAGGGACGGGACCAGGGAGACGACCCTCACGGGTGCGGCCGGTCGCGGACCGCCTCGATGTGCTCCGCCACGGCGACGACGATCACGCGGGTGTCCGCCTCGGTGGCCCGCCAGCGGTGCCGCACCCCGCCGGTGAGGTACAGCGTGTCGCCGCGGCCCAGGCGGTAGGCGCGGCCCTCGGCCTCGATCTCCACCACGCCGTCCGCGACGTACATCAACTGGTCGTTGCGGTACTGGAACTCGCGGCCCGCGTCGTGGTCCCCGGTGAACTCCGAGGCGTGCATCTGGTGGTGGCCGCGCACCAGGGAGCGCACCTGGGGGGCGAGCACCGGCTCGGGCCCCTCGGCCCGGACCACGTCCACGCTGCACGCCGGGTCGGCCGCCGCGAGGAGCTCCACGGCGGTGGTGCGCAGCGCGTCGGCCACCTTCTCCAGGGAGCTCCTGCTGGGCCGCGCCCGCTCGTTCTCGATCTGGCTCAGGAAGGGCACCGACAGGCCGCTGCGCTCGGCCACGACGGCGAGGGTGAGGTCCAGCGCCCGGCGCCGCCGCCGCACGGCCGCGCCCACCCGAAGGGGCTGTTCTTTGTGGTCGCCCATCGCTCCGGCTCCCTCCTTCGCCTGTCTCTCCGCGGCCCGTGCGCCCGTCCCCGGGCGGATCTGCTCTTCTGAGTTCTCTGCACCCTACGCATGTTCGGCAAACCGATTCACGCGCCCGTCACGTCGCCGTCACGTCGGGTCGGCCGCGACCCCGCGGTTCGCGCCAGTGGATCATCTCCCGGAGGCCCGGACCCGACCGGCCGGCGGCGGTCCGGCACGACCGCGGCCGGCCGGTCGCGGCGTCGGTTTCCGCCCCTGGGTTCAATGCGCGGGCGCTGCCCGGTGTTCCCTCGCGTCTCCCGCGCCCCGGAAGCCGCCCCGCGTGGTTGTCCGGATCCTTTTCGTACGCCGGGCAGTCGCCGGGGGCGGCCGCGGCGGAAGCGGGGGCCGGTCGCGCCGCGGCCGTGGCGCGGCCCGCCCCCGCGGACGGCGGTCCGGGCCCGTCCGGACCGGGCGCGCGGGCGGCCCGGTGCGCGGAGCGCGACGCGCCGCGCGGCCGGATGGCTGTCGGTGCCGTACGGCATGATGCGGGGCGTGACCGGACGACTGATGCTCCTCGACACCGCCTCGCTCTACTTCCGCGCCTACTTCGGCGTCCCGGAGACCGTGAGGGCCCCGGACGGCACGCCGGTGAACGCCGTGCGCGGACTGCTGGACTTCGTCGACCGCCTGGTCAGGGACCACCGGCCGGAGCACCTGGTGGCGTGCATGGACGCCGACTGGCGCCCGCGGTGGCGGGTGGAGCTGATCCCCTCCTACAAGGCGCACCGCGTCGCCGAGGAGCGCGAGGCGGGACCGGACGAGGAGGCGGTGCCCGGCACGCTCTCCCCCCAGGTGCCGGTCGTCGAGGCGGTCCTGGACGCGCTCGGCATCGCGCGCGTGGGCGTCGCGGGGTACGAGGCGGACGACGTGATCGGCACGTTCACCGCGCGCGCCAAGGGCCCGGTCGACATCGTCACCGGCGACCGCGACCTCTACCAGCTGATCGACGACGCGCGGGAGGTGCGCGTGCTGTACCCCCTCAAAGGCGTCGGCACGCTCCAGCTCACCGACGAGTCCGTGGTGCGGGAGAAGTATGGGGTGAGCGGCAGCGGGTACGCGGATCTGGCGCTGCTGCGCGGCGATCCGAGCGACGGCCTGCCGGGCGTGCCCGGCATCGGCGAGAAGACCGCGGCCAGGCTGCTCGCCGAGTTCGGCGACCTGGCCGGCGTCCTGGCCGCGGTCGACGATCCGGGCGCGAAGCTCACGCCGTCACAGCGCCGGCGCCTGGACGAGGCCCGGCCGTACCTCGCGGTCGCCCCGAAGGTGGTGCGGGTCGCGGACGACGTCCCGCTGCCGGACGTCGACACGACGCTGCCGCGTGCCCCGCGCGACCCGGTCGCGCTGGAGGCACTGGCGTCCCGCTGGGGACTGGGCGGGTCACTGCAGCGGCTGCTGGCGACGCTCGGCGCGTGACGTCCCCGGCGACACGCGGTCACGGAGCTGCGGCATAAGGGGACTCCACCGGGAGAAGGTGCTAACTTAGGTAAGCCTAAGCTACAAATCATGGGAGGCCGTCATGGCAGAGCGCCCGGCACGGAAGCCGCAGAAGCCCCGTTCCGCGCAGGTCGTCCGCACCGAACGGCTGACCCCGCACATGCAGCGCGTGGTGCTCGGCGGTGAGGGCCTGACCGGATTCTCGGCCGACACCTGTACCGACCACTATGTGAAGCTGCTGTTCCCGGCCGCGGGCACGGCCCACCCCGAGCCGTTCGACCTGGAGCGGATCCGCGCGGAGTCCCCCCGTGAGCAGTGGCCGGTGACCCGGACGTACACCGTGCGCGGCTGGGACCCCGAGCACCGCGAGCTGACGCTGGACTTCGTCATCCACGGCGACGAGGGCCTGGCCGGCCCCTGGGCGCTGCGCGCTCAGCCGGGCGAGACCGTGTGGTTCATGGGTCCCGGCGGCGCCTACGCCCCCGATCCGGACGCCGACTGGCACCTGCTCGCCGGTGACGAGAGCGCGCTGCCCGCGATCGCCCGCTCCCTGGAGTCGCTGCCCGCCGGCGTCCGCGCCCACGCCTTCGTGGAGGTCGCCGGGCCCGAGGACGAGCAGAAGATCGACTCCGATGTGGACGTGGTCTGGCTGCACCGCGGCGGCCGGCCGGTCGGCGAGGCGCTGGTCGAGGCCGTGCGCGGCCTGGACTTCCCGCAGGGCCGGGTGCACGCGTTCGTGCACGGCGAGGCCCACTGCGTGAAGGAGCTGCGCCGTCTGCTGCGGGTCGAGCGCGGGATTCCGCGCGAGGACCTGTCGATCTCCGGCTACTGGCGCCTCGGTCACAACGAGGACGGCTGGCAGGCCTCCAAGCGGGAGTGGAACGCGCGCATCGAGGCGGAGCAGGAGCAGCCGGGGGCGTCCGCCGCGTGACACCCGCGCCCGGACGGGGGGGGGGGGGCCCCCGGGGGCCGGGGCGCCCCCCCGCCCGCCCGGGGGGGCCCCCCCCCCCCGGGGCCCCCCCCCCGCGCCCCGGGGCGCCCCCGCGGGGGCCCCGGGGGCC
>NZ_JBITFM010000012.1:27876-182155 GCF_044456065.1 Streptomyces sp. NPDC051041
CCACCCGGGGCGTCTGCGGGCCCCGCGGGGCGCCCCCGCCGGTCCCCCCCCGCCGCCGCCCGCGCGGGGGACGCCCAATAAAAACCCCCCCCCCCCCCCCCCGGCGGGGCGACGCCCGCGCGACCGGTGCCCGCCCGCCGGCGCCCGGGGACGCCGCGGCGGTGCCCGGTTGCGCCCCGGCCGTGCCGGTGCGCCGCCGGCTCACCGCGCACGGGCCGGTACGACGCCGGCCCGTCGTGCGCGGGGCCGGTGTGACGCCGGCCCCGCTCCGCGCGGCCGGCGGGAAGCCGCCGTCCGGTTCAGTCGCCCTGCACGCGCGCGTGCAGATGCATGTCGTGCCAGCCGTCGGCGTGCAGGGCGGCGCTGCGCTTGGTGCCCTCCAGGGCGAAGCCCGCCTTGGCCGCGACCCGGCAGGAGGCCTCGTTGCGGACGGCGTGCAGGAGTTCCAGGCGGTGGAAGCCGATCTCGTCGAGGGCCCAGGCGGCGAGGGCGGTCGCGGCACGGGCCGCGACGCCCCGGCCGCGGGCCGCCGCCGCGGTCCAGTACGCCACCTCGGCGACGCCCTCGTCGAGCCTCATCTCGCGCAGCGCGACCCGCCCCAGCAGCCGGTCGCCGGCGGCCTCGGCCACGGCCCACTGCGCGGACCGCTCCTCCTTCCAGGCCGTGCGCCACTCCTCGATCCAGCCGGCGACCTCCTCCTGCGAGTCGGCGGCCCGGACGTGCCACTGGCGCAGGACGGGGTCCTGGAAGATCTCGTGGACCGCGGGCGCGTCCCGGGCCGTCCAGGGGCGCAGGAGGAGTCCGTCGCCGGTGCGGAGGGTGGGCTGCGGCGTGCGGGCGAGGGCGCCGGCGGGCAGGACCGGACCGGTGAGGTAGGGCATGGTCCTCATCCTGCCCACGGCCGCGGCGGCGGGCCCAGCGGTTTTCCGGCGGCGTACGCCTCCTCGTACCCTTGCTCGCGATGAGACGCCGTGCCCCTGCCCCGCCCGCACCCCTGCCCCAGCGCCACGGGGTGGACCCGGTGCGGGTGCGGCTGCCGGCCGGCGGGGCGTGGGCCACGGTGCGGGAGCACCTGGTGGAGCGGCTGTCCGGCGCGGGCCCCGGCGTCGTCGACGGCATGTTCGACGCGGGGCTGGTCGTCGGCGCGGACGGGCGGCCGGTGGCGCCGGACGCGCCGTACCGGCCGGGGATGTTCGTGTGGTTCCACCGGGAGCTGCCCGCCGAGGTGCCGGTGCCGTTCCCGCTGGAGGTGGTGCACCGGGACGAGCATCTCGTCGTCGTCGACAAGCCGCACTTCCTGGCCACCACTCCGCGCGGCGCCCATGTCGCCGAGACCGCGCTCGCGCGGCTGCGCCGGGAGCTGGGCGTCCCGGCGCTCACCGCCGCGCACCGCCTCGACCGGCTCACCGCCGGGCTGGTGCTGTTCACCGTGCGGCCCGAGGAGCGCGGCGCGTACCAGACGCTGTTCCGCGACCGCCGGGTGCGCAAGGAGTACGAGGCGATCGCCCCGTACGACCCCTCGCTCGTCCTGCCCCGGACCGTGCGCAGCCGGATCGTGAAGGAGCGCGGGGTGCTGACCGCGCGGGAGGTGCCGGGCGAGCCGAACGCGGTCAGCCGGATCGAGCTGATCGAGCACCGGGCGGCCGACGGGCTCGCCCGGTACCGGCTGGTGCCCGGCACCGGGCAGACGCACCAGCTGCGCGTGCACATGGCCGCGCTCGGTGTGCCGATCCTCGGCGATCCGCTCTACCCCGAGGTGACCGGTCCCGGGCCGGCCGGCGACTTCCGGCGGCCGCTCCAGCTGCTGGCACGGAGCCTGGAGTTCACCGACCCGGTCACGGGGGCGGACCGCCGGTTCCGCAGCGGCCGGGTGCTCGCGGCCTGGGCGTCGCCCGAGGACTGGGCCGCCGGTCAGTAGCCGCGCCACCAGCGCACGAGGCGCTGCCGGACCTTCTGCTGGTGGACGATCGCCCGGACGCGGCGCGCGATGTCGATGAAGGAACGCCGGGCCGCCTCGCGCTGGATCTCCTCGTACTCGACGGACCGCAGCACCGTCTTGATCACCGCCTGCTGGGCGTCGGGCCGGCGCGTACACGGGCAGCGGACGCAGCCACGCCGGGCCTGTGCGGGCCGCCGCGCAGCGGTTCCACGGCGGCCCCCCCCCCCCGCGGGCGCGCCCGCGGGGGGCGCGGGGCGAGCGGCCGCTTCCGCCCGGCCCGGATCCGTGCCGGGCGGCGGGTCACCCCACCGACGAGTAGGCGACCACTCCCCGCAACAGCCCGTCGACCGCCTTGCGCGCGGCCTTCGGCACGCTCGACCCCTCCGCGGGAGCCGCCGCGGAGATCTGGCCGAGCACGTCGATCACCTGCTTGCACCACCGCACGAAGTCCCCGGCGGGCATCTCCGCTTCGCGCAGCACCTCGTCGAGTCCCTTCCCGGAGGCCCACATGTACGCGGCCCAGGCGAACCCGAGATCCGGCTCACGCTGCCCCACGCCCTCGGTCTGCCGGATCCGGAACTCCTCCTCCAGGGCGTCGAGGCGCCCCCAGATCCGGACCATCTCACCGAGCGCGGCCTTGGCCTTGCCGGACGGCAGCTTCGGCGCCATCGCGTCGTCGGCGGCCCGCGCCTCGTACACCAGCGCCGAGACGCAGGCGGCGAGCTCCGCCGGGGAGAGCCCCTCCCAGACGCCCGCGCGCAGGCACTCGCTGGCCAGCAGGTCCAGCTCGCCGTACAGCCGCGCGAGCCGCTTGCCGTGCTCGGTCACCTCGTCACCGCGCAGGTAGTCCAGCTCGGTCAGCAGCGCCACGATCCGGTCGAACGTACGGGCGATCGTGTTCGTCCGTCCCTCGATGCGCCGCTCCAGCTGCGAGGTGTCCCGCAGCAGCCGGTGGTAGCGCTCGGCCCAGCGGGCGTGGTCCTCCCGGTCGTTGCACCCGTGGCAGGGATGCGCGCGGATCGCCTTGCGCAACCGCGCGATCTCCCGGTCGTCCGCGGCGACGGCCCGGCGCTTGCGGTGCCGCTCGGGCTCGATGTGCCCGGCCTTGCTGCGCAGCGCGGAGGCGAGGTCCCGGCGGGACTGCGGCGAGCGCGGGTTGAAGGACTTCGGGATCCGCATCCGCTCCAGCGGCTCGACCGGAACGGGGAAGTCGATGGACGCCAGCCGCTTGACCTGCCGCTCGGCGGTGAGCACCAGCGGGCGCGGACCGTCGTGGTGCTCGAAGCCGCGGTGGCCGTTGGAACGGCCGGCGGGCAGGCCCGGGTCCAGGACCAGCGCGAGACCGGCGTACTTGCCGGTGGGGACGTGGATGACGTCGCCGGGCTTGAGCCTCTCCAGCGCGACGGCCGCTTCCGTCCGCCGCTGGACCGCGCCCTGCCGGGCCAGCTCGGTCTCGCGGTCCTTCAGCTCGCGGCGCAGCCGCGCGTACTCCTCGAAGTCGCCGAGGTGGCAGGTCATGGAGGCCTTGTAGCCCTCCAGCCCCTCCTCGTTGCGCTGTACCTGCCGCGAGATGCCGACGACCGACTTGTCCGCCTGGAACTGCGCGAAGGAGGTCTCCAGCAGTTCCCGCGAACGGTGCCGGCCGAACTGCTCGACCAGGTTGACCGCCATGTTGTACGACGGCTTGAAGCTGGAGCGCAGCGGATACGTCCGCGTGCCGGCCAGCCCCGCCAGGTGCTCGGGGTTCATGCCGCGCTGCCAGAGCACCACGGCATGGCCCTCGACGTCGATGCCCCGCCGCCCGGCACGCCCTGTGAGCTGGGTGAACTCGCCGGGGGTGATGTCGGCGTGCTGCTCGCCGTTCCACTTGACGAGCTTTTCCAGCACCACCGAACGGGCCGGCATGTTGATGCCGAGGGCGAGGGTCTCGGTGGCGAAGACGGCCTTGACCAGGCCGCGCACGAACAGCTCCTCGACGACCTCCTTGAAGGTCGGCAGCATGCCCGCGTGGTGGGCGGCGATCCCGCGCTCCAGGCCCTCCAGCCACTCGTAGTAGCCCAGGACGTGCAGGTCCTCGGGCGGAATGGAGGAGGTGCGCTCCTCGACCAGGGCGCGGACCTGCTCCCGCTCCTCCTGGTCGTTGAGCCTCAGGCCCGCGTACAGGCACTGCTGGACGGCGGCCTCGCAGGCGGCGCGGCTGAAGATGAAGGTGATCGCGGGCAGCAGGCCCTCGGCGTCCAGGCGCTCGATGACCTCGGGCCGGCTCGGCGTCCACACCCGCGTCCGCTGTCTGCGCTCCCGCTCCCGGTCGGCCTCGCGCATGGCGCGGCCCCGCCGCCGGTCCGGGTACGACGGGCGGCTCGCCTCCATGCGCGCCATCCGCACGAGGTCGGGGTTGACGGCCTTCTTGTGGCCCTCGCCCTCCTCGAACAGGTCGTACATCCGGCGTCCGGCCAGCACGTGCTGGAACAGCGGCACGGGCCGGTGCTCGGAGACGATGACCTCGGTGTCGCCGCGGACAGTGTCGAGCCAGTCGCCGAACTCCTCGGCGTTCGACACGGTCGCGGACAGCGACACCAGCGTCACCGACTCGGGAAGGTGGATGATCACTTCCTCCCAGACGGCGCCCCGGAAGCGGTCGGAGAGGTAGTGCACCTCGTCCATGACCACGTAGCCGAGGCCGAGGAGGGTCTGCGAGCCGGCGTACAGCATGTTCCGCAGCACCTCCGTGGTCATCACGACCACCGGGGCGTCGGAGTTGACGCTGTTGTCGCCGGTGAGCAGGCCCACCTTGCCGGTGCCGTAGCGACGGCACAGGTCGGCGTACTTCTGGTTCGACAGCGCCTTGATGGGGGTCGTGTAGAAGCACTTCTTGCCCTGCCGCAGGGCGAGGTGGACGGCGAACTCGCCCACGATCGTCTTGCCGGAGCCGGTGGGCGCGGCGACCAGGACGCCCTTCCCCGCCTCGAGTGCCTGGCAGGCCTCGATCTGGAAGGGGTCGAGGCCGAAGTCGTACATCTCGCGGAAGGAGGCGAGCGCGGTGGCCTGCTCGGCAGCGCGCCTGCGTGCTGCCGCGTACCGCTCGGCCGGAGAGAGGTCCTCTGTCATCGTACTTTCGAGCGTACCGGGCACCACCGACAACAGGACGATCATTATCCGGATCAGGTCCCGGCGAATCCCGGATCCTCGCAGCTCAGCGCCGACGGCCCGGCCCGTGCCGCCCGCGGGGCCGGGCCCGGGGCACCGGCCCCGCCCGCGAGCGGGGGGACGGCCGCTCCGGCAGCCGGAGCGGCCGGGCGGGAGCGGCTCAGGTCACGTCGTCGTACCCGTTGACCCGGTCCCGGCCCGCCTGCTCCGGCAGGGCGGGGGTGGCCGTCACGGGCTCGATCCCGCCGATGTCCTCGGGGGTGAGGTCCAGCTCGGAAGCCTCGTCGTCGGCGGGGCCCAGGGCCTCGCGGCGGCGCCTGCGCCGGTCGTTGAGCAGCGCGACGGCCACGGCGGCGAAGTACAGCACCCAGATCGGTCCGGCGAGCATCACCATGGTCAACGGGTCGGTGCTGGGCGTGGCGATGGCCGCGAAGAGCGTGATGCCCATGATCATGCCGCGCCACCAGCCGAGCATGCGCCGGCCGGAGATGGCCCCGGAGAAGTTGAGCATGACCAGCAGCAGGGGCAGCTCGAAGGAGAGGCCGAAGACGATGACCATGCGCGTGACGAGGTCGAGCAGGTCGTCGAGCGGCAGCAGGTTGTCGATGTTGACCGGCGTGAAGTCGATCAGCACTTCCGCGGTGGTGGGCAGCACCTTGTACGCGAAGAAGGCACCGGTGAGGAAGAGCGGGAAACCCGTGCCGACGAAGGCGTAGGCGTACTTCTTCTCGTGCCGGTGCAGGCCGGGGGCGACGAACGCCCACAGCTGGTAGAGCCAGACCGGCGCGGCCAGCACCACACCGGCCATCAGGGACACCTTCAGCGCCAGGGTGAACGGCGTGATCAGACCGTTGATCGTGATCTGCGCGCACGGCTCGGTGCCGGAGGAAGGCCGTGTCAGTTCCTCGAAGGTCTTCGAACAGCCGACCGACTCCAGGATCGGCTTGGTGAAGAAGTTGATGATGTCGTTGTAGAAGAAGGCGGCCACGACGGTGACGACGACGATGGCCAGAACGGCTTTCGCCAGCCGGTTGCGGAGCTCACGCAGGTGTTCCGCGAGGGGCATCCGCCCCTCGGGATCCTTCTCCTTCTTGCGGGCAGGCTTCAGCAACCCACGTTCCCATCTCGTACGGCGGGGCCGGAGGTCACCGGCTCCAGGTCAGCGCTTGGTCGTGTCCGTCGGCTCCGTGACCGGGCGCGAGCTCGTCACGTCGCCGGGAGCGGCCTGGATGGTGCGCTGCGCGGGCGGCTCCTCGCCGGCGGGCGGCCCGGCCGGGGCGGGGGAGGTCTTGCTCTCCTCCTTCATCGCCTTGGCCTCGCTCTTGAGGATGCGCGCGGACTTGCCGAGCGACCGCGCCATGTCCGGAAGCTTCTTCGCGCCGAACAGCAGGATGATGACGACGAGGATGAGAATGATCTCGGGGGCTCCGAGCCTTCCGAACATAAGTCTTTACCTTCTCACCGAGGCGGCTTGGGTGGGGTGCTGTCCGATCGGCCGGACATGTGTCCGATCGATCGCGTTGTCAGCGATCGTAACGCCGGGGGGTGAACGGGGGGCAATCCCCGTGCAACCCCTGTGCGTACTCCCGTCCGCGGTCCGGGCCTCGTTCTCCGGGCCGCGATCAGCAGCGTACCTGCCGGAACCGGCGAGCCGACAGGGTGAAGCGGCCCGGAGCGCCTGTCACGCGGGACTCGCGGCCACCGGTGGTGCGCCTCACAGCGCGTCCACGGCGCGGCCCGCGGCGGCCGCGGCGCGCTCCAGTTCCTCGGCGGCCCGGTTGATGCGGCGCGCGGAGTCGGAGACCTGCCGGCCGAGGCGCTGCGCCTCCACGAAGACCCGCACGGCCAGCACCCCGAGCACCGCGAGACCCAGGAAACCCACAGCTACCGCGAACATCGGCCAGAGCATGGCGTCGAGCCTAGACCCTCTCCCCGGCCCGGCCCTCAGAGGGTGGAATGCAGGCGCAGGGTCCGCACACCGCCCCCGGTGAGCAGCTCCACGATCCGCTCCCCCGCCGGCTTGCGGACCAGGACACCGCACTCGGGGCAGGTGAAGGAGTAGAAGGTGGTGCGGCTGGAGGCGCCGATGGCCAGGCGCAGAGCGCTCGCGGCGAGCTCGAA
Source organism: Streptomyces sp. NPDC051041 (assembly GCF_044456065.1). Lineage (NCBI taxonomy): Bacteria > Bacillati > Actinomycetota > Actinomycetes > Kitasatosporales > Streptomycetaceae > Streptomyces > Streptomyces sp. NPDC051041. Next base: position 35,084 of record NZ_JBITFM010000012.1, read on the forward strand.
GCGGCCCCGGCAGTCGGGGCAGCCCGCCCTGAACACCACCGGGGACACGCTTCTCATCCCGGCGAACGCGGACGCCACCGTCATGCCCCGCGCACCAGACTTCGCAGACTCGCTCAAAGCCCTCGCTCCCCTTTTTCCGGTCGTTCGCCTCCGGGACGCCACCGCCGGTGCCGGCGGGGCGGCCGTCCTCGGTCCTGTGGTGCCTTCGCCCGTTCCGGCCTCGGCACCGGCGCGCTCACTCGCGCCCGTCGTCCTGCCCGTCGTGGGCCGCCAGCGCTCCGCGCGGCTCCCGCGCCCCGATCCCGTCGTACGCCGCCAGCGCCTCGCGGGCCGCCTGGCGGGCGCTGTCGGCGAGTTCGGGCGGCGAGACGATCCGGCCGTCGCGCCCGAGCCGGAGCGCCAGGCGTCTGAGCGACGCCGGGTCGGGGGTGCGCAGCGTGATGCGCAGACCTCCGTCGGTCAGCTCTTCCGCGCTGTCGTGCGGGTAGTACTCGGCGACCCAGCGCCCGCCCGGGCCGACCTCCACGACGACCTGCGGGTCCTCGGCGGCCGGCTGCACCAGCCCCTCGGACAGGTCCCGCAGCTCGATCTCGGGCGGCGCGGACGGCTCGTCCAGGATCCTGATCTCCGCGACCCGGTCGAGCCGGAAGGTGCGGCGCGCCTCGGAGCGCCGGCACCAGGCCTCCACGTAGGTGTGTCCGACGCTGACCAGGCGGATCGGGTCGATCTCGCGCTCGGTGACCTCGTCGCGGGCGGGCGAGTAGTAGCGGATCCACAGCCGGCGCCGCTCGGAGATCGCCCGGTCGACGTCGGCGAAGACGCCGCCCTCGGACTCGAAGGTCACCGACAGGCGGGAGCTGGCGCCGGCCGCCTCGCCGGCCGCGGCCTCCACCTTGGCCGTGGCCCGCAGCAGCGCCTGCCGGTCGCTCTCGCGCAGACCGGGCAGCGTCGCCACGGCGCGGGCGGCGACGAGCAGGGCGGTGGCCTCGTCGGCGGCGAGCCGCAGCGGCTCCGCGACGTCGTCGGGGTTGTGCCACCAGATGCGCTCGCCGTCGGTGTCGATGTCGAGCAGGTCGCCGCCGCGGAAGCTGGTGCCGCACATGGGCAGCACGTCGAGGTCGGAGACCAGCTCGTCCTCGGTGATCCCGAAGGCGCGCGCCACGTCCTCGATCCGGGCTCCGGGGCGCTCCCTGAGGTACGTCACCAGGGAGAGCATCCGCCGGGTCTGGTCGATGGCGTTCGTGGGCCTGACCGGTTTGCCTGCCACTGTGTTTCCCGCTCCCCCTCAGCCCTTGGCGACGGCGCGCAGCCGGTCCACCACGTCGGCGCGCAGCTCGGCCGGCTCCAGGACCACCACGTCCGGCCCGAACTCGACCAGCCAGGCGTCCAGACCGTGCCCGTACGGAATCTCCAACTCGTCCCAGCCGTCGCCGAGTTCCCGCACCGAGGTGGCCTTCGCCCGAAGGGGGTAGCCCGCGCCCGAGCGCAGCCGGATCCGCGCGGAGCGGTCGGCGATCTCCCCGGCCCAGCTCGCGACGGTCTCCCGGACGGTGACGACGTCCGGGACGGGAGCGGTGAACCGGCCGCCGCGCGAACGCACCTTCCCCGTGATCCGGGACAGCCGGAACACGCGCTCGGCGCCCCGGTCGCGGTCCCAGCCCGCCAGGTACCAGTGGCCGCGCCAGCACTCCAGCGCCCACGGCTCGACGTGCCGGGTCCCGGGGTGGGCGGCGGTGGCCTTGCGGTACTCGAAGACGACCGGGCGGCGGTCGCGGCAGGCCAGCATCAGCGGCTCGAAGGCGGCCTCGTGCACCGGGATGCGGGGCTCCAGCGCGCCGTGGGCCCCGTAGGGGTCGACGTCCTCGGGCAGCCCGGCCGCGCGCAGCTTCTGCAGGGCTCCGCTGGCCGCGCCCGCGAGCCGGGCCTGCTGCCACACCTTGGCGGCGAGCCCCAGCGCGGCGGCCTCCTCGGCGTCGAGGGTGATGGGCGGAAGGCGGTTGCTGTCACGGCGGGCCAGGTAGCCGACCTCGCCGTCCAGGCCCTCGACGGTCTCGATGACCAGCCCGAGTTCGCGCAGGTCGTCCTTGTCCCGCTCGAACATCCGGTTGAAGGAGTCGTCGCTGCCCGCTTCGAGGTAGGCCTCGATGGACTCGCGCAGCTCGCGCTTGCTGAGCGGCCGCCGCGTCCCGAGCAGACACAGCGCCAGATTCATCAGCCGCTCGGCCTTGGCAATGGCCATCGACGCCCTTCGCTTCCTGTGGTGCTTACGACCGACGACCGTACCGCTCCACGGCGGCACGGCAAAAGCCGAGGGCCCATGCCCGGACGGACATGGGCCCCGGGTGATCGGTCCGGCCGGGTCCTGGTCAGACGCCGAGCAGGTCGACCACGAAGATCAGGGTCTCGCCGGGCTTGATCGCCGGGGTCGGGCTCTGGTTGCCGTAGGCGAGGTGGGCGGGGATGGTCAGCTGGCGGCGGCCGCCGACCTTCATGCCCTGCACGCCCAGGTCCCAGCCCTTGATGACCCGGCCCGCGCCCAGCGGGAAGCGGAAGGGGGTGCCTCGGTTCCAGCTGGCGTCGAACTCCTCGCCCGTGCTGAAGGCGACACCGACGTAGTGCACGGTGACGGTCTGGCCCGCCTGCGCGACCGGGCCGTCGCCTTCCCAGATGTCCTTGATCTCGAGATCCGCCGGGGGCTCGCCGCCCGGGAAGTCGATCTCGGGCTTGTCGATGCTCACGTCTCTAGCTCCTGCTTGTCTGCGGAAAGGCGAACACCCACAGTCTTACATCCCCGGGGATCACATCTTCGCCAGGATGTCGACCGAGAAGACCAGGGTGGAGTCCTTCGCGATACCGCTGCCGGCCGGCGGATTGTCCCCGTAGCCCAGCTCCGGGGGGATGACGATGAGGACCCGGCTGCCGACCTTCTTGCCGGTCAGGCCCTGCGCCCAGCCCTTGACGACCTGCTGGAGCCCGAACGACACCAGCTGCTTGTTGGCGTACGACGAGTCGAACTCCTTGCCGCCGTCCCACAGCACGCCCTTGTACTGCACGAGGACGCTGTCGGTGGCGGCGACCTTCTCGCCGTCGCCCTCGATGACGTAGTTCGCCACCAGCTTCTTCGGCGCGTCGCTCCGGGGGACCTCGATGGCGGGCGCCGCGCCGTCGGTGTTGGTGCCGACCTTGGGCAGGCCGATGTCGTCCTGGGCGACCTCGGTGCCCTTCGCCGAGCTCCTGGCGTTGAAGGCGTCCTCCACGTCGACCACGAACACCAGCGTGTCGGTGCCCTCGATGCCCGCCTGCTGGTTGCCCTGCGAGCCGTAGCCCCAGGTGGGCGGGACGGCCATCTCGACGCGGCTGCCGGTCTTCCTGCCGGTCAGGGCGTAGCGCCAGCCGTCGATGATGCTGCCCTGGGCGAGCTGGACGACCAGGCGGGTCCTGCGGTCGTAGGAGTTGTCGAAGACCTTCGCGGAGTCCCAGATCTGGCCGAGGTAGTGGGCCACGACGTAGTCGTTCTCGGCCACCGTCCTGCCGCTGCCCGCGATGACCGTCTTCACCGCGAGCTGCTCCGACGGCTCGCCGCTGCCCTTGGCGACCGTCGGCTTCTCACCGAACCCCCTGCCCGCGGTGATCGCGGGCAGCGGGCCGTCGACGATCTTCGGCGGCGGCGCGGCCGAGGTGGCCGACGCCGAGGGGGAGGCGCTTTCGGTGGCCTTGCTCGAGTCGGACCCTTCGTCGCCGCATGCGGCGAGCGTGACCAGTCCTGTGGGTACGGCAATCAGAAGTGAGCGTCGGCGCACGATGGGGCCTCGTAATCGATCGATCTTGTGGATGACGTGCGCGCAACTCTACGGCGTGAGAAGGGCGCCGTACGGGAAACGTACGGCGCCCGTGTGGCGTTCCGGCATGCCGCGCGGAGCACGTGCCCCACGTCGGACGTCCCGTTCGCCGCCTCACATTCCGGCGATCAGCTTCTCCACCCGGTCGTCCACGGAACGGAACGGGTCCTTGCACAGCACCGTGCGCTGGGCCTGGTCATTGAGTTTGAGATGGACCCAGTCGACGGTGAAGTCGCGGCGCTGTTCCTGGGCCCGCCGGATGAAGTCGCCGCGCAGCCGCGCCCGCGTGGTCTGCGGCGGCACCGACTTGCCTTCGAAGATCTTCAGGTCGTTGCAGATCCGGGCGGCCTGCCCCTTCTTCTCCAGCAGGTAGTACAGGCCACGACGGCGATGGATGTCGTGATAGGCGAGGTCTATCTGCGCGACCCGCGGATGCGACATGGTCATGTTGTGCTTGCTGCGGTACCGCTCGATGAGCTTGTACTTCATGACCCAGTCGATCTCGGTGCCGATGCGGTCGAGGTCCTCGGTCTCGATCGCGTCCAGCGTGCGGCCCCACAGTTCCAGCACCTGCTCCACCGTGCCGGTGCGGATGCCGCGGCGCTCGCAGAAGTCCAGCGCCTTCTCGTAGTACTCGCGCTGCACCTCCAGGGCGGAGGCCTCGCGGCCGCTGGCCAGGCGGACCTTGCGGCGGCCGGTGATGTCGTGGCTGACCTCGCGAATCGCCCGGATCGGGTTCTCCAGGGTGAGGTCGCGCATCACGGTGCCCGCCTCGATCATGCGCAGCACCAGGTCGGTGGCGCCGACCTTGAGCAGCATGGTCGTCTCGGACATGTTCGAGTCGCCCACGATGACGTGCAGCCGGCGGTAGCGCTCGGCGTCCGCGTGCGGCTCGTCGCGGGTGTTGATGATCGGCCGGGAGCGGGTCGTCGCCGAGGAGACGCCCTCCCAGATGTGCTCGGCCCGCTGGCTGACGCAGTACACGGCACCGCGCGGCGTCTGCAGCACCTTGCCCGCGCCGCACAGCAGCTGCCTGGTCACCAGGAACGGGATGAGGATGTCCGCGAGCCGCGAGAACTCCCCGTGCCGGGCCACCAGATAGTTCTCGTGGCAGCCGTAGGAGTTTCCCGCCGAGTCGGTGTTGTTCTTGAAGAGGTAGACGTCGCCCGCGATTCCCTCCTCGTGCAGGCGTCGTTCCGCGTCCACCAGGAGTCCCTCGAGAATGCGCTCGCCCGCCTTGTCGTGGGTGACGAGTTCGATCACATCGTCACATTCGGGAGTGGCGTATTCCGGATGCGACCCCACGTCGAGATAGAGGCGGGCGCCGTTGCGCAGGAAGACATTGCTGCTGCGGCCCCATGACACGACACGGCGGAAGAGGTACCGCGCCACCTCGTCAGGCGACAGACGGCGCTGTCCCCTGAACGTGCACGTGACGCCGTACTCGTTCTCCAGCCCGAAAATGCGGCGGTCCATGAGGGAACATTACGCCTGATCCCCGGAACTGAAACGGGGTTCGACGGCACGATTTGGATCATTTTCCGAACGTGCCGCAATCACCGCTCGTCCCGGGGACGTGCCGAGTACCCGCCCGGTGGCCAGCAAAACCAGCAGGGACACGCCTCCCGCGGCGCCGGGCACGGCGAAGCCCCACAGGGCCCCGCCCGCCTCGACGACCGGGCCGGCGATCCCCGTGCCGACGGAGTGACCGACCGTGAACATCGTCACCAGCCAGGAGAACGCCTCGGTGACCGTGCCGCGCGGCGCGTGCCGGTCGACCAGGACGAACGCGCAGGCGATGGACGGCGCGAGGAAGACCCCGGCGAGCGCGGTGAGCGCCACCATGGCCGCCACGCCCGGCATCAGCGTCAGCGGCAGGTAGCACACCGCCAGCAGGGCCACCAGGACGCGCAGTCGCCGCGCGGGCTCGCCGGTCCACCGCCGGGCCCCGTAGACGCTCCCGCCGACGAGCGCGCCGAGCCCCAGGGCTGCCATCAGCCAGCCGTACACCGCGTCGCCGCCGTGGTCGTCCGCGTACGGCACGGCGGCCACCGTGATGGATCCGAGGGCGATCCCGACGAACAGGAACGCGCCCAGCAGCGCGAGCAGCCCCGGCGAGCGCAGCGCCCCGAGCCAGTGCGCCTCGCGCGGCGCCGACCGCCAGGCCCGCGAGGGCGGCGACAGCACCACGCAGAGCGCCCCGAGCACTCCGATGACGTTCAGCACCAGCAGCGCGGCCTGGGCCGACCACAGCGACACGCACAGCGTCACGAGCAGCGGCCCGACGGTGAACATCACCTCCTGCGCCACGGCGTCCATGGCGTACGCCGTGTGCACCTGCTCCTCCTTGCGCAGCACACTCGGCCACAGCGCCCGCAGACCGCCTTCCAGGGGCGGCGTGAAGAGCCCGGCGGCCGCCACGGCGGCGTGGGCGAGCGGCAGCGCCGAGGTGCCGGCACCGGCGAAGACCGCCATGGCCAGCGCCGAGGCCAGCGCGGCGGGCAACTGCACGCGCGGCTGCCCGTACAGGTCCACGAGCCGTCCGAGGACGGGCTGCCCCACGGCGTTGGCGACGCCGTACACGGCCGCCAGCGCGCCCGCGAGGGTGTACGTGCCGCCCTCCGCCCGGACGAACAGCACGATCGCGATGGCGGCCGTCGCGTTGGGCAGCCGTCCCACGAGCGTGCCGACGAGCAGCCGGACGGCGTGTCTCGCCCTGAGGATCTCCAGGTACCCCGCGGCCATGATCCGCCCTTCCTCGCCTCGCCCACGTCAAGTTTTACGTATAACCACGCCTCTCATACGTACCATGTCCGCTGTTCACGCGTCCAGACGAAGGAGCAGGCCGACGGTGGTACGAGGCAGCACCCGCCCCACCAGCCGGGACGTCGCCCGGGCCGCCGGCGTCTCCCAGGCCGCGGTCTCCCTGGTCCTCGGCGGGAAGTGGCGCGGCCGGGTCTCGGAGGCCACGGCGCAGCGCGTCCGCGAGGCCGCGCGCGACCTGGGCTACCGTCCGAACCTGGCGGCCCGCAATCTGCGCCTGGGCCGTACCCGCACGGTGCTCCTGGTCGTGCCGGCCCTGACCACGGAGTTCTTCGCCGGCGTCTACACGGGCGCCGCCCGGGTGGCCGCCGAGCACGGCTTCGGCGTGGTCCTCTACCCCTCCCCCGAGGGCATCGGCCCGGCCCGGGACCCCTTCGCGTCCGCCCAGGCCGCCCTGGACGGCGTCATCGCCTCCTCCATGGCGGCCGACGCCCTCACGGCGATCCGCGGCGACCAGCTGCCCCTGGTGATGCTGGACAGCGATCCCGAGGGCAGCCTGGGCGCGGCCACCGTCAACCTCGACATCGCGGACGGTGTGCGCCAGATCGCGGAGCACCTCCTGGCCCTCGGCCACCGCCGTTTCCTGCACCTGGCCGCGGACGTGCCGTCCTGGACCTTCGAGGTGCGCGCCCGCGAGCTGGCCGCCCGCGTCGGCGGTGTCCCCGGCGCCTCGCTCCGCACGGCCCGCGCCCCCATCTCCATCGACGGCGCCCGCGCCGCCGCCGAGGCCGCCCTCGCCGCCCCCGGTCCTCGCCCCACCGCGGTCGTCTGCGACGACGACAAACTGGCCGCCGGCGCGTACAAGGCGGCCCGCCGCCTCGGCCTGCGCGTCCCCGACGACCTGTCGGTGACCGGGCTGGACGACCTCGCCCTCGCCACGGCCATCGACCCGGAGCTCACCACCGTCCGCCTGGACGCGGAGCTCTTCGGCGAACGCGGCATGCGGGCCCTGCTGGCGGTCCTGGAGGGCCGCACCCCCGAGGCCGGCGACATCCCGGTGCACCTGGTCGTACGGAGCTCCACGGCCCCGCCGCGCTGACGGACGGACGCCTCCGCGCACCCCCCGGCACGGCCCCGGCCCGCCGAGCGGCCGCAGGCGCCGCGGGCACCCGTCCCCGCTCGCCCCCGCTCGGCCGCGCGGACCGCCGCGGGCGCTCCGGCACATCCGCGGCAGGCTCCCCGCGCCGCGGGCACCGGCACCCGTGCCCCGCCGCCCCTCGAGGACACACGCGTCCCCGCCCGGCCGCCGAAGACACGCGCGCCCCGGCCTCCACAGGCCGGGGCGCGTCACGGGATACGGACGGTCACTCCGTCTCGGAGCCGGAGGACTCCTTCGAGCCGTCCGGCCCGTCGGCGGCTTCGAGCAGCCGCGACAGCTGCGCGCCGCCGATCCGCTTGAACTTGCGCTTCTGCGGCCGCGTACGGTCCAGCACCGCCACCTCCAGCCGCTCCGCGGGGATCTCCCGCTGGCTGCCGTTGGTGTCGCGGGACAGGGCCTGTACGGCCAGCTTCAGCGCCTCCGCCAGCGACATCCCGTCCCGGTGCCGCTGGTCCAGGTAGCTGCTGATCTGCTCGGCGTTGCCGCCGACCGCCACCGAGCCGTGCTCGTCCACGATCGACCCGTCGTGCGGCAGCCGGTAGATCTGGTCCTGCTCCGGGGTCTCCCCCACCTCGGCCACGACCAGTTCCACCTCGTACGGCTTCTCGCCCACGCTGGAGAAGATCGTGCCCAGCGTCTGCGCGTAGACGTTGGCGAGACCGCGCGCGGTCACGTCGTTCCGGTCGTAGGTGTAGCCCCGCAGGTCGGCGTAGCGGACGCCGCCGATCCGCAGGTTCTCGTACTCGTTGTACTTGCCGGCGGCCGCGAAGCCGATCCGGTCGTAGATCTCGCTGAACTTGTGCAGCGCGCGGGACGGGTTCTCACCGACGAACACGATGCCGTCGGCGTACTGCAACACGACCAGGCTGCGACCACGGGCGATGCCCTTGCGGGCGTATTCCGCCCGGTCGGCCATGGCCTGCTGAGGTGAGACATAGAACGGCGTCGACACCGGTTGTCCGTCCCTTTCCTTAAGGTTCCGTCGAAGTCACTGGACCACCCTGGCGAGAAAAGCGCCCGCCGCCTACAGCAGCGCGGCGCGCGGCCCGTCGGGCTGCTCCAGCCGCCGCTCCAGGACGGAGCGGGCGATCCCGGACGCCTCGTCCTCGGTGAGCCGGCGGAAGCCGTCCTCGGTGATCACGGTGACGATGGGATAGATCCGGCGGGCGACATCGGGGCCACCGGTCGCCGAGTCGTCGTCTGCCGCGTCGTACAGGGCCTGCACCACCAGCGTCGTGGCCTCGGCCTCGGTCAGGTCGTCACGGAAGAGCTTCTTCATCGCACCGCGCGCGAAGATCGAGCCGGAGCCCGTGGCCGCGTAGCCCCGCTCCTCGGAGCGGCCGCCCGTGACGTCGTAGGAGAAGATGCGGCCCTGGGCGCGGTCCACGTCGTATCCGGCGAACAGCGGCACCACGGCCAGGCCCTGCATCGCCATGCCGAGGTTGGAGCGGATCATGGTCGACAGGCGGTTCGCCTTGCCCTCCAGGGACAGCTGCGCCCCCTCGACCTTCTCGAAGTGCTCCAGCTCCAGCTGGAACAGCTTCACCATCTCCACGGCCAGACCCGCCGTGCCGGCGATGCCCACCGCGGAGTACTCGTCGGCCTGGAAGACCTTCTCGATGTCCCGCTGGGCGATGACGTTGCCCATGGTGGCCCGCCGGTCACCGGCGAGCACCACGCCGCCGGGGAAGGCGACGGCCACGATGGTCGTGCCGTGCGGCGCCTCGACCGCTCCCTGCAGGGGCGGCAACGTCCGGTTGCCCGGCAGCAGTTCGGGCTGGTGCTCGGACAGGAAGTCCATGAAGGAGGAAGACCCTGGCGTCAGGAAGGCAGCTGGTAGACGCCCGGTGCTACGAGTGTTGGCTTCCACGCGATTCCTTCCACGTATGCGGCAGCCCGCCCTGTGACGTCGGGCCGATCCTTGGAACTGCTCCCGCCGGCGAGGCGGCGGGAGCACGATACGGCACGGACCCTACCCGCCTTCCGGGGGTGATCCACATACTCGGCGGAGGCGACGGCGGGGACGGAGCGGGAACCCGCCGCTCCCGGCTCCCGGCGCCGGCCGGGCGAAGCGCTGCGCGCGGCACGGCCGCACCGTGCCGCGCGCAGCGCTTCCCCCTCCGCTCGTCCGTCGCTCGCCCGCCCGTCCGCCTTCCGTCCGAAGGCGAGCAGGGCCTACTGGCCACCCTTTTGCACGAAGGAGCGCACGAAGTCCTCGGCGTTCTCCTCGAGCACGTCGTCGATCTCGTCCAGTACCGAGTCCACGTCGTCCGAGAGCTTCTCGTGCCGCTCCTTGAGGTCCTCCGAGCCCTGCGCCTCCGGCGCCTGCTCCTCGACCTCCTCGGTGGACCGGGTGGCCTTCTGCTGTCCGCCGCCGGTGTCCTTGGTCGCCATCACCCTCACCCCGCTCGGTTCGCCCGACACAGTTGCTCGGTCAAGATCAGACCCTACAAGCCGGGTCTGACAGTGGCCCCGCAGTCTCTCCAACGTACGGGGGCCACCTCGATGATTCCCGGGCCCGGGATTTTCCACCCTGCCCGGCCGACTCGGCACGAGTACCCACTCAGCCGCCGGACAGGACCCTGACCAGGTCCTCCGCCGTACGACAGCGGTCCAGGAGCTCCTTGACGTGATTACGCGTTCCGCGAAGCGGTTCCAGGGTTGGGACCCGCTGGAGCGAGTCCCGGCCCGGCAGATCGAAGATCACCGAGTCCCAGGAGGCCGCCGCCACGTCGTCCGCGTACTGCTCCAGGCAGCGCCCGCGGAAGTACGCCCGCGTGTCCTCGGGCGGCTTCGTACGGGCCCGCTCGACCTCCGCCTCGTCCAGCAGCCGCTTCATGCGCCCACGGGCCACCAGGCGGTTGTACAGGCCCTTCTCGGGGCGCACGTCGGCGTACTGCAGGTCCACCAGGTGGAGCCGCGCGGCGTCCCAGTCGAGGTTGTCGCGGCGCCGGTAGCCCTCCATGAGCTCCCGCTTGGCGACCCAGTCCAGCTCGCCGGCCAGGCTCATCGGGTCGTTCTCCAGGCGGGTGAGGGTGTCCTCCCAGCGGGACAGGACGTCCTTGGTCTGCTCGTCGGCGTCCGCCCCGAACCGCTCCTCCACGTACTTGCGCGCCAGCTCGTAGTACTCCATCTGCAGCTGGACCGCGGTGAGCGTCCGGCCGCTGCGGAGCGTGACCAGGTGTTTCAGGGACGGGTCGTGCGAGACCTGGTGGAGGGTGCGCACGGGCTGGTCGACGGCCAGGTCGACGGCGATGAAGCCGTCCTCGATCATCGACAGCACCAGCGCCGTCGTGCCCAGCTTCAGGTACGTCGAGATCTCCGACAGGTTCGCGTCGCCGATGATCACGTGCAGGCGGCGGTACTTCTCCGCGTCGGCGTGGGGCTCGTCGCGGGTGTTGATGATCGGCCGCTTGAGCGTGGTCTCCAGGCCGACCTCGACCTCGAAGTAGTCCGCGCGCTGGCTGAGCTGGAAGCCGTGCTCGTGGCCGTCCTGGCCGATGCCGACGCGGCCGGCTCCGGCGAAGACCTGCCGGGAGACGAAGAAGGGCGTGAGGTGGCGCACGATGTCCGAGAAGGGGGTCTCCCGCTTCATCAGGTAGTTCTCGTGCGTGCCGTAGGAGGCGCCCTTGTTGTCGGTGTTGTTCTTGTACAGGTGGATGGGCTGGGCACCGGGCAGCCGGCCGGCCCGTTCCGCGGCCTCCGCCATGATCCGCTCGCCGGCCTTGTCCCACAGGACGGCGTCCCGGGGATTGGTGACCTCGGGCGCGCTGTACTCGGGGTGCGCGTGGTCGACGTAGAGCCGCGCTCCGTTGGTGAGGATCACATTGGCCAGGCCGATGTCCTCGTCGGTGAGCTGGCTGGAGTCGGCCGCCTCGCGGGCGAGGTCGAAGCCTCGCGCGTCCCGCAGCGGGTTCTCCTCCTCGAAATCCCAGCGGGCCCGGCGGGCCCGGTGCATCGCCGCCGCATAGGCGTTGACGATCTGGGACGAGGTGAGCATGGCATTGGCATTCGGGTGGCCGGGGACAGAGATCCCGTATTCCGTCTCGATGCCCATTACTCGCCGTACGGTCATGCGGCCCTCCTTGCCCGACGGCGCCCTCGGTCGTGGGCGTCGCTCAGATACCGCCGGCGCTCGATTGCGTGTGCGGTGCCCGTCCCCGCACTGCGCGACTCGGCGGTACGGAAGAGCCTAGAACGCCTTTGCGCTGGTGGGGAGATCATTTGCGTCATTGCTGTGCTCCAGCCGTGGCCCCGAAAAACAGTCGGCTGCGGGTACCCGCTGAGGGCACCCGCAGCCGCCCTGCCTTTTACAGGTACTGACCGGTGTTCGCCACCGTGTCGATGGAGCGTCCGGTGTCCGCGCCCTGCTTTCCGGTGACGAGCGTACGGATGTACACGATCCGCTCGCCCTTCTTTCCGGAGATCCGGGCCCAGTCGTCCGGATTCGTGGTGTTGGGCAGGTCCTCGTTCTCCTTGAACTCGTCCACGCAGGCCTGGAGCAGGTGGGAGACCCGAAGGCCCTTCTGGTTCTTCTCCAGGAAGTCCTTGATCGCCATTTTCTTGGCGCGGCCGACGATGTTCTCGATCATGGCGCCGGAGTTGAAGTCCTTGAAATAGAGAACTTCCTTGTCGCCGTTCGCGTAGGTGACCTCCAGGAAGCGGTTCTCCTCGGATTCGGCGTACATGTGCTCCACCGCCGTCTGGATCATCGCCTGGACGGTGGCCGCCTTGTCGCCGCCGTGCTCCGCGAGGTCCTCCTCGTGCAGCGGAAGGCGCTCGGTGAGGTACTTCCCGAAGATGTCCTTGGCCGCTTCGGCGTCCGGACGCTCGATCTTGATCTTCACGTCGAGCCGGCCGGGCCGCAGGATCGCGGGGTCGATCATGTCCTCGCGGTTGGAGGCGCCGATCACGACCACGTTCTGCAGGCCCTCCACACCGTCGATCTCGGCGAGCAGCTGCGGGACGATGGTGTTCTCCACGTCCGAGCTGACACCGGAGCCGCGGGTGCGGAACAGGGACTCCATCTCGTCGAAGAAGACGATCACGGGAGTGCCCTCGCTGGCCTTCTCACGGGCCCGCTGGAAGACCAGGCGGATCTGCCGCTCGGTCTCGCCGACGTACTTGTTCAGCAGCTCGGGGCCCTTGATGTTGAGGAAGAAGCTCTTGCCGGCGGCCTGGCCGGTCACCTCGGCGACCTTCTTGGCCAGCGAGTTGGCCACGGCCTTGGCGATCAGCGTCTTGCCGCATCCGGGCGGGCCGTAGAGCAGCACGCCCTTGGGCGGGCGGAGCTCGTGCTCCTTGAACAGGTCCGGGTAGAGGTACGGCAGCTCGACCGCGTCACGGATCGCCTCGATCTGGTTGCCCAGGCCGCCGATCTGCTCGTAGCCGATGTCCGGGACCTCTTCGAGGACGAGTTCCTCGACCTCGCTCTTCGGCACGACCTCGTAGACGTAGCCCGATCGGGGTTCGAGCAGCAGGGCGTCGCCGGGGCGGATGGTCACGTCCAGCAACGGCTCGGCGAGCCGCACCACCCGCTCCTCGTCGGTGTGCCCGAGCACCAGGGCGCGCTCGCCGTCCTCCAGGATCTCCTTGAGGGTGACGATGTCCCCGACGCGCTCGAATTCCATGGCCTCGACCACGTTGAGCGCTTCGTTGAGCATGACTTCCTGGCCGCGCCGCAGTTCGTCGAGCTCGACGCTGGGGCTGACGTTCACCCGGAGCTTGCGGCCCCCGGTGAAGATGTCGGCGGTGCCGTCCTCGTTCGCCTGCAGGAAGACACCGAAGCCGGCCGGCGGCTGGGCGAGCCGGTCGACTTCCTCCTTGAGGGCCACGATCTGGTCGCGGGCCTCGCGGAGCGTACTGGCGAGCCGCTCGTTCTGCGCGGACACGCCGGCCAGATTGGTCTGCAACTCGACGATCCGCTCTTCGAGAATTCTCGTGTGCCGCGGAGAGTCGGCGAGCTTGCGTCGCAGGACGGCGATCTCCTGCTCGAGATAGGCAATCTGCCCGGCCGGGTCTTCGGACCCGCGTCCCGGGCGGATGCCGCGGTTCATGTCGTCGTCGTGGGCTGCCACGGTCCTCACCTCCTCCAAGGGGAGCTGGACGCTTCCAGACCCTACCTGGGCGGGTGCCGATTGAAACCCCTAGATCACAAAGACTGTCGGGGTGTGTCCGATCTTCACCCTTGCGCTCTCCCTCACGCCAGGGGAATACCCACCGAACATGATTGGAACCCAGTCGGAGGTAGGGTCGAAGCGTTCAACACCCGTCAGAGCTGGCCGGATTCTCGACCGGCTCGGGGCAGGAAGCGGCAGGAGAGATGAGCGTGCAGCAGGCGGCCGGAGTCGACGGCGAGGCACTGGAGGTCTGGATCGACCAGGACCTGTGTACCGGTGACGGCATCTGCGCCCAGTACGCGCCCGAGGTGTTCGAGCTGGACATCGACGGTCTGGCCTACGTCAAGGGCCCGGACGAGGAGCTTCTGCAGGACAGGGGAGCGGCAACGCCCGTGCCGCTGCCCCTTCTCACGGATGTGATCGACTCCGCGAAGGAATGTCCCGGCGAGTGCATCCACGTGCGTCGAGTTTCGGACAGGGTCGAGATCTACGGCCCGGACGCGGAGTGACCAAATAAGCACCCCGCGTGATTACTGTCTGTTTTCTCACACTTCTCACACCGAGCGGGCCTGGGACGGTGTCGAGCGGATGAACGCGCCGTTCTCCCACCGCCACTTCACGTCGTCCTTCAGGTCGGGGCAGCAACTGGGCACGTCGGACGAGGAGTAGCCGAGGAGCGTGGCGTGGACGGCTCCGTCCCGTACGGAGAAGTCGGTGACGTTGGTGCGGTCCTCGGGGTCGACGAGGGTGGCCACCACGCGGGGCTCGCCGCCCGCGGCGCCCGGGGCGAGGACGTAGACGCCGTCGGGCGGGGTGCCCATGGGCGAGTCGCAGTGCACCACGGCCACCGTCTCGGGCCTGCCGTCGCCGTCGAGGTCGCCGGACGCCTTCTTCTTCACCACGGCCTCCACCGGGCCGCATTCGAGGGGGAAGGCGACGCCCGCCGGGTCGGGCGGCGCGGCCTCCGCCGGGGCCGCGGCCTTCGTCCCGGCACCGGCCGCCTGGGCCGCCGTCGCGGAGCCGGGCTGGAGCACCGAGGACAGGGCGACGACGGCGGCGACAGCGGTGGCGGTGGCGACCCAGTGGATCGGGCGGGTGTGCGTGTGGGCGAGTTCCGGGACGGCGGAAGGCTGCACGAGGAGTGTCTCCTGTGAGGGCTGTGCCGGTGGGATGGCCAGCATCGTGCCACACGTCACAGGGCGGGGGAACGGCGGGGGCGGGTTCCGGACCTGCGCGCTTACGGATTCCGGTGCCGTGTCAACACACGGGCGCCGGTGCCGGGTTCCCTCCGGCGCGGGGGAACTCGGCACCGGCGCCCGTGTGTTGTGTCCGGCGCGGGCCGTCTCAGCGGCCGGCGCCTCCGTCGGCGTTGGGGCCGGTGTAGTCCTCGCCGTAGGCGCCCTTGGCGGGGCGGCGGCGGCGCATGGGCGGCTCGACGCCGTCGGCGAGGCGGCGGGCGGTGAGCAGGAAGCCGGTGTGGCCGATCATCCGGTGGTCGGGGCGGACGGCCAGGCCCTCGACGTGCCAGTTGCGGATCATCGTCTCCCAGGAGGTGGGCTCGTTGAAGCAGCCGATCTCCCGGATGGACTCGACGGTCCGGGCGAGCTGGGTGGTGGTCGCGACGTAGCAGCACAGGATGCCGCCGGGCACGAGCGCCTTGGAGACGGCCTCCAGGCACTCCCAGGGGGCCAGCATGTCGAGGATGACGCGGTCGACGTCGGCGTCGGACAGGTTGTCCTGGAGGTCGCCCACGGTGAGCTGCCAGGCGGGGTGCGGGCCGCCGAAGTAGCGCTCGACGTTCGCCTGCGCGATCTCCGCGAAGTCGGCACGGCGCTCGTAGCTGTGCAGCATGCCCTGGTCGCCGATGGCGCGCAGCAGGAAGGCGCTGAGCGAGCCGGAGCCGACGCCGGCCTCCACGACGCGCGCGCCGGGGAAGATGTCGGCGAAGGCGAGGATCTGCCCCGCGTCCTTCGGGTACACGACGGCTGCCCCGCGGGGCATGGACAGGACGTAGTCGGGGAGCAGGGGGCGCAGCGCGAGATAGGCGACGTTCCCGGTGGTGCGGACAACGCTGCCCTCGGGAGCGCCGATCAGTTCGTCGTGCGGGAAGGAACCCTTGTGGGTGTGGAAGTTCTTCCCGGCCTCGAGCGTGAACGTGTAGTGGCGGCCCTTGGGGTCGGTCAGCTGTACCTGGTCCCCGACCTTGAAGGGCCCGCGCCTGCGGGCGGCACCGGTCGGTTCGGACATGCGACCAGCCTACCGGCACCCGAGGGGGCCGCCGACCACCGCTTCGGGGGAGCGGTCCTCAGCTGGGGCGGGCCATGGCCCTGACGAAGGCGCGCTCCACGTCGGCCGCGGACAGGACGCCGTAGATCTCACCGGTCTCCTCGACCACCAGGTACTCGGTCGCCGGGGTGGCGCGCAGGGCGTCCAGGAGCCCCTCCCCCGCCAGCTCCGCCGAGACGCGCATGCCGTCGGTGAGCTCCTGGGCGAGGCCGCCGACCGCGACCCAGGGGCGGCGGTGCTCGGGTACGCCGACGATGGCGGCCTCCCGGACGATCGACAGGGGGGTGCCGTCGGTGTCGACGACGACCAGGGCGCGGGCTCCGGCGGCGTTGGCGCGGCGCAGGGCCTCGGACAGCGGGGTGTCGGACTCGACGGGGACCGCGCGGCGGGTGAGGGTGCGGGCGCGCAGCTCGGGCAGGTGCTCGCGCAGGCGGGCCATGCGCAGGCTGTTGCCGGCGCCGGTCCAGATGATCGCGGCGAGGATCGCGGCGAGCAGGGCGTCCAGGACCGTGTCCATGCCGACGTTGTCCACGGCGTCGGAGCCGAGCGCGCCGGACTGGGTGAGCAGGGGCAGCCCGATGAGGACGGAGACGGCGAGGGCGCGGCCGACCCAGGCGGCGGCGACCGTGCCGCTCATCGGCTTGCCGGTGATCTTCCAGACGACGGCGCGGAGCATGCGGCCGCCGTCCAGGGGGAGGCCGGGCAGGAGGTTGAAGGCGGCCACGATCAGGTTGGAGATCATCAGGCCGGCCAGCAGGACGCCGGGGACGGTGCCGGGCTCCACGGGTTGCAGGGCGAGGTAGAACGCACCGGCGAGGACGAGGGAGAGCAGGGGGCCGACGAAGGCCAGGACGAACTCGCGGCCGGGGGTCTCGGCCTCCTTCTCGATCTCGGAGACGCCGCCGAAGAACTGGAGCTGGATGCGGCGGACCGGGAGCTTGAAGCGCAGGGCGGCGACGGTGTGGGCGAGTTCGTGGACCAGGACGGAGGCGTAGAAGGCCACCGCGAAGAAGAGGGACACCAGGTAGCGGGCGGCGCCGAGCTCGGGCAGCACGCGGTCGAGCTGCCCGCCGAACACCCAGGTGATCAGCGCGGCGACGAGGAACCAGCTGGGCGCCACGTACACGGGCACCCCGAACGGCCGCCCCATCAGCAGCCCTCCGCGGCTCTCCGGGGGCCGCTGCGGCGGCCGGCCCCGGCCGGTGCCGGAGCGCGCGTGCGCGCGGTCGTGGGGGTCACGGGCCGGAGCGGGGTCGCCGGCGGCGGGGGACGGCGGTGCGTGGCCGGGGGCGGGCTCGTCCGGGGTCCGCTTGCGGAGCGGGTCCCCGTGGGCCTCCCCGCGGTCCCGCTCCCGTACCGCGTCCCCGTCGGCCGGGCCGTCCGTCCCCTCCTCCGCCGTCCGGCCGTCGGCCGGGGCGCCCTCGCCGGGCTGCGGTTCCGGGGCGGTCGCGGGGGTGCCGGGGCGGCCGCTCGCGTCCGGGCCGGCAGGCGGGGTCGCAGGCCCCGCCTGGTGCTCGGCCGACTCGTCGTTGCCGGACCGCGGCTGCCCGCTCCCGCCGCTCACGTCCACGGTGTCCCCTCGTTCGAAGCGTCTCCCGCGCCTGCCGGGCGGGAGGGTCTCAGGTCGATGGTATGCGGCCGCGGCGCCCCGGTCCGCCCCGGCACCCCTGCGGCCGCCCTCCGCCGCGCACGTCACGGCCACGGCTGGGCACTGTCGGTGGCGGGCCGTAAGGTCTGGGGACATGGAGACGAGCACCGAGGGCGTCGCGCAGGCCCCCAGCAGCCCGGCCGCGTCGGCCGATCCGCCGGCCCCGGCCGGGCCGGCGACGACGGCGGCGGCCGCGGACACCGCTGCCCCCGCCGCGGCCGCCGCGGTCCCCGCCGCGCTCTCGCCCTCGCGCGCCAACGACTTCATGCAGTGCCCCCTGCTGTACCGGTTCCGCGTCATCGACCGGCTGCCGGAGAAGCCGAGCGAGGCGGCGACCCGGGGCACCCTGGTGCACGCCGTGCTGGAGCGGCTCTTCGACGCCCCGGCGGCCGAGCGCACGCCTCCGCGGGCGAAGGCCCTCGTCCCGGGCCAGTGGGAGCGGCTGCGCGAGACCAGGCCGGAGGTCGCGGAGCTGTTCGCGGACGATCCGGAGGGCGAGCGGCTGGCGCGCTGGCTCGGTGAGGCGGAGCGGCTCGTCGAGCGCTGGTTCACGCTGGAGGACCCGAGCCGCCTGGAGCCCGCCGAGCGCGAGCTGTTCGTCGAGGCCGAGCTGGAGTCCGGGCTGCGGCTGCGCGGCATCATCGACCGGGTCGACGTCGCGCCCACCGGCGAGGTGCGGATCGTCGACTACAAGACGGGCAGGGCGCCCCGGCCCGAGTACGCCGAGAGCGCCCTGTTCCAGATGAAGTTCTACGCCCTCGTCGTCTGGCGGCTGAAGAAGGTGGTCCCGCGCCGCCTCCAGCTCGTCTATCTCGGCAGCGGTGACGTGCTGACGTACGACCCGGTCCCCGCCGACCTGGAGCGCGTCGAGCGCAAGCTGCTGGCGCTGTGGGAGGCGATCCGGCAGGCGACCGAGACGGGCGACTGGCGTCCGCGCCCCACCAGGCTGTGCGGCTGGTGCGACCACCAGGCGCACTGTCCGGAGTTCGGCGGCACTCCCCCGCCCTACCCGCTGCCGGTCGGGGCGGCCGGGCCGGCGGCCGGGCCGCAGGGCAGAATGGGGCCGGACTAGCGAAGGAGACTTGCGTGGCCATCCGCGTCCTACTGGTCGACGACCAGCCTCTGCTGCGTACGGGCTTCCGGATGATCCTGGAGGCGGAGCAGGACATCGCCGTCGTCGGCGAGGCCGGGGACGGCCTCCAGGCCCTCGACCAGGTGCGGGCCCTGCAGCCCGACGTGGTGCTGATGGACATCCGCATGCCGCGGATGGACGGCGTGGAGGCGACCCGGCAGATCACCGGCCCCGGGCGGGACGGCCCGGCGAAGGTGCTGGTGCTGACCACCTTCGACCTCGACGAGTACGTGGTGGAGGCGCTGAGGGCCGGTGCCAGCGGCTTCCTGCTGAAGGACGCCCCGGCGGGCGAGCTGGTGCAGGCGATCCGCGTGGTGGCCGCCGGCGAGGCGATGCTCGCCCCGAGCATCACCAGGCGGCTGCTCGACAAGTACGCCACGCATCTCCCCTCGGGCGACGAGCCGGTCCCGGACGCCCTGCACACGCTCACCGACCGCGAGGTCGAGGTGCTGAAGCTGGTGGCGCGCGGACTGTCCAACGCGGAGATCGCCGCCGACCTGTTCGTCAGCGAGACCACCGTCAAGACGCACGTGGGTCATGTCCTGACCAAGCTGGGGCTGCGCGACCGGGTGCAGGCCGCGGTGTACGCCTACGAGAGCGGGCTGGTGCGCCCCGGCGCGCAGTAGGGCGGCCGGTGCGCGGCGCGGAAGGGCGCCCCCTCCGGGCGGAGGGGGCGCCCTTCCGCGTGGGTGGGCCCGTCCGTCAGGGCTTGCTGAGCTCCCAGAACCGGAACACGGTCGAGGCGTCCAGGCAGGACTCCAGGCCGTAGACGCCGTCCTGGACGACGGCGTACTGCTTGGCCTGCCAGACCGGGAGGACGGGGATCTCCTCGGCGACGATGTCCTGCAGCCGGCCGAACTCCTCGTCGGTGGCGGAGCGGTCGGTCTCGGCGGCGGTGCGCGGGATGAGCGAGCCGGTGATCGTGCTGTTGCCGTAGTTGTTGCCCAGCACGTTGCCCTTGCCGAAGAAGGGGGCCGTGAAGTTGTCGGGGTCGGGGTAGTCGGGGACCCAGCCCTTGACGTACACACCGTACCGGCCCGCGGCGACGTCCTTCTCGTACTGGTCGAAGGCGACCGACTCGACGTCGGCGTCGAACAGCCCGCTCGCGTTGAGCTGCTGCGCGATCGCCTCCATCTCCTGGTCGGTGGCCGGGCCGTAGCGGGACGGGGTCGACCACAGGGTCAGCTTCACCTTGCCGGTGATGCCCTCGGCGCGCAGCGCGGCGGCGGCCCTGGACCTGGAGGGGCGGGCGCCGTAGGTGTCGAAGAACGCCGTGTTGTGGCCCGCGATACCGGCCGGGACGATCGAGTACAGCGGGGTCGCCGTGCCCTGGTAGACGTCCTCGATGAGGGCGTCGCGGTCGAGCAGGTGGGCGATGGCCCGGCGCACGCCGCGCTTCCCGGCCACCGGGTCGTCCATGTTGAACACCAGGTGCTGGACCTCGGCGCTGCTGCCCTCGACGACCTCGACGCCGTTGCCGGTGCCGTCGTCGGCCTTCTCGATGTCCGCGATGTCGGTCGCGCTGAGGCCGCGGTAGGCGACGTCGACCTCGCCGTCCATGAGCGCCTTCTTCAGCGCGGTCTGGTCGCCGTGGAAGAACCTCAGGGTCACGCCGTCGTTCTGGGCCTCGGCGGTGCCCCTGTAGTGCTGGTTGATCGAGAAGACGGCCCGGTCCTCGCCGAACGACTCCAGCTTGTACGGGCCGGAGCCGACCGCCTCGCCGTCCTCGCGCAGCCCTTGCGCGTCGTACTGCCGGTGGTCGACGATGGAGCCGGCACCGGAGGCGATCTTGCTCGGGAAGGTGGCGTCGGGGGTGCCGAGGCGGAAGACGACGGTCTTCTCGTCCGGCGTCTCGACCTTCTCGAGCGTGGGGAACATGACCGCGGGGCCGTCGGGGTCGTTGATCGCCAGCATGCGGTCGAAGGAGAACTTGACGTCCTTCGAGGTGAGCGGGTCACCGTTGCTGAACTTGAGCCCGCTCTTCAGCGTGCAGGTGTAGACCTTCGTCGCGGTGTCCGTGAAGACGCACCTCTCGGCGGCCTCCGGCTGCGGCTCGGTGGCTCCCTTGGGGAAGCTCAGCAGGGACTGGAAGACGTTGTTGAACAGCAGCCAGGACCCTGGGTCGTAGCCGGCGGCCGGGTCCGTGGCCAGGACGTCGTCGGACATCCCCACCACCACGGAGGAGTCGCCGGCCGCGGATCCGCCGGTCTCCGTTCCACAGCCGGTCAACAGGCCGGAGGCCAGTCCGACCACGACGGGCAGGACCGGCCACGGGTTACGCACGTTCACTTGCAGGTGCCTTGTCGTTGCATGATCGGGCCCCGGAGCCGCCGTCCGGGGCCCCGGGGCAGGAGGGGTCAGCCGCTCACACCACGGCCGAGCTCCCACAGTTGCAGGGTCGAGGAGGAGTTGACGACGTACGCGGTGCCCGTCACGTCGTCCCGCGCGGCCACGTACTGCTTGCCCTGCCACAGCGGCAGCAGCGGTACGTCGTCGGCGACCATGTCCTGGATCTCCGTCAGGCTCTCGGTGGCGGAGAGCCGGTCGGCCTCGCGGCGGGAGTCCGGGATCAGGGAGTTGCGGATGGTGCTGTTGGCGTACGGCAGACCGAGGGTGTTGTCCTCGTCGAGGAACGGCGCGAGGTAGCTGTCGGCGTCGGGGAAGTCCGGGAACCAGCCCATGCCGTAGACGTCGTACTTGCCGCTCTGCTCGGCCGGGCGGAAGGTCTCCCAGGGGGTGCCCTTGATACTGACGTCGAACAGGCCGCTGGCGTTCAGCTGCTTCTGCAGCTCCTCGAACTCCTTCTTGGTGGCCGGGCCGTAGTGGTCGGTGGTGTAGTGCAGCGTCAGCTTCACCGGGGTGGTGACGTTGGCCTGGCTCAGCAGCGACTTGGCCTTGGTGACGCTCGGGTCGCCGTACCTGTTGAAGAACGAGTTGGAGTGGCCGGTGATGCTGGCCGGGACCATCGAGTACAGCGGCTCGGCCTGGGATCCGTAGACCTTGGAGATGAGCTCGTTGCGGTTGATGATCTGGGCCATCGCCTTGCGGACGGCCTTGGACCTCACCGTCGGCGCGTCGGTGTTGAAGCCCAGGTAGCGGATCTCCAGGCCGGGCATCTCGACGAGGTCGACGGCGTCGTCGGAGTCGTTGGAGAGCTTGCGGATCTGCTCCGGCGACATGGTGCGGGTCATGACGTCGATGTCGCCCTTGTCGAGCGCGGCGCCCATGGCGTCGGCGTCGGCGAAGGAGACCATCTCCACCTTGTCGTTGTTCACCTCCAACGTCCCCTTGTAACTGGGGTTCTTGGTGAACACGGCCTTGACCAGCTCGTTGTTCTTCACCTCGGACTCCAGCGTGTACGGGCCGGAGCCGTCCACGTCGAAGCCGTCGCGCAGCTCGTCCTTCGCGTAGTCGTCCGGGTTGACGATGCCCGCGACCGGGGTCGACAGCTTGAACGGGAAGGTGGCGTCGGCGGTCTTGAGGTGGAAGATGACCTCGCGGTCACCCTGCGTCTCGACGGTGTCGATGGTGGACAGCAGGGCGAACACGCCGCTGTCGGCCTTGATCGAGCGGGCCCGGTCGATGGAGTACTTCACGTCCGCCGCGGTGACGGGGTCGCCGTTCGCGAACTTCAGGCCGTCGCGCAGGGTGCAGGCGTAGCGCTCGTTGCCGGTGTCGGTGAAACCGCACTTCTCGGCGGCCTCGGGCACCGGCTCGCCGTCGCCGCGCGGCTGGACCATCAGGGTCTGCACGGTCTGGCGCAGGATGTTCCAGGTGCCGACGTCGTAGGCGTAGGCCGGGTCGAGAGGCGCGGGGACCTTCTTCGAGGCGGTGAACCGGTCCGTGGTGCCGACGACGATCGCGTCACCGCCGCCGCTGCCGCTGTCGGACCCGCCGCACGCGGCGAGCACCGGCGCGAGCAGGCCGACCACGGCCGGCAGCACCAAAGTCTTGCGGTTCATGCTCGATTTTCTCCAGAGCTGTCGGGTCCGTGTATCCGACATGCATGGGTGTCGCGGCGGATCACGGGTGGTAGGGGCGAGGTTCTCGCGATGAGATTAGTCCGCGCCCGCACGGGGGCTCGCGGCCACCGGAGTTGAGCCGCCATCACGCAGCGGAACCGGGCGCGGACAGACCGAAAACCCGACAGGGGAAGGATTAGTGCAGCGCTTCACCAATCAGGACACAAAGGCACCCCGGCGCCCACCGAAAAGGGGTGAACAGCACACGTGAGGCCGCCTGTCGACCCCTTGAGACGTGGGGAACGTCACACCGGGAACAAGGCGTACGGCTCCCGGAATACGTCCTGCCGGACGGGCTTGAATTCCTCCGACAAGCCTTCGCGTTCGACCTGGACTCGGGTTCCGGAATTCGGTCCCTATCGCCTCTGCACGCTGGGTGAAGGGTTAGCGCATTTGCGTCATCAGCCCGCGCAGAAATGCCAGGTCGACCTCTTCCAGCGAGGAGACGACGGTCCGCCGGGCGGCCGGGGCGATGGGGGCCACCGACGGCACCGCCACGACATGGCAGCCGGCCGCCTCCGCGGCGGCGACCCCGGTCACGGTGTCCTCGACGACGGCGCATCCGGCCGGGTCGACGCCGAGTCCGGCGGCCGCGGTCAGGTACGGGTCGGGGTGGGGCTTGGTGCGCGGCACCTCGTCCCCGGCGACGGTCAGGGCGAAGTGATGGGGGCCCAGCGAGGCCAGCACCCGGTCGATGATGCGCCGGTGCGAGGCGGAGACCAGGGCGGTGGGGATCTCGTGCTGGTGCAGCTCCGCCAGCAGCCGGGCGGCGCCCGGCATGAGCGGCAGGGAGTGGTCGATGCGGTCCTCGAAGCCCTTGTTCAGCAGCACGGTGAGCTCGGCGAGGCTGATGTCGGCGCCCGTGGCCTCGATCAGGAAACCGGCGCTGCGGGACATCGGACCGCCGACCACGACGTGGCGCCAGGACTCGTCGAGGGTGTGTCCGAGGGCGGCGAACACCTCGACCTCCACGTCCCACCAGAACCCCTCGGTGTCCACCAGGGTTCCGTCCATGTCGAGGAGCACGGCCTGCAGGGCGGAGTCTTGGGCCGTGGGGGTCTTCCCCGCTCGGGCGGAGCCGAGCACTCGGGGAAGGGTTCCGGGCGCGGGGACCGTACTCGTCATCCGGACGTGCCTCCTTGAGGGACGATCAGGCCGGTTCCCACGAGGGGAACCGGCCTGCGGTGGATCGACCAGTGTACGACGCATGCGGACGAAGCGCCTGGTACAGGCGGTACCCCGTGGCACACCGGTCACACGGCCGGGGTTCCCCGCCGTGCGACCGGGCGCCGTCCGGCGGCGTCCGGAGGGCCCGAAGGCCCCTCAGCGGGCGTTGAAGTACTTCGCCTCCGGGTGGTGGAGCACGATGGCGTCGGTGGACTGCTCGGGGTGGAGCTGGAACTCCTCCGACAGGTGGACGCCGATGCGCTCGGGCCGGAGCAGGTCGGCGATCTTGGCGCGGTCCTCCAGGTCGGGGCAGGCGCCGTAGCCGAGGGAGAAGCGGGCGCCCCGGTACTTCAGCTCGAACATGCCCTGCATCCCGTCCGGGTCCTCGCCGGCGAAGCCGAGCTCGGCGCGCACGCGCGCGTGCCAGTACTCGGCGAGCGCCTCGGCCAACTGCACGGACAGGCCGTGCAGTTCGAGGTAGTCGCGGTAGGCGTTGGCCTCGAACAGCCGGGCGGTCTCCGCGCCGATGCGCGAGCCGACGGTGACGACCTGGAGGCCGACGACGTCCGTCTCGCCGGACTCCTCCGGGCGGAAGAAGTCGGCCAGGCACAGCCGGCGGCCGCGGCGCTGGCGCGGGAAGGTGAAGCGGGTGCGCTCGTGGCCGGCCTCGTCCAGGAGGATCAGGTCGTCGTCCTTGGAGACGCACGGGAAGTAGCCGTAGACCACGGCCGCCTCCAGCAGGTTCTCCGTCTGGAGCCGCTCCAGCAGGCCGCGCAGCCGGGGCCGGCCCTCGGTCTCCACGAGCTCCTCGTACGTCGGCCCCTCGCCGGTGCGGGCCTGCTTCAGGCCCCACTGGCCCTTGAACAGGGCGCCCTCGTCCAGCCAGCTCGCGTACTCCTTGAGCTGGATGCCCTTGATCACCCGGGTGCCCCAGAACGGCGGGGTGGGGACGGGGTTGTCGGTGGCGACGTCGGAGCGGACATGCCCGGTCTCGGGCCGCTCCTCGATCTCCACGGCGGCCGCGCGCACCCGGCGCTGCTTGAGCTCGGGCAGCTTCGCGCCGGGCACGCCGCGCTTGACGCCGATGAGGGCGTCCATCAGGCGCAGGCCCTCGAAGGCGTCCCGGGCGTAGCGGACCTCGCCCTCGTAGATCTCGTGCAGGTCCTGCTCGACGTAGGCCCGGGTGAGGGCCGCGCCGCCGAGGATGACCGGGTAGCGGGCGGCCAGGCCGCGCTGGTTGAGCTCCTCCAGGTTCTCCTTCATGATCACCGTGGACTTCACCAGCAGGCCGGACATGCCGATCACGTCGGCCCGGTGCTCCTCGGCGGCCTCCAGGATCGCGGAGACCGGCTGCTTGATGCCGAGGTTGACGACGTTGTAGCCGTTGTTGGACAGGATGATGTCGACGAGGTTCTTGCCGATGTCGTGGACGTCGCCGCGGACGGTGGCCAGCACGATGGTGCCCTTGCCGGCCTCGTCCGTCTTCTCCATGTGCGGCTCCAGGTGGGCCACCGCCGCCTTCATCACCTCGGCGGACTGCAGCACGAACGGCAGCTGCATCTGGCCGGAGCCGAACAGGTCGCCGACCACCTTCATGCCGTCCAGCAGGGTCTCGTTGACGATCTCCAGGGCGGGGCGCTCGCGCAGGGCCTCGTCGAGGTCGGCCTCCAGGCCGTTGCGCTCGCCGTCGATGATGCGGCGCTTGAGGCGCTCGTCCAGCGGCAGGGCGGCCAGTTCCTCGGCCTTGGAGGCCCGCAGCGACTTGGCCGTCGCGCCCTCGAACAGCTGCATCAGCTTCTGGAGGGGGTCGTAGCCCTCGCGGCGGCGGTCGTAGATCAGGTCGAGGGCCGTGGTGACCTGCTCCTCGTCGAAGCGGGCGATGGGCAGGATCTTCGAGGCGTGGACGATCGCGGAGTCCAGGCCGGCCTTGACGCACTCGTCGAGGAAGACGGAGTTCAGCAGGATCCGGGCGGCCGGGTTGAGGCCGAAGGAGATGTTCGACAGGCCCAGCGTGGTCTGCACGTCCGGGTGGCGCCTCTTCAGCTCGCGGATCGCCTCGATGGTGGCGACGCCGTCCTTGCGGGACTCCTCCTGACCGGTGCAGATGGTGAAGGTCAGGCAGTCGACGAGGATGTCCTCCTCGCGGATGCCCCAGGTGCCGGTCAGGTCGGCGATCAGCCGTTCGGCGATCTCGACCTTCTTCTCGGCGGTGCGGGCCTGGCCCTCCTCGTCGATGGTCAGCGCGATCAGCGCCGCCCCGTGCTCCTTCGCCAGCTGCGTGACCTTCGCGAAGCGGGACTCGGGGCCGTCGCCGTCCTCGTAGTTCACGGAGTTGATCACCGCGCGCCCGCCCAGCTTCTCCAGGCCGGCGCGGATGACGTCGACCTCGGTGGAGTCCAGCACGATCGGCAGCGTGGAGGCGGTGGCGAAGCGGCCGGCCAGCTCCTCCATGTCGGCGACGCCGTCCCGGCCGACGTAGTCCACGCACAGGTCGAGCATGTGCGCGCCCTCGCGGATCTGCTCGCGGGCCATCTCCACGCAGTCGTCCCAGCGCCCCGCCAGCATGGCCTCGCGGAACTTCTTCGAGCCGTTGGCGTTGGTGCGCTCGCCGATGGCCAGGTACGAGGTGTCCTGGCGGAACGGCACGCTCTGGTACAGGGAGGCGGCGCCCGGCTCCGGGCGCGGGTCGCGCTCGGGCGGGGTGACGCCCCGCACCCGCTCGACGACCTGGCGCAGGTGCTCGGGGGTGGTGCCGCAGCAGCCGCCGACCAGGGACAGGCCGTAGTCCCGGACGAAGGTCTCCTGCGCGTCGGCCAGGCCCTCGGGGCCGAGCGGGAAGTGGGCGCCGTCCTTGGTGAGGACGGGCAGGCCCGCGTTCGGCATGCACAGCAGCGGGATACGGGAGTGGCGCGTGAGGTAGCGCAGGTGCTCGCTCATCTCGGCGGGGCCGGTGGAGCAGTTCAGGCCGATCATGTCGATGCCGAGCGGCTCCAGCGCGGTGAGGGCGGCGCCTATCTCGGAGCCGAGCAGCATCGTGCCGGTGGTCTCGAAGGCCATCGAGACCAGCAGGGGCACCTCGGCGCCGGTCGCCTCCATGGCGCGGCGGGCGCCCAGGACCGAGGCCTTCGTCTGGAGCAGGTCCTGGGTGGTCTCCACGATCAGCGCGTCGGCGCCGCCGGCGAGCAGGCCCTCGGCGTTGGCCTGGTAGCCGTCGCGGATCGTGCCGTAGGGGATGTGCCCGAGGGTGGGCAGTTTGGTGCCGGGGCCGACCGAGCCGAGCACCCAGCGGGGCCGGCCGTCCCGGGCCGCGTGCTCGTCGGCCACCTCGCGGGCGATGCGGGCGCCGGCCTCGGACAGCTCGTGGATCCGGTCGGAGATCTCGTACTCCGCCATGGCGGAGTGGTTGGCGCCGAAGGTGTTGGTCTCGACGCAGTCGACACCAACGGAGAAGTACGCGTCGTGGACCGCGCGGACGATGTCCGGCCGGGTCACGTTCAGGATTTCGTTGCAGCCTTCGAGGTTCTCAAAGTCCTCGAGCGTCGGGTCCTGGGCCTGGAGCATGGTGCCCATCGCGCCGTCGGCGACCACCACACGGGTGGCGAGCGCCTCGCGCAGGGCGGACACACGGGTCCGGCTGTCGGTGGAAGAGGTGGGCGGCAACGAGGCCATGAAGGGCTCCCTCGGATGCGACGGCTGTCGGCTTTGCGTCTCTTCCCGGGAAACTCCGCGCGGAACGCCCCGGGAGGGCGCACGCCGCCAGAGTAGCCGGGACCGGGGCCCGGTGGTCAGGGCGTCCACGGGACGGACGGGACGCGGGCGGGCGGGGCGGCGGGCGGGGGGCCGCCCTCGGCGCCTCCCGGCGGGCTCCGGGAGACTGCCCGGGACACATGGCGCAACGGAATGACTGCCGACCATTAGCAAGAGGTCGACATCGACCGGTAGTGTTCGGCATTGCCGAACGGCGGCAGCGACGTCGCGAGTCGACGCTCGACAGGGACGGAGGCAGTACGGCGATGGCACGGAACATCCAGTCGCTCGAACGGGCGGCCGCGATGCTGCGGCTGCTCGCGGGCGGCGAGCGGCGGCTCGGCCTGTCGGACATCGCCTCCTCGCTGGGCCTCGCCAAGGGCACCGCCCACGGCATCCTGCGCACCCTCCAGCAGGAGGGCTTCGTGGAGCAGGACGGCGCCTCCGGGCGCTACCAGCTGGGCGCCGAGCTGCTGCGCCTGGGCACGACGTACCTCGACGTCCACGAGCTGCGGGCCCGCGCCCTCGTGTGGACGGACGACCTGGCCCGCTCCAGCGGCGAGAGCGTCCACCTCGGCGTCCTGCACCAGCAGGGCGTGCTGATCGTGCACCACGTCTTCCGGCCCGACGACAGCCGGCAGGTGCTGGAGATCGGCGCCATGCAGCCGCTGCACTCCACGGCCCTCGGCAAGGTGCTCTCCGCCTACGACCCGGTCGCGCGCAGCGAGGCCCTGGAGGCCGACCGCAAGGCGTTCACCGACCGGACCGTGTGCGAGCCGGACGCCTTCGAACACCTCCTGGACCTCACCCGCGCGCGGGGCTACGCCGCCGACGTCGAGGAGACCTGGGAGGGCGTCGCCTCCATCGCCGCCCCCGTCCACGACCGGCGCCGCATGCCGGTCGGCGCGGTCGGCATCACCGGCGCCGTGGAGCGGCTGTGCCGGGACGGGGAGCTGCGCCCCGAGCTGATCGCGGCGGTGCGGGACTGCGCCCGCGCGGTGTCGCGGGACCTGGGCGCCGGGCGGTTCTGAGGGCCGTCGGGCCCCCGCGGCGGACCGGGACGTCGTACGGCGTCCCGGTCCTCGCCCTGCCCGGACGCGCGGGTCCGGCGACATCCGGCGCACCTCGGCCGAAAAGACCGGCAATCCGCAGCGATCGATAACGATCCCGCATTCGGCACCACGCCTCTTGACGCACGCATAACGCCGAGGCAAGACTCCCGTCCATCGGTCGGCATTGTCGAACACTTACCGGCAATACGCGCTAGAGTGTGACAACGCCAAGGGACCGGCATCGCTCTCACCCCCATGAGGGCGCCAGAGCCCCGGAGGGACCCGGGGCTCGGCTTCCCTGGACGAAGGACAAAGGAGTCGCGGGTGTCCAGCTCCGACATCTTCATCGGCGAGACCATCGGTACCGCCATACTCATCCTGCTCGGCAGCGGGGTCTGCGCCGCCGTCACGCTGAAGGCCTCCAAGGCCCGCAACGCCGGATGGCTCGCCATCACCTTCGGGTGGGGCTTCGCGGTCCTCACCGCGGTCTACACCACGGCGCCGCTGTCCGGCGCCCACCTGAACCCGGCCGTGACCCTCGCACTCGCGATCAAGGACGGCACCTGGGGCGACGTCCCGGCCTACTGGGCCGGACAGCTCCTCGGCGCCATGATCGGCGCGGCCCTGGTCTGGCTCGCCTACTACGGCCAGTTCCACGCCCACCTCACCGACCGGGAGATCGTCGGCGGTCCGGGCGCGCAGGCCACGACGGCCAAGGCCGTGGAGGCCCGGGAGAAGGGCGCCGGGCCGGTTCTGGGCATCTTTTCCACCGGACCGGAGATCCGGGTCGTGTGGCAGAACCTCGCAACGGAGATCGTCGGCACCGTCGTCCTGGTGCTCGCCGTCCTCACCCAGGGACTGAACGACAGCGGCAACGGTCTCGGCACCCTGGGCGCCCTGATCACCGCGCTCGTGGTCGTCAGCATCGGTCTCTCCCTCGGCGGCCCGACGGGTTACGCCATCAACCCCGCCCGTGACCTCGGTCCGCGCATCGTGCACGCCCTGCTGCCCCTGCCCAACAAGGGCGGCTCCGACTGGGGCTACGCCTGGATCCCGGTCGCCGGTCCGCTGATCGGCGGCGCGATCGCCGCAGGCGTCTACAACGTCGCATTCGCTTAGGAGCACCGAGCCCGCCGCACACCAGGGCACTCACAGCACGCGCCGTACGCACAGCCCCACCACCACGGAACCCCCCAGGAGCACACAGTGACCGACGCCCACACCGCCGGCCCCTTCATCGCCGCCATCGACCAGGGCACCACCTCCTCCCGCTGCATCGTCTTCGACCGCGACGGCCGGATCGTCTCCGTCGACCAGAAGGAGCACGAGCAGATCTTCCCCAAGCCCGGCTGGGTCGAGCACGACGCCACCGAGATCTGGACCAACGTCCAGGAGGTCGTCGCCGGGGCCATCGCCAAGGCCGGCATCACCCGCGACGACATCAAGGCCATCGGCATCACCAACCAGCGCGAGACCACCGTGCTGTGGGACAGGAACACCGGCGAGCCCGTCCACAACGCCATCGTCTGGCAGGACACCCGCACCGACGCCCTGTGCAAGGAGCTCGGCCGCAACGTCGGCCAGGACCGCTTCCGCCGCGAGACCGGCCTGCCCCTCGCCTCCTACTTCGCCGGCCCCAAGGCCCGCTGGCTGCTCGACCACGTCGACGGCCTGAAGGAGCGCTGCGAGGCGGGCGACATCCTCTTCGGCACCATGGACACCTGGGTCATCTGGAACCTGACCGGCGGCGTCGACGGCGGCCGGCACGTCACGGACGTCACCAACGCCTCCCGCACCCTGCTCATGAACCTCCACACCATGGAGTGGGACGAGCGGATCTGCGAGTCCATCGGCGTGCCGAAGCAGATCCTGCCCGAGATCCGCTCCTCCGCCGAGGTGTACGGCGAGATCAAGGGCGGGACGCTGGGCGAGCTGCTCGGCGGCATCCCGGTCGCCTCCGCGCTCGGCGACCAGCAGGCGGCCCTGTTCGGCCAGACCTGCTTCTCCGAGGGCGAGACCAAGTCGACGTACGGCACCGGCACCTTCATGGTGATGAACACCGGCGAGAAAATCATCAACTCCTACTCCGGGCTGCTCACCACGGTCGGCTACCAGATCGACGGCCAGAAGCCGGTGTACGCCCTGGAGGGCTCCATCGCCGTCACCGGCGCGCTGGTGCAGTGGATGCGCGACCAGATGGGCCTGATCTCCACCGCCGCCGAGATCGAGACCCTCGCGCTGTCGGTCGAGGACAACGGCGGCGCCTACTTCGTGCCGGCCTTCTCCGGCCTGTTCGCCCCGTACTGGCGCTCCGACGCCCGCGGGGTGATCGCCGGCCTGACCCGGTACGTCACCAAGGCGCACCTCGCGCGCGCCGTCCTGGAGGCCACCGCCTGGCAGACCCGGGAGATCGCCGACGCCATGACGAAGGACTCCGGCGTCCAGCTGGCCACGCTCAAGGTCGACGGCGGCATGACCTCCAACAACCTGCTGATGCAGACGCTCTCGGACGTCCTGGACGCGCCCGTGGTGCGCCCGATGGTCGCCGAGACCACCTGCCTCGGCGCCGCCTACGCCGCCGGTCTCGCCGTCGGCTTCTGGAACAGCACCGACGACCTGCGCGCCAACTGGCGGCGGGCCGCCGAGTGGACCCCCCGCATGGACGCGGACACCCGCGACCGTGAGTACAAGAACTGGCTCAAGGCCGTCGAGCGGACCATGGGCTGGCTCGAGGACGAGGAGTAAGAACCGCATGACCAGTCAGTCCGCCCTGCAGTCCGTGCCTGCCCTGGGCACGCACCCGGCCTCCGGCTCGAACCCGAGCCGCGCCGAGACCCGGGAGCAGCTCTCCAAGGCGTCGTACGACCTCCTCGTGATCGGCGGCGGCATTCTGGGCATCTCCACCGCCTGGCACGCCGCGCAGTCCGGTCTCAGGGTGGCCCTGGTCGACGCCGGCGACTTCGCCGGCGCCACCTCCTCCGCCTCCTCCAAGCTGCTCCACGGCGGTCTGCGCTACCTGCAGACCGGCGCGGTGAAGCTGGTGGCGGAGAACCACTTCGAGCGCCGTGCGGTCTCCCGGCAGGTGGCTCCCCACCTGGCGAACCCGCTCACCTTCTACCTCCCCGTGTACAAGGGCGGGCCGCACGGCGCGGCGAAGCTCGGGGCGGGCGTCTTCGCCTACTCCGCGCTCTCCGCCTTCGGCGACGGCGTGGGCCACCTGCTCAGCCCGGCCAAGGCCGCGCAGGACGTGCCCGAGCTGCGCACCGAGAACCTCAAGGCCGTGGCCGTGTACGGCGACGACCAGATGAACGACGCCCGGATGGCGCTGATGACGGTCCGCGCGGCCGTCGAGGCGGGCGCGGTCGTCCTCAACCACGCCGAGGTGACGGGCCTGCGCTTCACCCGGGGCCGGGTGACCGGCGCCGAGCTGAAGGACCGCCTGTCCGGCGCCGAGTTCGGCATCGACGCCCGCCTGGTGCTGAACGCCACCGGCCCGTGGATCGACCACCTGCGGAAGCTGGAGGACCCGAACGCCGCGCCGTCCATCCGCCTGTCCAAGGGCGCGCACCTGGTCCTGAAGCGCACCTCCCCCTGGCGGGCCGCGCTGGCCACCCCGATCGACAAGTACCGCATCACCTTCGCCCTCCCCTGGGAGGACATGCTGCTGCTCGGCACCACCGACGAGGAGTACGAGGGCGACCCGGCGGACGTGGCGGTCGACGAGAAGGACATAGCCCAGATCCTGGACGAGGCCGCCTTCTCCATCCGCGACCAGCAGCTGGACCGGGACCTGATCACGTACGCCTTCGCGGGCCTGCGCGTGCTGCCGGGCGGCCCCGGCGACACCGCCAAGGCCAAGCGCGAGACGGTCGTCACCGAGGGCCGGGGCGGGATGCTGTCCGTCGCGGGCGGCAAGTGGACCACCTTCCGCCACATCGGCCGTACGGTGATGAAGAAGCTGGAGTCGCTGCCGGGCCGGCCGCTGGGCGACGACTTCGAGCCGGTCTCCTCGCTGCCGAAGAAGCTGCCGCTGCCGGGCGTCGCCAACCCGCGCGCGGTCGCCCACCGCCTGCTGGTGGACCACCCGGCGCCCGGCCCGCGCATGGCGGTGGACACCGCCCGGCACCTGGCCACCCACTACGGGTCGCTGGCCTTCGACATCGCCCGGCTCGCCAACGAGAACCCGAAGCTCGGCGAGCGCGTCCACCCGGACGCCCCGGAGATCTGGGCCCAGGTCGTGTGGGCCCGGGACCACGAGTGGGCCGAGACGGTCGACGACGTGCTGCGCCGTCGTACGACGCTGACGATCCGCGGCCTGGCCACGGACGAGATCCGCGCGAAGGTCCAGGACCTGCTGGACGGGAAGTAGGCGCACCGCGCCGAGGGGCGGCTCCGCACCGGCGGGGCCGCCCCTTCCGTCACCTCCTCGCCCCCGCGGCCGGGCTCGGGCCGGCGTCCCGGCCGTCCCCGCCGGCAGCGTCTCGCCGCGCGGGCCGTGCGGCGCGGAGCCGCCCGGCCGGGTGAGGCACCGGGGCCGGGCGGGGGTGTTCCGGGGGGACTGCCGGGGCAGTGATGGGGGCACTCCCCGTGCGAGGGGGCTGCGGACGCCCCGGTGGCACGCCGTAAGGTTGGGACGTACGCGAGGGCACGTCGGAAGGAGGCGCTGGGTGATCGAGCTGGAGGGGGTTCCCGAGCTGATCGACCCAGTCATGGTGGCCGCGTTCGAGGGCTGGAACGATGCCGGCGACGCCGCCTCCACCGCGGTCGCTCACCTGGAACGGGAGTGGAAGGGCGAGGTGTTCGCGGCGCTGGACGCCGAGGACTACTACGACTTCCAGGTGAACCGTCCCACGGTGTTCCTGGACGGCGGCGTCCGTAAGATCACCTGGCCGACGACGAGGTTGTCGGTGGTCCGGATCGGCGGCGAGAAACCGCGCGACCTGGTCCTCGTCCGGGGTATCGAACCGTCCATGCGCTGGCGCTCGTTCTGCAACGAGCTGCTCGGCTTCGCCCACGAGCTGGGTGTCGAGCTGGTGGTCATCCTGGGCGCCCTGCTCGGCGACACCCCGCACACCCGCCCGGTCCCGATCAGCGGGACCACCTCCGACCCGGACCTGGCCCGCCGCATGGACCTGGAGGAGACCAAGTACGAGGGCCCCACGGGCATCGTCGGCGTCCTCCAGGAGGCGTGCACGCACGCCGGCGTGCCGGCGGTGTCGCTGTGGGCGGCCGTCCCGCACTACGTGTCGCAGCCGCCGAACCCGAAGGCCACGCTGGCCCTCCTCAACCGCCTGGAGGACCTGATCGACGTGCGCATCCCGCTGGGCGAGCTGCCCGAGGACGCGCGCGCCTGGCAGGTGGGCGTGGACCAGCTGGCCGCCGAGGACAGCGAGGTCGCCGAGTACGTCCAGACGCTGGAGGAGGCCCGGGACACCGCGGAGCTGCCGGAGGCGTCGGGCGAGGCGATCGCCCGCGAGTTCGAGCGGTACCTGCGGCGCCGGGACGGGGCCGGCCCGTCCGGCGGGCACGCCACGGCGGAGGGCGGCGACGGCCCGCCCGGCACCCCGTACCGGCGGGACAACCCCGGCGGCCGGACCCGGCCGCCGAAGCCGCCGAAGGCGGGCGCGGACGACGAGGAGCCGCCCGAGGACTGAACCCGGCCGGTTCGGCGGGGCGCGGGGTCCTGGGCGGGGCGCCGGGCGGTCGCCGGGCGCCCCGATGCGTCCGGGCCGGGGCCGGCCGGCGGACGCGCGCACCCTCCCCTACGGCCGCCCCCGGGGCCGTCCGGCGAGAAGGGGCGCCCGCTCCGCCGGGGGAACGGCGGAGCGGGCGCCCCTCAGGAACGCCTAGAGCGCGACGCCGAGCAGCGCGTCGACGGCGCGCGACACGAGACCGGGCGCGCCCGTGTCCGTGCCGCCGCTCTCCTGCTGGAGCGCGGCCCAGCGGTCGACCGCGGCGAGCGCGGCCGGGGCGTCCAGGTCGTCGGCGAGCGCGTCGCGGATCTCCTCGACGAGCGCGTCGGCGGACGGGCCGTCGGGCCGGGACACCGCGGAGCGCCACCGGCCGAGCCGGGCGACGGCGTCCCGCAGCACCTGGTCGGTCCACTCCCAGTCGGACCGGTAATGGTGGGAGAGCAGCGCGAGCCGGATGGCGGCGGGGTCGACCCCGTCGCGCCGCAGCTGCGAGACGAAGACCAGGTTCCCCCGGGACTTGGACATCTTCTCGCCGTCCAGGCCGACCATGCCGGCGTGCACGTACGCCTTGGCCATCGGGAACTCGCCGGTCAGCACCTGGGCGTGGGAGGCGCCCATCTCGTGGTGCGGGAAGGCGAGGTCGGAGCCGCCGCCCTGGACGTCGAAGCCCATGCCGAGGTGGTCGAGGGCGATGGCCACGCACTCGATGTGCCAGCCGGGCCGGCCCCGGCCGAGCGAGCCGCCGTCCCAGCTGGGCTCGCCGTCGCGGGCCGCCATCCACAGCATGGGGTCGAGCGGGTTCTTCTTCCCGGGCCGGTCCGGGTCGCCGCCGCGCTCGGCGGACAGCAGCCGCATGGCCGCGGCGTCGAGCCGGGAGACCTTCCCGAAGTTCGGGTCGGACCCGACGGAGAAGTAGACGTCGCCTTCGAGTTCGTAGGCGGCGCCGAGGTCCCGCAGCCGCTCCACGAGCGGCACGATCCCGGGTATGGCCTCCACGGCGCCCACGTAGTGCTGCGGCGGAAGCATCCGCAGGGCCGTCATGTCCTCGCGGAAGAGGGCCGTCTCCTTCTCGGCGAGGGCGGCCCAGTCGACGCCGTCCCGCTCGGCCCGCTCCAGCAGCGGATCGTCGACGTCGGTGACGTTCTGGACGTAGTGAACCTGCCGCTTGGTGTCGAGCCACACGCGCTGCACGAGGTCGAACGCGTTGTAGGTCGCCGCGTGCCCCAGGTGCGTGGCGTCGTACGGGGTGATGCCGCAGACGTAGAGACGGGCGACGGGACCGGGGCGGAGGGTGACGAGGCCGCCGGTCGCGGTGTCGTGGATCCTCAGGTCGCGGCCCTGACCGGGCAGGGCGGGGACCTCGGAAGCGGGCCAGGCATGCATGTCATGAGCCTAACCGGACGGAAGTTCCGGATACGAACCGGACCAGGCCGGATGGCCGGTGCGGCGTTCTTGCGCCCGGCCGGCCGATGTGCTCCGCCGCCGCTCCGGTGCGTGCCTACACGGGTGGCCAGGGAATCGCCGGCCATGCCCCGCCCGGCTCCGGATGCCTTCCGGACTCCAGCAGCGCCTCGACCCGCGCGCGCGTGGCGTCGATCTCGGCGGCGGTGATCAGCTCGGCCAGTCTCGTCGTGAGGGCCCCGCCGTCCTTCAGCCCCTCCCGCAGCAGGCCGAGCACCGCCAGGGCCTCCTGGGTCAGCGGCTCCCCCGCCCAGCCCCACAGCAGCGTGCGCAGCTTGTCCTCGACGTTGAAGGTGACGCCGTGGTCGATGCCGTACAGCCGTCCCCCGGCGGCGGGCAGCAGGTGCCCGCCCTTGCGGTCGGCGTTGTTGATCACGGCGTCCAGCACGGCCAGCCGCCGCAGCCGCTCGTCGTCGGCGTGCACGAGCAGCGCGGTCCGTCCCTCGCCGACCTCGGCGAACCCGATGGCCTTCCAGCCCGGCTCCGGCTCCTCGCCCTCGACCAGCGCGAGCAGCTCGGCGTCCGGCACGGCCTCGATCCACAGCTGGCACATGCCCTCGCCGTAGGGCCCCTCGCGGAGCACCGTGGGCGGGACGAGGCCCCAGCCGGTCGCCTCGGAGACCTCGTACGCGGCGACCTCGCGCCGGGCGAGCGTGCCGTCGGGAAAGTCCCACAGGGGGCGCTCACCGGCGACCGGCTTGTAGACGCAGGCGGCCTGTTCGCCCTCGTGGGTCACCGTGCAGTACAGCGCCGCGTTGGACGCCTCGCGGATGCGGCCGCGCACGGTCAGCTCGCCGTGCGCGAGCAGGTCGGCGGCCGTCACGCTCCGCGGCGGTATCCGTTCTGGCGCGGACATACGTGTCCTTCCGGGTCGAGCGGGAGGCTGCACAGCGGGCACGGCGGCCGCCCGGCGTTGACGATGTCGAGGGCGCGCTTGGCGAAGGCCCGGGCCTGTGCGCCGGTCAGCCGGACCCGCAGCATCGGGGGCCCGTTCTCCTCGTCCTGCAGGAGCCGCTCCTCGGCCTCGGCGAGGTCCTCGTCGGAGTCGGCTTCGAGCTCCACCAGGGCCTGCGCCTCGACGATCATGCGCTGCTCCTCGCCGTCCCAGGCCAGCGCCATGGTGCCGACCCGGAACTCCTCCTCGATGGGGGTGTCCAGCGGGGCGGTGTCGGTGATCTCGGCGGGCGCCACGGCGGGGACGGCGGCGCTGCCGCCGCTGCGGCGCACGACCTCGTCAAGGAGCTCGTCCATGCGTTCGGCGAGCGCGGCGACCTGGGTCTTCTCCAGGGCCACGCTGGTCACCCGGGAGCCGGCGGAGGCCTGGAGGAAGAACGTACGACGCCCGGGCAGTCCGACCGTACCGGCCACGAAGCGGTCCGGTTGGTCGTAGAGGAACACCTGACGGGACACGTCCTGTCTCCATTGAGAGTCGGGGAAGGCACTGCTGCGACCGCTTCACCCTACTGCGGCCGACGATCACGGTGCGCCCGCACCGCCCCCGACGGGGGCGTCGTCGCCGGGGTCCGTCTCGCGCGGCACCAGGGACGCGAAGTCGCCGGTGTCGCCGAGGCGGACGAGGAACGGCCGCAGCCGGGTGTAGCGGATCACGGTGACGGAACACGGTTCGACGGAGATCCGCTGGAAGAGGTCGAGGTGAAGTCCGAGTGCGTCCGCGACGAGGGACTTGATGATGTCGCCGTGCGAGCACATGAGGTACACCGCGTCGGGCCCGTGGTCGCGCTCCACGCGCGCGTTCCACTCGCGCACCGCTTCGGCGGCGCGCGTCTGCATCGCCCGCATGGACTCGCCGCCGGGGAAGGCCGCCATCGAGGGGTGCGCCTGCACGACCTCCATCAGCGGCTCGTCCTTGAGATCGGCGAGCTTGCGGCCGGACCAGTCGCCGTAGTGGCACTCCCCGATGCGTTCGTCGGTGTGCGCCGTGCGGCCCCGGTCCTGGAGCAGCGGCCGGATCGTCTCCTGGCAGCGCTGGAGCGGGCTGGTGACGATCTCGGCGAGGGGCAGCCCGGCGAGGCGCCCGGGCAGGGCGGCGGCCTGTGCGGCCCCGCGTTCGTCGAGGCCGACGCCGGGCGTCCAGCCGGCGAGCAGTCCCTCGGAGTTGGCGGTGGAGCGTCCGTGCCGGACCAGGATCAGCGTGGGCATGCGGCCCAGGGTAGGCGTATGCCGCCTGCCGCGGGGGAGGAGAAGACGGGGCCCGTCGGCCCACGGATGAGAGGAGAACACGTTCGGTGATCGTCGACTGCGCCATCTACCGTGACGGCCACCGTACGGAGGGCCCTGAGGACTTCTCCGACGCGCTGAGCGAGGCCCGGGGAGCGGGCGGTTTCGTCTGGGTCGGGCTGCACGAACCGACCGAGGAGGAGTTCGACCTGGTCACGCAGGAGTTCGCGCTGCACCCCCTGGCGGTCGAGGACGCCCTCAAGGCGCACCAGCGGCCCAAGCTGGAGGTCTACGAGGACTCCCTCTTCATGGTCCTCAAGCCGGTCGGGTACGAGCCGGACAGCGACACCGTCTCCACCGGCGAGGTCATGGTCTTCCTGGGGGACGCGTTCGTGGTGACCGTCCGTCACGGGGAGGGCGCCCCGCTCAAGGCCGTGCGGCACCGCCTGGAGCAGGAGCCCGAGCTGCTCGGGAAGGGCCCCACCTCGGTGCTGTACGCGATCGCCGACGCCGCCGTCGACCACTATCTGGACGTGGCGACCGAGCTGCAGGCCGACCTGGAGGGGCTGGAGGCGGAGGTGTTCTCGCCGGAGGACGGCGGCTCGCGCCACACCGCGTCCAGGATCTACAACTTCAAGCGGCAGATCCTGGAGTTCCGCCGGGCCACCGGCCCGCTGGCGCTGCCGCTGACCCGTCTCGCGGGCAACGGCCCGTTCGGCGCCGCGGTGCCCTTCGTGGACGACAAGGCGCGGCCCTTCTTCCGCGACGTGCACGACCACCTCACGCGCGTGAACGAGTCGGTGGAGGGCCTGGACCGGCTGGTGTCGGACATCCTGTCGGCGCATCTGGCGCAGATGAGCGTGCGGCAGAACGACGACATGCGGAAGATCTCCGCGTGGGCGGCCATGGCCGCGATCCCCACGATGATCGCGGGGATCTACGGCATGAACTTCGACCACATGCCGGAGCTGCACTGGGTGTGGTCGTATCCGGCGCTGATCGCCGTGATGGCCGTGCTGGAGGTGCTGGTCTTCCGGCTCTTCAAACGGCGCGGCTGGCTGTAGGCCGCGGGGCCGCCCGGCCCGCCGGG
Source organism: Streptomyces sp. NPDC051041 (assembly GCF_044456065.1). Classification (NCBI taxonomy): domain Bacteria; kingdom Bacillati; phylum Actinomycetota; class Actinomycetes; order Kitasatosporales; family Streptomycetaceae; genus Streptomyces; species Streptomyces sp. NPDC051041. The sequence continues at coordinate 74,440 of NZ_JBITFM010000012.1, forward strand.
GCCGGGCGGCCGGCGCCGCGATGCGCGCGCTCTCCCGGCCGCCCCGTGCCCCGTCGGCCGCGACGGGACACGGCGGCCGGAACGACTCGTCGACGACGGCGCTCCCCTGCCCCCCGCGCCGGAACACGCTCTTGGCCGAAAACATCGGCCGAGCCCTTCCCGGGGGCCGCACCCCCTGCGCGGGCTCCGCACAGAACGGGTCGAGCGGCCCGACCAGGGGGCGGGAGGCGTAACCGAGGGGGCACGCGCGCGTTGGTCCTCCCGACGGCCGTGGCGGGGCGGGCCCCCGAGCCCCCACCACGGCCGCGGAGAGCTCCGCCGGCCGCACGCGTCCGGGCGGACCCGGCGCGTCCTAGGCGAGCCCGGCGCGTTCCAGGGCCTGGACGCCGGCGCGGAGCGAGGCGATCCGGTCGTCGAGGGTGAGGCCCGCGGGGGCGAGCGTCAGGGTGGTGACGCCGGCCGCGGCATAGGCCTTCATCCGGTCCGCGATCCGGTCGACCGACCCCAGCAGCGTGGTGCTGTCGATCAGGTCGTGCGGTACGGCGGCCGCGGCGCCCTGCTTGTCGCCGGACAGGTACTTGTCCTGGATCTCGGCGGCCTCCCGCTCGTACCCCATGCGCCGGGCGAGCTGGTTGTAGAAGTTCTGCTTGCGGCTGCCCATGCCGCCGACGTACAGGGCGGTGTAGGGACGGAAGGTGTCGGCGAGCGCGGCGACGTCCTTGTCGTCGCCGACGGCGAGGGGGAGCGTCGGGCAGACGTCGAAGCCGTCGAGGGTCCTGCCCGCCTTCTCGCGGCCGGCGCGCAGGTGCCTGATCGCGGTCTCCTCCAGGTGGTCCGCGGAGGGGAAGATGAGGAGCGCGCCGTCGGCGATCTCACCGGTCTGTTCGAGGTTCTTCGGGCCGATCGCGGCGATGTAGAGCGGGATGTGCTCGCGCTGCGGGTGCACGGTCAGCTTGATCGGCTTGCCCGGGCCGCCGGGCAGCGGCAGCGTCCAGTGCTCGCCCTCGTGGGTGAGCCGCTCGCGCGTCATCGCCTTCCGCACGATCTCGACGTACTCGCGGGTGCGGGCGAGGGGCTTGTCGAACCTGACGCCGTACCAGCCCTCGGAGACCTGCGGGCCGGAGACGCCGAGGCCGAGCCGGAAGCGGCCGCCGGAGAGGGAGTCCAGGGTGGCGGCGGTCATCGCCGTCATCGCGGGCTGGCGGGCCGGGATCTGGAAGATGGCCGAGCCGACGTCGATGCGTTCGGTCTGCGCGGCGACCCAGGTGAGCACGGTGGCCGCGTCGGAGCCGTAGGCCTCCGCGGCCCAGCAGACGGCGTACCCGAGCCGGTCGGCCTCCTGGGCCACGGCGAGATTGTCCGCGTCCATTCCCGCACCCCAGTAGCCGAGGTTGATCCCGAGCTGCATGGCCGATTCCCCTTACCGATCAGTAACGTCCCTTTGCGCAGACCTTAGCGCGGGGGCGGCTGCCGGGGCAGTGTCCGCGGCGGGACGGGGCCGCGGGCCGGGGCCGCGGGCCGGGCGGCGGGGGCCCGGCTTCCGGCCGACGTGCGGAAACCGTTGTCCACAGGCCCCCACACGGCAGGTTCCGGCCAGTAATCTCGGCGTTCATGGAGCAGAGGCATCTCGGCCGCACCGGCCTGCGCGTGTCCCGCATCGGTCTCGGCACCCTGACCTGGGGCAGGGACACCGACGAGCACGACGCGGCGGACCTCTTGAAGACCTTCTGGGAAGCGGGCGGGACCCTCGTCGACACCGCGGACGTGTACGGCGACGGAGAGGCCGAGTACCTGCTCGGCAAACTGATGGACAACCTGGTGCCGCGCCAGGACCTGGTCATCTCCACCAAGGCGGGCAGCGTGCCGGACCCCGACCGCCGCTTCGACGGCTCGCGCGGCCATCTGCTCTCCGCGCTGGACGCCTCGCTCGCCCGCCTGGGCACGGACCACGTCGACGTGTGGCACGTCCACGCCTACGACCCGCACACCCCGCTGGAGGAGACGCTCCACGCCGTCGACCTGGCGGTCGGCAGCGGCCGTGCCCGCTACGCCGGGGTCTCCAACTTCTGCGGCTGGCAGCTGGCCAAGGCGGCGACCTGGCAGCTGGCGGCGCCGGGCACGCGGACCCGGCTGGCGAGCACGCAGATGGAGTACTCGCTGCTGCAGCGGGGGGTGGAGCGCGAGGTGCTGCCGGCCGCCCTCGACCTGGGCATCGGCCTGCTGCCCTCCTCGCCGCTGGGCCGCGGGGTGCTGACGGGCAAGTACCGGGGCGACGCGACGCCGCCGGACTCGCGGGCCGCCTCCGAGCATCTGGCGCCCTTCGTCGCGCCGTACCTCGACGACGCGGCGAGCCGCATCGTGGACGCCGTGACGACGGCCGCGGACGGGCTCGCGGTGACCCCGCTCCAGGTGGCCCTCGCGTGGGTGCGGGACCGGCCCGGCGTGGTCGCGCCCATCGTCGGCGCGCGCAACGCGCGGCAGCTCGCGGCGGCGTTGTCAGTGGAGGCGCTTAGTCTTCCTGACGAGATCTGCCGGGCGCTCGACGACGTGTCGGCGCCCGTGCACCGCTATCCCGATCACGACTGGAGCACGCTGTGAGCACGGAGCCCGAGACCGCGGAGGACGCCGAGCCGGGGACGCCGGGCACCACGCGGGAGAACGGCGCCCGGGACGCCGCGGGGGAGGGCGTCACGGACGCGCAGGACGCCGCCGAGGAGAGCGCCGCGGACGCACAGGACGCCGCGGACGCGGGGACCGGGTCGGCCGGGGAGGCCGGCGGCACAGGGACCGAGCTGTCCGAGGCCGAGGCCGAGCTGCTGGCCCAGCGGATCGAGCGGGAGCGCATCGAGCGGCGCAAGGCCGAGAGGAAGGGGCCGATCGAGGCCGGCGCCAAGCTCAGCGGCAAGGCCGCCGACCTGCTCGCCGCCGTGCGGGCCGTGGAGAGCGGCGAGAAGCCGGTGACCGAGGTCTTCGCCGAGCCCGAGCCCGGACCCGAGCCCGCCCCGCGCCGCCCCGCGCCCGAGCCGGTACGCCGGTCCCAGCCGGTGCCGGCCGGGCCGGCGGGCGCCCCCGCGGCCCCGGCGCCGGAAGCCGTCCAGGCCGTGCGCCGCGTGCTCGCCGAGGGCGGCGCGCCGGAGACGCTCGCCCCCCGCATCGCCGCGGTCCTCGGCGAAGGCGCGGACGAGCTGCTGCGCGCGGACCCCTGGCAGCTGCTGCGGGTCACCGGGGTGCGGCCCGAGCAGGCCGACGGGTTCGCGCGGGCGCTGCTCGGCGCGGAGTGCGGCCCGGACGACGAGCGGCGGGGCCGCGCGGTCACCGTCTGGCTGCTGGAGCAGGCGGCCCTGGCCGGGCACACGGCCCTGGAGCTGCCGGCCCTCGCCGCGGCGCTGGCCCAGCGGGGGGTGCCGGACCCGGACGCGGCCGTGCGGAACACGGTCGCGGAGGGCGAGGCGCTGGTCTTCCAGGACGCCCTGGAACAGGCCGGGCCCCGGCGGGGCGAGGAGGCCGAGGACGCGGAGGAGCGCCCGGTCCGCGTCCTGGCCGGGCTGGAGCGGTACGCGCTCGCGGAGGAGAGCCTCGCCGACGGCCTGGCACGACTGGTGAACTCGGCGCCGAAGCAGGACGGCCCGGCCGGGGCGTGGGAGCGGGCCGCCGCCTCGGCCGAGGGCTCGGCCGCCGACCTGATCCGCGCGGTCGCCTCCCACGGCCTGGTGCTGCACACCGGCGCGGAGGCGTCCCTGGCGGAGCCGGCGGCGCTGCTGCACGCGGCGCACGCCCTGGGGCTGCGCGCCTGGGCCGCCACGCACAGCCCGATCGGCCGTGACCGCTTCGCGGCCCTGCTGCGCCGGGCGGCCCCGCCGACGGGGCCCGCGTCGGACGCCGACGCCCCGGCCGCCCCCGTCGCCGGCCCGTCCGTCGCCACCGTCGCCGGGCTCCTCGCCGGCGCCGAGGGGCCGGGGCGGGACGCCGAGGGGGCGCTGGACCTCGACCTGCTCGTCGTGCTGGACGCCCCGCAGCTGGACGTCGAGGCGGCTGCCCTGCTCACCGAGTCGCTGCCGGACGGGGCCCGGCTGGTGCTGGCCGGAGACCCGGCGGTGCTGTGGTCCGCGGGGCCGGGGCGGGTCTTCGCGGACCTGCTGGCGGCGCGGATCTGCCCGCAGATCGCCTCGCGGCGCCCCGATCCCGGACCGCTCGGCGAGCTGGTCTCCGGCATCGGCATCGGCGAGCTGAACCAGGTGGCGGCCCCCGGCAAGGAAGTCGTCATCGTGCCGGTGCGGGACGCGGGCGAGGCGGTGCACCGGACCGTGCAGCTCGTGGTGGACTCCGTGCCGCGCGCGATCGGCGTGCCCGCCGAGGAGACGCAGGTGATCACGCCGGGCCACGGCGGCGCGGTCGGGACGCGCGCGCTGAACGCGGCGCTGAAGGAGCGGCTCAACCCCGGTCCCGGCCGTTTCGGCGGCTTCGACCCGGGCGACCGCGTCGTCCACTCCCCCGCCCCGGGCCGTACGCGGCCGGGCCACGTGGTGAAGGCCGACGCCGACGGACTGCACCTGTCCTGCGCCGGTGAGACGGTCGTCGTGCCGAGGGAGCAGGTGGAGCACTCCGTGCGGCACGGGTGGGCGCTGACCGCGCACCAGGCGGCGGGCTGCCGGTGGCCCGCGGTGGTCGTGGTGCTGCCCGGCGACGCCGCGCAGGCGCTGAGCCGGCCCTGGGTGTACACGGCGTTCGGCCGGGCCGACCGCCACCTGTCCGTGGTGCACGGCGTGGAGCAGGCGCTGCACCGGGCGGTGGCCGAGGTCCCGGCGAAGCCGCGTACGACCCGTCTGCCGGTGCTGCTGGCCTCGCAGGTCCCGGCGGCCGGCTGACCCGGTCCTCGCGCACGGACGACGGCGGCGGCCGCGGGCAGACACGCCCCGCGGCCGCCGCCGTCGCCTCTCCTACCGCCGGTGGTTCACGTCCAGCGGCTCCAGGTCCTCCGGATCGTCCTCGGTCTCGTCGTCCAGGCCGTCGTCGTCGAGATCGTCCTCGTCGTCCTCGGCCTCGTCGTCGATCTCGTCGATCTCGTCGTCGAGGTCGTCGTCGGCCTCGTCGTCGAACACCGCGCTCACGTCGAAGCGGCAGACCACCCGCTGCGGGTCGGCCTGTTCGAACGGCGCCTCCAGCCACTCCCCGGGCTCGGCCGGTTCGTCCGCGGCCGTCACCCAGAGCGTGGAGTCGCCCTCCTCCAGGCCGAACTCCTTGTGCCGGGAGGCGATCTCGTCCGGTTCGAACTCGCCGAACAGGAGGCCGAGCGCCCCGTGGACCGTGCCGGAGACGTCCGCGCCCGCCTCGTCGTCCGCCGCCTCGATCCGCCGGGCCTGCGCCAGCAGCCGCTGCGGTTCCGCCACGGCGTAGTCGCGGCGGATCAGCACGCTCAGCGCGTTCGGTTCCTCGGGGCCGGTGTACGGCGGCAGCGTGTCCTCCGCACCGGGGATCTCGAAGGGCGTGACCTCGTCGTAGCGGTCGTAGAGCAGCTCGTCGTACGCCTCGGCGGCCGCGGCCAGCTGGTTGAACGCCTCGTGGACGGCCGGGTCGTCCTCCCCCGACCTGCGTTCGACCGCGGCCAGGTGGCGGTCGAGCGCGGTCTTGACCGCCTCGGCGGCGGCGCGTACCTCGGCAGCGGTGGGCTGCGCAGCATCAGACATACTGCAGACGCTATCCGTACCGGGCCCCGGACCGCACAATAGATGCGATGCCGGAATACGAATTTGTCGACGTGTACGTACCGCGCGGGGTCTCCCGCAAGGAGACGACACGACTGCTGACGGACCATGCCGAGTACGGACACTGGGAGTTGTACCGCCTGAGCCTGCTGCGCGACGGCAGCCGCCGGGTACGGCTGCGGCGGCGGATCATCCGCCAGGTACGCGCCACGTGGTGAACACACGATGATCCGAGGTGGCGCATACGAAGCGGGCCCCGCCCACGCGGGGCCCGCTCCGCTTGCCCGCCGTGTCCGTCTATGCCGAGGCGCGCGCCTTGCGGTACAGCACCGCGCCCGCCAGCAGCGCCCCCGCGCTCATCGGCAGCGTGGCGCCCAGTGGCAGGCCGCTGCCGGTCTGCGCGAGCTGTGCGCCGTCCCCGGACAGGGTGACCGGCTGGTTGGCGTGCGGGGAGCCGCCGTCCCGTGCCTCGCCCGAGGAGGGCGGTGCGGCCGGGGTGCCGGGCCGGCCGGACTCCGCCGGACCGTCCGGCCGATCCGGGTCACCGGGGCCGCCCGGGTCCCCGGAGCCGCCCGGACCGTCCGGGGCACCCGGATCACCGGGCTGACCGCCCGGCGGGGTGGCGGGCCGGTCGCCGCCGGAACCGCTCCCGTTCGCGCAGTCGTCGCCGAGGGCGGCGTTGCCGACGCCGACGACGTTCACGCTGTTGCCGCAGACGTTCACCGGGGCGTGGATCGGTACCTGGACGTGGTTGCCCGAGCCGACGCCGGGCGAGTCGGCGGTGTGTCCGCCGGCCTGCGAGCCGCCGTGTCCGCCGTGCTCTCCGTGGCCGTCGTGCCCCCCGTGGCCGTCGGAGTCGCCGTACCCTCCCGGCGACCCGTCGCCGTGGTTGGCGCACGTGTTGCCGACCGACGGGTTGAGGACGCCGACGACGTCGACCGTGTTGCCGCAGACGTTCACCGGGACGTGCACCGGCGCCTGCACCAGGTTGCCGGAGAGCACGCCGGGCGAACCCGAGGCGGAGCCGCTCGCGGCCGCGCCGCCGTGGGCGTGGGCCGCGCCGCTCGCGGCGGCGATCACGCCCGTCGCGGCGGCCACCGTCATCAGGCCCTTGCGGGTCACCTGTCGCACTGCTGATTCCCTCCTTCGAGACTCCGCCCCGCCCCCGAGGGGGCTGTGAAAAGGCCGGTCGGCCCCGGAGCGCGTGGCGCGCGCTCCGGGGCCGACGGGCTCAGGCCCTCAGGGGGGCGGGGCGCGACGTCACTTGTTGATGCAGGTGTTGCCGAAGGCGGGGTTCAGCAGCCCGATCACGGAGACCGTGTTGCCGCAGACGTTCACGGGGACGTGAACGGGCGCCTGGACGACGTTGCCGGACAGGACGCCCGGGGAGTGCACGGCGGTACCGTGGGCGCTCGAGTCGGCGGCGGCCATGCCGGCGCCCGTGAGGACCAGCCCACCGGTGGCGGCCGCGACAGCGACGACCTTCTTGATCATTGATTCCTCCTCATTGGCACACGCGATCCCAGTTGCGGATCACATGACCAGTAACGAGGAGGGAGTAATGGGGCTACGAGCGTATGGTCACATTCACCCTTCCCGGTCACCTCCGCACACCTGGGCGAATAAGGACGCCCGGATGCCGGCTCAGGAGGCGTCGAGGAACCGGTCGAGGACGCGCACGCCGAACTTGAGGCCCTCCACCGGCACCCGCTCGTCGACGCCGTGGAACATGCCCGCGAAGTCCAGCTCCGGCGGCAGCTTCAGCGGCGCGAAGCCGAAGCAGCGGATGCCCAGGTCGTCGAAGGACTTGGCGTCGGTGCCGCCGGAGAGCATGTACGGCACGGCCCGCGCGATCGGGTCCTCGGCGCTCAGCGCGCTCTGCATGGCGTCGACCAGGCGGCCGTCGAAGTCGGTCTCCAGGGCCTTGTCGGCGTGCACGTCCTCGCGCTTCACGCGCGGGCCGAGGATGCGGTCGAGGTCGGCGAGGAACTCCTCCTCGTAGCCGGGCAGGAAGCGGCCGTCGACGTGCGCGGTGGCCTGGCCGGGAATGACGTTGACCTTGTAGCCGGCGCCGAGCATGGTGGGCGCCGCCGAGTTGCGCAGCGTCGTGCCGATCATGCGGGCGATGCCGCCGAGCTTGGCGAGGGTCTCGTCCATGTTCTCCGGGTCGAGTTCGACGCCGAGCGCGTCGGAGAGCTCGTCCAGGAAGGCCCGCACGGTCTTGGTGACCCGGACCGGCCAGGTGTGCCGGCCGAGCCGGGCGACGGCCTCGCACAGCTCGGTGATCGCGTTGTCGGTGTTGGTCATCGAGCCGTGCCCGGCGGTGCCCTCGACGGTGAGCCGCATCCAGTGCATGCCCTTCTCGGCGGTCTCGACGAGGTAGAGCCGCAGCTTCTCGTTGACGGTGAAGGAGAACCCGCCGACCTCGCCGATCGCCTCGGTGACCCCCTCGAAGAGCTCCGGGTGCCGCTGCACCAGGTACTTGGCGCCGTAGGTGCCGCCGGCCTCCTCGTCGGCGAGGAAGGCCACGACGATGTCGCGCGGGGGCCTGCGGCCGCTGCGCAGCCGGTCGCGGACGACCGCCAGCGTCATCGCGTCCATGTCCTTCATGTCGACGGCCCCGCGCCCCCACACGCACCCGTCCGCGATCTCGCCGGAGAAGGGGTCGTGGGTCCAGTCGGCGGCGTTCGCGGGGACCACGTCGGTGTGGCCGTGGATGAGCAGCGCGGGCCGGGACGGGTCCTCGCCCTCGATCCGCGCCACCGTGGAGGCGCGTCCGGGGTGCGACTCGAAGATCTGCGGTTCGAGGCCCACCTCGGCGAGCTTCTCGGCGACGTACTCGGCCGCTTTGCGCTCACCCGGCCCCGAGTGGTCGCCGTAGTTGCTGGTGTCGATCCGGATCAGCTCGCGGCAGAGGTCCACGACCTCGTCCTCGCCGGTGACGGTCCCGGCCGTGCCCGTCTCGCTCACGTGCTTCCTCCCGCTGTCACTGCTGGTGGGTCCCCCTCATCCTCCCTCCCCCGCCGCCCGCGCCCAAGACCGGTCCCGGCCCGTCACACGCCGTTCACACGGGACGGGGGTGATCGGCCGGCTCCGAAAGCCTGGTAATGTTTACGTCGTCGCCGCGGGCAGGCCCGCACGACGCACACCTTGTCCGGGTGGCGGAATGGCAGACGCGCTAGCTTGAGGTGCTAGTGCCCTTTATCGGGCGTGGGGGTTCAAGTCCCCCCTCGGACACCGGTCGAGACCCCTGGTTCGCCAGGGGTCTTCCGCTTGTCCGGGCACCGTCGTCCGCCGGGCAGAATGGCGGCATGACCACGCGTTCCTGCCCGTGCGGGCTGTCCGAGCCGTACGAGACCTGCTGCGGCCGCTTCCACTCCGGGGCCGCGGCCGCGCCGACCGCGAAGGCGCTGATGCGCTCGCGGTACAGCGCCTTCGTGCAGCGGGACGCGGGATACCTGCTGCGGACCTGGCACCCGCGGACGCGGCCCGAGCGGCTCGCCCTCGATCCGGGGACGCGGTGGACCGGGCTGGAGATCCTCGGCACGAGCGGCGGGTCCGCCTTCCACTCCACCGGGACCGTGACCTTCCGGGCCTCCTACCGGGGCGGCGCGCTGCACGAGCGGAGCCGCTTCGAGCGGCTCGACGGGGCGTGGGTGTACGTCGACGGGGAGTTCCTGGACTGACGGGCGCCGGGATCCCCGGCCGGCGGCGACGGCCGGGGATCCTCCGGGCGGGGTTGCCGGCCGACGGCTACGGCGCCAGGACGTCCAGCTCCTGCAGGGCGCCCACCGTGATCTGGCGGGTCAGCTCCTCCGCGCGGACCGCGTCGCCCGCGCGGACCGCCTCCGCGACCTGGACGTGGAGGGTGACGGCGGCCGGGTCGGGGTCGTCGAACATCACGTCGTGGTGGGTGCGGCCGGCCAGGACCTCGGCGACGACGTCGCCGAGCCGGGCGAACATCTCGTTGCCGGAGGCGTCGAGGATCACCCGGTGGAAGGCCACGTCGTGGACCAGGTACTCCTCCAGCCGGTGACCGCGCGAGTTGGCGACCATGCCGAGGGCGCACTCGGTCAGCTCGGCGCACTGCTCGGCCGTGGCGTGCTTCGCCGCCAGGCCCGCCGCCACCGGTTCGACCGCCGAGCGCAGCACCGTGAGCGAGCGCAGCTGCTGCGGGCGGTCGGTGCCCGCCAGGCGCCAGCGGATGACCTGGGGGTCGTAGACGTTCCACTCGGAGCGGGGGCGGACCGTCACGCCCACGCGGCGGCGGGACTCGACCAGGTGCATGGACTCCAGGACGCGGACGGCCTCGCGCATGACGGACCGTGACACGTCGAAGCGCTGGGCGAGCTCGTCCGTGCGCAGGACGCTGCCCGGCGGGTACTCGCCCGCGGTGATCTCGGGGCCGAGGGTGTCCAGTACACGGCCGTGCAGCCCCCGGCCCGCTGTGCTCATGCGACTCAGAGTACGCGGCAGGTCACGCCTACAAAAGTCAGACTTACTTGTCACAGGCTCTTGAATTCGTCGTACCTAATGGGTTTCAGTGGCGTCGACATCACGTGTCGACGAAGACAGCGGACAGTGAGGCAGCCATGAACACCCCCCATGTCGTCGTGGTCATGGGCGTCGCGGGCACCGGCAAGACCACCATCGGTCCCCTGCTCGCGGCCCGGCTCGGCGTCCCGTACGCCGAGGGCGACGACTTCCACCCGCAGGCCAACATCGCCAAGATGTCGGCCGGAACCCCGCTCACCGACGAGGACCGGCAGCCGTGGCTGGACGCCATCGGCGCCTGGGCGCAGGGGCGGGCCGGGCTCGGCGGGGTGGTCAGCTGCTCGGCGCTGAAGCGGTCGTACCGCGACCGGCTGCGGGCCGCCGCGCCCGGCGTGGTCTTCGTGCACCTCACGGGCGACCGCGCGCTGATCGAGGACCGGATGTCGCACCGGCAGGGGCACTTCATGCCCACGGCCCTGCTCGACTCCCAGTTCGCCACGCTCCAGCCCCTGGAGGCGGACGAGGCGGGGGTCGCCGTGGACGTCACGGGCAGCCCGGAGGAGATCACCGAGCGGGCGGCGAACGCCCTCGGCTCGCTCCCCGAGCCGATCCGGTAGGCCCCCGGCGCAGCAGGCCGCCCCTGCTCTCCCCCTTTCTCTCCGTCACCGCAAGGAAACACCACCGTGACCAGACTCAGCGTCGAGATGCTGGCAGCGGACACCGCCGAGCCCATCACCTCGGCCGGCCACGCCCAGCTGGGCGTGGCCGTGCTGGCGGGCATCGCCGTCATCGTCCTGCTCATCACCAAGTTCAAGCTGCACGCCTTCCTGGCGCTGACCATCGGGTCACTGGCCCTCGGCGCGTTCGCCGGGGCACCGCTCGACAAGGTCCTCACCAGCTTCAGCGGCGGTCTCGGCTCCACGGTCGCGGGCGTGGGCGTGCTGATCGCCCTCGGCGCGATCCTCGGCAAGATGCTCGCCGACTCCGGCGGGGCCGACCAGATCGTCGACACCATCCTGGAGAAGGCGGGCGGCCGGTCCATGCCGTGGGCGATGGTGCTGATCGCCTCGGTGATCGGTCTGCCGCTGTTCTTCGAGGTCGGCATCGTGCTGCTGATCCCGGTGGTGCTGATGGTCGCCAAGCGCGGCAACTACTCGCTGATGCGCATCGGCATCCCGGCGCTCGCGGGCCTGTCGGTGATGCACGGCCTGGTCCCGCCGCACCCCGGCCCGCTGGTCGCGATCGACGCGGTCAAGGCCGACCTCGGCGTGACGCTGGCGCTGGGCGTGCTCGTCGCGATCCCGACGGTGATCATCGCCGGTCCGGTGTTCTCCAAGGTCGCGGCGCGCTGGGTGGACGTGTCCGCCCCCGAGCGGATGATCCCGCAGCGCGCCTCCGACGAGCTGGAGCGGCGCCCCGGCTTCGGCGCCACGCTGATCACGGTCCTGCTGCCGGTCGTCCTGATGCTCGCCAAGGCGCTGGTCGACATCGTCGTGGACGACCCGGAGAGCCCGGTGCAGCGCGTCTTCGACGTCGTCGGCGCCCCGATGATCGCCCTGCTCGCCGCCGTGCTCCTCGGCATCTTCACGCTGCTGCGGCCCGCCGGGTACTCCAAGGAGCGGATCTCGCCGCTCGTCGAGAAGAGCCTCGGGCCCATCGCGGGCATCCTGCTGATCGTCGGCGCGGGCGGCGGCTTCAAGCAGACGCTGATCGACTCCGGTGTGGGCCGGATGATCCTGGACATCTCCGAGGACTGGTCGATCCCGGCGCTGCTGCTGGCCTGGCTGATCGCGGTGGCGATCCGGCTCGCGACCGGCTCGGCGACCGTGGCGACCGTCTCGGCGGCCGGCCTGGTCGCCCCGCTCGCGGCCGACATGTCCACCACGCACACCGCCCTGCTGGTGCTGGCCATCGGCGCCGGCTCGCTCTTCCTGAGCCATGTCAACGACGCCGGGTTCTGGCTGGTCAAGGAGTACTTCGGGCTCAGCGTCGGCCAGAACCTGAAGACCTGGTCGGTGATGGAGTGCATCATCTCCGTGGTCGCGGGCGGGGTGGTCCTGCTGCTGTCCCTCGTGATCTAGGGGTACGGCGGGGACGGGCCCGCCCCTTCCTCCTCCTCGGCGTCGGCGGCCCACGGACCCGGTGACCGGTCCCGGCCGGGACCGGTCACCGGGTCCGTCCCCGCCGAGCCGGTCCGCGCGGCCGTCCGTCCCCGCGCGGGGGCGGGGCGCGGACCGGATCGCCGGGCCCCCGCCGGCGGCGCCGTCCGCGTACGGGCGGGCGGTCCCCGACGACGCCGGACGGCCGGGGCGCGCGGGCACGGACTCGGAGCGGGGGGCCCGCTCGCGGCGGTGCTCCGCGGGGGTCGCCCCCCGCCCGGGCGCCAGGCTCCGCGCCACTACGACGACGCCGCCTTCTCCAGCTGGAACGCCTCGTTGCCGAGCCCGATGCGGGCGTGCCGCTCGGGGGCGCGGGCGCGCAGCACCAGGCCCTGCGCCAGGCCGACGGCCGCGGCCAGGCCGATGATGCCGGGCAGCACCCAGCTCAGGGCGGAGCCGGGGCCGGCGCCGACCAGCACGTCGAAGTCCCGCACCGTGCAGCCGGCGATCACCAGCAGGGCGAGGCCCGCCAGCGCGGAGGTCGCCAGCCGCCAGGCCTGGGCGCCCGCGGCGCCGCGGCGGACGAAGAAGACGACGACGGACAGGGAGGCCGCCGCCATCAGCACGATCACGCCGAGCGCGCCGATGTTGCCGCCCCAGGTGAACAGGTGCAGCACGGGCGCGGTCGGGTCCCCGGCCGGCTTGTCGTCGGTGACCGCGAAGCCGACGACGGTCACCGCGGCCACGGCGGTCTGCAGCAGCGAGCCGGTGCCGGGGGCGCCGCTGGTGTCGTTGGTGCGGCCGAAGACGGCGGGCAGCAGCCCCTCCCGGCCCATGGCGAAGGCGTAGCGGGCGACGACGTTGTGGAAGCTGAGCAGGGCCGCGAACATGCCGGTCACGAACAGGACGTGCAGGACGTCGGTGAAGGTGCCGCCGAGCCGGGCCTCGGTGAGGGTGAACAGCAGCCCCGCGCTCTCCCGCCGCGCGGTGTCCACGACCTGCGCCGGCCCGGTGGCGACGGTCACGGCCCAGCTGCTGAGCGCGAAGAAGACGGCGACGCCGGCGACCGCGAGGAACATCACGCGCGGCACCAGCACGTGCGGGCGGCTGGTCTCCTCCGCGTACACGGGCGCCTGCTCGAAGCCGAGGAAGGCGGCGATGCAGAAGCACAGCGCGGTGCCCACGCCGGCGCCGGCCAGCGTGCCCGGGTCGAACGCGCGCAGCGACAGCCCCTCCGCGCCGGGGTCGGCGACGGCGGCGACGTCGAAGACGACGACCAGCAGCACCTCGACGGCCAGCAGCACCCCGAGCACGCGCGCGTTGACGTCGATCTTCAGCCAGCCCAGCGCGCCCACCGCGAGCACGGCCGCCAGCGCCGGCGCCCACCAGGCGACCTCGATGCCGGCGTAGGTGGCGAACAGCCCGGAGACCTCGAAGCCGAGGATGCCGTAGATGCCGACCTGGAGGGCGTTGTAGGCGACGAGCGCGACCAGGGCGGCGCCCGCGCCCGCGGTGCCGCCCAGGCCGCGGGAGATGTAGGCGTAGAAGGCGCCCGCGTTGTGGACGTGCCGGCTCATCTCGGCGTATCCGAGGCTGAACAGGACCAGCACCACGCCGAGCATCACGAAGAGCAGCGGCTGGCCGACGATGCCCATCACCGCGTATGTGGTGGGCATGACACCGGCGACCACCATGAGCGGGGCGGTCGCGGCGAGCACGGAGAGCAGCAGGCCCCGCGTGCCGAGGCGGTCGGCGCGCAGGGCGCGCTCCTGCCCGAGGTAGGTGTTGATGCCGGCGTCGGCGGATCCGCTCGCGCGGGAACTGCCCGTGGTCATGTGAGGGGTGTCCTTCGTTCGCATCGGGTCGGGGCGTCAGGCCGTGCCGAGCGCGCTGTCGCGTGCGGCGCGGAAGGCGGTGTACGGGTCGCGGCCGGGGTACGACCACGGTGCGGGCGTGGCGTGGTCGCCGATCCGGTGGAACAGGGCGGCGGCCTCGGCGCCCCGTCCCTCGCAGACCTTGGCGTGCGCCAGGTAGTTGAGGTCGATCAGCCGGCGCGGGTGGCCTTCGTGCTCCCACTCCAGCCACCAGTCGAAGGCGGCCTTCATCACCAGCCGGGCGCGGCGGCCGGCCCAGTGCCCGGAGGCGGCCGGGTCGGCGGGCTCGTGCCCGGCGGCGGCCAGGACGCGGTAGCGCTCGGCGTGCGCGACGACCGGCAGGACCGCCAGGGGCGAGTCGGCGGGCGCCTGTTCGACGGCCCAGCCGGCGAAGTCGTACACCTCGTGCAGCGGGTCGGCGCCCGCGTCGGCGCGGCGCTCGGCGAGCCGGGCGACCACCAGGTGGTGGGCGTGGTGGTGGTCGGCGTACCGGACGCGGACCTCGTCGAAGATCCGGACCACGTCCTCCTCCGCGCCGAGGGCGCGCTCCAGCATCAGCAGGCCGAGCCACGGGGTCGGGTCGGCGGGCGCGAGCGCGGCGGCGTCACGGCAGGCCTCGCGGGCGCGCGCCGGCTTCTCCTTGCCGCGCAGGGCGCGCCGGACCCGGGCCAGGGCGAGCAGCGCGGTGGCGTCGGCGGAGTCGGGCTCGGCGAGCAGCCACTCGCGGGCCCAGGCCGCGCTGTAGGGCTCCCCGGCGAGGACGGTGATCCGGTGGCCCCGGCGGTCCCAGTCGTCCGCGGTGCGGACGAGCAGCGAGCGGGCGGTGTGCCACCGCCCCTGCGCCAGGGCGGCCCGCGCGGCGACGAGTTCGGCGTCGTCGAGGGCCTCGTCGAACGTCCGGGCCGCGCGTCTGCGTCCGCGGCCGAGGGGAGGCGGGGGTGGGGACACCGCGGGACTTCCTCACGCGACGCGGTCTGGCGTCGGTTGCCGGTCTGCCATCAACTGATCACGCACAGCAAACCCGGAGCCAATGTTCGGCGTCAAGGGCCGTCCGTGCGTTACACGCGTCAAGTCCCGTTTTCCATGCGGCACTTGGTGTTGCCTCCACCGTCGGTGCGGCGAAATCCGGTCGGGCTCCCTGCTTTGATGGGCGTATGAGCGCTGCTGATGAGATCCTCGACGTCGTCGACGAGCACGACCGGGTCGTCGGGCGGTCCCCGCGCGGCGAGGTCTACGCCAGGGGGCTGCGGCACCGCTGCGTCTTCGTCCAGGTCCGGGACGCCGCCGACCGCGTCTTCGTGCACCGCCGCACCCCGACCAAGCTGGTCTTCCCCTCCCTGTACGACATGTTCGTCGGCGGTGTGGTCGGCGCGGGCGAGTCCTACGACGACGCGGCCCTGCGGGAGGCCGAGGAGGAACTGGGGGTGACGGGCCTGCCGCGCCCCGGGCACCTCTTCACGTTCCTCTACGAGGGCGGCCCGGGCCGGACCTGGTGGTCGGCGGTGTACGAGGTCCGCTGCGACCTTCCCGTCCGCCCCCAGCCCGAGGAGGTGGCCTGGCACGCCTTCCTGCCCGAGCCCGAACTGGAACGCCGGCTGCCGCGGTGGGAGTGGGTACCGGACGGCCTGGCGGCGTACGAGCGGCTGAGGAGCCACCGGGCCGGACGCCGCTGACCGGCGTCGCCGGACCGGGGACGGACACCCGGCGCGGCCCCGGTCCGCCACCCCGCCGCAGGCGCGCCTGAAGCCGCGCAGGCCGCCGCCGGCACGCGACGCACGCCCCACCCGGCCCGCGGACCACCGCGGACGCGCACCCGCACCCCCGCCCCGCCCGCGCGGGCCACCGCAGACGTAGGGTCCTGCTCGTGATCGAATTCGCACGGAACGTCCGGCTCTGGTTCGCGCCGCAGCAGATCCGCCAGGAGGGCAGCACCCCCGACTACCGCTTCTCGCTGGCGAACGAGCGCACCTTCCTGGCCTGGGTGCGCACCGCGCTCGCCCTGATCGGCGGCGGTTTCGCGGTGGACCAGTTCCTGCCCGGCCTCGCCCGGGCCTGGCGCGTCGGCCTCGCGCTGGCGCTGCTCGCGGCCGGCGTGCTGTGCTCCCTGCGCGCGGTCAGCCACTGGATCCGCTGCGAACGCGCGATGCGCCGCGGCGAGGACCTCCCGGTCTCCCGCTTCCCGGCCCTGCTCGGCCTCGTCGTGGCCCTCGTGGCCCTCGCCATGGTCGTCGTCGTCCTCGCCGGGTGGGGCGGATGACCGACCCGGCGGCCGAGCCCCGCGACCCCGGTCTGCAGCCCGAGCGCACCCGGCTCGCCTGGCGCCGCACCACCCTGTCCGGCACCGTCGTCGCCGTGCTCGCCGTGCGCACCGCGCTGCACGGCGGGGCCTCCTGCGCCGGCGTCCTCGCCGCGGCCCTGTGCTGCGCGCTCTGGCTGGGCTTCCTGCGCGTCGCCCACCGCCGCATCCGGGCCCTCGCCGGGCCCGGCGGCCCTCCCCCGCTGGCCTTCCGGCACGCCGCGGCCGCGGCCCTGTGCGCGATGGCGATGGCGGGGTGCGGGGCGGCCCTCCTCCTGTGAGGTCCCGCGCCGCCTCGCCGCCCGTGCGCCTACCCGCCCACCGTCACCACGATCTTTCCCCGCGTCCGTCCCTCCTGGCTCAGCCGGTGCGCGTCCGCCGCGCGCTCCAGCGGAAACGTCTCCGACACGTGCACCGACAGCACCCCCTGGTCCGCCAGGGCGGACAACCGCCCCAGGTCCTCGGGGTCGGGCCGCACGAAGTAGTAGCGGCCGCCGTAGTCGACGACGTCCGTGTCGGTGACCGACACCAGGCGCCCCTCGGGGGCCAGCAGGTTCGCCGACACCGTCAGCGCGTCCCCGCCCACGGTGTCGAACACCGCGTCCATCCCCTCCGGCGCCAGCCCGCGCACCCGCTCGGCCAGCCCCTCGCCGTACGCCACCGGCTCCCCGCCCAGCCCGCGCACGTGGTCGTGGTTGCGCTCGCTCGCCGTGCCGATGACCCGGGCGCCCAGGTGCCGGGCCAGCTGCACGGCGATCGAGCCGACCCCGCCCGCCGCCGCGTGCACGAGGACGGTCTCGCCCCGCTTCACCTGGAGCACCTTCACCAGCACCTGGTAGGCGGTGAGCCCCGCCAGCGGCAGCCCCGCCGCCTCCTCGAAGGAGAGGGTGCGGGGCTTGCGCGCGAGGGCGCGCAGGGGCGCCGCCACGTACTCGGCGAAGGTGCCCCGGGACAGGAAGTCCTCGCGCACGTAGCCGATGACCTCGTCCCCGGCGCCGAACTCGGCGACGGCGACGCCGGGCCGCACCACGACCCCGGAGACGTCCCAGCCGGGGACCACCGGGAAGACGGGGTCGAGGACGCCGTCGAGGTACCCCTCGCGGCACTTCCAGTCGACGGGGTTGACGGCCGCGGCCCGCACCTTCACCAGCACCGTGTCGGGGCCGACCTTCGGCTCGCGGACCTCCCCGTACTCGAGCACCTCGGGACCGCCGTACCGCGCGTAGCTGATCGCCTTCATGGCTCCGACCCTCCAAGCCGTCCGGACGCCCCGCAACCCGAGGAGCCCGACGCGCGCCGTTCGTGTGGCGACGGGCCCGCGGCGCCCGCCGGCGCCTCCACGTCGCCCCGCCGCCCCGCCCCGTCCTATCGTGGCCCGGATCACCTCCCCCGTCCCCCTGGACGGCATACCGACCGGTCGGCATCATGGTCGGGTCCCGTTCACCTGCCCGTAGGAGCGACGATGAGCCCCGACCACCCGCCCGGACTCGATCTCGACCGGCTGCGCGGCCTGCTGGACCGCGAGCGGCCCGGCCTGGTCACCGGCCCCCTGTCCGGCCGGCTGATCGAGGGCGGACGGTCGAACCTCACGTACGCGGTCTCCGACGGCGCCTCGAAGTGGGTCGTCAGGCGCCCCCCGCTCGGCCACGTCCTGGCCACCGCGCACGACATGAGGCGCGAGCACCGGGTGATCAGCGCGCTGCACCCGACGGACGTGCCGGTGCCGCGCCCGGTGCTGCTGTGCCGGGACGAGGAGGTGCTGGGCGCGCCCTTCTACGTCATGGAGTTCGTCGAGGGCACGCCCTACCGCACGGCCGGGCAGCTCGCCCCGCTGGGCCCGGACCGCACCCGGGACGCCGTGCTGAACCTGGTGGACACGCTCGTCGGGCTGCACGCGGTGGACCCCGCCGAGGTGGGCCTCGCCGACTTCGGCCGCCCCGAGGGCTTCCTGGACCGGCAGCTGCGCCGCTGGGGCAAGCAGCTGGACGCCTCCCGCAACCGCGAGCTGGCCGGCATCGACGAGCTGCACGCGGCGCTCGGGCGGGAGCTGCCCCGCTCCCCCGCCCCGGCCGTCGTGCACGGCGACTACCGCCTGGACAACGTGCTGATCGGCGCGGACGGCCGGATCAAGGCGATCCTCGACTGGGAGATGTCGACGCTCGGCGACCCGCTGACCGACCTGGGGCTGCTGGTGATGTACAGCCGGCCGCTCGGCATGCCCGGCTCCCCCGTCTCCACCACCGCCGAGGCCCCCGGGCACCCGTCGCCCGCCGAGCTGATCGAGCGGTACGCCGCGCGCTCGGGACGCGACGTCTCCGCGGTGTCCTGGTACACGGCGTTCGCCTGGTTCAAGCTCGCCGTGATCCTGGAGGGCATCCACTACCGCTACACCCTCGGCCAGACGGTCGGCCGCGGCTTCGACCGCATCGGCGATCTGGTCCCCGTCTTCATCGAGCACGGCCTGACCACCCTGCACCACGGCCTTCAGGAGGGCTGACCGCCATGGACTTCGCGTTCGACGCGCGCACCGAGGAACTGCGCGCCAAGCTGCTCGCCTTCATGGACGAGTACGTCTACCCGGCCGAGCGGGTGGCCCACGAGCAGCGCGCCCGGCTGGCCTCCCCCTGGGACACCCCGCCGGTCGTCGGGGAGCTGAAGGCCGAGGCCCGCAGGCAGGGCCTGTGGAACCTGTTCCTGCCCGACGCCGAGCACGGGGCCGGGCTGACCAACCTCCAGTACGCGCCGCTGGCCGAGATCACCGGCCGCTCCCCGCAGCTCGCGCCCACCGCGACGAACTGCGCGGCGCCGGACACCGGGAACATGGAGGTGCTCGCCCAGTTCGGGGACGAACGGCAGAAGAAGCAGTGGCTGGAACCCCTGCTGGCCGGGGAGATCCGCTCGGCGTTCGCGATGACCGAGCCGGAGGTGGCCTCCTCGGACGCCACCAACATCACCACGCGCATCGAGCGGGACGGCGACGAGTACGTCGTCACGGGCCGCAAGTGGTACATCTCCGGGGCGATGAACCCGGACTGCAGGATCTTCATCGTGATGGGCAAGACGGACCCGGACGGGGCCGACATCCGCCGCCAGCAGTCCATGGTGCTGGTCCCGCGCGACACCCCCGGCGTCACCGTCAGGCGGGCGATGCAGGTGTTCGGCTACGAGGACCACTGGCACGGCGGCCACGCCGAGGTGGTCTTCGACCACGTGCGCGTGCCGGTGTCGAACCTGATCGGCGAGGAGGGCGGCGGCTTCGCCATCGCCCAGGCCCGGCTGGGTCCGGGCCGGATCCACCACTGCATGCGGCTGATCGGCATGGCCGAGCGGGCGATCGAGCTGATGTGCCGGCGGGCGGCCTCCCGCACCGCCTTCGGCAAGGCGCTGGCCCAGCAGGGCGTCGTGCACAACTGGATCGCGGACGCGCGGGTCGCCGTGGAGCAGTTGCGGCTGCTGGTGCTGAAGACGGCCTGGATGATGGACACCGTCGGCAACCGGGGCGCCCACACGGAGATCCAGGCCATCAAGATCGCCACGCCCCGCACGGTGGTCGGCATCATCGACCGGGCGATCCAGCTGTACGGCGCGGGCGGCGTCAGCCAGGACTTCCCGCTGGCCGAGCTGTACGCCGGGGCCCGGACGCTGATGATCGCCGACGGCCCGGACGAGGTGCACCAGCGGTCGCTGGCGCGGCGGGAGCTGAAGAAGTACCTGTGAGAGGACGGGGCGGGGCGACCGCCGGCGCGGTCGCCCCGCCCCGTGCGTGTCACGGCCGCAGCGCCCGCAGCAGCAGGTCCGCCAGGTGGTCGGCGACCTGCCGCGGGGTGAGCGGGCCGTCGGGGCGGTACCAGGTCGACAGGTGGTGGACGGAGCCGAAGTGGTAGTCGACCACCAGGTCGGCCGGGGTCGCCCGGGAGAAGACGCCCGCCTCCTGGCCCTCCTCGACGAGCGCGCGGAAGCGCTCGTGGTAGCGCCGGCGCTCGGCGCGGACCTGCTTGTTCTTCTCCGGGCTGAGGTGGTGCATGGACCGCCAGAAGATCATCGCGTCGTCGAGGTTCTCGATGGTGGTCACCACGACGTCCGCGGCCGCGGCCCGCAGCCGCTTCTCGACCGGCTCGTCGGCCTGCGCGACGGCGTCCAGGCGCTCCTGCTGGACGCGCAGCACGCGCGCGTACACCTCGTGCAGCAGGTCGTCCTTGGAGCCGAAGTAGTGGTACAGCGCCCCCTTGGTGACGCCGGCCGCCTCGACGATCTCCTGCACCGAGGTGCGGTCGTAGCCCTGCTCGGCGAAGAGCCGGGTGGCGGCGGCCAGGAGCCGCTGCGGCACGGGAGCGCCGTCTCCGTCCGTGGTCCTGGGCACTGCCGCCACCTGCCTCTCCGTGGTTCTACCGGCTTTCCTGCGCCTGGGAACGCAGTTCCCGACGGAGGATCTTCCCACTCGCCGTCTTCGGCAAGTCGGGCAGGATCTCCACCTGCCGGGGGTACTTGTAGGCGGCCAGTCTCTCCTTGCAGTACGCGGCGAGTTCACCCGGGTCCGCCTCGGCGCCCGGGCGCAGGCTGACGTAGGCCCTGACGGTCTCCCCGCGGTACCCGTCGGGCACCCCGACGACGGCCGCCTCGCGCACCGCCGGGTGCGTGTGCAGCACGTCCTCGACCTCGCGCGGCCACACCTTGAAACCGGACGCGTTGATCATGTCCTTCTTGCGGTCGACGACGTACAGCCAGCCCTGTTCGTCCATGAAGCCGATGTCGCCGGTGCGCAGTTCGCCCCCGGGGAAGGTCTGCGCGGTGGCGTCCGGACGCCGCCAGTAGCCGGGCACGACCTGCGGGCCCCGCACGACGATCTCGCCCTGCTCCCCGAAGGGCACCTCCGCGCCCCGGTCGTCGACGATCCGCACGACCGTGTCGGGGCCGGGCACGCCGACGGCGAGCGTGCCGGAGGCCGGGTCGACGGGGGCCTCCAGGTGGGGCGGGACGGAAGCGCACGGGGCGGTGCACTCGGTCAGCCCGTAGCCGTTGCGGATGTACGGCCCGAAGCCCGCCCGGAACCTCTCCACCAGGGCGGGCGGCAGCGGGGCGCCGCCGGAGGAGATGTTCGCGAAGGACGAGAAGTGGTCGCGGGAGACGGACGGGTGGGCGGCCAGCGCCATGAAGGCGGTCGACGGGCCGACCGTGTAGTGCGGCCGGTGTTCGGCGAACGCGTCGAGGACCACGCCCGCCTCGAAGCGGTACGCCAGCACGAGCGTGCCCGCGCTGTTCAGGCAGGCCCCGAACTGGCAGACCAGGCCGGTGATGTGGAACAGGGGCGCCAGGGCGAAGTAGACCGGCGCCTCGGGCAGGGCGAGCCCGGTCCGCTGCCGCTCGGCGTTGTACATGATGTTGCCGTGCGTGTTGGTGGCGCCCTTGGGGGCGCCGCTGGTGCCCGAGGTGTAGCTGATCAGGGCGATGTCGGCCGGGCCGGGGTCGCGGCCCTCGGGCGCCCGGTGGCCCGCGCGGGCCACGGCGGTGAGGTCGTCGGCGTCGGCGGCCCGCGGGAGCCGTTCGAAGGCCAGCACGCGCGCGTCGGAGCGGGTCTGGAAGTCCAGCTCGCAGCCGGTGAGCACGATCCGCACCGGCGAGTCGGCCACCGTGTCCCGCAGATACCCCTCCCAGGCGCGGTCGGAGCAGATCAGCGCCGCGACCTCGCCGTCCCGCAGGACGTGGCCGACCTCCCCCGACTTGTACATGGGGTTGACCGGGACGACGACCGCGCCCGCCTTCCAGGCGCCGAGCACGGCGAGCACGAAGTGCGGGGAGTTCTGCAGCAGGATCGCCACCCGGTCGCCGCGCTCCAGGCCACGGGCGGCGAGGTGGCCGGCGACGGAGTCGCTCAGCTCGTCCGCCTCGCGGTAGCCGATGCGGCCGTCGAAGTAGGCGAGGAAGGTGCGCTCGGGCGTGGTGGCGGCGGCCCGGCGCAGGGCGTGCACCAGTGAGTCCGCGGGACTGACGGGGGCCTTCTGGGCGTCGTTCAGCAGGGCCAGCCAGGGCTTGGCCGCGTAGCGGGAGGCGGTCACCGGGCCGCCTCCCACTGCTGCTGGAGGCGGTTCATGCCGGCCAGCCAGCGGTCGGGGTCGCCGGCCCGGGCCCGGTAGTACTCGGCGACCTCGGGGTGCGGCAGGATCAGGAAGCGGTCCTCCTCGATGCCCCGGAAGAGGGCGTCCGCGACCTGCTCCGGCTCGATCGCGGTGGGCCGGAGCACCAGGTCGCCCGCGCTGCCGCTGGCGGCCAGCATGTCGGTGCGCACTCCCTGCGGGCAGACGGCGTGCACCTTCAGCCCGCGGTGACGGTACGTCAGCGACAGCCACTCGGCGAAGGCGTACGCGCCGTGCTTGGTGACGCTGTAGGGGGCGGCGCCGATCATGGTGAGCAGGCCGGCGGCGGAGACGGTGGCGACGAAGCGGCCGCTGCCGCGCTCCAGCCAGGCCGGGAGCAGTTCGTGGGCCGCGCGGACGTGCGCCATGACGTTGACCTCCCAGGACAGGGACCAGGCCCGTTCGTCGAGCGGCCCGCCCGCGTCGCCGCCCTCGAAGGCGGCGCCCGCGTTGGCGCAGTAGACGTCGACCGTGCCGCCGAGCGCCGCGCGGGCCTCGGCGACGATCCCGGAGGCGTCGCCCGGGACCGCGATGCCGCCGATCTCGCGGGCGACGGCCTCGGCCCGGTCCGCGTCCCGGTCGTTGACGACGACCCGGGCCCCCTCGGCGGCGAAGCGGCGGGCCAGCGCGGCCCCGATGCCGCCCCCGGCCCCCGTGACGACGATCCCGGCTCCCTCGACGGATTCCACCCTCGGTCTCCTTCGGCTGCGGCTCTGCTGAAGCGTCAGACTAACCGGTCGGTATGGCGTGGGGAAGGGCGGCCGCGAAGCCGGCGCCGGGCACCGGTGCGGTTCCGCCGCGCGGGCGCGTCCCGCCCCGGACGGTCCTCACCTGTTCCCACCCACCGGCCGGAGCGCATAGCGTGCTCCTGCCGAGGTCCCCGGTCGAGGAGGTCACCCATGCGCGTGCCCAGACGGACCCTGCTCACGGCGACGGCGGCGGCCGCGACGCTCCCCGCGGCGCCGCCGGCCGCCGCGGCGGAGCGCGGCGGGCGCCTGCGCACCGGGTTCGAGCGCCTCGCCGCCGCCGGCTACGCCCCGCTCGACGGCCAAAGGGTCGGCGTCGTCACCAACCCGACGGGCGTCACCAGGGACGTACGGCACATCGTCGACGTCATGCACGCCGACGACCGGGTCGACCTGGTCGCCGTCTTCGGCCCCGAGCACGGTTTCCGCGGCACCGCGCAGGCGGGCGGCTCCGAGGGCAGCCACGAGGACCCGGCGACCGGACTGCCCGTCTACGACACGTACCTCACGAGCGGCCGGGCGCTCGCCGACGTCTTCACGAAGTCCGGCGTGGACACCGTCGTCTTCGACATCCAGGACGTGGGCGCGCGGTTCTACACCTACATCTGGACGCTGTACGACTGCATGGAGGCGGCGCAGCTCGCCGGCAAGCGGTTCGTGGTCCTGGACCGGCCGAACCCGGTGACCGGCCGGGCCGCCCTGGGGCCGGTGCTGCACAAGGAGTTCGCGACCTTCGTGGGACGGCAGCCGATCGCGCAGGCGCACGGCATGACGGTCGCGGAGCTGGCGCGGCTGTTCAACGGGGAGTTCCTGGCCGCGCCGGTGGAGCTGGAGACCGTGCGGATGGCGGGCTGGCGGCGGTCGGACTTCCACGACGCCTCCGGGCTGCCCTGGGTGCCGCCGAGCGCGAACATGCCGACGCCCGACACGGCCCTGGTGTACTCCGGGACGTGCCTGTTCGAGGGGACGAACCTGTCGGAGGGGCGCGGCACCACGCGCCCCTTCGAACTGCTCGGCGCGGAGGGCCTGGACGGGCGGTGGGCGGCGGCGGTGAACGGGCTGGGGCTGCCGGGGGTGCGCTTCCGGGAGGCGTACTTCACGCCCACGTTCTCCAAGTTCCAGGGGAAGGTCGTCGGCGGTGTGCAGCTCCACGTGCACGACCGGGCCGCGTTCGATCCCGTGCGCACCGGGATCGCGCTCCTGGTGACCGCCCGGAGGACGTGGAGCGGTTTCGCCTGGCGGCCGGACCACTGGATCGACAGGCTGACCGGCTCCGCGCGCGTGCGCACGATGATCGACGCCGGGGCGGACACCGACGAGGTGACGGGGGCCTGGCAGGAGGAACTGGCGGCGTTCCGGAGGCTGCGCGCGGAGTACCTCCTGTACCGGTGAGCGGGGCGGCGGCGCCGTCGATCCGGGCCTGCGGCTCGGCCTCGGGGTAGGGGGCGTCGCGCCGGAACCGCCGTTGCGGGCCCCGGCCGGCGGGTGCGCCGCCCGCGCAGGAGGCCGGCCGTCCGCGGCCGGCGTGGCGGACGACGTCCATCGGCCGCAGCCGGTCCCGGGCCGCCGCGCGCCGGCGCCGGACTCCGTGCCGTGGCGCGTGGTCCCGGTGCCGCGCGGCACCCCGGTCCTGTCGTCGCGGACGACGGTCGCGCCGCCGCGGCCGGCGGGCCCGAGGGGGAGGCGACCCGGTCGGCGGGGACGCCGAAGCAGGCGTCGTCGAGGAAGGCGCTGATCCCGTCGTCGGCGAGCCCGGTGCGGCCCGTGGCGAGGTCCGCGCAGGGGCCGGGCCGGTCCCCGGTGCGCGCGGGCCGGGTGCCGAAGGTCTGGTGGAGGATCCGGGCGAGGGCGGCGTTGCCGTCCTCGCCGGGGCGGCAGGACGGCGGAACACCGCCCGCCGCAGTGGTCGTTCGCCGCCGCGGCCGCGGCCCGCGCGGCCGGCGGCGCCCCGGCCGCGTCCGGCCCGGCCGCCGCCGCCGGGCGGAACGGCGGCAAAAGACCGGCCGTCGGCGCGCATAGTGCGGCGGTCTTCAGGAACCCGGAGATTGCGCGGGGAGTTCTCGGTCTGTCGAGGGCGGTGCGTGGGGCGCGCCGTGACACGACGGCTCCCCCTGCGGGGCGGGCCGGACGTCACCGCCGGCGCGCCCGGGACCGAAGATGAACATGCGTCAGTTTGGGGAGTCAGCACAACAGGCACACGGGCCACGGCAGTCGACGCGCGAACCACTTCGGCCGGCTTATGGGGGCCATCGGAAATCGGATGGAGCCGATTCGCGTGTCGACACGTCTATTCGGCGACGTCCGTACGACGACGCCGAAGTGACCGGAATGACAGGTGCAGGTGTGACGGAGGTGCAGGGCGATGGCCGGTTTCCGGAGTCTGGCAAGACAGGTCCGCGATCCGCGGTGCGACCTGGCGCTGCGGCGCTACTCGCTGCGCAAGTGCCTTGAACGGTTCGCCCCTTACGGGCACAGGGCCACCTGGGACCACCTGTGCTCCCGATGGGGTTTCGATCCGGAGGACAGGTCACCCGATCCGGCGCGGCTGGTGGCCGCGCTGGACGAGCTGGAGGAGGCGCGTTCGGTCTGGCTGGCCTACGAGGTCGCGTTCGCCGAGCGGCGCAGGAAGGAGAAGCACGACGGGCTGCGCAGGCCGGGCAGCGTGGACGACTGGCACCGGCTGACCTGGGGCGGCTTCGGCGTGGCGTGGTGCGACGATCCGGCGGTCCATCCCCGTGAACCGCTGGCCGAGGTGCTGCGCCGGCTGATCGCCGCGCTGGAGCGCGAACCGGGCTCGGCCTGCCCGGTGTGCGCCGGGGACCGGCTCGTGTGGCGGTACGGCCTGGACCACGAGCCCTCGGCGGGCCCGGTCTGCACGGACTGCGGGATCCTGGTGCCGCGTCCCGTGCTCACCCCGCAGGCGCTGGCCGGGACGAGGCGGGAACGGCAGTTGGTGTCGGCCTGACCGGGGCCGGCGGGCCGTCGCGCGCCGGGGGTGCGGCGGGTACGCCGCACCCCCGGCGCTGTCCGCCGCGGGCGTGTCCGCGGCGCCTGGCACCATCGGGGCATGGTGCAGGTGTGTCTCAACGGGTCCCGGGGGGCCGCCGACGGCGCGGCGGTGCCGCTCTCGCCGGAGGAGCTGGCCGGCTCGGCGGCCGAGGCCGTGGCGGCCGGGGCCGTGGCGGCCGGGGCCGTGGCGGCCGGGGCCACGGACGTCCATGTCCATCCCAAGACCCCGTGCGGCCGGGACAGTCTGTCGCCCCGCGTGGTCGCGGCGACGGTCGGGGCGATACGGGCACGGGTGCCGGTGCCGGTCGGCGTGACCACGGGCGCCTGGGCCGAGCCGGACCCGGCCGCCCGCGTGGCCCGGATACGGAGCTGGACCGTGCTGCCCGACCACGCCTCGGTCAACTGGCACGAGCCGGGCGCCGAGCGGGTGGCCGCCGCGCTGCTCGAGCGGGGCGTGGGCGTGGAGGCCGGCCTCTGGTCCGGGACGGACGGGGCGGACCGGTTCGCGCGCTCGCCGCTCGGCCCGAAGGTGCTCCGCGTGCTCGCGGAGGTGACGGAGACCGATCCGGACGGCGCCCCGGACTCGGCCCGCGCCCTGCTGTCCGGCCTCGGCGTGCAGCTCCCCCCGGCCCCGGCCGCCGGCTCCGCCCGAGCAGGGGGGCGTCCTCCTCGCCCGGTGCTGCTGCACGGCGAGGACGGCGGCGCCTGGCCGGTGCTGCGGCTGGCCGGCCGGCTGGGGCTGGCGACCCGCGCGGGCCTGGAGGACACGCTGTTCCTCCCGGACGGCCGCCGGGCGAGGTCGAACGCCGAGCTGGTCGCCGCCGCGCTGGTCCAGTGGCGGTCGGCGCGGGAGGGCTGAGCCCGGGGCGCGGCGCGCCCCGGCACCCGGTCCCGCCCCGGCGCGCCGGTCCCCTCGTGCGCGGTACGCGGCGCGCGGCCGCGGCTCCCTCAGCCTCGGTACCCGGCCCGCGGCTCCGGCCTCTCCCCGTCGCGGCACTCGGCCGCCGGCTGCGGCCGCTCGCGCCGGCGGCGGGTTCCCGGGCGGGCTCCGCCCTGCTCCGCCATCAGGCGGGAGCCGGTGAGGCGTTCGCCGAAGACGTCGTCCGGGTTGGACAGGACGCAGGTGTCCAGGGACAGGCAGCCGCAGCCGATGCAGTCGGTGAGATGGTCGCGCAGCCGGTTCAGCTGTCTGATGCGCTCCTCCAGCTCGGACCGCCACTTCTCGGAGAGCCGGGCCCAGTCCTCCCGGGTGGGCGTGCGCTCCTCGGGCAGTTCGGCGAGCGCGGCGCGGATCGTGGCCAGCGGGATGCCGACCCGCTGGGCGGCCCGGATGAAGGCGACCCGGCGCAGTGTGTCGCGGCTGAAGCGGCGCTGGTTGCCCGAGGTGCGGCGGCTGCGGATCAGGCCCTTGGACTCGTAGAAGTGCAGGGCGGAGACGGCGGCGCCGCTGCGTGCGGCCAGCTGACCGACCGTGAGTTCGTGGATCTTCTCGGGAATCTGGGGCACTCCTCGAACCCTACCCACTCCCGCCGCCGGACCGGTCCGTTGACAGGGGCCTTCCGGCCGACCATGCTAAGCAGTCGCTTAGACTAAGCGGACCTTGCGACGCGGGAGGCCGGGACATGGCAGAGCCGAGGATCTTCACATCCGCCGACGACCTGAGGGCCGCGGTGGGCGAGCAGCTGGGGTACACCGACTGGCTGGAGATCGACCAGAAGCGGATCGACCTGTTCGCCGAGGCGACCGGTGACCACCAGTGGATCCACGTGGACCCGGAGAAGGCCGCCGCGGGCCCGTTCGGCACGACCATCGCGCACGGCTATCTGACCCTGTCGCTGCTCCCGCTCTTCGGACCGCAGCTGATCCGCGTCGAGGGCGTGAAGATGGGCGTCAACTACGGCACCGAAAAGGTCCGCTTCCCCGCCCCCGTCCCGGTGGGCTCCCGGCTGCGCGCCACCGCGCGGATCACCGGCGTCCAGGACGTCACGGGCGGCGTCCAGGTGTCCGTCGCCTTCACGGTGGAGCGCGAGGGCGGCGAGAAGCCGGTGTGCGTCGCCGAGTCCGTCTCGCGTTACTACCTGTAGGCCGCCCGCTTCCGGGGCGCGCCGCTCACCCGGCCCCGACCATCCGCAGCACGAGGTCGGCGTACAGCTCGCCGACCTCCTCGGGGGTACGGGGTCCGTCCACGTTGAACCAGCGGGCGACGTCGACGCAGAGCGAGAGGATCGCGAGGGTGGTGCCCGGCACGTCGCGCACGTCGAACTCGCCCGAGGCCACGCCGTCCTCGACGATCCCGCGCACCTCGGCGTCGACCTGGCGGCGCAGCGCGACGATCTCGGCGCGGGCCTCGGGACCGAGGGCGTCCAGTTCGTACTGCACCACGCGCGCCGTGGTGCGCCGCCCGGCGTGCCAGCGGACGAAGGAGCTGACCGCGTCGGCGAGCCGCTCGGTCGCGCTCCCCTCGCCGCGGGCCGCCGTGCGCAGGATGCCGAGGGCCTTGTCGTGGCCGATCCTGCTGATGCGGTGGAGCAGTTCCTCCTTGGTCCTGAAGTGGATGTAGAGCGCGGCCGGACTCATGCCGGCGCGGCCCGCGATGTCGCGGGTCGTCGTCGCGTGGTAGCCGCGCTCGGCGAAGGCCTCCACCGCGGCCACCAGCAGCCGCCGGGCCGCGTCCGGGGTGACCTCGCCCCACGGCTCGGTCTCGCCGTCGGCCGTCTCCTGCGCCGTACTCATCGCTCGCTCGCCCCTTCTCACCGACAGGGACACCACCATACCGCCGAAGCTGAGCGGGCGCTTAGCCGGCCCGTTCGGCGGGGTGCGCCACGGGTCACCGCTCCGCGAAGGGGTCGTGTTCGGCGAGCAGCTTCTCCAGCCGCGCCTGGTCGACCCGGCTGATGATCTGCCCGGCCTCCTGGCGGTCCCGGACGACCTTGGCCAGGGTGAAGGCGGAGGTGACCAGATAGAGGACGGCGATGCCGAGGAAGCCCCGCACCCAGGCGTCGGCCCGGAGGCTGAAGATGCCGACCGCGGTGGCGGCCAGGGCGACCGCGAAGGACGCGACGGCCTGCCCGTAGAAGGCGGCCGTGCTCTGCTGCTTGACCGGTGTGTCGCTCATGGCGACCAGGGTCGGCGGACCCGGCCCGCGCCGCATCCGCCGGGATACTCAGGAACGTACTCAGAAGGACGCGTCCGCGCGGACGCGCTCAGAAGGCCGAGACGCCCGTCAGCGCGCGGCCGATGACCAGCTTCTGGATCTGGCTGGTGCCCTCGTAGAGGGTCATGACGCGGGCGTCGCGCAGCAGCTTGCCCACCGGGTACTCGTCGATGTAGCCGTAGCCGCCGAAGACCTGCAGGGCGTTGTTGGCGGCGCGGACGGCCGCCTCGGAGGCGAAGAGCTTGGCCTTGGAGGACTCGACGGCGAAGGGCCGCCCGCGGTCGATCAGGTCGGCGACCCGCCAGGTGAGCAGCCGGGCCGCGTCCACGTCGACGGCCATGTCGCTGATCAGCTCCTGCACCAGCTGGTGGTGGGCGATGCTCTTGCCGAACTGCTCGCGCTCCCCGGCGTAGGCGACCGCCGCGTCCAGTGCCGCCTGGGCGATGCCGACGCAGCCCGCCGCGACCGACATCCGCCCCTTCGCCAGCGCCGACATGGCGACGGAGAAGCCCCTGCCCTCCTCGCCGAGCAGCGCCGAGGCGGGCACCCGCACGTCCTGGAACACCAGCTCGGCGGTGGCCTGGCCGCGCAGGCCGAGCTTGCCGTGGACGGTGCGGCGGGTCAGTCCGGGGGTGCCGGCCGGGACCAGGAAGGCGGAGACGCCCTTGTGGCCGGGCGCGTCGGTGGAGCGGGCGAAGAGCAGCACGACGTCGGCCCAGGTGCCGTTGGTGATGAACATCTTGGTGCCGTTGATGACGTAGTCGCCGCCGTCGCGGACCGCGCGCGTGGCGAGACGGCCGGCGTCGGAGCCGGTGCCGGGCTCGGTGAGGCCGAAGCAGCCGACGTACGCGCCGGAGGCGAGGCCCGGCAGCCACCGCCGCTTCTGCTCCTCGCTGCCCCAGGCGGCGACGGTCTTGGCGACCAGGCCGAGCGAGACGGACACGATCCCGCGCACCGACGAGTCGCCGCGGCCGAGCTCCTCCGTCACCAGGCAGTACGCGAGGTGGTCACCGCCCGAGCCGCCGTACTCCTCGTCGACGGTCAGCCCCAGGAAGCCGACCTCGCCCAGCTTCTTCACGATCCCCCGGTCGACCTCCTCGGCCCGGTCCCAGGCGGCGGCGTGGGGGGCGATCTCCCGCTCCACGAAGTCCCGGGCGAGCTGCCGGACGGCGGTCTGCTCCTCGCTGAGCTCCAGGTTCACAACGGGTCACCCCTCGGATCACGGCTCTTGAAAGCCGTACATTTAAATTAGCACTGCTAGTTTCTGGTGGCAGCCCTACTATGTGCGCCATGGCCCGACCGCGCAAGCCCCTGCTCAGCACCGACCGCATCGTGGAGACGGCGCGTGCGCTGGTGGACGCGGAGGGCCTCGCGGCCGTCTCCACCCGCCGGCTCGCCGCGGAGCTGGGCGTCAGCGGACCCTCGCTCTACAACCACTTCCGCACCAAGGACGAGATCCTGGAGGCGGTCGCCGACTCGGTGAGCGCCCAGGTCGATCTGTCGATGTTCGAGGACGGCCGGGACTGGCGGACCGCGCTGCACGACTGGGCCGTCTCCTACCGGGCCGCCCTGCGCGACCACCCGAACATCGTTCCGGTGCTGGCCCGCGGCCCCGGCCGCCGCCCGGCCGCGCTGCGCCTCGCGGACGCGGTCTACGGCGCGATGGTCGACGCGGGCTGGCCGCCGGCCCAGGCCACGTCGATCGGCGCGCTGATGCGGTACTTCATCATGGGCTCCGCGCTCGGCTCCTTCGCCGGGGGCTTCGTGGACGACGCGAGCGCCTACGACCCCGCCGACTACCCGCACCTCGGGCAGGCCCACCTGCTAGCCGAGCAGCAGGAGAAGATCGACGAGCGGGCCTTCGAGACCGGCCTGACGGCGCTGCTGGACGGGCTGGCGCGCCAGTACGAGCAGGTGAGGCGGGCCGTTTAGGGCACCCGCCCGGCCGGCGCCCGCGAGCGCGCCGGCGCCGGCCGGCGAGGTGCCCGTCGCCTCCGGCGGCCTCCCGGACAGGGGGCGGTGGTCCATGACCGGCTGACCGCCGCGTTCGTCGCGCGGCGCCCCGGGCAGGGAGCGAGGGTGCCCCCGCGCGGCCGCGCCCCGGTGACCGGCGCCGGCGCCGGCGCCGGGCGGGAACGGCCCGGCGGGCGGCGCGGCCCGGGCGCGGCGGAGGCGGCGGGCGGCGACCGCGCCGGCCGCGGCCGAGGGGCGCCGGCCCTAGAACACCACCAGCGCCCGGCCGCCCTTGCCGGTCAGCATGGCGTCGAAGGCGGCCGGGATGCCGTCCAGGGTGATCCGCTCGGTCACCAGGGCGGCGAGGTCGAGGCGGCCGGCGCGGACGTGGCCGGCGAGGACCGGGAGGTCCCGCGCGGGGTCGCAGTTGCCGTAGACGCAGCCGGACAGGGTCCGGCCCCAGTGGAAGATCTCCAGCGCGTTGAAGGTGACCTGCTGGTCCTTGCCGCCGATGCCGACGACCGTCGTCCGGCCGCCGCGCCGGGTGGAGTCCCAGGCCGTGCGGATGGTGACCGCGCGGCCGACGCACTCCACGGCCGCGTCGACGCCCTGCCTGCCGGTGAGGGCGCGGATCTCGCGGGCCGTGGTGTCGGAGGCGAGGAGGTAGTCGGTGGCGCCCGCGGCGCGGGCCAGTTCCTCCTTCTGCGGGGAGACGTCGACGGCGACGATCCGCGACGCGCCCGCGATCCGGGCGGCCTGCAGGGCCGCCAGGCCCACGCCGCCGACGCCGAACACGGCGACCGTCTCGCCCGGCCGGACCCGCGCCGCGTGGTGGACGGCGCCGTAGCCGGTGAGGACCGCGCAGCCGAGCAGGGCGGCGTCGGTGAGCGGGACGCCCTCGGGGGCGGGCAGGACGCAGGACGCGGGCACCACCGTCTCCTCGGCGAACGCGGCGACGTTCAGGCCGGGGTGCAGATCGGTGCCGTCGTCCGCGCGGCGGGCGTGGACCCCGGCGGCGCCGTTCAGGGCGTTGGCGCACAGCCAGACCTCGCCGAGGCCGCAGGCGTGGCAGGCGCCGCAGGACGGGGCCCAGTTGAGGACCACGCCGGCGCCGGGCGCGACGTGGGTGACGCCCTCGCCGACGGCGACGACCGTGCCGGCGCCCTCGTGGCCGAGGACGGCGGGGACCGGCAGGCGCATGGTGCCGTCGGACAGGGACAGGTCGGAGTGGCAGACCCCGGCGGCGGCGAGCCGGATGCGGACCTGGCCGGGGCCGGGATCGGGCAGGTCGATCCCGGTGATCTCCAGCGGGGAGCCGACGGCGGGCAGGACGGCGGCGCGGACAGCCATGCGGGCACTTCTCCTAGAACTGGAGGGACTTGGTCTGGAGGTACTCGGTCAGGCCGTGCACGCCCAGTTCGCGGCCCACGCCCGACTGCTTGTACCCGCCGAAGGGCGCCAGCGGGTTGAAGCGGCCGCCGTTGATGTCGACCTGTCCGGTCTCCATGCGGCGGGCGAAGGCCACCGCCGTCGCCTCGTCCCCGGCCCAGACGGCGCCGGCCAGGCCGTAGACCGTGCCGTTGGCGATCCGCAGGGCGTCCTCCTCGTCCTCGTACCTCAGGATCGACAGGACCGGCCCGAAGATCTCCTCCTGGGCGATGCTCATCTGCGGGGTGACGTCGGCGAAGACGGTCGGGGAGACGTAGTAGCCGCGCTCGCGGGGGGCCTCGGGGCCGCCGGCGACCAGGCGGGCGCCCTCGGCGACGCCCTTCTCGATGTAGCCGGTCACCCGCTCGCGCTGCCTGGCGCTGACCAGCGGGCCGATGCGGTCGCCGTACTTGGCGGCGGCCGTCGCGGCGAGCTCCACCGCCTCGTCGTACCGGTCCCGGTGCACCAGCATCCGCGTCCAGGCGCTGCACGTCTGGCCGGAGTTGGACATGACATTGGCGACGCCGACGTTGACCGCCCGGGCCAGGTCGGCGCCGGGCAGGATCACGTTGGCGGACTTGCCGCCCAGTTCCAGGGCGACCTTCTTCACGGCGGCGCCCGCGACGGCGCCGATGCGCCGGCCGACGGCGGTGGAGCCGGTGAAGGAGACCAGGTCGACGCCCGGGTGCTCGACGAGGGCCTGGCCCGCGACCGGGCCGAGGCCGGTGACCAGGTTGAACACCCCGGCCGGGACGCCGGCCTCGTGCACCGCCCCGGCGAACAGCCGGGCGGTGAGCGGGGTGTCCTCGGCGGGTTTGAGGACGAGGGTGCAGCCGGCCGCCAGCGCCGGGGCGACCTTGGCGACGACCTGGTGGAGCGGGTAGTTCCAGGGCGTGATGGCGCCGACCACGCCGATCGGCTCGTGGTGGACGGCCGAGTTGCCGATCCGCTCCTCGAAGGCGTACGTCGCCGCCAGTTCGGCGTACGAGCCCGCGACCGCGATGGGCGCGCCCACGTGGACGGTCTGCGCGAGCTTCGGGGGCGCGCCGAGTTCGGCGGTGACGGTCTCGGCGAACTCGTCCGCGCGGGCGGCGAGGACGTCCCGCAGGGCGGCCAGGCGCGCGGCCCGTTCGGCGGGCGGGGTCGCGGACCAGCCCGGCAGGGCGGCGCGGGCGGCCCGTACCGCGGCGTCGACGTCCTCGGCGGTGCCCGCGGGCACCTGGCCGATCACCTGCTCGTCGGCCGGGTTCACGACCTCGATCACGTCCCGGCCGGCGGCGGGGCGCCAGGCACCGTCGAGGTACAGGCCGTCGTGTGGCTTCATCGCGCTTCCTCCCGGGCGGGCGTCGTCGTCCGCGTCATAAACTAGCGGCGTTAGTTTTCATGCGCCAGAGGGAACCGCGCCCGCGGGGACCGGTTCACTCCTCCAGGTCGGGCAGGCGCGCCGGGGCGGGGCAGATCCGTTCGCCGTCGTGGTCGAAGACGAACAGGTGGGCGAGGTCGACGAGCAGCGGGACCTGCATGCCGTGCCGGAGGTCGAGGTCGGGGGAGGTGCGGACGACGAGGTCGCCGGGGAGGCGGCCCTCGGGCGGGGCGGACCGGGCGTCCGCGTCCGCGGGACGGTCCAGGACCACCACCGGCCCGGCGCGCAGCGAGTCCGCCCGCTCCCGCAGCCGGTCCAGCACCGTGCCCTGCCGTCGGCGGCGCCGGGGCGGCCCGGGGACGGGGCGCGGGGCCTCCAGCTCGGGCACGACCGCGGGCCGGGAACCGGTGTCGAAGTGGACGAGGACCTCGTGCCCCTGGAACTCGACGTGCTCCACCAGGCCGGTGATCAGCACCTCGCCCGGGCGGGCGGACTCCGGCCGGGCGATGCGGACGGCCTCCGAGCGCAGGCCGACGATGACCTCGCGGCCCTGCTGGACGCGGAGCAGCTGGTGGTCCCGGGACAGCGGTTCGGGCAGCCGCAGGTACTGCTTGCCCAGGCTGATGGTCATCGCCCCGTCGAGCGGCGCGCGGACCACGCCGCGCAGCAGGTTGATGCGCGGGGTGCCGACGAACGCGGCGACGAAGACGTTGCGCGGCAGCGCGTACACCGAGCGGGGGGTGCCGACCTGCTGGAGCACGCCGCCGCGCAGCACGGCGACCCGGTCGCCGAGCGACATGGCCTCGCCCTGGTCGTGGGTGACGTACACCGTGGTGACGCCCAGTTCCCGGGTGAGCCGGGAGATCTCGGCCCGTAAGTGGTTGCGCAGCTTGGCGTCCAGGTTGGACAGCGGCTCGTCCATCAGGAAGGCGGACGGGTGGCGGGCGATGGCGCGGCCCATGGCGACGCGCTGGCGTTCGCCGCCGGAGAGCTGGCCCGGGAAGCGGTCGAGGAGGTCCTGGATGCCCAGCATGCGGGCGGTGGCGTCCACGCGGGGGCGCGGGTCGGCGTGCGGCGCCTCGACGCGCAGCGGGAAGCCGATGTTGTCCCGGCCGGTCATGTTGGGGTACAGGGCGAAGTTCTGGAAAACCATCGCCATGCGGCGCTCGGCGGGGAGCAGGTCGTTGGCGTACTCGCCGTCGAGCCGCAGCTCGCCCTCGGTGATCTCCTCCAGGCCGGCGATCATTCTGAGCACGGTGGACTTGCCGCAGCCGGAGGGACCGAGCAGGACGAGGAACTCGCCGGGCGCGATGTCCAGCGACAGCCGGTCCACCACGCGAAGGCCGCGTGCGTAGGTCTTGCTGACGTCGTGCAGCGAGATGGCGCGTGTCATGGCAGATGCCCCCGGGGGCTCACTGAAGCGCTGGTGTGTCCGTGGCGGTACGCCTCGTGCCGGTCGCATGAGGCGTATGAGTCACGGAAGTTAACGGAATGTGCGCGGCGGGGGGAAGACGCCGGGCGGGATCGGACGCTCCGGTCCAGCCGGTGAGAAAGCGGACGATCGGATTCTGGACCCGGGGCCGGCCCGGCCCGCGGTGCGCTTCAGCGGACGGGCGGCGCGGCGTCGCCCGACGGGGCCCGGCCGCCCTCCGCCGCCTCCGCCGGCCTCGCCGGGGAACGCAGGGCGACCCCCGACGACAGCAGCAGCAGCGCGCCCAGCATCACGAACGGGGCCGCCACGCCCGCGACGCCCGCCACCAGGCCCGCGGCGGCGGGCGCGGCGACCTGGCCGAGGCGGTTGCCGGTCAGGCGCAGGGCGAGGGCGGTGGAGCGGGCGCCGTCGGGAGCCGCCTGGACGACCGTCGTCATGGACAGCGGCTGCCCGACGCCGAGGCAGAAGCCGAGGGCGGCCAGCATCGCGCCGAGCCCCCACACCGGCACCGGCAGCGCGATGCCGGCGCACAGCAGCGCCCCCAGCAGACAGGTCACGGTGAGCAGCGCCGTCCGGCCGAGCAGCCGCAGCAGCGGGGTGAGCACCAGCCGGCAGGCGATGGTGGCCGCCGCGCGCAGGCTGAGCAGGACGCCGATGACCGAGGGGGCGATGCCCCGGTGCTCGCCGACGACCGGCAGGTAGGCGGTGAGGATGTCCGTCGCGGACAGCACCGACAGGCTGATGAGGATGCCGGCGGGCACGCCCCGGGCGCGCAGGATGCGGTGGACGGGGACGCGCCCGCCCCGGTTCGCGGGGGACGCGGGCGCCGCGCGGCGGTGCTCGATGCGCCACAGGGAGGTGAGCGCGACCGCCGCGCCCGCGCCCGCCGCGAGCAGGGCGAGCGCGCTGCTGCCCGCCATGTCGTGGCCGCCGATGAGCGCGCCCGCGGCGACGGGACCGACGAGCTGGCCGAGCGAGGCGCCGATGGTGAAGTGGCCGAAGTTGCGGTCCTGTTCGTGCGGCGCGGACTGGCGGGCGACCAGCGACTGGGCGCCGATCACGAAGCAGAGGTGGCCGAGGCCCATCACCCCGCTCCACAGGGCCATGGCCCACAGGGAGCCGGCCGCGCCGCTCAGCGCGCAGCCGCCGGAGATGAGGACCACGCCGGCCGGCAGCAGGGGCGCGCACCGCCCGTGGTCGGTGCGGCGGCCGAGCGGTACGGCGGCGAACAGCGGCAGCAGCGCGTACACGCCCGCGATCACGCCGACCGCCCGCTCGTCCGCGCCGAGCGCGAGGGCCCGGTAGGAGACGGCGGGCCGGGCCATCGACACCGCCGCCTGAGCGAAGCCGAAGGCGATGACCAGACGGAGCAGCCAGCCTCGGTTCCCACCGGGCCTCATGGTCGTGTCCTCCCGGGACGTCGGTCGAAGGTCAGACGATGCCGAACAGGATGCCCGCGCCGAGAACGACCAGGCACGTCAGGGCGGCCCACTTCACGACGAACCGGGTGTGGTCGCCGAACTCGACCTTCGCCATGCCGACCAGCACGTAGACGGCCGGGACGAGCGGGCTGGACATGTGCAGCGGCTGGCCGACGATGGAGGCGCGGGCGATCTCCACCGGCGACACCCCGTGCGCGGCGCCCGCCTCGGCGAGGACCGGCAGGATGCCGAAGTAGAAGCCGTCGTTGGACATGAAGTACGTCAGCGGCAGGCTCAGCAGGCCGGTGACGAGGGCCATGTGCGGGCCCATGCCGTCGGGGATGACGTCCACCAGCCACCGCGCCATGTGGTCGACCATGCCGGTGCCCTGCAGGACGCCGGTGAAGACGGCGGCGGCGAAGACCATGCCGGAGACGTTGAGGACGTTGTCGGCGTGGGCGGCGAGGCGGGCCTTCTGGTCCGGG
This sequence comes from Streptomyces sp. NPDC051041, assembly GCF_044456065.1. Lineage (NCBI taxonomy): Bacteria > Bacillati > Actinomycetota > Actinomycetes > Kitasatosporales > Streptomycetaceae > Streptomyces > Streptomyces sp. NPDC051041. The sequence goes on from NZ_JBITFM010000012.1 coordinate 112,027, forward strand.
ATGTGCGGGAAGTTGACGGTCAGCGCGAGCGCGGCGCCGAGCAGGAACAGCACCGGGATCGGCAGCACCTCCATGATCATGGCGGTGAGCAGGGCCACCGTGAGCAGCGCGTTGAACCAGTACAGCCGGGGACGCAGGGTGGGGCGGTCCGGGTCGAGCCCCGGGAAGTCGTCCTCGTCCTCGGCCGCGCCCGTGCCGGACTCCCCGGTGGCGGGGCCGGCGCCGCCCGCGCCCGCGCTCCCCTTGCCGGCGCCGGCGGCCACCAGGACGGTCTCCGTCTCCGGCTCCGCTTCCTTCCGCCTCTCCTCCACCAGCACCTCGTCCAGCGTCAGCACGCCGAGCCGCCTGCGCTCGCGCACGCCGAGGACGTAGGAGAGGAGGAGGACGAAGAGCAGGCCCGTGGCGAGCGCCGGGATCATGGGCACGAAGATGTCGCCGGCGTCCAGCTTCAGCGCGGTGGCGGCGCGGGCGGTCGGGCCGCCCCAGGGCAGGGTGTTCATCACGCCGTTGGCCATGGCGGCGACACCGGTCAGCACGACCAGGCTCATCTTCAGGCGCTTGTACAGCGGGTACATCGCCGAGACGGTGATCATGAAGGTGGTCGAGCCGTCGCCGTCGAGCGAGACGATCGCGGCGAGGAGGGCCGTGCCCACCACGATCCGCATCGGGTCGGCCTTGCAGAACCGGAGGATGCCGCGGACGATCGGGTCGAAGAGGCCGACGTCGATCATCACACCGAAGTAGACGATCGCGAACATGAGCATCGCCGCGGTGGGGGCGAGGCTGGACACGCCGTCGATGACGTAGTCGCCGAGATGGGCGCCCTTGCCGACGAACACGCAGAACAGCGCGGGGATCAGCACGAGTGCCGCGATCGGCGACATCTTCTTCGCCATGATCAGGACCAGGAAGGTCGCGATCATGGCGAAGCCGAGGATGGTCAGCATGAGTGGATACCTAACGTTCGCCCTTGAACATCCCACCAGGGCCGGCGGTGCGATGACGTTAGGTGCCGTCAAGCAGTGTTAACAAGACGTTGACGTGCGAGCAATAAGCGCAAAACTGCTGGTCACAGCTTTACTCAGGTCAGCGCGGTGGGTTTTTCGGCCAGCGCGGCGCCCCCGGGCGAGCTCGGGCGCCCGCGGCGGACCGCGGCGCCGCGGACGAGCCGTCGGAGCGTGCGCCGAGGCCGGCTCCGGCCCGGCGCCCCCGCTCGGCGGACACCGGTCCGCACCGGATCGGACCGGGCCGGGAGGCCCGGCCGCTCAGTCCAGCACCCGCGCCAGATAGGCCCGCAGCAGCTGCCGCGCCTCTTCCACGACCTTGTCGTCGCCCCCCGGCGCGACCCGGAAGGCCAGGTGGACGAGGGCGTCGGCGGTCTCCACGGCGACCAGGAGGGCGCGGTGCAGGTCCTCGTCGGGTTCGCGGCCGAGGTGGCCGCAGAGCAGCCGCGTCAGGCGCTCGGCGACCCGGTGGTTGGGTTCGGCGCGGCGGGCGCCGACCGGGATCTGGTTGCCGAAGTCGACGAGGCAGAAGCCGGGCGCGGTGCGCTTCATGGCCAGGTACTCGTCGAGCACGGCGTCGAGGGCCGCGCGCCAGCCGCCGTCCCCGGTCCGCTCCGCCAGCCGCGCGGCGACGCGTTCGGAGTAGCGCTCCAGGTTGCGCTGGGCGAGCGCGTCGGCCATCTGCCGCTTGTTGCCGAAGAAACGGTAGACGGAACCGATGGGGACGCCGGCGCGCAGGGCCACGGCCCGGGTGCTCAGGGCGTCGTAACCGACCTCGTCCAGGAGGTCGGCGCAGGCGTCGAGGATCCTGCTCAGCCGTTCGGCGCTGCGCCGCTGCACGGGCGCGCGGCGTAGCGATGTCGCGTGGGGCACGGGCTTCATGATGCCCCTCCGCCGCGGTCCGGGGAACTGTGCCTCCTGGCACGGGGACGGATGCCCGCCCCACTCGTCCCCTCGCCTCCCGCGCCCCGGGCCCGATTGCGGCTTCGGCTCCCGCGCGGAGAGGTGCGCCGCGCCCCCCACCGGAGGACCGGAGCGGTCCGCGTCCCCCTCTTGCGCCCGGGAAAACGCAATCCTACGGTGTTGCACAGGAATCGGGCGCGGCAAGGGAGCAGCGATCATGAGCGGGGACGCGCGGAAGACCGCCGAAGGGCTGGCCTATCTCTCCGGGTTCGGCAACGAGCACAGCTCCGAGGCCGTGCCGGGCGCCCTGCCCGTGGGCCGCAACTCGCCGCAGCGGGCCCCCCTCGGGCTGTACCCGGAGCAGCTCAGCGGCACGGCGTTCACCGAGCCGAGGGCGCACAACCGCCGCTCGTGGCTGTACCGCATCCGCCCCTCGGCCGCGCACCCGGCGTTCACCCGCACCGGCAACGGAACGCTCCGCACCGCGCCCTTCACCGAGACGGTGCCCGACCCCAACCGCCTGCGCTGGAACCCGCTGCCCGAGCCCGCCGAGGGCACCGACTTCCTGGCCGGCCTGTGGACCCTGGGCGGCAACGGCGACGTCACGCGGCGCGCCGGCCTGGCCGTGCACCTGTACCACGCCAACGCCTCCATGGAGCGCGTCTTCGGCGACGCCGACGGCGAACTGCTGATCGTCCCCGAGCGCGGCGGGCTGCTGCTGCGCACGGAGTTCGGGCTGCTGCACGCGGAGCCGGGCCACGTGGCGCTGATCCCCCGCGGGGTCCGCTTCCGCGTGGAGCTGCTGGACGCCTCGGCCCGCGGTTACGTGTGCGAGAACTACGGCGCCCCCTTCCGCCTCCCCGACCTCGGCCCGATCGGCGCCAACGGGCTCGCCAACCCCCGCGACTTCCGGGCGCCGGTCGCCGCGTACGAGGACGTCGAGGGCCCGGTGGAGGTGGTGAACAAGTTCTGCGGCAACCTGTGGACGGCCGTCTACGACCACTCGCCCCTCGACGTGGTCGCCTGGCACGGCAACCATGTGCCGTACGTCTACGACCTGCGCCGTTTCAATGTGCTCGGCACCATCAGCTACGACCACCCGGACCCGTCGATCTTCACGGTGCTGACCTCCCCGTCCGACACCCCCGGACTCGCGGGCGTCGACTTCGTCGTCTTCGCGCCGCGCTGGCTGGTGGGCGAGGACACCTTCCGGCCGCCGTACTTCCACCGGAACGTGATGAGCGAGTACATGGGGCTGATCGAGGGCGCCTACGACGCCAAGGCCGAGGGCTTCGTGCCCGGCGGCGGCTCGCTGCACAACATGATGTCGGCGCACGGGCCGGACCGGGAGACCTTCGAGCGGGCGAGCGCCGCCGCCCTGGAGCCGCAGAAGGTCGACGACGGGCTGGCGTTCATGTTCGAGACCCGCTGGCCGGTGACGCTGACCGCGCAGGCGGCGCGGGCCGAGCACCTGCAACGGGACTACGACGAGGTGTGGCGGGGCCTCGAGCGCCACTTCGGCCCCTTGCACTGACCGTCCCCGACCGGTACGGATGGCAGCCGTGACCTCCTTCGCCCCGGACTCGATCGTCCTGAACCGCAAGCTGCCGCTGTGGTACCAGGTGTCGCAGTCGCTGCGCGCCTCGATCCTCGGCCGCTCGCCCCGGGACCCGCTGCGGCTGCCCACCGAGGAGCAACTGGCGGAGCACTACGGGGTGAGCGTGCTGACCATGCGGCAGGCGCTGAAGGAGCTGGAGGGCGAGGGGCTGATCAGCCGCCACCGCCGGCGGGGCACGTTCATCGAGCCGCGGGCGCGGCGCGGCGCCCCGGTGCGGCTGCTCGGCTCGGTGGACGCGATCGTGGCCCAGCAGTCCGGCATGACGACCGAGCTGCTGGAGCACGGTACGGCGCCGGTGCCCGGGGAACTCGCCGAGCACTTCCCGGACCTGACGGAGGTGGCGGCGTACCACCGGCTGCGCGGGGACGAGCGGACGGGCGAGCCGACCAACCACGCCCGCAACTACGTCCGTCCCGAGCTGGCCGCCCGCATCGACCCGGCGGACCTGGTGCGCTGGCCGATGACCAAGGTGCTGCGGGACGTCGTGGGCGCGCGCATCGGCCGGATCACGGACACCGTCCAGGCCCGGCTCGCCGACCCGGAGACGGCGCGGCTGCTCCATGTGCCGCTGCTCAGCCCGATCCTGCACTACACGGGCGTGACCTACGACGCCGACGGACGTCCCCTGGACGTGGCCGTCATCCACTACCGGGGGGACCGCTTCTCCTTCACGGTGACCCTGGACGCCGGCTGACCCGCCGGTCCTCGACAGGCCGTACGATGCCCAGCGTGACGCACGACGACGCTCCGCTGCTGGCGGACCTCATGCCGTGGTCCGTCGCACCGCCGCGACTCGGCCGGGGCTGGCCGGCGGCCCCCGACGCGGCGTCCCTGAAGGCCCGTTGGGACGCGCTGGTGAAGGCCGAGGGGCCGGACCGCGAGGCGCTGCTGCAGCCGACGCGCTCCCGGACGCTGCACACGGCGGTCGGGCAGCTGCCGGGCCGGACCGGCGGCACCGAGCGGCTGGTCCGCGCCGCGGGCCCCTGCCCGGAGCCGGTGCGGGTGCTGCGCGCCCCCTTCGACGAGCAGTGGCTGATCCCCGACCACCGGCTGATCGACGCGGCCCGGCCCGAGCTGTGGCGGGTGGCGGACGAGCACCAGATATTCGCCGTGGAGAGCGACGCCCCCGGCCCGGCGCTGCTCGCGACCTCCCTGCTGCCCCTCCTGCGCACCGGCCGCGTCCGCCCCCTGTACCGCCGCCCCGGCGGCGCGGAACCCAACCTGGCGCCCGGCCTGCTGGAGCACCTGGGCGCCCGGCTCGGCACCCGTCCCGCCCCGCTGGACGTCCTGGCCTGGATCACGGCGACGGCGGGCCCCGGCCGCGCCGTCCCGCTCACCGGGGACGCCGACGCGTGGGCGCGGGGCGTGGCGGTGGGCCGCCGGATGCTGTGGCTGATGCGGCGCGCCGGCGAGCGCCCCCGGCTCCCCGGCGGCCGCCGCCCGTACGTCCGCGCCCCGCTGCCCTCCCGGCCCCTGACCCTGCGCTACGACCGGGACGAGGAAGCGCTGTTCCTCGACGAGGGCCGCATCTCCCCCGTGCCGCCCGAGGCGTGGGACTTCGAGGCGGCCCAGGGCCGCGTCCTGGAGCAGTGGTTCGCGGTCCGCACGGCGCCGGCCGAACCGGGCACCCTGGCCGCGATCCGCCCGGCCGTCTGGCCGCAGACCTGGACGTCGGAGCTGCTGGAACTGATCACGGTCCTGGCGCTGCTCGCCGAACTGCGCCCGCGGCAGCGGGAGCTGACCGCGCCGGACCCGGTCACGGCGGCCGAGCTGCGCGAGGCGGGCGTGCTCCCGGTGCCGGACGCGGCGCGCCGGCCCGCCTCGGTACTGGAGGGACGCGAGGAGGGGCCGGAGGGCCAGCTGGCGCTGCTCTGAGGCGGGAGCCTCCCGCCTTCCGGGGCCGAACGCGTCGAGCACCCGCGCGGCGCCCGCTCCGGCACCGCCCCCGGATCGATCGGCCCCGCGTCCCGCGCGAACGCCGCCGTCCGCGGATGGCGGTGCGTCAGCGCACGGGTCCGGTGCGCGCCCTGGCCGCCGAGGGCACGACCGTGCTGCTCAGCACGGAGTACCTGGAGGGGGCCGGCCGGCTCGCCGACGACATCGTCCTGATGGACCGGGGCCGGATCGCGCACACCGGTTCGCCGCCCGGCTCAAGGCGCTCGTCGGGGGGGGGCGTACGCCGAGGTCGTCGTCGCGGGAGCGGTGACCACCGGACGGACACGCGGCCTGCCGGATCGGCAGGCACGGACAGCGGGAAGCCCTCGGTGCCGGGCGGGGAACGAGGCACCGACCGGGGGGAGCGCCCGCGCTCGGGAGCACACCGGAGCGCCGCTGCGTGCCGTGGGGATGACGGACGACGAGCCGCGGCGCCGTGCCGGGACGGTGTGACTGCCGGGGCGCGGGCCTCAGTTGCCGCCGAACAGCGAACGGCGCAGCCGGCGCAGCGGCGCGAAGAGCGAGACCCGGCGGACCCGAGCGTTCCGGCCGCTGCGGTCGGGTGCGGTGCCCCGCGCGGTCAGCTCGAGCATCAGCGAGGTCGCCTCGACCGTCTCCCGTCGCGGGACGGCGGGGCCCGCCAGCACCGAGAGGTGGCGATCGAGGCGCGAGCTGGTCGCGCTGCTCCCGCAGGTGATCGCAGGGACCCTGGCCCTGTTGCGCACTGTTATCTGATCCATGTCACTCCCCACCCGTACGAGTCCACCCGGCCCGGGCAGAGTAACCCTATCGCCCCCCTGGGGCACGCATGTATCACGGTCACACGATGAACGTTCCCCGCAAGGGGGTTGACGATCACTCCCCGAATACACCCTTTTTCAGGGCGAGTTGGACAACCGTCCGATCGGTGGGCCGCAACGGCCCCTCGCCGGGCCCGGCGGTTACGGCGAGTGACGTCGCGGACCGGTGCGGGCCGGACGCCGCCGGGGGCGTGCCGCCGTCGAGGAGTCCGAAGGAGCGCGGCCGCGCGTCGGGGCGCGTGAGCCACGGCGGGTGCACGCGCCCGCCCGACGAACCGGCGCGTCCGCCCGGGGCGGCCACCGCGCCCCGCCACCGCGGAGTCGACCGCTCCGGCGTCGCGGCCTCGGGCGTCCCGGCCGTGCAGGCGTCCCGGCCGCCCGGACGCCGGGGCCGCGGGCGCGAGGCCGGCGGAACGCGCCGGGACACGGCCGGCTGGAGGTCCGCGCGCCGGTGCGGGCCGGGTCCGCGCCGGCGTCCCGCACGGTGGCGCGCGGCGGAGACTCCGTCGGGCGGGGCCTCCGCTTCCGCCTCGCCCGCCCCCTGGGCGGTCAGGCCGCCCTGTCGAGGACCGGCAGGTAGCCGCCCGACTGGCCGGCCGCGGTGGGGTGGTACGACTCGCCGACGTTCAGCCAGTTGACGCTGTGCAGCCACGAACTGCCGGAGCAGATCTCGTGCCCGGCGAAGGTGGTGCGCACGTCGCCGAACGTGAAGCCGTGCCGGGCGGCGCGCTGGGCGATCGCGGTGTTCAGATGGTCGGCCGCGTCGTTGATCGCCTTCCGCTTGGTCTCGGAGAGACCGAGGCAGGACGTGCCGAGCTGGTAGAAGCGCGGGTAGCCGAGGACGACCACGTGGGCGTTGGGCGCCTTGGAGCGGATCGCCGAGTAGACGTTGTCGAGCTGTCCGGGCAGCGTCGAGTCGACGTACGCCCGGGCGGTGGAGATGCGCGACAGGCAGGTGCTGTCGGACTGGAGCACACAGGTCGTCATGACGTCGGCGAATCCGGCGTCGTTGCCGCCGACGCTGAGGGAGACCAGGCTCGTCGCGGTGCTGAGCGGACCGAGCTGACCGGCGAGGACATCACCCGTTCGGGCACCGGAGCACGCGGTGAAGTCGAACGACGAGGGCGAGTGGGCGGCGGCCCACAGATAGGGGTGGGCCCTCGTGCTGCGCTTGCAGTCGCCGCTGGAGCTGATGTAGCCGCCCGCGCCCACTCCGGAGGAGTAGGAGTCTCCGAGCGCCACGTAGCCGCCCGCCGCGGCGGGTTGGGACGCCTGCGCCGTCGCGGCGCCGGCCAGAGCGGTGGCGGCGGCCAGAAGGAGCGAGCCGAGGAAACCGGTAAGCCGGGAACGTCTCATGGAACCTCCCTTGAGCAGGATCTCTGCCACAACCGTCGTAGCAGCTACGCGTGTTGACAGGAAGTGTCCATGCCAAGACTTTTCCGTCCGTTCCCGGATCCGCACGGGCGCCGACCGCTGTTTTTATTACGTGTTCATGACAGATCTGTTGACGGGTGCTCAACCCTCTTCTGCCCGGCGCGCGAATGGACGACTCTTTACTGCGGCCCGGGGCGGAACGCGCCACCCCGGCCGTGTGCGCGATCCCGCGCGCATCCCCCACTTCACGCGCGCCCCACCCAGACGCGCGTCGCCCGGAGGAGGACTCCCCCGCAATGGCACACCCGCGGAGCAACAGAATCCGTCTCGCCGCGATAACCGGCCTGGTCACCGCCGCCCTCACGGGCGCCCTCACCGCCCTTCCCGCCCACGCCGCCCCGGCCGAGGGCACGGTGCTCGCCGCCGGCTCCCCCACGGCGGTCAAGGACAGCTACATCGTCACGCTCAAGAAGAGCGCCGGCCTCAAGGCGTCCTCGGCGACCGGCAAGAACCTCGTCAAGAGCTACGGCGGCACGGTGCGGAAGACGTTCGGCGCGGCGCTGAACGGCTACACCGCCACCCTCTCCGCCACCGAGGCCAAGCGGCTGGCCGCCGACCCCGCCGTGGCCTCCGTCGAGCAGGACCAGCGCGTGCAGCTCGCGGACACCACGCAGTCCAACGCCCCCTGGGGCCTGGACCGCGTCGACCAGACCTCCCTGCCGCTCTCCGGCACCTACACCTACCCGGACAGCGCGGGCAGCGGCGTGACGGTGTACGTCATCGACACCGGTGTGCGCATCACCCACCAGCAGATCAGCGGCCGGGCCTCCTACGGCTACGACGCCGTCGACGGCGACACCACCGCCTCCGACGGCAACGGCCACGGCACCCACGTGGCCACGACGGTCGCGGGCTCGACCTACGGCGTCGCCAAGAAGGCGAAGATCGTGGCGGTCCGGGTGCTGAACAACAGCGGTTCCGGCACCACGGCGGGGGTGATCGCCGGCATCGACTGGGTGACCCGGAACCACTCCGGCCCGTCGATCGCCAACATGTCGCTCGGCGGCGGCGTGTCCACCACCCTGGACACCGCGGTCCGCAACTCCATCGCCAGCGGCGTGACCTACGCGGTCGCCGCCGGCAACAGCAACACCACCGCTTCCTCCTCCTCCCCGGCCCGGGTCACCGAGGCGATCACCGTCGGCGCCACCACCAGCACCGACGCCAGGGCCAGCTACTCCAACTACGGCTCGGTCCTGGACATCTTCGCGCCCGGCTCCTCGATCACGGCCGGCTGGCACACCAGCGACACCGCGACCAGCACCATCTCCGGCACGTCGATGGCGACCCCGCACGTCGCCGGAGCGGCCGCCGTCTACCTGGCGAACCACACCTCGGCCACCCCGGCACAGGTCGCCTCGGCCCTGGTGAGCGGCGCGACCACCGGCAAGGTCACCAGCGCGGGCACCGGCTCGCCCAACCGGCTGCTGAAGATCGTGCCGTGACCCCGCGAGCACGCAGATCCTGAACCCGTGCCCCGGAGGTCACTTGCACCTCCGGGGCACGGTCGTGCGGGGGGGCGCACGGCGACCGGCGCGTGCTTCCAGGGCATCTTGACGCCCTCCCCGGGGCTGCGACAGATTGAAGCCCGGCATCCGGCGCTTCGGGGGGCAAAGGTTTCCATGCAGGCCATACACGTCAAGCCGGCCGCAAGGAGCCCGCGATTCCGGGAGAACCGTTTCCGAAGGGGCGAACCGGCGAAAACCTGACGTCTCTTTCCACGCCTTGCCATACTGCTTCAATCGTCAATATCGTCATACATCTCACCCGCACCGGTCGTCAGTCAGCGGCTCTGGGGAGGGCTCAAGGACCGCGACGGCCCGGGCGGGGCGCGGTAGGGGGGTGCCGTGCTCGGTGACCACAACTGTGACCGAGTCGTGCCGCGCGGTCGGCTGCCGTTTTCCGCGGCCGGCCTGCTTTGCCAGCTCACCCGGCAGAGACGGAACTGCGTCCCGTCGTGCCCAGGGTGAGAACAACCCCCCTTTCGAACCGGACACGAAGCCGGGCCGCCCGGGGGCGGGCGGCCCACCGGACGAGAGGGATCCAGACTCATGAGCTCAGTCCTGCGCCCGGCGAGTACGGGCCACGACCCGTCCACCGCCGGCGCCTACCGGCCCATCTCCTCGCACCTGGCCATCGCGCCGCCGGTGAGCGTGGTGATTCCCGCCATGAACGAGGCGGAGAATCTCCCGTACGTCTTCAAGACGCTGCCCGACTGGATCCACGAGGTCGTCCTCGTGGACGGCAACTCCACCGACAACACCGTCGAGGTCGCCCGGGAGCTGTGGCCGGACGTCAAGGTCGTCGAGCAGCGCGGCAAGGGCAAGGGGGACGCGCTGATCACCGGTTTCCAGGCGTGCACCGGCGACATCATCGTGATGGTCGACGCGGACGGCTCCGCCGACGGCCAGGAGATCGTCAGCTACGTCTCCGCCCTGGTCTCGGGCGCGGACTTCGCCAAGGGCTCCCGCTTCGCCAACGGCGGCGGCACCGACGACATGACCTTCATCCGCCGGCTCGGCAACCGCGTCCTGTGCGCGGTCGTCAACCGCAAGTTCGGCGCCCGCTACACCGACCTCTGCTACGGCTACAACGCGTTCTGGCGGCACTGCCTGGACAAGATCGACCTCGACTGCACCGGCTTCGAGGTCGAGACCCTGATGAACATCCGGGTCGTCAAGGCCGGGCTGAGGGTGCAGGAGATCCCCAGCCACGAGTACCTGCGCATCCACGGCACCAGCAATCTGCGGGCCGTGCGGGACGGACTGCGGGTGCTCAGAGTGATCCTCCAGGAGCGTTCCAACCGCCGCGCCCTGCGCAGCCGTTCGCGCACCCACTCCCCCCTGCTCGACACGGTCCGGGGGAAGGCGTCTTGAGCGGTCCGGACATCTCCGTCGTGATCTGCGTCTACACCGAGGACCGCTGGGAGGACATCCTCGCCGCGGTCTCCTCGGTGCGGGCGCAGTCCCGCCCGGCTCTGGAGACGCTGCTGGTCGTCGACCACAACGAGCCGCTGCGGGACCGCCTGACCCGGCAGTACAAGGACGCCGGGGACGTACGGGTGCTCGCCAACGCCGGTCCCCGCGGCCTGTCCGCCGGCCGCAACACCGGCATCGCCGCCTCGCGCGGCGAGGTCGTCGCCTTCCTCGACGACGACGCCGTGGCCGAGCGGGACTGGCTGAAGCACTTCGCCGAGGGGTACGAGGACCCGCGCGTCATGGCGGTGGGCGGGCGTACGGTGCCGATCTGGGCGTCGGGACGCCGGCCCGCCTGGTTCCCCGAGGAGTTCGACTGGGTGGTGGGCTGCACGTACCGCGGCCTGCCGCCGGGCCGGGTGCGCGTGCGCAACGTGCTCGGCGGGAACGCCTCGTTCCGGCGCAGCGCGTTCGACGCGGCGGGCGGCTTCGCCACCGGCATCGGACGCGACGGCGACAAACGCCCGCTGGGCTGCGAGGAGACCGAGCTGTGCATCCGGCTCAGCCGGGCCCGGCCCGACGCGGTGCTGCTCATCGACGACCGGGCGGTGATCCACCACCGGGTGCCCGAGGCGCGCGAGCGCTTCGGCTACTTCCGCACCCGCACCTACGCCGAGGGCCTGTCGAAGGCGCTGGTGGCGCGCAGTGTCGGCGTCGGCAAGGGGCTCGAGTCCGAACGGCGGTACACCACGCGCGTCCTGCCGGCCGGAGTGGCGCGCGGCCTGCGGGACGCCCTGCTGGCCCGGCCGGGCGGCGCGGGCCGGGCGGGCGCGATCGTCGCCGGGGTGGTCACGGCGGCGGGCGGGTACCTGGTGGGCAGCATCCGGGCGCGCCGCGGCGGCGCCGCGTTCCCGGCGGCGCCGGTCGGGACGGGGCGTCCGGGGCGGACGCACGGGGCGGCGGGGAGCGCGCATGGCTGACACGCCCGTGCCGATCCTCATGTACCACGCGGTCGCGACCGACCCGAACGAGGCCACCCGCGCCCTGTCGGTGACCCCGGAGGCGTTCGCCGAGCAGATGGCGGTCCTCGCGGACCGCGGCCGCACGCCCGTCAGCACGGCCGAGCTCGCGGCCCGCTGGCGCTCCGGCCGCCCGCTGCCGCCCCGGCCGGTGCTGATCACCTTCGACGACGGCTACGAGGGCGTGCACCGGCACGCCCTGCCCGTGCTCGCCAAGCACGGCTTCCCGGCCACGCTGTTCGTCTCGACCGGCTGGCTGCGGGGCCCCTACGACACCGGGGGCGGCCTGGACACCATGCTCGACTGGGACCAGGTCCGCGAACTGGCCGGCGCGGGCGTCGAGATCGGCGGACACAGCCACACCCATCCGCAGCTCGACCAGCTCGACGACGGCCGGCTGCGCTCCGAGCTGATCCTGTGCAAGGAGATCGTCTCGGACCAGCTGGGCACCGTGCCGGCCTCGTTCGCCTACCCGTACGGCTACTCCAGCCGCCGGGTGCGGCAGGCCGTGCGCGAGACGGGGTACGCGCAGGCGCTCGCCGTCGGCAACGACCTGGCCCGCCGCAGCCAGGGGCCGTACGCCCTGCGCCGGGTCACCGTGCGCCGCAGCACGGGCGCGGAGGAGTTCGGGCGGCTGGTCGAGGGCCGGGCGATCGCCCGCACCTTCGCCCGGGACCGCGCCCTGACCAAGGGCTATGCCGTGGTCCGCAGGGCCCGCCAGGCCCGCGGACGCCTCCTGCGCTCCCGTGCCTGACCCGGCCCGGGCGCCGCGCGCACCGCGGAAAACGGGTGCGCGCGGCGCCGGCGTGCCGGATCATGGCGGCATGTCCGCGAACCCACACGACGCCCTGCCGGTCCGGCTCACCGTCGACGACTCCGACTCCCCGTCCGACGTCGTCGACGCGCTGTTCCTCGGCCGCTTCGCGACGGGCGAGCAGCCGTACTCGCACGCGGCGAACATCGACCGCGTACGGGCCGGGGCGACCCTGCTGCCGTCCGGCGCCCGCGTGCTGCGCGCCGCCCGCGACGACGACCGCAGCGCGACGCTCGCGGAGGGCGACGGCTGGACGCTGCTGGTCTCCCGCTGGAACCGGGGCGCCGACGTCACGGTGACGGCGACCAGCGCCGAGCTGGCCGAGAAGGTCCTCGGCGAGGCGACGGACGGCGCGGCGGACGAGCCGGAGCCGCAGCCGGAGAACGTCACCATGGGCTTCTGGTACGTCTCGCCGCGCCGCGGCCCGCACCGCACGACCCGGCAGATCGCGGCGGGCACCTGGGACGAGGTGCGGGCCAACTACACCGCGCCGGTCGCGGACGCGCTGGACCGCCTGATGAAGACCACCCCCGAGGACATCGCGGGCCGGCTGCTCCTGCTGCACGGCCCGCCCGGCACCGGCAAGACCTCGGCGCTCAGGACGCTCGCCCGGTCCTGGCGGGACTGGTGCCAGGTGGACTGCGTCCTCGACCCCGAGCGGCTCTTCTCCGACGTCGGCTATCTGATGGACATCGCCATCGGCGAGGAGGACCCCACCGGCAAGGGCCGCTGGCGGCTGCTGCTGCTGGAGGACTGCGACGAGCTGATCCGCGGCGAGGCCAAGCACACCGCCGGCCAGGCGCTGTCGCGGCTGCTGAACCTGACGGACGGTCTGCTGGGGCAGGGCCGCAACGTCCTGGTCGGCGTGACCACCAACGAGGACCTGGAGCGCCTCCACCCGGCCGTGGTCCGCCCCGGCCGCTGCCTGGCCCGTATCGAGGTCGGGCCGCTCACCCGCCGGGAGGCGGTGGACTGGCTGGGCCGCGAGGAGGGCGTCGGCCGCGGGGGCGCGACCCTGGCGGAACTGTACGCGCTGCGCCGCGGCACGTCGCCGGCCGCGCTGCCGGAGCCGCGGGGCGGGGCGGAGGCGGGACTGTACCTGTAGGAGCGCTCCGGCAGTGCTTCGACGGGGGTGCGGCCCGTTCGCCGGGACGTCCGGGCGGCCGTACGGGGCGGCGGCGGTCCTCGCGGGCCCGGCGCGGGCGGCGGGGACGGGGGCGACCCGGACGCCGGGCGCCCCCTCTCCGGGCGCCGGCCCGCCGGGCTCCTGCCCCCTACCCCTCGTACGCCGCCCGCAGGGCGTCCCGTACGGCGGCGAGCGCCGCGTCCTGCCCGAGTCCGAGCCGGCGGGCCCGCTCGGCGTAGGCCTGCGCGGCCGCCGCCAGCTCGCGCTCCGCGGCCGTACCGGCGGCGGCCACGAACGTGCCGTGCCGGCCCCGCGTCTCGATCACCCCGTCGGCCTCCAGCGCCCGGTAGGCCTTGGCGACCGTGTTCGCGGCGAGCCCCAGTGACTCGGCCAGTCCGCGCACGGTCGGCAGCCGGTACCCCACCGGCAGCGCCCCCGACCGCGCCTGTTCGGATATCTGCGCCCGCAGCTGCTCGTACGGCGCGGTGCCGCCGCCGTCGATGTGGATCCTCAAGGTCACAGGCCGATTCTCCCGCACCGGCCCGAAAATCGGAGGCACCCGGGGCGCACTCCCCCGTACCGTGCACCTCCATGACCGGCACCGTCCGCGCCCACCGCGGCCGGGGCCTGGCCGGGCTCGTCAGGGGAACGACTCCTTGCACCGCGCCCGCGCCGCCGGGTGCACGGAGGCGTTCACGGGCGACGACACCGGCAACGAGCCGATGATCGCGATCAGCAGGTGGCTGGGGTACGAGATCTGCGCGAAGGAGGTGCGGTATGTACGTGAACTCGGCTGACCGCGCACGGTTCCTGGAGGTCGTCCTCGTCAAGGGGGGCCGCACGAAGATCCGTTATCCGGCCGAACTGCTGGCCGACGACGGCGCCCGCGTCACCGTCCGCGCCCCCTGGGCCGGCGACGCGGTCCGCGACTTCGGCTTCGTCCGCTTCGAGGCCGGCGACGTCTTCACGGAGCACTACTGGCGCGACCGGTGGTACGCCGTGAAGGAGGTCCGCGCCGCCACCGGCGCCCTCAAGGGCTGGTACTGCGACATCACCCGCCCGGCCGCGCTCCTGGACACCGAGCTGGTCGTCGAGGACCTCGACCTGGACCTGTGGCGCTCCGCGGACGGCGCGGACGTACGGCGGCTGGACGAGGACGAGTTCGCCGCAAGCGGTCTGGCGCGGACGGATCCCGCCGCGGCGGCCGCCGCGGCGGCGGCGCTCGACGAGCTGGAGGCGCTGGCCCGCGGCGACGGTTTCGCCGCGCTGCTGGCCTGAGGTCCGCTCCGCCGTGCCGCCGTCCCACCGCCACCGCGTACCGCTCGCCGCGCACGGCCTTCCCCCACGGCGGCGGGTCGTCCGGCAGCCGGGCACGCGGCCGGCCCGCCCGGGCCGGCGAACCCGCGGGTCGCGCAGCCCGCGGTCCGGCTCGTCGTCGCAGGCGGCCGCCGCGTCCCGGTCCACGTCCGCCGAGGCCGCGCCGTCGCTTCCGTTCGCCGTGCGCCGGGGTGACACCCGCCGCCGGCAGCCGGACCGGGAAGGCCGCCCCGGTAGAACCGGGGCGACGGGGAACTCCCGCGAAACGGGTCTACCTCTGTGAGAACGCGGAACCCGGTGATCCAGAAGGAGGCAGCCATGCGCCGTGTGACCGTCCGCAAACCCCTGAAGAAGACGGACGCCCGCCGGGTCCGCGAGGAGGCCGACGAGCGCCCCGCCGGACGTCCGGAGGTCCGCGAGGACATCGCCCGCACCTGGTGGCCGGACGGCTGACCGGGCCGGGGCGCGGTCGCCTGGCGTACCGGAACGGCCGCACGCGGTGACGGAGGCGGCCGAGGCGCCGGCCGGACCTCCTCCTCCCGTACGCGGACGGCGGCCGTCCGACCGCGCGCGGGCGGCTGCCTGAGCGCAGGCTGAGCGCTCCCTTAACGCGGCCATAAGGATCTCCCGCAGCCGCCCCCGGCAGGCGATTTCACGGATCTTCGGGGCTAGTTTGCTGATCGCCCCCACGGGTTCCGGCCTCTCCAGGGTCCCGGCCCACGCAATCCAGTGACCGCTTCGAGGAGTTCCCCATGCCCGCACACCGCAGGGCCGCCGCCGTCGCAGCCGCCGTCGGCGCCGTCCCGCTCGCCCTCACCGCTCCGGCCGCGCCCGCGTCCGCGCACGGATCGATGGGCGACCCGGTCAGCCGGGTCTCGCAGTGCTACGCCGAGGGGCCCGAGAGCCCGGCGTCGGCCGCGTGCCGGGCGGCGGTCGCGGCCGGCGGCACCCAGGCGCTCTACGACTGGAACGGCATCCGCATCGGGGACGCGGACGGGCGGCACCGGGAGCTGATCCCGGACGGGAAGCTGTGCAGCGCGGGCAACGAGGAGTTCAAGGGACTCGACCTGGCCCGCGCCGACTGGCCCGCGACGGAGGTGCGCAGCGGCTCGTACACCTTCGCGTACCGCGCCACCGCCCCGCACAGGGGCACCTTCACGGTCTATCTGACCAAGCCCGGCTACGACCCGTCCCGGCCGCTGGGCTGGGGCGACCTGGACCTGGCCGACCCGGTGGCGACCGTCACCGACCCGGTCGCCTCGGGCGGCTCCTACAGGTTCTCCGGTACGCTCCCCGAGCGCTCCGGCAGGCACGTGCTGTACGCGGTCTGGCAGCGCTCGGACAGCCCGGAGGCGTTCTACTCCTGCTCGGACGTGACGTTCGGCGGCAGTGGTGCCGCGGGCGGCGGCTCCGCCCCGGCCCCGACGGCCTCCGCCCCCTCCGAGGAGCAGATCGAGGCCGGTACCGGCAAGTCGACGATCGAGCACGACGGCCACGGCGACGACGACGCCCGCACGACGACCGGTCCGACGACACCCGCGGCCCGCACGGGCGGTTCCGCGAGCGGTACCGGTACCGGCACCGGCGACGGCACCGGCGAGGCTTCGGCCGCCGTCCCGGCGGACGGCTCCGCCCCGAACCAGCCGAAGGCGGCCGGTGCCGCGGCGCACCTCGCCGAGACCGGCGGTGACGGCGGCACCCCGTACCTCGCCGCCGGCGGCGCCGCCGCCCTGGCGCTCGGTGCGGCGGTGCTGTTCGCCTCGGTGCGCCGGCGCGCGGCGGGCGGCGGTCGGCACGCCCGCTGAACGATGCGCCCGGGCCGGGCCGGCGGCTCGGGCCGGGCGGGTCCCGGAACGCCGTCGCTTCCCGGCGGGAACACGGCCGGGGACGGTGACCGGGTGGCCGGCGGACGGGCAGCCGGCCACCTCACGCGGGCCCCGGTCGCGCGGAAGCCGCCCGCGCGAGTCCCCGTCACGCGCGGATCCCGCCCCTGTGCGCGGGGGCGGGACGCGCGTCCGGTCCGCGGGTCAGCCGATCCGGGTGCCCGTCGCGGACAGCGCCTCCGTCACCGGCTGGAAGAAGGTCTCCCCGCCCGAGGCGCAGTCGCCGCTGCCGCCGGAGGCGAGGCCGACGGCGTCGTCGCCGGAGAAGAGGGGGCCGCCGCTGTCGCCCGGTTCGGCGCAGACGTCGGTCCGGATGAGACCGCTCACGATGTCGCCGTTGCCGTAGTTCACGGTGGCGTCCAGCCCGGTGACCGTGCCGGAGCGCACCCCGGTGGTGGAGCCGCTGCGGGTCACCCGCATCCCGACGGCGGCCTCGGCCGCGCCGGTGATCGCCTGCGCGGAGCCGTCGTGGAGGTTCACCTCGCTCGGGTGGTCCACGTCGGCGGTGTACCTGACCAGGCCGTAGTCGTCGCCCGGGAAGCTGGACGCCTCGGTCCGGCCGATGACGTCGCCGTCGGAGTCCGACCAGGTGGCGGCGGACCGCGTGCAGTGACCGGCGGTCAGGAAGTACGGCTCGCCGTCCCTGACCACGTTGAAGCCGAGCGAGCAGCGGCCGCCGCCCCCGGTGATGGCGTCACCGCCCGCGATGAAGGGCTTGAACTCCCCGTCGGTGCGCTTGAGTTCGGCCGCGGCGCCGAGGCCGCCGACGACCTCGGCCAGCTTGGCCCACTCCGCCGCGGAGACCGTGCGGTCGGCGGTGACGACGACCTTGTTGGCGGTCGGGTCGGTCACCCAGGAAGTGCCCGGAACGGCGGCCTCCCGCCGCAGGGCGGTACGGGCGTTCCTCAGGTCGGCGAGGGAGTTCCCGACGAGTCTGGGCCGGGCCCCCGCCTCCTCGACGGCCCGGGCGGCGGTCTCGTCGAGCACGTTGACGACGAGTTTCCCCGCCTTCGGGTCGTAGTACGTGCCCGCCGCGGCGGCGCCGAGGTCCTCGGCGAGCTTCGAGGCGAGCTTCCCGGCCGCCGTGACCGACAGGGTCCCGGGCGCGGGGGCCTCGGGGACTTCGCTCGCGTTCGCGGTTCGGAAGGTGACTTCCGCGGCGAGCAGCGCGGCGATGCCCGTGCCCGCCACGACCGCCCGCTGCCCGGGTGTGCGCCGGTGCTTCAACTCACGTCCTCCTGTGGGGGGTCGGTCCGGGAAGAGGGTGGGAACCTCATGGACCGGAAGGTGTCCGGACACGGGGGCGGCACGCGACGGGGGTCGCGGGAACGCCGCGTCCGTGCCGGCCGGACGCCCTCCACTGTTCCGGGGCCGGCGGGGAGCGCACAAGGTCGACCACGGGACGCGCGTGGAGCGCGTGCGGGGCGCGGCGCACGCGCCTCGTCTTCCGACCGCGCCCGGTCACGTCGGGCGGATGCGCGCCGCGCGCATCACGGGCGGGCGGTCCGCGGGTGCTCCGTGCGATCCGTCCCTGGCCGGATCCGCCCCTTGCGGGGTCCGTGCCCGGGCGGGGGCGGGCGGCGGCCGGCACGGCTCCGGGGGGCCGACGCGGGTGCTCCTGGCGCTCCTGGCGGTGGCGCCCCCGGACGAGGTCGAGCCCCCGCACGCATCCGCGTGCGGGGGCTCGACCGCTGTCGGCCGCCGGCCGGAACGCCCGGTGGGCGCGGCGTATCCGGCCGGTTGGTGAACCTGGGACCCGGTGGGCCTAGTAGATGCTGACGCCGTAGGCGCTCAGGGCCTCCGTGACGGGCTGGAAGAAGGTCGTGCCGCCGGAGGTGCAGTTGCCGCTGCCGCCGGAGGTCAGACCGTACGCCACGCCGTTGCTGCCGTAGAGCGAGCCGCCGGAGTCGCCGGGCTCGGCGCAGACCGTGGTCTGGATCAGGCCGGAGACGACGTCGCCGCCGCCGTAGTTGACGGTCGCGTTGAGCGCGGTGACCCGGCCGCTGTGGGTGCCGGTGGTGGAGCCGTCGCGGATGACGGTGGTGCCCACGCTCGGCGTGGCGGCGCGGGTGATGTCCACGCCGTTGGCGGTGCCGGGCCGGCTGACGGACCCGCTGTAGCGCACGATGCCGTAGTCGTTGCCCGGGAAGCTGGAGCCGGCGGTGGAGCCGATGACCGTGGTGCGGGCGGAGTTGGAGTACCAGGTGCTCGAGCCGGCGGTGCAGTGACCGGCCGTCAGGAAGTACTGGGTGCCGTTGCTGGCCTGGACGTTGAAGCCGAGGGAGCAGCGCCCGCTGCTCGAGTAGATCGCGTCGCCGCCCTGGATCAGCTTGTTGAACTTGCCGGGGGTGCGCTTGATGGTGAGCGCGTCGGCGTTCGCCCCGGCCTGGCGCTTGATCTTCGCGATCTCGGCCTTGGAGACCGTGCTGTCCACGGTGACCAGGACGCGGTTGGTCTTGCTGTCGACGGCCCAGGCGGTGCCCGGGATGTCGGCCTTCAGCACCGACCCGCTGACGCTCTTGAGCTCGGCGGAGCTGAAGGTGGTGGGTGTGTCGGACGCGTTCGCGCTGGGGACCGCGATCGCTGCTGCGGCCACGAGGCCGGTGGAGACGGCGATCAGCCGAGTCCGTCTCGTGATGCCGCTGCGGGGGGTGGTGCGCTTGATCCTCACTTTTCGTTCCTCCACAGGGGAAGTCGGGGGCCCTCGTGGGGTTGTGGGCCCGTGAGGCGCAGTCGAAGGGCCCGGTCGTCCGGATTCCGGACAAGCCGTGCCCCTGACAAGCGCTGTGGGGGAGTATTCGGCTGCGGCGCCGACGGGCGCAAGGGCACCTTTCGGCCGTCAACCTTTGAGCCACCTGTGCGAATTGTCCATCGTTCGGGTGAAAACCGGCGCAGATTGCCTCAGAGCAGCGTGCGTTCCCCCGCCTCGACGGCGACGTCCAGCGTGTTCCCCGGCGGCGGGAACGGGCGGAGGAAGTGGTCGGTGAACGCGCGCGGCGGCAGCAGGGGCGCGGCCGAGGTCGACCGTCGTGCGGCCCCCGGCGTCCGGCGCGGCGGGCCGCGGGAACCGGAAGCGGTAACTGCTGCTCCCGCCGGTGGCGTCGGCGAACACGGCCCACGGCGAGCCGTCGTCCTCGACGCCCGCCCGGAGCGCGCGTTCCCGCCCGGCCGGGGTGAAGGCCGGCTCACCGGCGAAGGGGCGGCCGTCCACGGTCGGGCCGTCCGCTCCGGCCGCCGCCGGCGGCACCGCGTCGCCGTCGGCCGTCCAGGTTCCGGGGATGGCCGGAAGCCGACCGTCCGGATGGTCCTCCAGCCAGTACGTGCCGGCCAGCGCGAGCGGCCCGTGGGGGCCGACACCGTCGCCACGCGGTCCTCGTGCCGCTGCCGCCACGCGTCGGACGCGTCCGTCGCGGGATCGGTTCCTCTCTTCCGGATCCCGCGGTCTCCCGGCCCCCGCGGCCCGCCTGCTCCCGCGGCTCCCCCGGTTCACCCGGCCCCGGCGGCCTTCCGGCTCCCCCGGCGCGCGGCCCGGGACGGAGGTGCCCGGTGAGCGGCTTCCGGCCGCCGGACCCGCCCGCCGTCATGACGTTCCCCCGGTCACGACACAGCGGCCGGCGGGCCGGGCCAGGCCCAGGTGGTCCCGGAGCGTGCCGCCCGGGTAGAAGGTGCGGAACAGGCCCCGGTGCTGCAGCAGGGCCACGGTGCCGTTGACGAACCGCTCCAGGTCACGGTGCGGCTCGGCCGGGACGATGTGGAAGCCGTCGACCACGCCCCGCCGGTGCCAGCCGGCGATCAGCTCCGCGAGGTCCACGGGGCCGCCGCGGTACAGCGGCCCCCGCGGGGTGGGCCGGGGGCCGCCCCCGCCGTGCCCCGGCTCGGCCGCGTGCTCGCCGCCGCCCAGGTCCACGACGAGGCTCGCGAGGATCCGCAGCCCGTCGGGGTCGCGTCCGGACCGGGCGGCGTCGGCGCGCAGTCCGGCCCGTACGGAGTCGGCGTGCGCGAGGCTCACGGCCCGGACCAGGGCCACGTCGGCGTACCGGGCCGCGACCCGCCGGGCGGGTTCCTCGGTGGCGTCGGCCACCCGCACGGGACGGCCCCGCGAGGGCCGCGGCGCGGTCGTGGGGTCCTCGGCCGGGAAGACGGAGCCGACGTGGTCCGGCTCGTCCCGGTCGACGGGCCGGCCGGCGGCCGCGCCCCGGACCCCGGCGCCGTCCACCCGGCCGTCCCGCGGCCCGGCCGCGGCGCCGGTGTCCCCGTCCGCCTCCCGTCCCGGCGCCCGGGCGGGTCCGAGGTCGAGCAGGCGGGCCTCGTCCTCGGTGGCGGACGCCTCGATCCGCCAGCCGGCCCGGCCGCGGCCGATCCGGTCGAGGGCCGCGGCGGCCGCCCGGACGTGACAGGGCCCGGTGTGCGTGAGGGGGACGGTGGGCACCAGGCCGACCCGGTGCGTGGCGGACGCCGCCCGGGCCAGGGCGGTGAGCGCGTCGGGGCCGGGCCGGGCGAAGCCGTCGTCGAGCGTGACGAAGTCGAGCGCGCCCCGTTCGGCGAGCCGGACCGGCTCGACGGGGGAGCCGGCGTCGTGCGCCGGCCGCCGGCCGACGGCGGCGGCCAGGTGCAGCAGCGCCCGGCCGGGCGAGGAGATCATCGGGGAGACCTTTCCGTGTTCAGAGCACCTTGGAGAGGAAGGCCCGCGTCCGGTCGTGCCGCGGGCGGTCCAGTACGTCACCGGGGGCGCCCTGCTCGACGATCCGCCCGTCGTCCATGAACACCACCGTGTCGGCGACCTCGCGGGCGAACCCGATCTCGTGGGTGACGACGATCATGGTGGTGCCCCGGGCGGCCAGGTCCCTGATGACGTCGAGGACCTCGCCGACCAGCTCGGGGTCGAGCGCGGAGGTCGGTTCGTCGAAGAGCAGCAGCTTCGGTTCCAGGGCGAGCGCCCGCGCGATGGCCACCCGCTGCTGCTGGCCCCCGGACAGCTGCCGGGGGTAGGCGCCGGCCTTGTCGGCGAGCCCCACCCGGTCGAGCAGCAGGCGCGCGTGCTCCGCGGCCTGCCTCCGGGGCCGCTTCAGCACGGACACCGGCGCCTCGGTGATGTTGTCCAGCACCGTGAGGTGCGGGAAGAGGTTGAGGTCCTGGAAGACGAAGCCGATCCGGGTGCGCTGCCTGAGCACCTCGCTCTCGCGCAGCTCGTACAGCCTGTCCCCGGAGCGCCGGTAGCCGACCAGCGCGCCGTCCACGGTGATCGCGCCGCGGTCCGCCTTCTCCAGGTGGTTGACGGTGCGCAGCAGCGTCGACTTGCCGGAGCCGGAGGGCCCGAGGATCACGGTGACCTCTCCGGTGCGCACGGTGAGGTCGACGCCCTTGAGGACGTCGAGGGAGCCGAAGCTCTTGTGGACGGACCGGATGTCGACCATGACGCTCATAGCGGGAGTCCCCTGGTGGTGGTTGCGTGGCGGTTGCGTGGCGGTTGCTTCGCGGTCCGCCGCCGCGCGGCGGACCGGCCGTGCGGCGGCCGTGCTACGCGGCCGTCCTGCGGGCCGTCTCCCGCAGCAGCAGCAGCGCGGCCCGCGCGGTGGCGTCGTTCTGCCGGAACGCCGGTCCGCCGGTGCGCGGCCGGGTGAACGCGCCGGAGCCGCGCGCGTCGGTGTGCGGGCCGAGCGCGAACCGCCGCGGGTGCGGCCGTCCGGCCCGGTCCAGGACGCGCCCGTCGGCGGGGTCGACGGCCAGCAGCCCGTCGCGGGTCACGGCGGCCCCGTCGGCGTGCAGCTCACGCAGCAGCGCGTCCCGGGTCCGCTCGACGGTGGGGTGCGGCAGCCGCGCCTCGACCAGCGCCCGGGCCTCGACGCGGGCGCCGGGCACGGTGGCGCCGGACGCCCGGAACACCCCGTGCCCGGCGGTGACGGTCATGCCGGCGCCGAGAAACCGCAGCACCCCCGCCCGGGACAGCGCGAGCATCTGCCGCAGCCGGGGACCGGGCGGCCCGGAGGCGAGGTGGCTGAAGAAGCCGTGCCACCAGGGGCCGACGTCCCCGAGCCGGACCAGCTGGCCGTAGACGGAGAGCAGGGCGAGGAAGACGGCGAGGTCGGGGCTGTGCCGCGGGTCGTGCCGCCGCCGCAGGTCGTGCTCGATGTAGGCCCGCATCCCCTCCTGGAGCTCCGCGTGGGAGCCGTACCGCACCCCGGCCAGCGGACGGTCGAGGGCGGCCGGGTCGAAGCGGTCGGCGGGATCGGGCACGGCGGACTCGACCAGGGCCGCGCGCTCGGCCGGCCCGGCGGCGGCGTACTTCTCCTCGAAGGTGCTCCAGGCGATGCGCGTCCGCCGCGGGTGGGCCGTGAACAGGCGGTGGTAGTGGGCGAAGCCCAGCTCCTTCGCCACCAGCGGCCACACGTCCCGCCGGAAGTCGAAGCCCCCGGGCCGGGCGAGCAGCGCCTCCACCTCGGCCGGCCCGAGGAACCGGGGCAGCGGCGGCCGTTCGCCGTCGAGGCCGTAGCCGATCTTCGAGTGGTACGGCACCCCGCGCCGGGAGCCGACGTACAGCACCGGCTCCCGCCCCGACGGGACGTAGGCGTCCCCGTCGTGGCGTCCGCCGCGGCCCTCCGTCAGCAGCACCATCAGGTCGACGAAGGCGAGCCCGAAGCCGCGCACGAGGACCGGCTCGCCGGGTCGCAGCCCGGACAGGTCGGTGTCGGCGGTGAAGTCCGGCGGGATGTGCACCAGGCCGTGCTCACGGGCGTACCGGGCCAGTTCCCGCTGCTCGTCGTCGGGTTCCGCGTCGAGATGGCCGAGCGTGAGCACCACGGCGTCGGCGAGGAGCGGGCGCGGGCGGCCCTCCAGCCACACCCGCTGGCGGCCCTCGCGGGGTCCGTCGACCCGCAGGGCCCGCCGCGGGTGGTGGTGGACGGTGGCGTCCGGGGGCAGGGCGGCCACGGCGCGGTCGTACACCCAGCGCAGGTAGGCGCCCTGCAGCCGCCGGCCGGCGAAGGCGGAGCCGTCGATGCCGGCCCACTCGTGCAGGGTGGGGCCCGGGCGCACGGGGCCGGCCAGGTCCACCGTCTCGTCGGTGAACATCGTGATGTCCTCGGCGTGCGAGTTCATCCACAGCAGCGGCGACTGCGCCGTGCGCCAGACGCGGCCGGGGCCCGGCGGGTAGGGGTCGACGAGGTGGATGTCCAGGCCCGGACCGGCGTACAGCTCGGGCGCGTTGGCGGCGACGCGCTCCAGCAGGCCGGTCCCCCGCGGCCCGGCGCCGACGATCACCAGGGACCGTCTGGTCATCGGGTGCGCTCCGTGCCGCGGGCGTAGTGCCTCTCGACGTAGAACTGGCCGGCGCTGAGCACGGAGGTGACCACGGTGTACCAGACGGTCGCCACCATCAGCAGGGGGACGACCTGGTAGGTGCGGTGGTAGACGAGCTGCGTCGAGTACAGCAGGTCCTGCACCGCGATGACGCTGACGATGGAGGTGCCCTTGAGGGTGCCGATCAGCATGTTCCCGGCCGGCGGCACGATGGAGCGCATCGCCTGCGGCAGCACGATCCGCCACCAGCGGCGCCGGCGGCTCAGGCCGAGCGCCTGCGCGGCCTCGATCTGCCCGCGGTCCACGGAGAGGACGCCGCCGCGCACCACCTCGGCGGCGTACGCGGCCTCGTGCAGGGTCAGGCCGATGACCGCGACGGCGACCGGGCCGAGCAGGTCGACGGTCCTGACGCCGAGGATGCGCGGGTACAGCGCACCGATGTTGAACCACAGCAGCAGCTGCACCAGGATCGGGATCGAGCGGAACAGCCAGACGTATCCCCAGCTGACGCTCCTCAGCACGGGGTTGGCGGACAGCCGGGCCGCCGCGAGCAGGGTGCCCAGGGCGAAGCCCAGCACCATCACCACCGCGGTCAGCCAGAGCGTGAGCCACAGGCCGCGCAGCACGGCGGCCGAGGTGAAGTAGTCGGCGACGACACCCCACTGGAACGCCTCGTTGCGCAGCACGGAGGTGACGGCGAGGGCGAGCAGGGCGAGGACGGCGGCGGCGGCCGTCCACTGGCCGTAGCGGCGCCGGGGGACGATCCGCGGGGAGTCCGCCTTCCGCGGTGTCTCCGGTGCGGCGGCCTGGGCGAGGGTGTCGGAGGGCATGTGAAGGCTCCGTGACATCGGGTCGGTCGGACACGGCGGGTGCCTTCACACGGGACGGCGCCGTACGGCGCCGGCGCGGCCGAGCCCCTCAGCAGGGCCGCCCTTCGAGACTACGGGGGCGTTTCCGCCCGCTGTCAAGGCTGTCCGTACTGTGAGCCGTACGTCTCGGCTCGGTTGACGCGGAACCGGATGCCTGTTGCACTTGGCCCATGCATCCGCAGCAGTGGCTGGTCACGCGCTCCCACATCGACTTCGGTCGCGTGTGGTCCTCTTCCTGTTGAGCTGACCCCCCTGCGCGCCCCGACGCCCTGATCCGGGCGGGGGCCTCCGGCGTTCTCCCCGTCGCCTTTCTCCGCCTTCACACGCGCACCCCTCCCCTCGCGCCTCCCTTCCTTTCTGCTTCCAGGAGACCGCCCTCCCATGCGTACGCCCACGCACGCCCGCCCCCGCCACCTCGTCCCCTTCGCCCTGATCACCTCGGCCGCACTGCTGCTCACCGCGTGCGGCTCGGGCACGGACGACACGGCGAACGCGGCGGCCGGGGCCGACGCCGTCCCCACCGCGGACGTCGTCTCCGGCGTCCGCGAGGACGAGGCCGCCGCCCGGCTGCTGCCCCCCGGCACCACCGCCCTCACCGTCGCCGCCAGCATCAGCGGCACCCCGCCCGGCACCGCCTACCTGGCCGACGGCAAGACCCTGGCCGGCCAGGACGTGGACTTCGTACAGGCCGTGGCCAAGGTGCTCGGCATCCGGCTGAAGACCGAGACGGCCTCCTTCGAGGCGATCCTGCCGGCCCTGGACAGCGGCAAGTACGACGTCGGAGCCGGCAACTTCGGCGTGACCGACGAACGGCGCAGGACCATCGACTTCGTCACCTACATCAACGACGGCCAGGGCTTCGCCGCCCGCGAGGACAGCGAGCTGTCCGGGGTCACCGACCTGAAGCAGCTGTGCGGCCTGGACGTGGCGACCGGCGCGGGCACCACCTTCGAGGCCACGCTGGAGGAGAACCGGCACGTGTGCGGGGACGCCGGCGAGGAGGAGTACCGGGTGCAGACGTACAACGAGAACGGTGCGCTCTGGTCCTCCCTCCAGCAGGGCCGCAGCGATGTCGTGATGTCCACCATCAACGGCCTGCGCTACGCCGTCGCCCACCAGCCGGGCCTGAAGTTCCTCAACGAGTTCCACCGCCTGGACGTCGGTTTCGCCTTCGAGAAGGGATCGAAGCTGACCCCCGCCTTCCGGGCGGCGGTGGACGAACTCATCGCCGACGGGACGTACGACAGGATCCTCAGGAAGTGGGGGACGACGGCCTCGGCGATCGACGAGTCGCGGATCTCGCCTCCGGAGGTCAAGGACTGAGGCCCCGTCAACGGGGGCCGCGGCGACGGTCCGGCCGCCGCGGCCCCGGCGGGGACACCGCGGTCCCCGTACGCGAACGGGTCCGCCGGGCCGGACGGCCGGCGGACCCGCACCGGCTTCCCGGTCCCCCACGGTGTCCAGGGGCGCGCGGCTCCTCGACGAGCTGCCCAGCGGGCGCCTCCGCACCGGGCGCGGTCCGTCCCCGCCGGCGCCACGGCCCGGTGTCCCGGCCGGGGCGGGTCCCGGGGGACGGTCCGACGCACGCCGCGCCTCTCACCGTACGTGACGGACGGGGCGCGCCTTCCTCCCGGGGGCACGGCCCTTCCCCGGGCCCGAGGTCACCTTTCTGATCCTGCGTCAGGACGCGGCGGGACACTCCGGCGTGGCCCGTCGTGACGCGGGCGGACCGGTCGTGAACCGACCGGTCCGGCGGTCGGGCCGGCCGCTCCGTTCACCCGTACGCTCCGCCCGTCACCCGTACGCCGAGAGAAATCGTATTTCACTCACAGTCAGCAGCCGTTTGTGCAACGACCCTTGGGAAACACGGACTCTCGACGGATTGGTCGTGCACCAGTACCGTCACAAACCCCCCGCGCGGCGTCTATCTACTTGGCGCACCGTCCGCATCATGGATGACCATAGGGATGCGGAAAGCACGAAAGACCGCTGTGAGAGGAGGCGTCCATGGGATCGGTACGCAAGGCAAGTGCCTGGCTTGGCCTCGTCGACGACAACGAAGACGAGCGTTACTACGACGACGACTACTCCGACGGGACCGAGCCCGGGGACGCCTGGGTCACCGATCCGCGGGTCAAGGTGGCCTCGGACGTAGCCGAGGAGAGGGGCCGCCGCATCGGCACGGTCACCCCGGACAGTTTCCGGGACGCGCGCGCCATCGGCGAACTCTTCCGGGAGGGGGTCCCGGTCATCATGAACCTCACGGCCATGGAGCCCGCCGACGCCAAGCGCGTGGTCGACTTCGCGGCCGGGCTGATCTTCGGCCTGCGCGGTTCCATCGAGCGCGTGTCCACCCGCGTGTTCCTGCTGAGCCCGGCCGACACGGAGATCGTCAGCGGGGAACCGGCCGCGCACCGGACGGACGGCTTCTTCAACCAGAGCTGAGGCAGGGCCGCTCACCGGCCCCGCCCCCCCGGCGGGCCCGCTACCGGAAAGCGTCGATTCCGGTGAGCGCCTTGCCCAGCACCAGCTGGTGCATTTCGACGGTGCCCTCGTAGGTGAGCACCGATTCGAGGTTGGTCGCGTGCCGCATCACGGGATATTCGAGCGAGATTCCGTTGGCACCGAGGACGGTCCGGGCCGTACGGCAGATGTCGATGGCCTCCCGGACGTTGTTCAGCTTGCCGAAGCTGACCTGCTCGGGACGCAGGCGGCCGGCATCCATACGCCGCCCCAGGTGGTGGGCGAGCAGAATCCCCTTGTGCAGTTCGACCGCCATGTCGGCGAGTTTGGCCTGCGTCAGCTGGAAACCCCCGATGGGCCGCCCGAACTGCTCCCGCGACCTCGCGTAGTCGACGGCGGCCTCGAAGCAGGTCCGCGCCGCGCCCATGGCGCCCCAGACGATCCCGTACCGGGCGTGGGTGAGACAGCTGAGCGGCCCGCGCAGCCCGGTCGCTCCCGGCAGCACCGCGTCGGCGGGCAGCCGGACGCCGTCGAGCACCAGCTCGCTGGTGACGGAGGCCCGCAGCGACCACTTGTGCTTGATCTCCGGCGCGGAGAATCCGGCGCTGTCGGCCGGCACGACGAACCCGCGGATCCCCTCGTCGGTCCGCGCCCACACCACGGCGACCCCGGCGACGGACCCGTTGGTGATCCACATCTTGCGTCCGTCGAGGACCCAGTCGGAGCCGTCGCGCTTGGCGTACGTCCGCATGGAGGCGGGGTCGGAGCCGTGGTCGGGCTCGGTCAGCCCGAAGCAGCCGATCACCTCGCCGGCGGCCATGCGCGGCAGCCACGTCCGCTTCTGCTCCTCGCTGCCGAACCGGTGGATGGCGTACATGGCGAGCGAGCCCTGCACGGAGACCAGGGACCGGATCCCGGAGTCGGCGGCCTCCAGCTCCAGGCAGGCCAGCCCGTACTGGACGGCGGTGGCCCCGGCGCAGCCGTATCCGCTCAGCGGCATCCCGAGCGCGCCGAGCGCGCCGAGTTCGCGGGCGAGCTCCCGCACACCGGGCAGCTCCCCCTTCTCGTACCACTCGGCGACATGGGGCAGCACCCGGTCCGCGGCCCAGGCGCGCACGGTGTCCCGGATCGCGAGGTCCTCCGGCTCCAGCAGGTCGTCGAGGCCGAGCGGGTCGGCGGGGTCGAACGGGGGCGGCTTCGGGGACGCGGACATGGGACACCCTCCGAGGACTAAAACTAGCAACGCTAGTCACGGCTCCGAGCGGGACGTTACGTCGCAGTGTCCCGCACGTCCAGCCCACCGGGCACAGCGCGCGCCGGGGCCCGGCACGGCGGGGTCACACCGAGACCCGGGACTCCGCGGCGTCCCGCGGCGCGGGCACCGCCACGGCCTGCGCCTCGCAGCTCATCACCCGCGGCAGCCGCAGCGCCATCACCGCGCCGAGCAGCAGCAGCCCGGCGCTGACCAGGAGAGTCACATGCAGTCCGTGCACGAAGGCGTCCCGCGCGGCCCGGCGCAGGGCCGCCCCGGCCGGCCCGCCGAGGTGCCCGGCCACCTCCAGGGCCTCGCCGAGCGAGTGCCCCGCGGCGGCCGACGCGGACGGCGGCACGCCCGGCACGCCCGCGAGGCCGGGGGCGTAGGCCGCGTTCATCACGCTGCCCAGCAGGGCGATCCCGACGCCCGCGCCCAGCTGGTACGAGGTCTCCCCGATCGCGGCGGCCCCGCCGGCCCGCTCCTGCGGCGCCTCGCTGAGCATCGACTCGTACGCCCCGAAGAGCGTGGTCTCCAGGCCGAAGCCGAGCAGGACGAACCCGCACAGCATCAGCGCGCAGTGGTCCGTCCGGCCCAGCGCCGTCAGCAGCACCACCGCGGCCGCCGTCAGGCAGAAGCCGGAGCACACCATCCGCCGGGGGCCGAACCGCCGCAGCATCCGCGCCCCGGCGAGGCCCGCCGCCATCGCCGCGAGCGTCAGCGGCAGCAGCCGCAGCCCGGTCTCCAGCGGGGACAGCCCCAGCACGAGCTGCAGGTACTGCGCCGCGATCAGCTCCAGGCCGACCAGCGCGAGCATCGCCAGCACGATGCAGCCGACGGAGGTGCTGAACGCGGGCCGGGCGAACATCCCGAGGTCCACCAGCGGATGCCGGCGGCGTCGCTGCCGGCGGACGAACAGCACCAGCAGGGCGGCGCCCGCCAGCAGCGGCAGCACGGTCGCCGGGCCGGCGGCCGGCCCGCCGCCGCCGAGCCGCTTCACGCCGAGCACCACGCCGAACAGCCCGGCCGCCGCCATCAGCGCGCCGGCCACGTCCCAGGGGCCGTCCCCGCTCCCCCGCGACTCGGGCAGCAGCAGCCGTCCCACCGGCAGGCTGACCAGCATCAGCGGAATGTTGACCAGGAAGACCGACCCCCACCAGAAGTGCTCCAGCAGGAAGCCGCCGAGCAGCGGGCCGACCGCCGCGCCGACGGCGGCCACCGCGCTCCAGACGCCGATCGCGACCGCCCGTTCCCGCCGGTCGGGGAAGACCTGCCGCAGGATCGACAGCGTCGCGGGCATGATCATCGCTCCGCCGACGCCGAGCAGCGCCCGCGCCGCGATCAGCATGCGGGGGCCGTCCGCGAAGGCCGCCAGACCGGAGGCGACGCCGAAGAGGCCGTAGCCGAGGAGCAGCACCCGTCTGCGGCCCACCCGGTCGCCGAGCGTGCCGAACAGGATCAGCAGCGAGGCGCAGACCAGCGGGTAGGCGTCGACGATCCAGAGCAGTTCCATCGCGCCGGGCCTGAGGTCCTCGGTGACGGCGGGGACCGCCACGTGCAGCACGGTGGCGTCGACGGCGACGAGCAGCAGGCTGACGCAGAGGACGACGAGCACCAGCCAGCGGTTGGCGCCGGCCCCGGCCGTCCGGCGGCGCGGCCCGACGGCAGCCGTGGTCGTCCCGGACATGTACGTACCTCCCAGAAGTTCCCTCGCGCTCGGCGGGCTCGCGGGGCGGGGGGTCCCCGCGACTCGGCCGGGAAGGAGCGGCGGTCCCCGGCCCGCGCAACGAACGGCGAGTGACACGCAGAGTACGCGAGTCCGTGCGGGGGCCACGTGGCGGACCTCTCATGGATCCGTGGAAGCCGTGTGGCGTGTGCCACTCCCCCTGCCCGGGGCCGGTGGGCCGCCCGGTTCCGGGGCCTCCGGATAATCGGCGGATGACCGATCCTGGAACGCGCACGCCGGGACTTCCGCGCCGGGCCGCCCCGGCGCTCCTGGGCTACGCGGCCGTACGCGCCCTGGGCCTGATCGTCCTGGCCCTGTGGAGCGCCGCGCGCGGCAAGAGCGCGTACACGCTGCTGACCGCCCGCTGGGACGCGCTCTGGTACGCCAGGGTCGCCGAACGGGGCTACGGCTACGAGGTGCGCCTGCCCGGCGGGGACGTGCATTCCGACCTCGCGTTCTTCCCCCTGCTGCCCTGGCTGGAGCGGCTCGGCGCGGCGGTGACCCCGCTGTCGTACGCCGACGCGGGCTTCGCCGTCGGCGTGCTCGCCTCGCTCGCCGCGGCGTGCGGGATCTTCGCGGTGGCGGAGCGTCTGTACGGCAGCCGGGCGGGGGCCTGCGCCGTGCTGCTGTGGGCGGTGCTGCCGGTCGGGATCGTGCAGTCGATGGCGTACAGCGAGTCGCTGTTCACCGCGGCGGCCGCCTGGACGCTGTACGCGGTGCTGACCGGCCGCTGGGTGACGGCGGGTGCCCTGGCCCTGCTCGCCGGGCTGACCCGGCCGGTGGGGCTCGCGGTGGTGGCGGCGGTGTGGACGGCCGGCGTCGCGGCACTGGGGCGGGCCGGGGGCGTCGCCTCGTTCGTGCGGAACCGGGGCACCGCGCCGGCCGGCGGCGCCCGCCGCACGGAACGCGCCCCGCGCGCGGCCGACAGCCACCGCGGCCGGCGCGTCCCGGCACCGGACAGCGCGCGGGACACCCCGCGCGCCCGTCTACGCGCCCCCGGCACGCGGATCGCGCTCGGCCTGCTGCTCGCCCCCCTCGGCGTCGCCGGTTACGTCCTGTGGGTCGGTCACCGCACCGGCAGGGGCCCGCTCGGCTATCTCGACGTGCAGGCCGGCTGGCGCAACGGCTTCGACGGCGGTTACGCCTTCGCGCGCTTCGTCGCCGGGAAGTTCACGTCGTTCCCGTCGGCCCTGGCGGGCGTCGGGCTGATCGCCGGGGTCGGCCTGCTCCTGTGGCTGTACGCCGTCTGCGTACGGCAGCGCCAGCCGCTGCCGCTGCTGGTGTACGCGGGGGCCGTCACCGCCCTCGCCCTGTGCGCGTCGAGCTACTTCGGCTCGAAACCCCGCCTGCTGCTGCCCGCCTTCCCCCTGCTGCTGCCCCTGGCCGTGGCCCTGTCCCGGCTGCGGACCGCCAGGTCGGCGCTGCTGCTCGGGGCGGTCGCACTGGTGTCGGCCGGCTACGGGGCGTTCTGGCTGAACGGCACCGGTCCGCCCTGACCGGACACGGACGGCCGATGAGCGGCCGGATAATTCCGCACCAGCATTCGGTGAACGAATCCATAAGCACAATAAAACAGGCTCCCTGGAATGATCAAAGGAATTGAAGGCCACAGCGCGGGCGCTTTGCAGAATGCCTGGAAATAACCCGCCCGCTGAGAGGAATCCCACATCACATCGTCATCACAAAGCCGTTGATTCGACGGAGTTCGGCACTCACTCGCTGTAACGTCGATTGGGTGCGTACCGAACGGAAGCTCACCCGTCTGGACCGGGTGTTCGCGAGGCTGGACCGCGAGCCGGAACGGCCGGCCCACATCGACGTGCCGCGGATGAGCCGGCACCGGGTCGTGCTGTTCGCCTCGACCCTCGCCTTCTATCTCGCGATCGTGTGGGCCGTGGTGATCACCTCCTGGCTGGTCCGGCTCGACTGGCAGGTCATGTTCTTCCGGCCGTACCAGCAGTGGTCGGAGATCCACGCGTTCGTCGACTACTACGTGGTGCTGGGCCAGCGCGGCCCCACCGCCGTGATGGTCGCGGCCTGGCTGGGCTGGCGCTCCTGGCGGCAGCACACGCTGCGCCCGCTGCTCGCGCTGGGCGCCGCGCTGCTGCTGCTCAACGTCACGGTCGGCGCCGCCAAGTACGGCATGGGCCGCCTCGGCCCGCACTACGCGACCGAGATCGGCTCGAACGAGATGTGGCTCGGCGGGGATATATTCCCCAGCGGCCACACCGCCAACGCCGTCGTGACCTGGGGGATCCTGGCCTATCTGGCCTCGACGCCCAGAGCGCGGCGCTGGCTGTCCGCCCTGTCCGCGGTGACCTCGCTCGGCGTCGGGATGTCCACCGTCTACCTCGGTACGCACTGGCTGAGCGACGTGCTGCTCGGCTGGGCCGCGGGCCTGCTGATCCTGCTGGCGCTGCCGTGGTGCGAGCCGCTGATCGCCCGCGCCGAGACCTGGATCCTGGCCCTGCGCGACCGCCTGCTCACCCGCCGCGGCCGTACGGCGCGGCCGGCCGCCCCGGCCGCCGCGCCCGTGGTGCTCGTCAAGTCCTGCCCCGCCGACCGGGACGACGCCACGGCCCGCGAGCCGGTCTCCGCGGCCCGTTCCCGGCCGCCCGCCTACCTGGCCCCGGGCCCGCACTCCACCCGCGCGGAGCGCACGCCGGTCACCCCGGCCGGCAGCCGCCGCCCGGCCCAGCCGGAGCGCTCGCCGCGCGGCACGTCCCCGACGGCCCGTCCCCTGTCCGGCGGCTGACGCCGCCGGCGGCGCGGGACCGGTACGCACACCCCGGCGTCCGACGGCCCCGGCTCCCCCTCGGGAGCCGGGGCCGTCGCCGTGCCTCAGCCCTTCCAGGCCCGCGCCACCCGGCCGTCCCTCACCTCGAAGTTCAGCCGGCCCACGCGGTACTCCATGGTGATGACCGCGCCCGGCGGCAGGGAGCGCACCGTCGGCCATCCGCGTTCCCGCGCGAGCCGTTCGGCGGCGCCGGATTCGAGGCCCACGTAGGCCTCCGGGCTGTCCTGCGGTTCGTCCGGGGGTGTCGGAATCGGTGCCATGCGGCCACGCTATGCGCTGACCGGTGAGCGCGGAAGTCCGGCATCCGAACCCTTGTCATGTCTCCCTCCGGGGTCACACTTCTGTCACAGGATCACGACGGGGGTTTGCGCCCGGACCGTTCACCCGGATGGCCCGTTCCAGGAACCTTCCCCAGCCATTCGGGGGAAATTCCCGCGTGTCCCGGCAGCGCCTCGAATAGCCGCCGGAAAGCATCGACGGAAGCGCTCCGGCACTCCATTGCATTCCGGCCCGGCGCGGGAGCCGCGACAGCCCGGATCGCACAGGAAGCGCACGATTCCGGCACAGGATCTCCGTACGCTCCCGGCCCGCCTTCCGCCTTTGGGGTGGAAGTCCGCGGGTCCGCCCCGGGTCCGCCGGGGCCGGAACGGCGGGCGGCCGGCTCCCGCACCGTCCGCGGGAACCCGGCCCCGCCGCCGGAGCGCCGGACTGCCGCGCGCCGCCCGCCCCGGCCGCGGCTGCTTCCCGCGCGCCGCGCCGGCCCCGGTCCGGCAGCGGGCAGCGCGGGCTCGCCCGGTCCCGGCCCCGCCCGCACGCGGCGCCGGCCGCACGGCGGCCACGGGGCCGGTGAGGCCCTCCGCACGCCCGCGCACGCGCGGGGCCGGCGGACGCGCCCGAGCGGCGCTCGCCGCACACGGCCGAGGAACGCGGGGTGTCGGCCCGGTGCGGATCAGCCGATTCCCCGCCTTTCGAGGCCAGTTGATCATTACCGAGAGCAACAACCCTTTCCGGCCACTTCCTTCATTCGCCGATGTCAGGATTTGTCGACCGGCCGCCGCGTCGATCCGTGCCCCACTTCGTCCCGGCAACATCCTTCCTCCATCCAGGAGTTGACGGTGAGTGCCCGGTTCCGCCGGGCCCGTCGCTCCGCGCGCCGGATGGTTCGATTCCGTTCGCTGCCGGGCGTGACTCCCGCCACGGATCGCCCGTTGTCTTCTTCATGAGCCGGGGACCCGCCCGGACCACGGGCCGGGAGCCACCCGGCCCCGTCACGTACCGCATCCCGAGGGAGCCACCCGTGCCGCGCATGCTCGACGTCAGCGACGAGGTACGCGCCGAGATCGGCGACGAAGAAGCCGACCGCCTGCTCGCCGGAGAGACCGCCCCGGGCAGTTACGACTGCACCTCCTGCCGCACCCCGGGCGATTCGGAGCAGGAGCGCACCAGCACCGTGCTGTTCATCGGCGAGGAGACCGCCGTCCTCGCCTTCGCCCACGCCGACTGCCTGCCCTCGCAGGTCGTCCAGGTCACCGAGGAGCAGCTCCGGGGTGCCGTGCGGTCCATCAGCGGCGGCACCGCGGACCCGGAAGCCGGACAGGCCGCCTCCGAGCAGGCCGTGCTCGGGGTGACCAGCGGACTGGTCCTGATCGCCGGGGAGCTGCACCCGGCCCTGGTCGTGGAGCCGACCGCGCCCATCGCACGGCCCGGCGCGACGGGCGGCGGCGACGACTTCCTGCCGCTGCTCGTCGAGCAGGGATTCACGCCGGTGACCGAGCTGTCCGCCGTACCGCCGGTGCTGCACGGCTGGTCGGTGCTGCTCGCCCTGGGGCGGCTGCACGCCGTGCTGCAGCCGACGGCGGGCGGCGGGCAGCCGGTGGCCTGGTGGCAGGCGCACCAGCCGCTCCAGGTCACCGAGGGCTGGCGCGCCGCGGCCGGCAAGCATCAGCAGGTGCTGATGTTCGCCGCGCCGGTGGGATCGATCGGGCGGCAGCCCCGCGAGGACCTGCTGCGCGAGGCGCTGGACAAGGCGGCGGCCGACGGGCGGTTGGTCGCCGCCGCGCTGCCTCTCGCCGGGGCCTGACACCGCGTGCGGCCCGGGGGACCACGCCTCGTTCGGCGGCCGCGGGCCGGGCGCGGCCGGCCGTGCCCGCGCCACGCCGCGGCCCCGCACCCCTTCGGCGGCACCGCGCGGCCGCATCCCTTCGGCTGCCGGGTCGTTTGGACATACGTGCACACCTACGACGTCCCCCGCCGCCCGTCCTACCCGTCGGTCCCGTCCGCCCGGGCGGCCCACGCCCCTCAGGACGGCCCTTCGGCCACGCCGATCTACGACGCCCTCTACGCCGAGTACGTCATGTCCTTCCGCTCGCTGCCGGGTGACCGCAGCGGCGAGGAGGACCTGGAGTTCACCGCCTTCGGGAACATCGCCCGCAGGACGCAGTGGCAGCGCGTCGGCTACGTCGGCCCGTACGGCACCGGGACGCACCGCGTGCCGGCCGCGCTCCCCCCGGCCCCCCGCCGAGGCGTCTGAGCGGGCGGGCGGGAACGGCGAAGGGCGGCCCCGCCGGGGCCGCCCTTCGCGTCACTTCTCCGTCACGTCACTTCTTCCTCGCGCCGCGCTTCTCGCGCACCCGCACCGAGAGGTGGATCGGCGTCCCCTCGAAGCCGAACTCCTCGCGCAGCCGACGCTCGATGAAGCGGCGGTAGCCGGCCTCGATGAAGCCCGTGGCGAACAGGACGAACCGCGGCGGCTTGGTGCCCGCCTGGGTGCCGAACAGGATGCGCGGCTGCTTGCCGCCCCGGATCGGGTGCGGGTGGGCGGCGACCAGCTCCCCCAGGAAGGCGTTGAGCCGGCCCGTCGGGACCCGGGTCTCCCAGCCTGCGAGAGCCGTCTCGATCGCCGGGACCAGCTTCTCCATGTGCCGCCCGGTGCGCGCGGAGACGTTCACCCGCGGCGCCCACGCCACCTGGCCGAGCTCGGTCTCGATCTCCCGCTCCAGGTAGTAGCGGCGCTCCTCGTCGAGGGTGTCCCACTTGTTGAACGCCAGGACGAGCGCGCGGCCCGCCTCCACGGCCATGGTGACGATGCGCTGGTCCTGCACCGAGATGGACTCGGAGGCGTCGATGAGGACGACGGCGACCTCGGCCTTCTCGACGGCGGCGGCGGTGCGCAGCGAGGCGTAGTAGTCGGCGCCCTGCTGGAGGTGGACGCGCTTGCGGATGCCCGCCGTGTCGACGAACTTCCAGGTCCTGCCGCCGAGTTCGATCAGCTCGTCGACCGGGTCGCGGGTGGTGCCGGCCAGCTCGTTGACGACGACGCGCTCCTCGCCGGCCACCTTGTTCAGCAGCGAGGACTTGCCGACGTTCGGGCGGCCGATCAGCGCGACCCGGCGCGGGCCGCCGACGGCGGTGCCGAAGGTCTGCTCCGGGGCGTCCGGCAGCACCTCCAGGACCTTGTCCAGCATGTCGCCGGTGCCGCGGCCGTGCAGCGCCGAGACCGGGTACGGCTCCCCCAGGCCCAGCGACCACAGGTACGCCGCGTCGGCCTCGCCGCTGGGGCCGTCCACCTTGTTGGCGCACAGCACGACCGGCTTGCCGGCCTTGCGCAGCAGCCGTACGACCGCCTCGTCGGTGTCGGTCGCGCCGACCTTGGCGTCGACGACGAAGACGACCGCGTCGGCGGCCTCGATGGCGTACTCGGCCTGCGCGGCCACGGAGGCGTCGATGCCGAGGACGTCCTGCTCCCAGCCGCCGGTGTCGACGACCTTGAAGCGGCGGCCCGCCCACTCGGCCTCGTAGGTGACGCGGTCGCGGGTGACGCCCGGCCGGTCCTCGACGACCGCCTCGCGGCGGCCGATGATCCGGTTCACCAGGGTCGACTTGCCGACGTTGGGCCGGCCGACGACGGCGAGCACGGGCAGCGGGCCGTGCCCGGCCGCCTCGATCGCGCCCTCGACGTCCTCCAGGTCGAAGCCCTCTTCCGCGGCGAGCTCCATGAACTCCGCGTACTCGGCGTCGCCAAGCGCTCCGTGGTCGTGCTCCCCGCCCGAGCCCTCGGAGTGGATCTGGTCGTTCATGAAGTCCGTACCTCGTTCATCGTGGTGATCGGTGGACCGCCCGGCACAAAAGGGGTGATCCACTACTCAGTGTCGCCTAGCGCCCGGTCAGGCGCCTGGCGTTTTCCAGGTGCGCGGTCAGTTGCTTCCGGATGCGTTCGGTCGCCTCGTCCAGCGCCCCGCGCGTGCGCCGCCCGCTGCCGTCGCCGGCCTCGAACGGGTCGCCGAAGACGACATCGACGCGGTGGCGCAGCGGGGGCAGCCCCCGTATCAACCGTCCGCGCCGGTCGGAACTTCCCAGCACCGCCACCGGCACCACCGGGGCGCCGCTGCGGACGGCGAAGTAGGCGAGCCCGGCGCGCAGCGCGGCGAAGTCGCCCTCGCCGCGGGTGCCCTCCGGGAAGATGCCGAGCACGCCGCCCGCCGCGAGGACGCCGAGCGCCCGTGTGATCGCCGTGCGGTCGGTGGAGTGCCGGTCCACCTTCAGCTGGCCGATCCCGGTCAGGAAGGGGTCGAGAGGCCCGACGAAGGCCTCCTTCTTGATCAGGAAGTGCACCGGCCGGGGCGCCACACCCATCACCATCGGACCGTCGATGTTGTGGGAGTGGTTCACGGCGAGGATCGCCGGGCCGGTCGCGGGCACCCGCCAGGCGCCGAGCACGCGCGGCTTCCACAGCCCGTACATCAGGCCGACGCCGATGCGCCGTCCGACCTCGGCGCCCCTTTCGGACGGCAGGCTCACTTTCCGGCCCGCTTCTCCTCGACGAGGGTGACGACGCACTCGACGACCTGCGCCAGCGTGAGGTCGGTGGTGTCCACCTCGACCGCGTCGTCCGCCTTGGCGAGCGGCGACGTCCTGCGGCTGGAGTCCGCCGCGTCCCGCTTGATCAGGGCCTCGCGGGTGGCGTCGACGTCGGCGCCCTTCAGCTCGCCGCTGCGACGGGCGGCGCGGGCCTCGGCGGAGGCGGTGAGGAAGATCTTCAGGTCGGCGTCGGGCAGGACGGTCGTGCCGATGTCGCGGCCCTCGACGACGATGCCGTGCTCCGCGGCGGCGGCGATCGAGCGCTGCAGCTCGGTGATCCGGGCGCGCACCTCGGGGACGGCGCTGACCGCGCTGACCTTGGCGGTGACCTCCTGGGTGCGGATCGGGCCGGAGACGTCCACGCCGTCGACGGTGATGGTGGGGTCGGCCGGGTCCGTGCCGGAGACGATCTCGGGCTTGCCGGCCGCGGCGGCGATCGCCTGCGGGTCGTCGGTGTCGATGCCGTTGGTCACCATCCACCAGGTGATCGCCCGGTACTGGGCGCCGGTGTCCAGGTAGCGCAGGCCGAGCTGTGCGGCCACGGCCTTCGACGTGCTGGACTTGCCCGTGCCGGAGGGGCCGTCGATGGCGACAATCACTGGCGCGGCGCTTTCCACAGTGGGGACCTTCCTGGACCTGGGGCGGGGGACGGGGCGCGACTGCCCCGGACAAGGTTACTGGGTGTGCGTCCCCCGATCGGCCGTACCCGGGGCCGGTCCCTACTGCCGGATCGCCCAGCCCCGCTCCCGCAGCGCCGCCGTCAGCACGGGCGCCTCCTTCGGCTCCACCATCAGCTGCACCAGGCCGGCCTGCTGCCCGGTGGCGTGCTCGATGCGCACGTCCTCGATGTTGACGCCGGCCCGGCCCGCGTCCGCG
The DNA here is from genome assembly GCF_044456065.1 of Streptomyces sp. NPDC051041. Lineage (NCBI taxonomy): Bacteria > Bacillati > Actinomycetota > Actinomycetes > Kitasatosporales > Streptomycetaceae > Streptomyces > Streptomyces sp. NPDC051041. The sequence goes on from NZ_JBITFM010000012.1 coordinate 150,931, forward strand.
AAGATCCGCGCCAGCTGCCCGGGCTGGTCGTCGATGAGGACCACGACCGTCTCGTACCGGCGTGGAGCGGAGCCGTGCTTGCCGGGGACGCGGACCTGGCCGGCGTTGCCGCGGCGCAGCACGCCCTCGATGCCGGCGGCGCCCTCCCGCCGCTTGTCCTCGTCGCGGGACTGCAGGGCCCGCAGCGCCCGGACGGTCTCCTCCAGGTCGGCGGCGACGTCGGTGAGCAGGTCGGCGACCGGCCCCGGGTTGGCGGAGAGGATGTCGATCCACATCCGGGGGTCGGAGGCGGCGATCCGGGTCACGTCGCGGATGCCCTGCCCGCACAGCCGCACGGCGGCCTCCTCGGCGTGCTCCAGACGGGCGGCGACCAGGCTGGAGACCAGGTGGGGCATGTGGGAGACGAGGGCGACGGCCCGGTCGTGGGCGTCGGCGTCCATGACGACCGGCACGGCCCGGCAGTGCGAGACCAGCTCCAGGGCGAGGTTCAGCACCTCGGTGTCCGTGTCCCGGGTGGGGGTCAGCACCCAGGGGCGGCCCTCGAAGAGGTCGGCGGTGGCCGCCAGCGGGCCGGACTTCTCACGGCCCGACATGGGGTGCGTGCCGATGTACGACGACAGGTCCAGGCCGCGTTCCCGGAGCTCGCGGCGCGGGCCGCCCTTGACGCTGGCCACGTCGGCGTAGCCGCGGGCCGCGCCGCGGCGCATGGCGTCGGCGAGCACGTCGGCCACGTGCGCGGGCGGGGCGGCGACGATCGCCAGGTCGACGGGTCCGTCCGGGGCCTCGTCGGTGCCGGCGCCGAGCGCGGCGGCCGTACGGGCCTGCTCCGGGTCGTGGTCGGCGAGGTGGACGACGACGCCGCGCCGGGTGAGGGCGAGGGCGGCGGAGGTGCCGATCAGCCCGGTGCCGATGACGAGTGCGGTCCTCACTGGGCGATGTCCTTGCGCAGGGCCGCCGCGGCGCCGAGGTAGACGTGCGCGATCTCGGCGCGGGGCCGGTCGGACTCGATGTGCGCGAGGACGCGGACGACGCGCGGCATGGCGCCCTCGATGTCGAGTTCCTGGGCGCAGATCAGCGGGACGTCCACGATGCCGAGCTTGCGGGCGGCGGCCGCCGGGAAGTCGCTGTGCAGGTCGGGCGTGGCCGTGAACCAGATGCTGATCAGGTCGTCCGGGGTCAGCCCGTTGCGCTCCAGGATGGCGGTGAGCAGGGCTCCGACCTGCTCGTCCATGTGGCCGGCCTCGTCCCGTTCCAGCTGGACGGCGCCCCGGACCGCTCGTACCGCCACGGTGATGCTCCTCTGCCCTGCGTATCGGCTCCTCGGTCCGTCCAGCCTAGTCAGCCCGGTCCGGGCCGGTGCGGGGCGCCCGCCGGTTGAGACGGCGCGTGCGACACGGCGTTCCCCCCGGTTGCCCCCGTTTCACCGCGGTTGCTTCCGCTTCATCGCGGGAGCGCCGGGGCGCGCTCCGCTCCCCGGCGCCGAGGGGACGCTCCGGCCGACGGGACGGCCGGAGCGGGCGCGGTTCGGCCGCGCCCGCCGACGGCGGGCGGCGGCCGAGCGCCGCGGCGGGACGCCGGGGCCCCGGGTGCGGTGCGGCCCGTCCGGGGCCGCGCCGCGCCGGGGGTTCGTGCGACGACCGGCTCCGCGGCCGCCGGCAGCGCCCGTGACCGGCGCCGCTAGAGGTCGACTTCCTTCATCAGCATGCCGACCTCGGTGTTCGACAGCCGGCGCAGCCAGCCCGACTTCTGGTCGCCCAGGGTGATCGGGCCGAAGGCGGTGCGCACCAGCTTGTCGACGGGGAAGCCGGCCTCCGCCAGCATGCGGCGCACGATGTGCTTGCGGCCCTCGTGCAGGGTGACCTCGACGAGGTAGTTCTTGCCGGTCTGCTCGACGACCCGGAAGTGGTCCGCGCGCGCGTAGCCGTCCTCCAGCTGGATGCCGTCCTTCAGGCGCTTGCCGAGGTCGCGCGGGATGGGGCCGACGATGTGCGCGAGGTAGGTCTTGCGCACGCCGTACCTGGGGTGGGTCAGCCGGTGCGCCAGCTCGCCGTGGTTGGTGAGCAGGATGACGCCCTCGGTCTCGGTGTCCAGGCGCCCCACGTGGAAGAGCCGGGTCTCGCGGTTGGTGACGTAGTCCCCGAGGCACTGCCGGCCCTCGGGGTCCTCCATCGTCGACACGACGCCGGCGGGCTTGTTGAGCGCGAAGAACTGGTACGACTGGGTCGCGACGGTCAGTCCGTCGACCCTGATCTCGTCCTTCTCCGGGTCGACGCGCCGGCCCTGCTCGGTGACGATCTCGCCGTTGACCTCGACCCGGGCCTGCTCGATCAGCTCCTCGCAGGCCCGCCGGGAGCCGTAGCCCGCGCGCGCGAGCACCTTCTGCAGCCGCTCGCCCTCCTGCTCGGCGCCCGGGAAGGTCTTGGGCAGCCTGACGTCCTTCTTGTCGGCGTAGCGCGCCCGGTTGCGCTCCTCGAGCTGCACCTCGTACTCGCGCGGGCGCGCCGGGGCCGTACGCCCCCGTCCGCCCTTCTGCGGGCCCTGCGCGGGTCCGCCCTTGGCACCGCCCCGGGCCGTGCCGCCGCGCCCGGACCTGGGGCCGTCCTTCGTCGCCCCGGGGCCGACGTCGTAGCGGCGCTCCTCGGGGCGGGGCTTGCGGGGGCGGCCCTGCCCCTGCTTCTGGTCCCTGTTGTTGCCGGCGCCGCGGTAGTTACCCCGCCCGCCGCTCTTGCCGCTGCCGCTGCTTCGCATCAAAGTTCCGTCGTCGTCGTGTTCGTCGTGTGGTCGTCGTCCGCGTCCGGCGCGTCCGGGTCGAACGACGGCACCCCCTCCTGGGTCTCGGCCTCTATCGCCTCCGCCTCCGGGAGGAAGGGCGCGAGCTCCGGGAGCTCGTCCAGGCCGCGCAGGCCCATCCGCTCCAGGAAGTAGTTCGTCGTCCTGTACAGGATCGCACCTGTTTCGGGTTCCGTGCCCGCCTCCTCGACCAGACCGCGCTGCAGGAGGGTGCGCATCACGCCGTCGCAGTTGACTCCGCGCACGGCCGAGACGCGGCTGCGGCTCACCGGCTGGCGGTAGGCGACGACGGCGAGGGTCTCCAGCGCGGCCTGGGTGAGCCGGGCCTGCCGGCCGTCCAGGACCAGGCTCTCGACGGCCGCCGCGTACTCGGGGCGGGTGTAGAAGCGCCAGCCGCCCGCCACCGGGCGGAGCTCGAAGCCGCGTCCCTGGACGGTGTACTCGTCGGCCAGCGCGCGCAGGGCGTCCGCGACCTGCCGCCGGGGCCGCTGCAGTATGCCCGCGAGGTGCTCCTCGGTCGCGGGCTCGTCCACGACCATGAGGATCGCCTCCAGGGCGGGTTTGAGATCGAGTTCGGCGACGGGCCGCAGACCCGCCGGCCGCTCGCCGCTCTCCTCGCTCACGCCGTGTCCTCCTCGCTCTCCTGGGTCTCCTTAAGTCTTTCGGGCGGCCGGTCGAACTCGTCGGTGACCGCCGGCGCGCCGTCCCCGCCGGTCCAGCGCACGGTCAGCTCGCCCAGGGCGGTCCGCTGCTCCAGGGCCACGGCCTTCTCCCGGTACAGCTCCAGCAGGGCGAGGAAGCGGGCGACGACGGTGAGCGTGTCGTCGGTGTCCTCGACGAGCGTCCGGAAGTCGGTCTCGCCCAGCTCCCGCAGCCGGGCGACCACGATCCCGGCCTGCTCCCGCACGCTGACCAGCGGGGCGTGGATGTGGTCGACGTACACCCGCGGCTCGGGCCGGGGCCGCATCGCCCTGCCGGCGAGCCGGGCCAGGCCCTGCGCGCCCACGGTGATCACGACCTCGGGCAGCAGCTCGGCGTGGTGCGGTTCCAGGCCGACGGTCCGCGGATGGCGGCGGGCCTCCGCGTCGAGCCGCTCGCCGAAGATCGCGGCGATCTGCTTGTACGCGCGGTACTGCAGCAGCCGCGCGAACAGCAGGTCCCTGGCCTCCAGCAGCGCGAGGTCGGCCTCGTCCTCCACCTCGGCGGCGGGCAGCAGCCGCGCCGCCTTCAGGTCGAGCAGGGTGGCCGCCACCACCAGGAACTCGGTCGTGGCGTCGAGGTCCCAGTCCGGCCCCATCGCCTTGATGTGCGCCATGAACTCGTCGGTCACCTCGGACAGGGCGACCTCGGTGACGTCCAGCTTGTGCTTGGAGATCAGCTGGAGGAGCAGGTCGAAGGGCCCCTCGAAGTTCGAGAGCCGGACCGTGAAGACCCCGTCGCCGGGTTCCTCGGAGGACGGCGCGGGCTGCCCGGCGGACGGTTCGCCGGGCCCGGCCGTCTTCGGGCCGGCGGGCGGTCCGCCGGTCCCGGCGGCTTCCGGGCCGGCCGGCGTCGCCGCGGACGCCGGTCCGGTCCCGTCCGCCGGGAGGACGGCCGCCGGCTCGGGCCCCGCGGCGGCGATCGGCTCCCGCTCCGGTACGGCGCCGGGCGCCGGTGCCACCGGAGCCTGCGGTTCCGGGACCGGCTCGACCGGCGGGACCGGCTCGACCGGCGGGACCGGCTCGACCGGTGGTACGGGCGGGGCCGCCGGTGCCGTTCCCGGCCCCCGGCCCAGCGTGCGCCGGCGGCCGGCGGGCGGGCCGGGGGCGGGAGCGTCGTGCGAGGTCATGGCCCCCGCAGGCTACCGCTACCGCCCGCGCAGCCGCCGTACGAGGATGCTGGCGTCCCCACGGGTCTCCAGGTCGGCGAGCACCACCGCGACCGCCTCGCGGACGATCCGCCCGCGGTCGACGGCCAGCCCGTGCTCCCCGCGGAGCACGAGACGGGCGTGCTCCAGGTCCATGAGTTCCTCGGCGGACACGTACACGGTGATCTTCTCGTCGTGCCGCTCCCGGCCGCTGGGCCGCCGCGTGGCCGCCCGCCCGCGCTTGCGCGGCGCCGCGCCGGCGGGCGGCGCGGCAGAACCTTCCTGCGCGCCCGTGCGCCGCGCGGCGGCGCGCTCCGCGCCCCGGCTGCGGGACTCCCCGGCGTCCACCGGCTCCGCGTGCGCCGCGACGTGCTCGGCGCCCTCGCCGTCGCCGCCCTGCGCGGGCACCGACTGCGGCGCGTCCTCCAGCGCCGCCGCCGCGTCGCCCTCGCCCGCGGGAGCGGGCACCCGGGCGTCGCCGTTGGCCTGGCGCCGGGGCGTGGACGGCTGCAGCGCCATTCCCCCCGTGGTGCGGAAGAGTTCGTCGGCCCCCGGCAGACTCACTCGGCGTGACACCGGGCGAGCACCTCCCTGGCGAGCTGGCGGTAGGCGGCGGCACCGACGGAGTTGGAGGCGTACGTGGTGATCGGCTCGCCGGCGACCGTGGTCTCCGGGAAGCGGACCGTGCGCCCGATGACCGTGTGGTAGACGTGGTCGTCGAACGCCTCGACGACCCGCGCGAGCACCTCTCGGCTGTGCACCGTGCGCGAGTCGTACATCGTGGCGAGGATCCCGTCGAGCTCCAGCTCCGGGTTGAGCCGCTCCTGGACCTTCTCGATGGTCTCCGTCAGCAGCGCCACACCGCGCAGCGCGAAGAACTCGCACTCCAGCGGCACGATCACCTTGTGCGCGGCCGTCAGCGCGTTGACGGTGAGCAGGCCGAGCGAGGGCTGGCAGTCGATGACGATGTAGTCGTAGTCGGGCAGCAGCGGCTTCAGGGCGCGCGCGAGCGAGGACTCGCGGGCGACCTCGGAGACCAGCTGGACCTCGGCGGCCGACAGGTCGATGTTGCTGGGCAGCAGGTCCATGTTGGGGACCGCCGTCTTCAGCAGCACCTCGTCGGCGGACATGCCCCGCTCCATGAGCAGGTTGTAGACGGTGAGGTCGAGTTCCATCGGGTTGACGCCGAGGCCGACCGACAGCGCGCCCTGCGGGTCGAAGTCGACGAGCAGCACCCGGCGCCCGTACTCCGCGAGCGCGGCGCCCAGGTTGATGGCCGACGTCGTCTTGCCGACGCCGCCCTTCTGGTTGCACATCGCGATGATCTTGGCGGGGCCGTGGTCGGTCAGCGGGCCCGGGATCGGGAAGTACGGCAGCGGGCGTCCGGTCGGGCCGATGCGCTCGCGGCGCTGGCGGGCCGCGTCGGGCGCGAGCGTGGCCGCGTACTCGGGATCGGGCTCGTACTCCGCGTCGGGGTCGTAGAAGTGCCCGTCGGGCAGTTCGTCGTAGTCGGCGAAGTGGTTGTGGGACGCGCCACTTCCGTCGCCGGCCATGGCGTTCACGTGTTGGCCATCCATGCTCTGGTGTGTCCGAGTCGCCTGCGGACTCTGGTGGGCTGCGAAGGTGCGCACCGCGACGGAGCCGACAGCCTCGTGCCGCCCGGGGGCCTGGCCCCGTGCGGGCATTCCTGGTTGACCACCCCCGGGAGTAAATGTCGACTCATTCACAAGTCGTCTTACCTCCTTGGTGACCAGGAAACTTCTAGACAGGTCAGCGTGGCACCATGCCGACGGTTGGCGACTCTATGGCGTGTCGGCGGTTCGCAGCAACACAATCCGCCGGACCCGGCCCGATGTGTCGGCAATGAAACATCCCGCTGTCAAGGGCGTACGGCCGTCGCACGGCAGGTTTCACCGGTGCGCGAATGGGGTGAAGGGTTATGTTCGAGACTAGTTGACCTAGAATCGCAAAGTGACCATACACACACCTGACCGGACCTTGTGGGACAAGGTCCGGTCAGGTGCACGGCATTGACGACGCCCGTTGACGTATCGCCTTCACCGCTTGGCGACTTGACGGCTCACGCCGCCGGCGGCTCAGCCGAGCAGGGTGTCGAGCGCCACGTGCTCCAGTCCGTGCGCCTCGGCGACCTCGCGGTACACGACCTTGCCGTCATGGGTGTTGAGGCCCTTGGCCAGCGCCGGGTCGCGGCGCAGCGCCTGGACCCACCCGTGGTTGGCGAGTTCGACGATGTACGGCAGCGTGGCGTTGGTCAGCGCGTAGGTGGAGGTGTTGGGCACCGCGCCGGGCATGTTGGCGACGCAGTAGAAGACCGACTCGTGGACCTGGAAGGTCGGCTCGGCGTGCGTGGTCGGCCGGGAGTCCTCGAAGCAGCCGCCCTGGTCGATCGCGATGTCGACAAGGACACTTCCGGGCTTCATCCGGGAGACCAGCTCGTTGGTGACCAGCTTCGGCGCCTTGGCGCCCGGGATGAGGACGGCGCCGATGACGAGGTCGGCCTCCAGGCAGGCCTTCTCCAGCTCGAAGGCGTTGGAGACCACGGTCTGGATCTTCGTGCCGAAGATCCTGTCGGCCTCCCGGAGCTTGTTGATGTCCTTGTCGAGCAGGGTGACGTGGAAGCCCATGCCGATGGCGATCTGCGCGGCGTTCCAGCCGGAGACGCCGCCGCCGATGACGACGGCCCTGCCCGCCGGCACGCCGGGGACGCCGCCGGGCAGCACGCCCCGGCCGCCGCCCGCCCGCATCAGGTGGTAGGCGCCGACCTGCGGGGCCAGCCGGCCCGCGACCTCGGACATCGGGGCGAGCAGCGGCAGCCCGCGGCCGGGCAGCTCGACCGTCTCGTAGGCGATGGCGGTGGTGCCGGACTCCAGGAGGGCGTCCGTGCACTCCTTGGAGGCGGCCAGGTGCAGGTAGGTGAAGAGCGTCTGGTCCTTGCGGAGGCGGTGGTACTCCTCGGCGATCGGCTCCTTGACCTTCAGCAGCAGATCGGCGGTGGCCCACACCTCGTCGGCGGTGTCCAGGATCCCGGCACCGGCGGCGGCGTACTCGTCGTCCGTGATCGACGAGCCGAGCCCGGCGCCGCGCTCGATGACGACCTGGTGGCCGTTGCGCACCAGCTCGTTCACGCCGGCGGGGGTGATGGCCACCCGGAACTCGTTGTTCTTGACCTCGCGGGGGATGCCGACCTTCACGTCGATCACGGTCCTTGGCTCAGAGGATGGGGATGTTGCTAGGCATACCCGGGCGCACATGGGCACACCGGGAGAGACCGCAGGAGAATGTGCGGCAGAGCCAGTTTAATGAAGGTGTTCCCGCTGTCTAGCCTTTCATTGCATCAATCTTCAGCGGATGTACTGCGGATTTCGCAGGCGTTAGCGTCGTGTTCCGGCTCCGGGCTGTCCTCCTGCCGCTCCTCCCCCAGCATCCGCCGGGCCGCGCTGCGGTGCAGGTGGGCCGCCGTGGGGTCGCCGAGGTGCTCCAGGGTGTCGGCGAGCCGCAGGTGCAGCGCCGCCTGCAGCCGGACGTCCTCGGCCCGGCGCGCCCACTCCACGGCCTCGTGGCAGGTCAGCAGCGACTCCTCCGGGTGCCCGGCGTACTCCTGGACGCGGGCCAGTTCGCTCAGCGCCCGCGCGTGGGCGGCCACGTCGCCGGTCCTGCGGTGCCCGGCCACCGCCGCGCGCCAGTTGCGTACGGCCTCGCCGTAGCGGCCGGCGTAGGTGTGGGCGGTGGCGATCCGGCCGTACAGCCGGGCGGCGTCCGCGCGCTCGTCGCGGGCGAGCCGCTGGACGAGGGCCCGGCCGAACCAGTCGGCGGCCCGGTCGTAGTCGCCGAGCTCCAGATGGGCGCCGCCCACGGATTCCATCGCGCGGCCGGTCGCGTACGGGTCGTCCGCCTCGCGCCCGGCGTCCAGCGCGGCCCGGTAGCGCGCCAGCGCGTCGGCCGTGCGGCCGGTGCGGGCGTCCAGGTCCCCGAGGTTCAGCAGGGCGGCGGCCTTCTCCCGGGGCAGGTTCCGGCGCTCGGCCACGTCGAGGACGAGGCGGTGGATGCCGTACAGGTCGGGGGCGGCGGCCTCGGTGCCGAAGTGGGCCGCCATCGCCCGCACCAGCTGGGACATCAGCCGCCGGGCCAGGGTGTCCAGCTCGCCGTCGGCGACCGCGAGGCGGGCCGCTGCCAGCAGTGCGGGCCGGCGGATGCGCAGCCACTCGGCGGCGGCCCGGGGGTGCGGGAAGCGCAGGGCGCGCGGCATGCCGAGGAGCCTGGCGTGGGCCCGGGGGCTGTCGGTCTCGGTGATCGCGCGGCAGGACTGCAGCAGCCGCACGGTCCGCTCCAGCATGCGGGCGCGGGCCAGCTGGAGCTCGGCCGGGCGGTCCTGGGTCTCGGCCAGGGTCCGCAGCAGGGGGTGCAGGCAGCCGGGGACCGCGTACTGCGGCAGCGGCGAGTCCACCGCGTGCAGCAGGCCGAGGGCGACCAGGTCGTCCAGGGTGGCGCGGGCGGTGTCCACCGAGCAGCCGGCCAGCGCGGAGGCGGTGTGCGGATCGGCGAGGCCGGCCGGGGCGAGGGAGAGCAGCCGCAGTATCCGGGCGGCGGGGCCCGGCAGGGAGGTGTAGGCCAGGCGGAAGACCCGGCGGAGCGGGCCGCCCTCGTCGTCCCTGGCGCTCAGCTGCTTGGCGAGGTCGGCGACGGTCGCCTTGGGGCGGGCGGCGAGCCAGCCGCCGGCCAGCGTCAGCGCGGCGGGCTGGGCCTGGCAGATCTCGACCAGGCTCTCGGCGGCGCGGGGGTCGACGGTGATGCGCACCGAGCCGGCGTGCCGGGTCAGCAGCTCCACCGCGGACTTGGTGTCGAGGCCGCCGAGGGTGCACGGGCGGACGTCCGTGATGCCGGTGAGCGGCCCCCGGGCGACCGCGACGACCAGGCAGTCCGGGGTGTCCGGCAGCAGGGCGTCGACCTGCCCGGCGTCGGCGGCGTCGTCGAGCAGGAGCAGCGCCCGGCGGTCGGTCAGGGCCTCGCGGAACGCGGCCGCCAGGTCGTCCTCGGCGGCCCCGGCCGGGGCCTGCCGGTCCAGGGCCGCGAGCAGCTCCCGGGCGGTCCGCTCGACGGGCACGGGGGTGCCGTCGGGCTCGCTCAGGCGGGCGCGCAGCACCCCGTCCGGGTAGGCGCCGGCGACCTGGCGGACCAGTTCCTCGGCGAGCGCGGTGCGGCCCGAGCCGGGGCGGCCGGCGATGAGCAGCACCCGCGCGCGGGGCGCCTTGCGGCCGGCGAGGGTGTCCAGGCCGGCGCGCTCGATGTCGGCCCGCAGCTCCTTCAGCTCCCGTGCGCGCCCCAGGAACCGGCTCTCGTGGGCAACGCCTTCCGCCATGCGCAGGCCGTCCGCGTCCACCGCCTGATCCGCCACGGGCCACACTCCCGATCCCACCTCATGCCGGTGCCCGCCGGGGACTCCGGTTCGGGCGTTGCAGAGCCTAGTTGACGCTCTGCCACGTTCCCGGTGGAGCGCGGCGGGCACATCCCCCGATCGGATCAGCCGATCGTCACATCGATGTCGGGGCGGGTGGGCTCAGGCCTCGAAGGGGCGCGCCGGCCAGGGCGCGTCGGCCGGGCGCAGCGCGTCGGGCCCGTCGCCCTGCCGCGCCGCCATCAGCGACAGGACACCCACCACGAGGCAGTTGTTGTGCAGCTCGCCGGCCAGGATCCCGCGGACCAGGTCCTCGACGGGGACGCGCGCGATCTCCATGTCGGCCTCTTCGTGCTCCACCTGGAAGCGCTCGCCCTCGGCCTCGGACAGGTCGCGGGCGAGGAAGATCCGCACGGCCTCGTCGCAGCCGCCGGGCGTGGTGTAGACGTCGGTCAGCACCCGCCAGTCCTCGGCCTTGACGTGCGCCTCCTCGTACAGCTCGCGCTGGGCGGCGTGCAGCGGGTTCTCGCCGGGGACGTCGAGCAGGCCGGCCGGGATCTCCCACAGCTTGTGGCGCACCGGGTGGCGGTACTGGCGCAGCACCAGGACGCGGTCGGCGTCGTCGAGCGCGAGGACGGCCACGGAACCGGGGTGGACCTGGTAGTCGCGGGTGGCGACCGTGCCGTCGGGCATGACCACGTCGTCGGTGCGCACGGAGGTCTTGTTGCCCCTGAAGGGGGTGTCCGTCGCCCGGATCTCCCACTCCTCGGGGATGTCCCTGATCGTCATGCCCTGTCCTTCCACGTGCCCAAAAGGAAACCGGGGTGCCCGCCTCTGGAGGCATGCACCCCGGCCACCGTACAACCGGTGCGTTACTTCGCGTTCTTCCGCTCGACCGCGGCCTTCACGAGGCCGGCGAAGAGCGGGTGCGGACGGGTCGGCCGGGAGCGCAGCTCCGGGTGCGCCTGGGTGGCGACCAGGTACGGGTGCACGTCGCGCGGGTACTCGACGTACTCGACGAGCTTGCCGTCCGGCGAGGTGCCGGAGAACACGATGCCCGCCTTCTTCTCCAGCTCGGCCCGGTAGGCGTTGTTCACCTCGTAGCGGTGGCGGTGGCGCTCCTCGACGTACTCCTTGCCGTCGTACACCTCGCGCACGATGGAGCCCTCGGCCAGCTTGGCCGGGTACATGCCCAGCCGCATCGTGCCGCCCATGTCGCCCTCGCCGGCGACGATGTCCAGCTGCTCGGCCATGGTGGAGATGACCGGGTGGGCGGTGGCCGGGTCGAACTCGGTGGAGTTGGCGTCGCTGATGCCGGCCAGGTTGCGCGCGGCCTCGATCACGATGCACTGCAGGCCGAGGCAGAGGCCGAGCAGCGGGATCCGGTTCTCGCGGGCGTAGCGGATGGCGCCGACCTTGCCGAGCACGCCGCGGTCGCCGAAGCCGCCCGGGATGCAGATGCCGTCGACGTCCGCCAGCTGCGCCTTGGCGCCGGCCGGGGTCTTGCAGTCGTCGGAGGTGACCCACTTGATCTTCACCCGGGCCCGGTGGGCGAAGCCGCCGGCGCGCAGCGCCTCGGTCACCGACAGGTAGGCGTCGGGCAGGTCGATGTACTTGCCGACCAGGGCGAGGGTGATCTCGTGGTCGGGGTTGTGGACGCGGTCGAGCAGGTCGTCCCAGGTCGTCCAGTCCACGTCGCGGAACGGCAGGTCCAGCTTGCGCACGACGTAGGCGTCCAGGCCCTCGGAGTGCACGACCTTGGGGATGTCGTAGATCGAGCGGGCGTCGGGGCAGGCCACGACGGCGGCCTCGTCCACGTCGCACATCAGCGAGATCTTCCGCTTGATCGCGGTGGGCACCTCGCGGTCGCAGCGCAGCACGATCGCGTCCGGCTGGATGCCGATGTTGCGCAGGGCGGCGACCGAGTGCTGGGTCGGCTTCGTCTTCAGCTCGCCCGAGGGGCCGATGTACGGCAGGAGCGAGATGTGGACGACGAAGACGTTGTCGCGGCCGACCTCGTGCCGCACCTGGCGGACGGTCTCCAGGAACGGCAGCGACTCGATGTCGCCGACCGTGCCGCCGACCTCGGTGATGACGACGTCCACCTCGTCCGTCGCCATGCGGCGGATGCGGTGCTTGATCTCGTTGGTGATGTGCGGGATGACCTGCACGGTGTCGCCCAGATACTCGCCGCGCCGCTCCTTGGCGATCACCGTCGAGTAGACCTGGCCGGTGGTGACGTTGGCCGAGCCGTCCAGGTCGCGGTCGAGGAAGCGCTCGTAGTGGCCGATGTCCAGGTCGGTCTCGGCGCCGTCGTTGGTGACGAACACCTCGCCGTGCTGGAAGGGGTTCATCGTGCCCGGGTCGACGTTGAGGTACGGGTCGAGCTTCTGCATCACGACGCGCAGGCCCCGGGCCTTGAGCAGCATGCCGAGGCTGGAGGCGGTCAGGCCCTTGCCGAGGGAGGAGGCGACGCCCCCGGTGACGAAGATGTGCTTGGTCGTCGAGGCTGTGCTGTTTCGGAAAGCAGCGGGCGGCATGGCCAAGAGGGGGCTCCCGTGGTCGCGGTCTGGGGTGCGGTACGGCGTGTCTGCCGGAGGTTTCCGGGGGGTGCCGTCGCTGCGGTTCGGGGGTTCCTTTTCGGATTTTCCCCTCCGGGGAGGGGCGCCCACCGGTCCACGGGCTACCAGCGTATCAGCGCCGCGGGGAGATGGCTTCCGGCCACGCTCCGCGCACGGGCCGACACGGACGCGCGTCCGCCGCCCGCCGCTCACCCGGCCGGCGGACGCGGGTTGCCCGGAGCGGCACGCAGATCATCTACGTGCGTCGTATCCTGCTCGGACACTCGCTGCCGAGCCCGGCCGGCAACACGGCACCACCCCCGCCCGTATTCACCGGAACAACGAGAGCTCGCCCGTTCGTTGGACAACAATTGTTGTTCGGCGTCGCAGCCGAGCGTCTGTTTTGCTTTAACGCTCAACGACGCATGACAAAACCCCTTGACCGCACTGACGAACGCCCCCTCGCGGGGTGACGTGGCCGTTCGACTGGAGTTGCACGTGGCCGGGCGCATCGAAGACTACGCACTCATCGGAGACATGCAGACCGCTGCGCTGGTCTGCCGGGACGGGACAGTCGACTGGCTGTGCCTGCCCCGCTTCGACTCGCACGCCATCTTCGCCGGCCTGCTGGGCACCGAGGAGCACGGCTTCTGGCGGCTGGGGCCCGCGCACGCCCCCGACCAGCAGCCGCCCACCGCCGCCCGGCGCGGCTACCGCGGCGACTCGCTGATCCTGGAATCGGAGTGGGACACCCCGCGCGGCACGGTCCGGGTGATCGACTTCATGCCCCCGCGGGACGGCGCCCCGCAGCTGATCCGGATCGTGGAGGGCGTCTCGGGCCGGGTGCCGATGCGCTCGACGCTCCGGATGCGGTTCAGCTACGGCCGGGTCGTGCCGTGGGTGCACAAGCACGAGGGCCGCACGGTGGCCGTCGCGGGCCCGGACAGTGTGTGGTTCGACACATCCGTCGAGACCTACGGCAAGTCGCTGACCACGTACGCGGACTTCACGGTCGCTCCGGGTGAGCGGATCGCGTTCACCATCTCGTGGGAGCCCTCGCACAAGGAGCCGCCGCCGCTGCCGGAGCCGGAGCAGTCGCTGGAGGCGACGGAGGAGTTCTGGCGCGAGTGGGTGGAGCACTGTACGTACCACGGTCCGTACCGCGAGGCCGTGGTCCGCTCCCTGATCACGCTGAAGGCCCTCACGTACGCCCCGACCGGCGGCATCGTGGCCGCGCCCACCACGTCCCTGCCGGAGGACATCGGCGGCGTCCGCAACTGGGACTACCGCTACACCTGGCTGCGGGACGCGGCGATCACCCTGTCCTCGCTGCTGCGCACCGGCTACCGCGAGGAGGCCCGGTCCTGGCGCGAGTGGCTGCTGCGGGCGGTGGCCGGCGACCCGGAGAACCTTCAGATCATGTACGGCATCGCCGGTGAGCGCGAGCTCGGCGAGGCGGAGCTGGACTGGCTGCCCGGCTACGAGAACTCCGCGCCGGTCCGGGTCGGCAACGGCGCCGCGCACCAGCTCCAGCTGGACGTCTACGGCGAGGTCACCGAGGCCCTGCACCTGGCCCACATGACCGGCCTGGCCCGCAACGACTACGCCTCGCTGCTCCAGCTGAAGCTGATCAGCTACCTGGAGAACCACTGGCAGGACCCGGACGAGGGCATCTGGGAGGTGCGCGGCCCGCGCCGCCACTTCGTGCACTCCAAGGTGATGGCCTGGGTCGCCGTCGACCGCACCATCAAGCTCATCGAGTCCGGCGACGCGGACGGCCCCCTGGAGCGCTGGAGGGAACTGCGCGACGACATCCACCGGGACGTGTGCGAGAAGGGCTACGACAAGGAGCGCAACACCTTCACGCAGTCCTACGGCTCCAAGGAGCTGGACGCCTCGCTGCTGCTGATCCCCCAGGTGGGCTTCCTGCCCCCGGACGACAAGCGGGTCATCGGCACCGTCGAGGCGATCCAGCGGGAGCTGTCCACGCCGGACGGCTTCATCCTGCGCTACCCCACGCAGGGAGACCACGAGGGCGTCGACGGCCTGCCCGGCGACGAGGGCGCGTTCCTCGCCTGCTCGTTCTGGATGGCGGACGACCTGGCGATGATCGGCCGCGTGGACGAGGCCCGCAAGCTGTTCGAGAAGCTGCTGTCGCTGCGCAACGACCTCGGGCTGCTGGCGGAGGAGTGGGACCCGCGCCTGCAGCGCCAGGTCGGCAACTTCCCGCAGGCCTTCAGCCACGTGCCGCTGATCGACACGGCCCTGCGGCTGACGGCCTCCGGGGCGTACGGCGGCTGAGGCCGGGGTCCGGCCCCGGGGCCCCGGCGGGCCCTTCCCACCGGCGCCGGTGACCGGGAAGGGCCCGCGGCTCGTGGTTCCCTCCCGTCGCCTGCCGGCCGGGCGTTTCCGGCCCGGCCCCGCGGCTCCCGCGTCACGGGGCCGGGCCCGGACCGGCCCCCGGCGGGCACGCGGGTAGCGTCCGGCTCATGGACAGCGCTACGGAGAGCGGATTCGACACCCGGGGCGCCGGGATCACCGTACGGCGGGCGCTGGAGCTGCCCGGCCTGCGCAGCGGGCTGCCGGAGGTGCTGGCGGGCGACGACCTGCTGCACCGCACGGTGCGCTGGGTGCACGCGGGCGAGGTGCCGCACATCGCCTCGCTGCTCAAGGGCGGCGAGCTGCTGCTGACCACGGGCTACGGCCTCGGCACGCGGCCGGCCGACCAGCGGGCGTTCGTGCGCACCCTCGCCGAGCGCGGCATCGCGGCCCTCGTCGTCGAGCTCGGCCCGCGCTTCACGCGGCTGCCCGCCGCCCTCGTCGACACGGCGCGGGCGGCCGGTCTGCCGCTGGTCCAGCTGCACCGCGAGGTGCCGTTCGTGACGGTCACCGAGGAGATCCACACCGAGATCGTCAACGGCCACTACGCGCTGCTGCAACGGGCCGAGGAGGTGCACCGCCGCTGCACGCGGGCCCTGCTGGACGGGGGCGGGGTGCCCCGGGTCCTCGGCGTCCTGGCCGACTTCGGCGGCAACCCGGTCTTCCTGGAGACGGCGGACGGCCGGCTGCTGTACGCCGCCGGGGCCGGGCCCGAGGGCGCGGATCCGCTGCAGGTGTGGGAGGGGCTGCGCGGCCGGCACCGGGACGCCCCGCCGGCGGGCTCGGTCCTGGTGGACGTGCCCGGCCCCGGCCCGGGTCCGGTGCGCGCCCGGCTGGTCCTGCTGCCCGTGCGGTCCCCGCTCGCACCGGTGCACCGCATGGCGGCGGAGCGGGCGGCGGGCGTCCTGGCGGTGGTGCTGATGCAGGCCCGGCAGGAGGAGGAGCTGGCCGCGCGCGGGCGCGGCGACTTCCTCACCGACCTCGCCGAGGGCCGCATCGCGGCTCAGGACGCCCCGGCCCAGGCACGGGTGCTGGGCTTCAAGCCGGGCGACGGCCCGCTGCTGCCGGTGGTGATGCGGCTCGGGGACGCCCTGTCGCCCGCCGGGGGCGGCTGGGCGGTGCTGGCGCGGGCGGTGGCGGAGGAGCTGGCCCCGGTGGGGGTGCCGGCGCTGCTGGGCGTACGGCCCGTGGAGGGGCGGGTGCCGCTGCTGCTGGGCCTGCGGTCGGAGGCGGACCGGCCGGCGGTGGCGGACCGGGTCGCGGCGGCGCTGCGGGCGGGCGCGGAGCGGGCCGGGATGCTGCGGCCGGGGACGCGGCCGCCGGTGGTGGTCGTCGGGGTGGCCGGCGGCTGGGCGGCGGTCCCGGCGGGGCTGCGGCACGCGGCGGAGACGGCGACCGCGGCACAGGGCCTGTCCGACCGGCCCTGGTACGACGCCCGGCGCCTCGACATCGACCTGCTGCTGTGGCGGCTGCGCGACCATCCGGACCTGGCGGCCTTCGTGGACCGGACGATCGGTCCGCTGCGGGACCACGACGACCGCTCCAGGCCGCCCCTGCTGCCCACCCTGGAGACCTATCTGGCGCACGCGGGCCGCAAGGCGGAGACGGCACGCGAGCTGCATCTCAACCGGCAGACGCTCTACAACCGCCTGGCCCGCATAGGCGAGCTGCTCGGCACCGACCTCGACGACCCGCAGACCGTCCTGGCGCTGAGTCTGGCCCTGCGCGCCCGCCGGCACGTTTCCTAGCCCCTGCCGCTCCGGGCGCAGGCGGCGCCGTCGTCCCGTCGTCCCGCGCGGCGCCCGGTGCGTGCCGGCCGGCGTGCCGGCCGGAAGCCCCGTGCCGGACGCGCTCGGGTTCCCGGCCGGTGCGGCGAGCGGGGACGGCTCCCGCGCCCGTGCGGCGGGGGACGCGCCGGGCGACGCGCCAGGGCGGGAGGCGCCCGCCCGGGCGCTAGAGCATCGGCTCGGGCTGCGTCAACTCGTCGTAAACGCTGAGGACCTGAGCCACGGTCTGGTCCTCCGTCGGCCAGGTCGCCGCCTGCCGTATGCCCTTCTCCCCCAGTTCCCGGCGCCGCTCGGGATCGCCGAGCAGCCGTACGACGGCGTCGGCGAGCGCCCCGGAGTCGCCGTACGGGACGAACTCGGCGGCGTCGCCGACGAGTTCGGGGACGCTGCCGGCTTCGGCCGCGACCAGCGGCACGCGCGCGTACAGGGCCTCCTGGGCGAGGGCGGAGCGTGCCTCGCGGCCGCTCGGCAGCAGGGCGAGGTCGGCCGCGGCGAGCAGTTCGGCGATGTCGTCGCGCCGCCCGAGGAGCCGGACCGGCAGTTCCTCGTCCTGGATCCGCCGTTGCAGCTCCGCCCGCAGCGGCCCCTCCCCGGCGACGAGGAGCAGCGGCACGGGGTCGAGACCGCGCCACGCGCCCGCGGCGTCGAGCAGGACGTCGTGTCCCCGGTGCCGGTCCAGGGAGCCGGCCGCGAGGAGCAGCGGGCGGCCGGTGGCGCCGAGTTCGGCGCGCGCCTTGGGCCGCAGCGGGTCGGGGTCCCCGGGCTCGGCGGGCCGGCGGGGGGCGGGCAGCGCGACGGCGGCGAGCCGGGCGTCCCGCGCCCCGGCCCGCCTCGCCCGGTCGACCAGCTGGGAGGTGGTGCCGAGCACCACGGTGGCCGTCCTCATCACCCGCCGCTCCAGCGCGCGCAGCAGATGGGCGCGGGCTCCCTCGGCGTGCGCCCGGTCGTGCCAGGTGACGACGAGCGGGGTGCGCACGCGCCGCCCGCCGAGGGCGAGCGCGGCGCGGAAGGAGGCGTGCAGCCCGTGGGCGTGCACCAGGTCGGCGCCGGCGCAGGCCGTCCGCAGGGCCGCCACCGCGACCGGGTCGCTGCTGCGCGGCACGTGCACGTGGTCCGCGCCGGCGCCGGTGAAGTCGTGGACGCGTTCGGCCTCGAAGGGAGCGCACACGGTGACTTTCACGCCCCGTGCGACCAGCCCCGCGGCCAGGGAGCGCACGTGCGCGCTGCTGGCGGCGTTGCCTCCGCCCAGCACCTGCACGGTGCGCAGCGGTGCCTGGCCGTGCGGCGAGTGACTGCTCACGGAGGTCACGTGACCGGGGCTCCTGGTTCGGCATCGGGCGGTCCCGAAGAACGTACAGAAGGATGGAACGGGGAAGGCGTACCGGCGGTTTCGTACGCCTACTCGGCCAAGGATGCCAGGACGCACGGCCGTTCCGGGAGCGCCGGCTCCCCGAGAACCCGACGCGGCACCGGACCGGGTCACTCACACGAGTGAGTTCCGGTGGTGACCCGGGAACGCCGTCCCGCGCGCGCCACCGCGCTCACCCGCTCCCCCCACACCGTCGCGGCCACGAACGCGACGGCGTGCGCGACCAGCCCCGCCCGTCCGCTGCCGGCGGCGACGGCGGTGCCCAGGGCGGCCCCCAGCGCGTGCGCGCCGGTGTCCCCGATCATGGTCCGCTCGCCGAGGTCGTCCGGCAGCACGGCCGCGGCGGCCCCCAGCGCCGTGGCGGCCAGCTCCGCCCCGGCCCCCTCCCGCAGCAGTCCCGGCGCGCCGAGGGCCAGCACCGCGGCGGCGGCCCTGCCCGGACGTACGTCGACGAGGTTGACGCAGTGCGCGGCCGAGGCGATCACGACGCCCGCCAGCACCTTGTCGAGCGGCCGCTCCCTGAGCAGGGCGCCCGCGGCGAGCCCGGCCGCCGAGACGCCGAACAGCTTGACCGCCCCGCTGGTGGCCTCACCGTCCCGCAGCGCGGCCAGATGCGCCCGGAACCCGCGCCGCGGATCCCCGGCCCCGGCGACGTCGTCGTACGCCCCGCAGGCGCCGACGGCCAGGACCGCCAGCCCGGCGGCGGGCCGGACGCGTCCGGCCCCGACCGCGACGGCCAGGGCGGAGGCGGGCCCGGCGTACAGCCCGACGGCCCGCCCGGCGTGGTTCCTCCGCTCCCATCGGGCGCGGCCGCCGGGCGCCTCGGCGCGCAGGGCGGCGGTCCCGGCCCGGGTGAGGACGGCCGCGAGGACGAACGCACCGGTCCGGCGAGCCTTGTCGATCATCCGGCCAGTCTATGGACCCGCTCGGCCCGAGGGCCCGTGCGGGCCCTACAGGTCCGCCCGGGCCGTCGCCAGCAGTTCCTCCGCGTGCGCCCGGGCGGCCTGCGAGTCCTCCTGCCCGGCGAGCATCCGGGACAGCTCCCGGATCCGCTCCTCGCCCTCCAGCACCTTCACCCCGGACCGGGTCACGGAGCCGTCGCTGGTCTTCTCCACCAGCAGCTGACGGTCGGCGAAGGCCGCCACCTGCGGCAGGTGCGTCACCACGACGACCTGCGCGGTCCTGGCGAGCCGGGCCAGCCGCCGCCCGATCTCCACCGCGGCCTTGCCGCCCACGCCGGCGTCGACCTCGTCGAAGAGGTACGTCGGCACCGGATCCGTCCCCGCGAACACGACCTCCACGGCGAGCATCACCCGGGACAGCTCACCGCCGGAGGCCCCCTTGGCGATGGGCCGCGGCGGCGCCCCCGGGTGCGGGGCGAGCAGCAGTTCGACCTCGTCGACACCCGACGGCCCGTACGCGACCGTCCGCCCGCCGACCTCCACGCCGTCCGGGTCCTCGGTCTGCCGGACGGCGAAGGACACGCGCGCGTGCGGCATGGCGAGCGAGGCCAGCTCGGTGGTCACGGCGGCGGCGAACCGCTCGGCGGCCTCCGTCCGCGCGTCCGTCAGCGCCTGCGCCAGCCCGCCCAGTTCGGCCCGCAGGGCGTCCCGTTCGGCGGTCAGCTCCTCGATCCGCTCGTCGTCGCCCTCCAGCTCGGTCAGGCGCGCGGCGCTCCGCTCGGCCCACTCCAGCACGGCGGCGACGTCCTCGCCGTACTTGCGCGTCAGCCCGTTGATCGCGGCCCGCCGCTCCTCCACCGCCGCCAGCCGCAGCGGATCGGCGTCCAGGTCGTCGGCGTACCCGGCGAGTTCCCCCGCCACATCGCGCAGCAGGATCCCGATCTCGCCGATCCGGTCGGCGAGCGAGGCGAGCGCCGGATCGTGCGACCGCACGGCGTCCAGGGCGCGCTGCGCGCCCGCGACGAGCGTCGCCGCGTCGATCCCCTCCGGGTCCTCCGGGTCGCCCGCGAGCGCCACGTGCGCGGCGTTCGCCGCGGAGGCCAGCGCCTCCGCGTGGCCGAGCCGCTCCGCCTCCTCCGCGAGCTCCGCGTCCTCACCGGGGCGCGGCTCGACGGCCGCGATCTCCTCCAGGCCGTAGCGCAGCATGTCGGCCTCCTGGGCCCGCTCCCGCGCGCGCGTGGTGATCTCCTCGAGCTCCGCGGAGACGGCCCGCAGCCGCCGGTAGGCCTCGGTGTACTTGGCCAGCGGCACGGCGACCGCGTCCCCGGCGTACCGGTCCAGCGCCTGCCGCTGCCGGGAGTGCTTGAGCAGCCCCTGCTGGTCGGTCTGCCCGTGCACGGCCACCAGCTCGTCGGCGAGTTCGGCCAGCAGCCCCACCGGCACGGACCGCCCGCCCAGATGCGCCCGCGACCGCCCCTCGGCGGAGACGGTACGGCTGATCAGCAGCGCACCGTCGTCGAGCTCGGCCCCGGCCTCCTCGGCCCGCAGGGCGGCCGGCGCGTCCGGGGGCACGCTGACCCGCCCCTCCACGACCGCCTTCTCGGCACCGATCCGCACGAGCGCCGGGTCCGCGCGCCCGCCCAGCAGCAGCCCGAGGCTGGTGACCACCATGGTCTTGCCCGCGCCGGTCTCACCGGTGACGGCGGTGAATCCGGGCGACAGCTCGACGACCGCGTCGTCGATGACTCCGAGCGACCGTATCCGCATCTCCTCCAACACGGACACGACCTTACGAGGTCGGGGGCGGCGTGTGCGACCGGCCCGCCCGTGTCACCCACGTGAGTGGACGTGCCCAGGGGCGCGGGGCCGTGCCGGCGCGCGGCTCCGCCGCGCCCGCGGACTGCCGGGACCCGTCGTCCGGGCCGGGCCGGCCAGGGCGCGGCGCCTTCCGGCCGCTCCCGGCGGGGTCCGGCGCGCACGGCTGCCGGGCCGAGGAGAGGGCCGGCGCCGGCGCGAGGCCGGGACGGTCCGGACGGCGGAACCCGGTGCTAGTGCGGGGCGCCGCGCCACCCGGAGACCGGCAACGCGAACTTCGCCACCAGCCGGTCCGTGAACGACGCGTGGTGCAGCCGGGCCAGCCGCACCGGCACGGCCCCCCGCCGCACCTCCACCCGCGCCCCCGCGGGCAGCTCCACCGTCCGCCGCCCGTCGCACCACAGCACCCCCGGCGGCACGTGCGGCAGGACCTCCACCGCCAGCACGGAGTCCGGCGAGGTCACCAGCGGCTTGGCGAACAGCGCGTGCGCGCTGATCGGCACCATCAGCAGCGCCTCGACCTCGGGCCACACCACCGGCCCCCCGGCCGAGAAGGCGTACGCGGTCGACCCGGTGGGCGTCGCGCACACGATCCCGTCGCAGCCGAACCCGGTCACCGGCCGCCCGTCGATCTCCAGGACCACCTCGAGCATCCGCTCGGCGGACACCTTCTGCACGGCCGCCTCGTTCAGCGCCCAGTCGGTGTGCACGACGTCCCCGTTGCGGTGCACGACGACGTCGACGGTCATCCGCTCCTCGACCTCGTACGCCTTCGACACCACCCGGTCGACGACCTTTTCGAGGTCGTCCCGCTCGGCCTCCGCGAGGAACCCCACCCGCCCGAGGTTCACCCCGAGCATCGGCACCCCGGACGCCCGCGCGAACTCGGCGCCGCGCAGCAGCGTCCCGTCGCCGCCCAGCACGATCAGCAGCTCGCACCCGTCGAGGCACTGCGGGGTGGCCTCCTCGACGAGCTGCACCTCCTGCGGAAGCGGCAGGTCCCGCGCCTCCGCCCGCAGGACGCGCACACCGAGCCCGGAGCGCAGCAGCCCCTTGACCACGAGCTCGGCGCTGCGCACGGCCGCGGGCCGGCCGGTGTGGGCGAGCAGGAAAACAGTACGAGCTCGGTTCTCGGTCAATGCGGCCCCTCCGCCACTGCACGGTCGACGTCGGCCGGGTCCAGTTCCGGGGCCCCGGCCCGCAGCCACAGAAAGTACTCGACGTTCCCGGACGGCCCGGGCAGCGGACTGGCGGTGACTCCGCGCACCCCGAGCCCCAGCTCCCAGGCCTTCGCGGCGACCCCCCGCACCGCCTCGGCCCGCAGCTGCGGACTGCGGACGACGCCTCCGCTGCCCAGCCTTTCCCTGCCCACCTCGAACTGCGGCTTCACCATCATCACCAGGTCGGCGTCCGGTGTCACGCACCCCGCCAGGGCGGGCAGCACCAGTCCCAGCGGGATGAAGGACAGATCCCCCACGACGAGATCCACCGGCGCCCCGCCGATCGCCTCGAGCGTCAACTCGCGTACGTTCGTACGGTCCTTGACCGTGACGCGTTCATCGTTGCGGAGGGACCAGGCGAGCTGTCCGTATCCGACGTCCACCGCGACGACGTGCGCGGCGCCCGCCCGCAGCAGGACGTCGGTGAAGCCGCCGGTGGAGGCCCCGGCGTCCAGGGCCCGCCGCCCCTCGACGACCAGTCCCCGGGGCACGAACACCTCCAGCGCCCCGGCGAGCTTGTGGCCGCCGCGCGACACGTAGTCCGGGTCGCTGTCGTCGGCGGCGACGACGATGGCCGCCGCCGTCTCCACCTGCGTGGCGGGCTTGGTCGCCACGGTCCGGCCGACGGTGACCCGCCCGGCGGCGATCAGCTGGCCGGCGTGCTCGCGCGAGCGCGCGAGCTTCCGGCGGACCAGTTCCGCGTCGAGACGGCGGCGTGCGGCTCCTGCCACGTTCGGTTCAGCTCCTGTGTTCGTACGGCGTGTCCGGCTGGTGGCCCGGAGGGCCTCCTCGGGGGGCGGCCGCCGGGGGTTCCGGGCGGGCGTCGAGCGCGGTGAGCGCGTCGCGCAGCCCCCGGTGCACATCCTCGTACACCTCGATGTGCCCGTCCGTGGCGAGGTGGTCGGCGTCCGCGAGCCGCTCCAGCAGGGCGTCCACCTCGGCGTTGCCGGTGGGCGTGCGGGGCACGTCCAGCGGGGCGGGGGCGGCGGGGTCGTGCGCGGGCCCGGCCTCCACCGTCCGCCCCGGGGCCTGCGTCTGCGGAACCGAGTCGCTCATGCCCCGACGCTACCTCGAACCGCTGGGGTACCGTCGATCGCGATGGCCACGATCGAGGAGTGCCGTGCCGCACTCGACAAGCTCTCGGACAACATGCAGCGCGCCGAGGGGGACGCACGCGAGGCGGCGTCCCTGGACCGGTCGGTGAGCTGCCACATCAAGGACCTGGACGTCACGTTCGCCGGCCGCATGACGGGCGGCCGGATCGAGGTGCACGAGACGCTCCAGGGCCCGCCCCGTGAGAAGGCCCAGATCAGGCTCGCCATGACCGGCGACGACCTGGTGGCCCTCGTCGACGGCGAGCTGCACTTCGCCCGGGCCTGGGGCTCGGGCCGGGTGAGGCTGGAGGCGGGGCTGCGGGACCTGTTCCACCTCAGGAAGCTTCTGTAGCTTCCGTGGCCGGCAGGCCCCGCCGCCCGGCCTCCTGTCTCAGGAGACCTCCTCGGCCAGGGCCTTCTCGCCTGCCGCCCGTCCCCGCGCCCTGCGCGCCGCCGGCACCACCAGCGGCGTGCCCGTCTCCGGGTCGTCGATGACCTGGCAGCGCAGCCCGAACACCTCCTCGACCAGCTCGGCCGTGACGATGTCGTCGGGGGCGCCCTCGGCGATGACCCTGCCGCCGCGCAGGGCGATGAGGTGGGTGGCGTACCGGGCGGCGTGGTTGAGGTCGTGCAGCACGGCGACGAGCGTGCGGCCCTGCTCCTCGTGCAGCTGGGCGCACAGGTCCAGGACGTCGATCTGGTGCTGGATGTCCAGGTAGGTCGTCGGCTCGTCCAGCAGCAGCAGCGGCGTCTGCTGGGCGAGCGCCATCGCGATCCACACCCGCTGGCGCTGGCCGCCGGAGAGCTCGTCGACGTACCGGTCGGCGAGTTCCGCCACCCCGGTCTGCGCCATCGACTCCCGCACGACCCGCTCGTCCTCGGCCGACCACTGGCGCAGGATGCCCTGGTGCGGGTAGCGGCCGCGGCCCACCAGGTCCGCGACGGTGATCCCGTCGGGCGCGATCGACGACTGCGGCAGCAGCCCCAGCGTCCGCGCGACCTGCTTCGCGGGCATCGACTGGATGACCTCCCCGTCGAGCAGCACCCGGCCCTGGCTCGGCTTGAGCATCCGCGACAGCGCCCGCAGCAGCGTCGACTTGCCGCACGCGTTCGGGCCGACGATCACGGTGAAGGAGTGGTCGGGGATCTCGACCGACAGCTGCTCGGCGATGACCCGCTGGTCGTAGGCGAGCGTGACGTTCTCGGCGGACAGGCGGTTCACAGTGCTCCTCGGGTTGTTCGGGTCGCTGCCGGTGCTGCTGCCGTGGCTGGTGTCCGGTCCGCCCCGCGCGGCGCCGCCGCGGCGGCTCATATCCGTCCCGCCCTGCGCTCGGCGACCAGCAGCCACAGCAGGTAGACACCGCCGAGCACGCCGGTGACCACGCCCACGGGCAGCTGGTCGGCGCCGAAGGCCCGCTGCGAGGCCCAGTCGGCGGTGACCAGCAGGGCCGCGCCCATGCACAGCGAGGGCAGCAGGTTGGGGCCGGGCGAGCGGGTCAGCCGGCGGGCGAGCTGCGGCGCGGTGAGCGCGACGAAGCTGACCGGGCCGGCGGCGGCGGTCGCGGCCGCGGTGAGCAGCACGGCGGCCACCATCAGCAGCATCCGCACGCGCTCGACGCGCACCCCGAGGGCGTAGGAGACGTCGTCGCCCATCTCCATCATCCGCAGCCCCCGCGCGTTGGCGAGGACCAGCGGCACGAGCACCGCGCACAGGGCGAGCAGCGGCCAGACCTGCGACCAGTCACGGCCGTTGAGGGACCCGGTCATCCACACCACCGCGCGGGTGGCGTCGACGAGGTCGGCCTTGGTGAGCAGGTAGCCGTTGACCGCCGTGACGATCGCCGACACGCCGATGCCGACCAGGACGAGCCGGTATCCGTGCACGCCCTGCTTCCAGGCGAGCAGATAGATGCCGGCACCGGTCGCCAGGCCGCCCACCAGCGCGCCGACGGTGACCTCGGTGGCGCTCCCGGACATCAGCACGATCACCGTGAGCGCCCCGGCCGTCGCCCCCTGGCCGAGGCCGAGCACGTCCGGGCTGCCCAGCGGGTTGCGGGAGATGGCCTGGAACAGCGCGCCGCCCAGCCCGAGCGAGGCGCCGACCAGCAGTCCGACCAGGACTCGCGGCAGCCGCAGCTCGGTGACGATGAACTCCTGTCCCGCGTCGCCCTCGCCGAACAGCGTCTTGAGCACGTCGGCGGCCGGGATCGGGAAGTCGCCGGTGCCGATCAGCACCACGCTCGCGGCTAGCGCGGCGAGCAGCAGCAGCACGACGACGGCCAGGGCCCGTACGTCCACCCGGACCGAGAGCCCGCCCGGGGTGCGCACAGCACGGTTGGTCCTCACAGCTGGGCCGTCCTCCGCCGTCGTACGAGAAAGATGAAGACCGGGCCGCCGATGATCGCGGTGACGATCCCGACCTGGAGTTCCGCGGGCCGGGCGACGATCCGTCCGAGGACGTCGGCGCCGAGCAGCAGCACGGGCGACAGGACCGTGGCGTACGGCAGGATCCAGCGCAGGTCGGGCCCGGTGAAGGAGCGGACGACGTGCGGGACCATCAGTCCGACGAACATGATCGGACCGCAGGCGGCGGTCGCGGCCCCGCACAGCACGGTCGCGGCCAGCATGGCCAGCGCCCGGGTGCGGTTGAGGTCGGCGCCGAGGGCCTTGGCGGTGTCGTCGCCCATGGCCATGGCGTTCAGCGGCCGGGCGAGGAACAGCGCGAGGACCGAGCCGGCCGCCAGGAACGGCAGGACCTGCCAGATGACCGAGTCGTTCGCCGAGGACAGCGAACCGACCGTCCAGAACCGCATCTTGCCGAGCGCCGCCTCGTCCATGATCATCACGGCCTGGAGGTAGCCGTAGAGGGCCGCGCTGATCGCGGTGCCGGCGAGCGCGAGCCGCACCGGTGTCGCGCCCCGGCTGCCGCCGAGGAACCACACCAGCGCCCCGACCGCCGCCGCGCCGAGGAAGGCGAACCACACATAGCCGGTCAGCGAGGTGACGCCGAAGTAGGTGAGGGCGGTGACGACCGCGGCGGAGGCGCCTGCGTTGATGCCGAGCAGCCCGGGATCGGCCAGCGGGTTGCGGGTGAGCGCCTGCAGGACGGCTCCGGCCAGTCCGAGCGCGGCGCCCGCCAGCAGCCCGAGGACGGTCCGCGACAGCCGCTCGCCCACCACCACGTCGCCGTAGGTGCCCGAGTCGTCGAACAGGCCGTGCCAGACCTGTTCCAGGGACAGCTCCTTCGCGCCGACCGCGATGCTCGCCACGGCGACGAGCACCAGGATCGCGACGGAGACCAGCAGCCCGACGGCACGTATCGCCCGGCGGTTCGGGGGCGCGGGGGCGGTCACCGCGCGCTGTTCGGGAGGACTGTCGACCAACACGCGGTTAGGTTAGCCTACCCTGGCAAGCGATCACGATCCCGAGAGCCGCTCGACCGCGGTCCCGCCGGCCGCAGGCGCCGGGTCACAACTCCAGCCGTGCCAGGGCCTTCCCCGGATCGAGCTCGCACACACCTTCCCCGGCCGCCGTCCAGGCCGCCGCGCACAGCGCGCGCAGCCCGTCCAGGGCCTCGCCCTCCCCCTCCAGTTCCAGCCGCTCGCCGCGGGCCGCGGCCGTCCAGCCCCCGCAGCGGAAGCCGCCGTCGGCCTCGGCGACCTCCGGCTGCCCGGCGAGCAGCCCCCGCAGGTCGGCGTCGACGTACGTCGGCCGGTGCTGCGGGGGCGCGGCCAGCAGCCGGGCGCCGTCGGTCACCCCGGTCAGCACGAGCAGCGAGTCCACGTCCCCGTTGAACGCGCCCTCGATGTCCGTGTCCAGCCGGTCCCCCACCACCAGGGGCCGCTCGGCGCCGGTCCGCAGGATCGTCTCCCGGTGCATCGGCGGCAGCGGCTTGCCCGCGACCTGCGGTTCGGCGCCGGTGGCGATCCGGACCACCTCCACGGCGGCGCCGTTGCCGGGTGCGATGCCGCGTGCGCCGGGGATCGTCAGGTCGGTGTTGGACGCGAACCACGGCACCCCGCGCGCGATGGCGTAGCACGCCTCCGCGAACCGCCCCCAGGGCAGCTCGGGCCCGCCGTACCCCTGGACGACCGCGGCCGGATCGTCGTCAGCCGACTCGACGGGCCGCAGCCCGCGCTCGCGCAGCGCCACCCGCAGTCCCTCGCCGCCGACCACCAGCACCCGCGCGCCCGGCGGGACCTGCTCGGCGATCAGCCGGGCGACGGCCTGCGCCGACGTGACGACGTCGCCCGCCTCGGCCGGTATGCCCAGCTCGGTCAGGTGCGCGGCCACCGCGTCCGGGGTGCGCAGCGCGTTGTTGGTGACGTACGCCAGGTGCATGCCGCCGGCCCGGGCCGCGGCGAGCGAGTCGACGGCGTGCGCGATCGCGTTCCCGCCCGCGTACACCACTCCGTCCAGGTCGAGCAGCGCCGTGTCGTACGCCTCGCTCAGGGCCTGCCCACTGCCCTCGGGCCTCGTCCTGACGCTCCGGCTCATTCCGCATCGCTCCTCGTTCGACGGCCTTTCCCCCGATCATCCCCCATGCCACCGGCACACGTACGATGCCGGGATGAACACAGCAGGTCCCCCGGAAGCAACGGCGCGCCGAGGCCTCGAACTCACCCCGTTCCGAGGGCTCCGCTACGACCCCGACCGGGTCGGCAGCCTGGCCGCCGTGACCTCCCCGCCGTACGACGTCGTGGTCCGCCCCGACGGCCTGCACCACCTCCAGTCCGCCGACCCGCACAACATCGTGCGCCTGATCCTTCCGCAGGCCCCCACCCCCGCCGCCCGCAACGAGCAGGCCGCCGGCACCCTGCGCCGCTGGCGCTCCGAGGGCGTCCTGACCGCCGACCCCGAGCCGGGCCTGTACGTCTACGAGCAGCGCGACGGCGACGGCGTGCTGCAACGCGGCGTCATCGGCGCCCTGCGCGTGTCGGATCCCGCGGAGCGGGTAGTCCTGCCGCACGAGGACGTCATGCCGCACGTCGTGGCCGACCGCGCGGCCCTGATGCGCGCCACCTCGGCGAACCTGGAGCCTCTGCTGCTCACCTACCGCGGCGACGGCTCGCCGGCCGCGGCGGCCGACGTCGTGGAACGCACCGCCGAGCGGCCCCCGCTCCTCGCCACCACCACGGAGGACGGCTCCAGCCACCGCCTGTGGTCGGTCACCGATCCCGCCGAGGTGGCGGAGGTCCAGGCGGACCTGGCCCGGCGCCAGGCCCTCATCGCCGACGGCCACCACCGCTGGGCGACCTATCGCCGGCTCCGCGCGGAGCATCCCTCGCCCGGTCCCTGGGACCACGGCCTGGTCCTCCTGGTCGACACGGCCCGCTACCCGCTGCGCGTCCGCGCCATCCACCGCCTCCTGCACGGGCTGCCGGTGGCCGGCGCGCTGGCCGCCCTGGACGGCCTGTTCCGCGTCCGCCGCCTCGACGTGCCGCAGGCCGAGGCCCTGGCCGCGCTCGCCGACGCGGCCCGCGAGGGCAACGCCTACCTCCTCGCCGGCGACGGCGCCTTCCACCTGGTCGACCGCCCGGCCCCGGACCTGCTGGCCCGCACGGTCCCCGCCGACCGCCCCGCCGCCTGGCGTGCCCTGGACGCGACGGTCCTGCACGCCACGCTCCTCGCCCACGTCTGGCACATCCCCGAGGACTCGGCCGACCGCGTCTCCTACATCCACGACACGGCCGCCACGATCGAGAAGGCGGAACGCGACGGCGGTACGGCGGTCCTGATGCACCCGGTCCGCGAGGACGTCGTCCGCGCCCTGGCCGGCCAGGGCGTCATGATGCCCCGCAAGTCGACGTCGTTCGGTCCGAAACCGGCCTCGGGCCTGGTGCTGCGCGCTCTGGACCTGTGACACGGGAAAGGGGCGGGACCGTACGGCCCCGCCCCTTTCCCGCCCGCGAGTTCGCACGGACGTCAGACGTCAGTTCCTGTCGTCCTTGTCGTCCTCCCCGGGGGCGTCCTCACCCTCGCTCTCGTCGAGGGCGTCGACGAACTCCACCCCGTCCAGCTCGGCGAGCCGGTCGGAGGCGTCCGTGCTGCCGTCCCGGTCGGACTCGACGGCCTTCGCGAACCACTCCCGTGCCTCGCTCTCCCGCCCGGCGGCCAGCAGCGCGTCCGCGTAGGCGTACCGCAGCCGCGCGGTCCACGGCTGTACGGCGTTGGAGGCCAGCTCGGGGCTCTGCAGCGTCACGATGGCCGCGTCCAGCTGCCCCATGTCGCGCCGGGCGCCGGCCGCGACGAGCCGCATCTCGACCTGTCCGGCCTTGTCGAGCTTGTGCACCTCGGGCGCTCCGGCCATCTCCAGCGCCTTCTCCGGCCGCCCGAGCCCGCGCTCGCAGTCGGCCATGACGGGCCACAGGTCCACGTTCCCGGTCATCCGCCGCGCGGCCCGGAACTCGGCGAGCGCCTCACCGTACTTCTGGTTGGCGTACGCGGCGAACCCGGCCGCCTCCCGCACGGCGGCGACGCGCGACGCCAACCGCAGCGCCACCTTGGAGTAGCCGTACGCGGCCTCGGGGTCCTCGTCGATGAGCCGCGCGACCATCACCAGGTTCCTGGCGACGTCGTCCGCCAGGGTCTTCGGCAGACTCTGCAGTTCCTGCCGTACGTCCTTGTCGAGCTCCTCGCCGGTG
Source organism: Streptomyces sp. NPDC051041 (assembly GCF_044456065.1). NCBI lineage: Bacteria > Bacillati > Actinomycetota > Actinomycetes > Kitasatosporales > Streptomycetaceae > Streptomyces > Streptomyces sp. NPDC051041. The sequence goes on from NZ_JBITFM010000012.1 coordinate 180,751, forward strand.
ACGCCTTCCGGGATCGGCAGCCGCTTGATCGGCTCCCGGTCCCGCTCGCGCTCCTCGTGGAACCGCCCACCGCCGCGGCGGTCGTCCCGTCCGCGGAAGCCACCGGACCGCCCACCGCGGTCGTCCCGGCGGAAGCCGCCCCGGTCACGGTCGTCGCGCCGGCCGTAGCCGCCACCACGGCTGTCGTCGCGGCGGAAGGAAGGACGGTCCCCACGGTCGTCGCGCCGGAAACCGCCACGCTCACCGCGCTCGTCGTCGCGGCGGAAGGAAGGACGGTCCCCACGGTCGTCCCGGCGGAAACCGCCACGCTCACCGCGCTCGTCGTCGCGGCGGGAGGAGGGACGGTCCCCACGGTCGTCCCGGCGGAAACCGCCCCGGTCGTCGTCCCGCCGGTCGTCGCGCCCCCGGAAACCGCCCCGGTCGTCACGCCGGAAGCCCCGGTCCCGATCGTCCCGACGGTCATCGCGCCGACCGTACCCACCACGGTCGCCCTCACGACGGTCGTCCCGCCGGTCGTCGCGCCGGAAACCGCCACGCTCACCGCGCTCGTCGTCCCGACGGAAGGAAGGACGGTCCCCACGGTCGTCCCGACGGAAACCGCCCCGGTCACGCCGGTCACGGTCGTCGTCCCGGCGGAAGCCGCCCCGGTCACGGTCGTCGCGCCGGCCGTAGCCGCCACCACGGCTGTCGTCACGGCGGAAGGAAGGACGGTCCCCACGGTCGTCGCGCCGGAAACCGCCACGCTCGCCGCGGTCGTCGTCGCGGCGGGAGGAGGGACGGTCCCCACGGTCGTCCCGGCGGAAACCGCCCCGGTCGTCGTCCCGCCGGTCGTCGCGCCCCCGGAAACCGCCCCGGTCGTCACGCCGGAAGCCCCGGTCCCGATCGTCCCGACGGTCATCGCGCCGACCGTACCCACCACGGTCGCCCTCACGACGGTCGTCCCGCCGGTCGTCGCGCCGGAAACCGCCACGCTCACCGCGCTCGTCGTCCCGACGGAAGGAAGGACGGTCCCCACGGTCGTCCCGGCGGAAACCGCTTCGGTCGCCTTCGCGACGGCCGTAGCCACCGCGCTCGTTGTCACGGCGGAAGCCGCCGCGGTCTCCGCGGTGGCCACCGCGGTCGCCACGGTCACCACTGTCCCGTCGCCGCTGATCGCGCTCCGGTCGGTCGTCGGGAGAGTTGGTGGACATCGGTGACTCCTGTCTTCGGTACCGCACATCATTCTCGCGCAGCCGGGTACCCGGTGCGCTCCGGAAAAACGAAAGGACCCCTGGTCCCAGCTGTACGCTGGCGACCAGGGGTCCTCCAAGAATTGTTCGGCGGCGTCCTACTCTCCCACAGGGTCCCCCCTGCAGTACCATCGGCGCTGTAAGGCTTAGCTTCCGGGTTCGGAATGTAACCGGGC
>NZ_JBITFM010000013.1:0-129868 GCF_044456065.1 Streptomyces sp. NPDC051041
CGACTCTATCAGATCCTTTTCCGATCCGATTTCCTCGGCGCCTTCCCGGTTCCCGCTTCCGCGTTTCCCTTTCCGGCGGTTCCGACTTTATCAGAGATTCTGAGTCGGAATTTCCCTCCCTCCGGGAGCCGTTCCGACGCACGAGGTGGTCGGGTGCCCGTCCGGGAGGAGTTGTAAACGTACTGGAGCGGGGCGCCCCGATGCAAATCGCGACGCCCCGCTCCAGGTTCACGCGGCGTGGGGTCCGACGGACCCGTCAGACCTCCACGACCACAGGGAGGATCATCGGCCTGCGTCGGTACGTGTCCGAGACCCACTTGCCCAGGGTCCTGCGCACCAGCTGCTGGAGCTGGTGGGGCTCGACGATGCCCTCCTGGGCCGAACGTTCGAGGGATTCCGTGATCTTGGGAACCACCTCGCCGAAGGCCGAGTCCTCGATGCCCGAGCCGCGGGCCTGGATGTGCGGCCCGCCCGTGATCTTGCCGGTGGACGAGTCGATGACGACGAAGACCGAGATGATTCCCTCGTCGCCGAGGATCTTGCGATCCTTCAGCGCCGGCTCGCCCACGTCGCCGACCGAGAGGCCGTCGACGTACACGTATCCCGCCTGGACCTTGCCGGAGATCTTCGCCTTGCCCTCGACGAGGTCGACGGCGACGCCGTCCTCGGCGATGACGATGCGGTCGTGCGGGACACCGGTGAGGGCACCCAGCTCGGCGTTGGCACGCAGGTGGCGCCACTCGCCGTGGACCGGCATCAGGTTCTTCGGGCGGCAGATGTTGTAGAAGTACAGCAGCTCGCCGGCCGAGGCGTGGCCCGAGACGTGGACCTTGGCGTTGCCCTTGTGGACCACGTTCGCGCCCCAGCGGGTCAGACCGTTGATCACGCGGTAGACCGCGTTCTCGTTGCCCGGGATGAGGGACGACGCCAGGATCACCGTGTCGCCCTCGACGATGCGGATCTGGTGGTCCCTGTTGGCCATGCGGGACAGGGCTGCCATCGGTTCGCCCTGGGAGCCCGTGCAGACCAGGACCACTTCGCTGTCGGGCAGGTCGTCGAGCGCCTTGACGTCCACCACCAGGCCCGGCGGGACCTTCAGGTAGCCCAGGTCCCTGGCGATGCCCATGTTGCGGACCATGGAGCGGCCGACGAAGGCGACCCGGCGACCGTACTCGTGCGCCGTGTCCAGGATCTGCTGGATGCGGTGGACGTGGCTGGCGAAGCTCGCCACGATGATCCGCTTGCGGGCGCCGGCGAAGACCTGGCGCAGGACGTTGGAGATGTCCCGCTCGTGCGGCGTGAAGCCGGGGACCTCGGCGTTCGTGGAGTCGGAGAGGAGGAGGTCGATGCCTTCCTCGCTCAGGCGCGCGAACGCGTGGAGGTCCGTGAGGCGGTTGTCCAGCGGGAGCTGGTCCATCTTGAAGTCGCCGGTGTGGACCACCATGCCCGCGGGGGTGCGGACGGCCACGGCCAGCGCGTCGGGGATGGAGTGGTTGACCGCGACGAACTCGCAGTCGAAGGGGCCGATGCGCTCGCGGTCCCCCTCCGCCACCTCCAGGGTGTAGGGGCGGATGCGGTGCTCCTGGAGCTTGGCCTCGATGAGGGCGAGGGTCAGCTTGGAGCCGATCAGCGGGATGTCCGCCTTCTCCCGGAGGAGGTAGGGGACGCCGCCGATGTGGTCCTCGTGGCCATGGGTGAGGACGATGCCCTCGATGTCGTCGAGGCGGTCCCGGATGGACGAGAAGTCCGGCAGGATCAGGTCGATTCCGGGCTGCTCCTCCTCGGGGAAGAGCACTCCGCAGTCGACGATCAGCAGGCGGCCGCCGTACTCGAAGACCGTCATGTTCCGGCCGATCTCGCCGAGGCCACCGAGCGGGGTGATCCGCAGGCCGCCCTCGGGGAGGGGCGGCGGCGGGCCGAGTTCAGGATGCGGATGACTCAAAAGACTCTCCTCACCACACACGCCACGTACCGGTAGGGCACGTGGCGCGCATGACGTTCGTGCAGAAGCAGTTGTCGGATGGGTGCAGGCACCGGTGGCCTGCCTATTCAGTTGTGGAGCCTGCGTGCGCGAGCAGTCGCGCGAAGTCTGTTGTCAGAGCTGTACCCCGCCGGCGGCGAGATCGAGCTTGAGCTGCTCGATCTCTTCCGGCGTGCACTGCACCATGGGGGCGCGCAGCGGGCCGGCGGGCAGGCCCTTCAGGGCGAGCGCCGCCTTCGCGGTCATCACGCCCTGGGTGCGGAACATACCCGTGTAGACCGGCAGCAGCCTCTGGTGGATCTCGGTGGCCTTCTGGACCTCGCCCGCGGTGTACGCCTCGGCCAGGGCGCGCAGCTCGGGGGTGACGACATGGCCGACGACCGAGACGAAGCCGACCGCGCCCACCGAGAGCAGGGGCAGGTTCAGCATGTCGTCGCCGGAGTACCAGGCGAGGCCGGAGCGGACGATGGCCCAGCTGGCTCGGCCGAGGTCGCCCTTGGCGTCCTTGTTGGCGACGATCCGCGGGTGCTCGGCGAGGCGGACGATCGTCTCCGTGGTGATCGGGACGCCGCTGCGGCCGGGGATGTCGTAGAGCATGACCGGCAGCTCGGTGGCGTCGGCGACGGCCTTGAAGTGCTGGTAGAGGCCCTCCTGCGGGGGCTTGTTGTAGTAGGGGGTGACCACCAGGAGACCGTGCGCGCCGGCCTTCTCCGCGGCGCGGGCGAGCTCGACGCTGTGGTGGGTGTCGTTGGTGCCGACGCCGGCCACGACGTGGGCGCGGTCGCCGACCGCCTCCAGGACCGCTCGTACGAGATCCGATTTCTCCGCGTCGGTGGTGGTGGGGGACTCGCCGGTGGTGCCGTTGACGACCAGGCCGTCGTTGCCTGCGTCCACCAGGTGCGCGGCGAGCCGCTGCGCGCCGTCGAGGTCGAGTGCGCCGTCCGCCGTGAAGGGCGTGACCATGGCGGTGAGGACCCTCCCGAAGGGGGTCTGCGGAGTGGAGGTCGGAGCCATGGTTACACGCTACTCGCTGCTCAGGGTGGGGTCTGCCCTCGGGGCGGGCGACCAGTCGTGACACAGGGGGAGCCCGGCACTGCCTGCTCGGGGGTTCAAGCAGTGCCGGACCCGTTTGATCAGGCTAGATGAACTTCTCCAAATGCCGCAATACGGACACTTCGCGAGGTTGATCCGCCCCTCCGCGCCCAGCGGGGGAACAGGGGTGCGTCACGGCGCCACGCGGCCGTTCGCGTTGAAGGCCGCGTGGGTGAGCGGCATGAGCCTGGCCCACTCGGCCTCCATCTTCTCGCCGACCATCTCGATCTCCCGCTGCGGGAAGGAGGGGACCTTCGCCAGCTCGTGCCGGGTGCGCAGGCCGAGGAAGTGCATCAGCGAGCGGGCGTTGCAGGTGGCGTACATCGAGGAGTAGAGGCCGACGGGGAGGACCGAGCGGGCCACCTCGCGGGCGACGCCGGCGGCGAGCATCTCCTGGTAGGCCTCGTACGACTGCCGGTAGGAGTCCTCCATGACGCGGCCGACCAGCTCCTGCTGGGCCCGGGTGCCCTCGACGAACCTGTACTTGCCCGGGCGGCCCTCCTGGACCAGCTTGCGGGACTCGTCGGGGACGTAGAAGACCGGCTGCAGCTCGCGGTAGCGGCCCGACTCCTCGTTGTACGACCAGCCCACGCGGTGCCGCATGAACTCGCGGAAGACGAAGATCGGGGCGCTGATGAAGAAGGTCATCGAGTTGTGCTCGAAGGGGCTGCCGTGCCGGTCCCGCATCAGGTAGTTGATCAGGCCCTTGGAACGCTCGGGGTCCTTGTCCAGTTCGTCCAGGGACTGCTCGCCGATCGTCGAGACGCGGGCGGCGAACAGCACGTCCGCGTCGGACGCGGTGTGCTTGACCAGCTCGACGGTGACGTCGCTGCGGAAGCTGGGCTTGAGGTCGTCGGCGGGGGTGTCGGTCACGACGGGAACGGTCCTTCCATCACTTCTTCCGGGCACTTCTTCCGGGCGGCGAACACTCTACGGCCCGGCGCCGACACCGGGCGTTCGGTGCCGGGCCACGACATAGGGCGGCGAAGTTCTGCGAATTCGCGGAAAGCGGGCACCTTTCGGGGCGCCCGATCGTCTGTGCTGACGACAGTGATCAGTTCGAGTCCCGGAAGGAGACGCACCCTGATGTCCCGCCGGCGCGAACCCGTCCCGTTCGCCTTCCTCGCCGAAGCCGACAGGTTCCGCAGCAATGTCGCTCCCCCGCCCCGCGAGCGGGCGTCCCTCGGCCAGCTGGCCGGGCGCTGGCTGCTGGGACTGACGATCGTCGCCGCGCTCGCGGGGTCGTTGGTGCTCGGCATGCCGGCGCTGTCGCTCGACCCCTCCTCCCCGCAGACGCAGCAGTCCCAGGCCTCCGACGGGCGCTGAACCCGCAGGGCCCCCGCTGACGCCATCCGGCCCCCCTAGGGTGGTGACCGGGGACACAGGTCGGTAGCCTCACCGGGCACAGCCCACGCATGGAGCGAGTGAGGACCAGCCGTGCCCCTGCCCTTCCTGACGGCCGACCGCGCCTTCGACGCGGTGGACGACGTCGCGCTGCCGTACGACGACCGCGATCGCTGGCGGCGGCCCTACCGTCCGGGGCCGTGGCGGGTGGGCGTGGCGGCGCTGTTGCTGCTGCTCGCCTCGTTCGTGCTGGTCGCGGCGGCGCTCATCGCGGCGACGGGCACGCCGTCCGAGGGCGGCGTGATCCTCGGCATCGCGCTGGCCGTCATCGCCGTCGCCCTGCGGCTGCTGCGCGCGGGCGTGTGGGTGAGCGCGCGGGGGCTGCGGCGCACGGGCTTCCTCACGACGCGCACGACGCCCTGGGGCCAGGTGGCCGGCGTGCGGACGGTGCAGCAGCCGGTGCGCTGGCTCGGGCTGCCGCGCTCGGTGCAGGGACAGGCCCTGCACCTGGACCGGCGGGGTCGGGCCGCGGGCGCCGTACCACCGCTGCTGACCACGCACAACGCGGATTTCCTGGCACGAACGGAGGCGTTCGACCGGGCCGCCGACGCGGTGCGGGCGTGGGCCGAGGAGTACGGACGGCCCTGAGCACCGGCGGGCGGGGCCCGGTCCGTGCGTGGACCGGGCCCCGCCCGCTCGCGCGAAGAGGTCACCGCGAGGCGTCGTGCAGGGCGATCGCCCGCTGCATGGCCTTGCGGGCGCGCGGGGTGTCACGGGCGTCGTGGTAGGCGACGGCGAGCCGGAACCAGCTGCGCCAGTCGTCGGGCGCCGCCTCCGTCTCGGCCTTGCGCCGGGCGAAGACCTCGTCGGCCGAGTCGCGGTCGATACGGCCGCTGGGGGTGCGCTTCAGCTCGTCGACGGGCAGGCCGCCCTCGGCGTCCAGCTCGGCGGCGAGCCGGTTGGCCTTGCGGACGAACTGGGTGTTCTTCCACAGGAACCACAGGCCGATCACCGGCAGGATCAGCACCGCGACGCCGAAGGCGACGGTGAGGGGCGTACCGGTCTCGATGAGCAGCACGCCGCGGCTGCCGACCAGGACGAAGTAGACGACCAGGACGGCGGCCGTGACGGCGTAGGAGATCTTCGCGCGCATGGGGGTCAGGGGCTCAGTTCAGGTCCAGGAAGTGTTCCAGGCCGAAGGTGAGGCCGGGGGTTGTCACGATCCGGCGCACGCCCAGCAGGATGCCCGGCATGAAGCTGCTGTGGTGCAGGGAGTCGTGCCGGACGGTGAGGGTCTCGCCCTCGCCGCCGAGCAGCACCTCCTGGTGGGCGAGCAGGCCGCGCAGACGCACCGCGTGCACGGGGACGCCGTCGACGTCCGCGCCGCGGGCGCCGTCCAGGGCGGTGACCGTGGCGTCCGGGGCGGGGGCGGAGCCGGCCCGGCGACGGGCCTCGGCGATGAGCTGGGCGGTGCGCGTGGCGGTGCCGCTGGGGGCGTCCACCTTGTTCGGGTGGTGCAGCTCGACGACCTCGACGGACTCGAACCAGGGCGCGGCGATCTGCGCGAACTTCATGGTGAGCACGGCCCCGATGGAGAAGTTCGGCGCGATGAGCACGCCGGTCTGCGGGGACCGGCCGAGCCAGCCCTTCAGCTGCGCGAGGCGCTCGTCGGTCCAGCCCGTCGTGCCGACGACCGCGTGGATGCCGTGGCGTACGCAGAAGTCGAGGTTGCCCATGACCGAGGCGGGGGTGGTCAGCTCGACGGCGACCTGGGCGCCGGCCTCGGCCAGCGTCTCCAGCTTGTCGCCCCGGCCGAGGGCGGCGACGAGTTCCATGTCCTCGGCGGCCTCGACGGCCCGTACGGCTTCCGAGCCGATCCGGCCCCTGGCGCCGAGGACCGCCACGCGCAGCTTGCTCATCTCTTGTGCTTCCTTACCGGAGGGGTTAGGCGACGGCGTCGTGCAGCCGGGCCGCCTGCTTGTCCTTCAGCGGGCCGATGACCGACAGGGAGGGCCGCCGGCCGAGGACGTCGCGGGCGACGGAGCGGACGTCGTCCGGGGTGACCGAGGCTATCCGGGCCAGCATGTCGTCGACGGACATCTGCTCGCCCCAGCACAGCTCGCTCTTGCCGATGCGGTTCATCAGCGCGCCGGTGTCCTCCAGGCCGAGGACCGTGGAGCCCTGGAGCTGGCCGATGGCACGGCCGATCTCGTCGTCGGACAGGCCGTGCTCGGCGACGTGGTCGAGTTCGTCGCGGCAGATCTTCAGCACGTCGTGCACCTGGCTGGGACGGCAGCCCGCGTACACGCCGAACAGGCCGCAGTCGGCGAAGCCGGAGGTGTACGAGTACACGCTGTAGGCCAGGCCGCGCTTCTCGCGGACCTCCTGGAAGAGCCTGGACGACATCCCGCCGCCGAGGGCCGTGTTGAGCACGCCGAGGGCCCAGCGGCGCTCGTCCGTGCGGGACAGGCCCGGCATGCCGAGGACGACGTGCGCCTGCTCGGTCTTGCGGCCGATCAGCTCGACCCGGCCCGCGGTGCGGACGGTGCGGCTGCCGCCGCGCGGGGCGACGGGGGCGGCGCCCGGGTTCTTCAGGGCGCCGGCCTTCTCGAAGGCGGCGCGGACCTGCCGTACGACCTTGGTGTGGTCGATGTTGCCGGCGCACGCGACCACCAGGTGGGTGGGGTCGTAGTGCTTCTTGTAGAAGCGGCGGATGCGGTCGGCGGTGAGGGCGTTGACCGTGTCGACCGTGCCGAGGACCGGGCGGCCGAGGGGGTGGTCGCCGAACATCGTGTGCGCGAACAGGTCGTGCACGCAGTCGCCCGGGTCGTCCTCGGTCATCGCGATCTCCTCGAGGATCGCGCCGCGCTCGACGTCGACGTCCTCCTCGAGGATGAGGGAGCCCGTCAGCATGTCGCAGACGACGTCGATGGCCAGGGGCAGGTCGGTGTCGAGCACGCGCGCGTAGTAGCACGTGTACTCCTTGGCCGTGAACGCGTTCATCTCGCCGCCGACCGCGTCGATGGCGGAGGAGATGTCCAGCGCGCTCCGGCGCGACGTGCCCTTGAAGAGCAGGTGCTCCAGGTAGTGCGTGGCGCCGTTCAGGGACGGCGTCTCGTCGCGGGAGCCGACGTGCGCCCAGATGCCGAAGGTGGCGGAGCGGACCGAGGGCAGCGTCTCGGTGACGATCCGCAGACCGCCCGGGAGGGTGGTCTTGCGGACCGTGCCGATGCCGCCGGTGCCCTCGATGAGGGTTTGGGTACGGGCGACGGCCCGCGCCCCCGAGGAGGTGCGGGCCGTCGCCTTGGAGCCGCGGGACGTCACTGGTCGGCGTCGTCCTTCTTGATGTCGGAGCCGCTGTCGGACGCGGTTTCCTCGCCCTCGACCACCGGAATGAGGGAGAGCTTGCCGCGGGAGTCGATCTCGGCGATCTCGACCTGGACCTTCTGGCCCACACCGAGCACGTCCTCGACGTTCTCCACGCGCTTGCCGCCGGCCAGCTTGCGGATCTGCGAGATGTGCAGCAGACCGTCCTTGCCGGGCAGCAGGGAGACGAACGCGCCGAAGGTGGTCGTCTTGACGACCGTGCCGAGGTAGCGCTCGCCGACCTCGGGCATGGTCGGGTTGGCGATGGAGTTGATCGCCGTACGGGCGGCCTCCGCCGAGGGGCCGTCGGCGGCGCCGATGTAGATCGTGCCGTCGTCCTCGATGGTGATCTCGGCGCCCGTGTCCTCCTGGATCTGGTTGATCATCTTGCCCTTGGGGCCGATGACCTCGCCGATCTTGTCGACCGGGATCTTGACGGTGATGATCCGCGGAGCGTGCGGGGACATCTCGTCGGGCCGGTCGATGGCCTCCATCATCACGTCGAGGATGTGCAGGCGGGCGTCGCGGGCCTGCTTCAGCGCGGCGGCCAGGACGGAGGCCGGGATGCCGTCCAGCTTGGTGTCGAGCTGGAGGGCGGTCACGAAGTCCTTGGTGCCGGCGACCTTGAAGTCCATGTCGCCGAAGGCGTCCTCGGCGCCGAGGATGTCGGTCAGCGTGACGTAGTGCGTCTCGCCGTCGATCTCCTGGGAGATCAGGCCCATGGCGATGCCGGCGACCGGGGCCTTCAGCGGCACACCGGCGTTCAGCAGCGACATGGTGGAGGCGCAGACCGAGCCCATGGACGTCGAGCCGTTGGAGCCGAGGGCCTCGGAGACCTGACGGATCGCGTACGGGAACTCCTCGCGCGACGGCAGGACCGGGATCAGGGCGCGCTCGGCGAGGGCGCCGTGGCCGATCTCGCGGCGCTTCGGGGAGCCGACGCGGCCGGTCTCGCCGGTGGAGTACGGCGGGAAGTTGTAGTTGTGCATGTAGCGCTTGCGGGTCACCGGCGAGAGGGTGTCCAGCTGCTGCTCCATGCGGAGCATGTTGAGGGTGGTGACGCCCAGGATCTGGGTCTCGCCACGCTCGAACAGCGCGGAGCCGTGCACCCGCGGAATGGCCTCGACCTCGGCGGCGAGCGTACGGATGTCCGTGACGCCGCGGCCGTCGATGCGCTTCTTCTCCTTGATCACGCGCTCGCGGACCAGCTGCTTGGTGAGCGCGCGGTACGCGGCGGAGATCTCCTTCTCGCGGCCCTCGAACTCCGGCAGGAGCTTCTCGGCGGCGAGCTGCTTGACGCGGTCCAGCTCGGCCTCGCGCTCCTGCTTGCCGGCGATGGTGAGGGCCTGGGCGAGCTCGGGCCGGACGGCGGCGGTCAGCGCCTCGAAGACGTCGTCCTGGTAGTCCAGGAAGATCGGGAACTCGGCGGTCGGCTTGGCGGCCTTGGACGCGAGGTCCGACTGGGCCTTGCAGAGCACCTTGATGAAGGGCTTCGCGGCCTCCAGACCGGCGGCGACGACCTCCTCGGTGGGCGCCTCGGCCCCGCCCTCGACCAGCTTGATCGTCTTCTCGGTGGCCTCGGCCTCGACCATCATGATCGCGACGTCGCCGTCCTCCAGGACGCGGCCCGCGACGACCATGTCGAAGACGGCGTCCTCGAGCTCGGTGTGCGTCGGGAAGGCCACCCACTGGCCGCGGATCAGCGCGACGCGGACGCCGCCGATCGGGCCGGAGAAGGGCAGGCCGGCCAGCTGCGTGGACGCGGACGCGGCGTTGATCGCGACGACGTCGTACAGGTGGTCGGGGTTGAGGGCCATCACCGTGGCGACGACCTGGATCTCGTTGCGCAGGCCCTTCTTGAAGGACGGGCGCAGCGGGCGGTCGATCAGGCGGCAGGTGAGGATCGCGTCCTCGCTCGGCCGGCCCTCGCGGCGGAAGAAGCTGCCGGGGATCTTGCCGGCGGCGTACATCCGCTCCTCGACGTCGACCGTCAGCGGGAAGAAGTCGAGCTGGTCCTTGGGCTGCTTGGAGGCGGTGGTGGCCGACAGCACCATGGTGTCGTCGTCCAGGTACGCCACGGCGGAACCGGCGGCCTGCTTGGCCAGGCGGCCCGTCTCGAAACGGATGGTGCGGGTGCCGAAGGCGCCGTTGTCGATGACGGCCTCGGCGTAGTGGGTCTCGTTCTCCACTAGCGTTTTCTCCTCGTCCTCGTCCCTGGCTGCCCGTGTGGCAGGGGGACGGTGGCGGAGAAGCGCTCCGTCTGGTGCGGGCCGGTCTTCGATCGAAGCACCCGGGTTCACTCGCCCGGGGGCCACTACCGAGGACCGGCGGCGGCGAGGTGCGCTCCTCCTCGTTCGTCTTACGTGATGACGCCGTACCCACTATGGGCGGGTCGTATCACGCTGTGTCATGCATAGTGCATCGTGCTACCACACTACAAAGAGGCAGTGACAGTGCGCACGTACAGCAAAGGGAGCGGCTCCCGATCCCTGGGAACCGCTCCCTTCACGGCGTCTTACTTGGCGCCCGCCGCACCGCGGCGGATGCCGAGGCGGTCGACCAGCGTACGGAAACGCTGGATGTCCTTCTTGGCGAGGTACTGCAGCAGCCGGCGGCGCTGACCGACCAGGATCAGCAGGCCGCGGCGGGAGTGGTGGTCGTGCTTGTGGGTCTTGAGGTGCTCGGTCAGGTCGGAGATCCGACGGGACAGCAGAGCGACCTGGACCTCGGGGGAGCCGGTGTCACCCTCCTTGGTACCGAACTCGGCGATGATCTGCTTCTTCGTGGCGGCGTCGAGCGACACGCGTACTCCTCATGGTCTGTGAGTGGCCACCGAGTGCCCCCGGTCTTCTTCGCGGGGGGACTTCCACAACTCGGGAGGCGGGGATCCGCTGGGCGCGGCCTCCAGAGCAAAGGGCTCCGGGGGTGCGTACACGAACGGCCGTCACTCAGGGTACCAGCCCGGCCGGACGCGATCGTCCGAGGCCCGCTGCGGGTCAGCCCGTCAGGGAGCGCACGGTGGTCAGGACGCCCAGCGCGGCGAGGCACAGCGGGACCAGGGTGAGCAGGACGGCCGACTCGGCGAGGTCGAGGAAGCGGCCCCAGAAGGGGGACAGCCCCTTGCGGGGGACGATCAGACCGACCGCGGTGACCAGGGCGGCGCCGGCCGAGACCGCCGCCGTCAGCCAGATCGTGCGCGTGTCGAGCGCTCCCCGGTCGCCGTGCAGGACGAACTCGGTCAGGGCCTCGGCCGGCGGGTTCAGCGCCAGGCCGAGCAGCAGCAAGGCGACGGCGCCGATGCCCGCGACGAGGGTGCAGACCACCTGGGACGTGTAGCGGAACAGACGGGCGCGGATCAACATGGACAGACCGGTGGCCAGGGCCAGGAGCTGCCCCCAGAGGTTGTCCGAGAAACCGAGGACGGCCGCGGACCCCACGACGACGGCCGCGGTGCCGCCCACCAGGCCCAGCAGCATCTCGTGGCCGCGCCTGGCCTGGGCGGCGATGCGCTCGGCGTCGAGGGCCTCGGTGTCGGGGCCGTGCGCGGGGTCCGGGTCGAGGTCGTCGTGGGCGGCGGAACGCGGGGACGCGTAGCCGATGGGCAGCCGGGCGAAGCGCGCGGACAGGCCCGGGAGGAAGGCGACCGCGCCGATCGCGCAGGGGGCGCACACCGCCGCGGCGGCGGTGGCGGACGCCTCGGCGGCGATCGCCACGAAGGCGGCCAGGGTGCCCACCGCCGCCAGGAAGGTGGCCGCCACGAAGGGCGCGTCCGCGCCGGGAGCGCACGCGACCAGGGCCACCGAGGCCACCAGGACGGCCACGCAGCCCAGCATGAACTGCAGCTTGCCCGGCCCCTGCCCGGCCGCGGGGGCGACGATCCCGGACCCCGCGATCAGCAGCAGCGGCAGCGCCCCCAACCCGAGGGCGACGGCCGAGCCCCGGTCGCCGTAGACCCGTGCGCGCACGCCGGCGAAGGCGGTCAGCAGCACGCCCAGGCCGCCCGCGACGACGCCCGGCAGGCCGTGCATGTCGTGGCGCACCGGATCGGCGAACCACAGGACGAATCCGAGCAGCAGCAGAAGCAGGGCGCCCGCGGTCAGCCCCGCCACGCGCAACAGGTCGTCGCTCCACAGGTGCCGGTCGCGCACGACCGCGGAGGCGACCGCGTCCGACACGTCGTCGTGGACGGCGGGCGGCAGGGACTCCGCGAACGGGCGCAGGCCGAGCACCTCGCCGTCCAGGACCCGCTCGTCGGCGAGCGTGCGGGCGCCGTCGAGGACCCGGCCGTCACGGCGCACCAGGTGGTACCCCGTGGGGCTGCCGACCGGCTGGGTCTGCCCCGTCAGCCGCAGGATCTCCGGATAGACGTCGGCCACGGGGATGTCCACCGGGAGCGCCACGTCGATACGGCTGTCGGGCGCCACGACAGTGACTCGGCAGAACCCGGTCGCCGTGGTCGTACTCACCTTCACTGACCCCCTGCTTCGCGGATGCGTACGCTGCGGGGCGCCACCCTACCGACAAGCGCCGTCGGTGATGACACGTAGGATCACCAGGAAGCGGAGGACGACCGTCACCACGGGGGTGCCGGTGCGCAACCGATCGTCCGTACAGGGGGATTGATGCTCCGGTGAGCCATATCGTCATCAAGCGCCCGCCGCGTGCGCTGCCACCCGAAGTGCCCTCGGACGAACTCCAATTGGAGGCTCCTCCCGAACTGCCGCGCGGGCAGCAGGAGGGCATCCTGATGCAGGTCCTGCCGACCCTCGGCATGGGCTCGTCGGTGGTGTTCTACTTCGCGTCCCCCAACGCCCATCCGTTCATGCGGATCATGGGCGTGGTGATGCTGGTGTCGACGGCCGCGATGGTGATCGCGCAGATCGTCCGCTACCGCCGGGGTACGCAGGGGCAAATGGCCGATGTGCGCCGCGACTACCTCCGGTACCTGGCGCAGACGCGCCGCACGGTGCGCCGGACGGCGCTGCGCCAGCGCGACGCCCAGCTGTACCTGCACCCCGCCCCGGAACAGCTGTGGGCGGTGGTCGCGGAGGGCAGCCGGGTGTGGGAGAGGCGCGTCGGGGACAGCGACTTCGGGCAGGTGCGGGTGGGGCTGGGCCCGCAGCAGCTGGCCACCCCGCTCGTCGCCCCGCACACCGCCCCGGTGGACGAACTGGAGCCGCTGTGCGCCGGCGCCATGCAGCGCTTCCTGTCCGTGCACGGGCAGTTGGACGGCCTGCCGGTCGCGGTGTCGCTGCGCGCCTTCTACCACGTGACGGTCTCCGGCGATCCGGACAGCGCCCAGGCGTCGGCCCGGGCCCTGGTCGCCCAGGCCGTCACGCTGCACTCCCCCGACGACCTGGTGCTGGCCGTGGTGGCGGCGCCGGGCGCGGTGAGCCGGTGGGACTGGACGAAGTGGCTTCCGCACTGCCAGGTGCCGGGCCGGCTCGACGGGGCCGGCACGCGCCGCCTGTTCGGGGACGACCTCGGTGAGCTGGAGCAGCTGCTGGCCGGCCGGCTGGACGGCCGGCCGCGGTTCAGCCGCGACGGTCAGCCGCTGCTGGACCAGCCGCACGTCCTGGTGGTCCTCGACGGCGGGATGGTTCCCCCGACCTCGGCCTTCGCGGCCGCGGAGGGCCTGCAGGGCGTGACCGTCGTCGAGGTCGTCTCCGGTGACCTGGACCAGCCGCGCGGCGACCTCTCCGTCGTCGTGCGTCCGGACCGGCTGTGGCTGGACTCCGGGAGCGGGGTCGCCTACGAGGGTGTGCCCGACGGGATCTCCCTGCCCGCCGCGGAGGCGCTGGCGAGGCAGCTGGCGCCGCTGCGCATGGGCGGCGGTGACGACGACGAACCGCTGCTGGCCAACCTGGACTTCACCGACCTGCTCGGTCTGGGCGACGCGGCGTCCGTGGACGTCAGGCGCACCTGGCGGCCGCGGTCCACGCCGGAGCGGCTGCGGGTGCCGATCGGCGTCGGGGAGAACGGCCAGCCCGTGATGCTGGACCTGAAGGAGGCCGCCCAGGACGGCATGGGCCCGCACGGCCTGTGCGTCGGGGCGACCGGCTCCGGCAAGTCGGAGCTGCTGCGCACGCTGGTGCTCGGCCTGGCGGTCACGCACTCGTCCGAGACGCTCAACTTCGTCCTGGCGGACTTCAAGGGCGGCGCGACCTTCGCCGGCATGTCCCAGATGCCCCACGTCGCCGCCGTGATCACCAACCTCGCCGACGACCTGACGCTCGTGGACCGCATGGGCGACGCGATCCGCGGCGAGCTGCAGCGCCGCCAGGAGCTGCTGCGCGCGGCCGGCAACTACGCCAACATCCACGACTACGAGAAGGCGCGAGCCGCCGGCGCCCCCCTGGAACCGCTGGCCTCCCTGGTCCTGGTGATCGACGAGTTCAGCGAACTCCTCACCGCCAAGCCCGACTTCATCGACATGTTCATCCAGATCGGGCGCATCGGCCGGTCGCTGGGCGTGCACCTGCTGCTCGCCTCGCAGCGGCTGGAGGAGGGCCGGCTGCGCGGGCTGGACACCTACCTGTCGTACCGGATCGGCCTGCGGACGTTCTCCGCGGCCGAGTCGCGGGCGGCGCTCGGCGTGCCGGACGCGTACCACCTGCCGTCCGTCCCCGGCTCGGGCTATCTGAAGTTCGGCACGGACGAGATGGTGCGCTTCAAGGCGGCGTACGTGTCGGGGCCCTACCGGGCGGGCGGACCGGAGATCGACCGCGGCAGGACGCCCGTCGAGCGCCGGCCGGCGCTGTTCACCGCGGCCCCGGTGCCCGTGGTGTACGCGGCGCCCGACCCGGAGCAGCCACGGACCCCCGACCGGCCGGAGGACGACGCGCTGGCCGACACCGTGCTGGACGTCATCGTGCAGCGGCTGGAGGGGCAGGGCGTGCCGGCGCACCAGGTGTGGCTTCCGCCGCTGGACCGGGCACCGACGCTGGACGAGCTGCTGCCCGCCCTGGCCGTCTCCCCCCAGCGCGGACTCCACCCGCCGGAGTACTCCCGGCCGGGCGGTCTGACGGTTCCGCTCGGCCTGATCGACAAGCCCTTCGAGCAGAAGCGGGAGATCCTGTACCAGGACTTCTCGGCCGCCGCGGGCCACATGATGGTGGTCGGCGGCCCGCAGTCGGGCAAGTCGACCCTCCTGCGCACGCTGGTGGCCTCCTTCGCGCTGACCCACACCCCGCACGAAGTGCAGTTCTACTGCCTGGACTTCGGCGGCGGCGGCCTGGCCGCGGTGGCCGACCTGCCGCACGTGGGCGGTGTCGCCTCCCGGCTGGACCCGGAGCGCGTCCGGCGCACGGTCGCGGAGGTCGCCGGCATCCTCAACCGCCGCGAGCAGTTCTTCCGCGCCCACGGCATCGACTCCGTCGCCACCTACCGCCGACGGCGCGCGGCGGGCGACCTGCCGGGCGAGGCCTGGGGAGACGTCTTCCTGGTCATCGACGGCTGGGGCGGCTTCCGCAACGACTACGAGGGCCTCGAGGGCGTCGTCAACGACATCGCCGGCCGGGGCCTGGGCTACGGCATCCACGTGGTCCTCACCGCATCGCGGTACATGGAGGTACGAGCGGCCCTCAAGGACCAGATCCTCGGCCGGCTGGAGCTGCGGCTGGGCGACGCCATGGACTCCGAGTTCGACCGCAAGGTCGCCGTGAACGTGCCGACCGGGGTGCCGGGCCGCGGCCAGGTCCCCCAGAAGCTGCACTTCATGACGGCGATGCCGCGGATCGACTCGTCCTCCGACGCCGAGAGCCTGTCCGATGCCACGGCACAGCTCGTGCAGGCGGTGAAGGACCGCTGGCAGGGGCCTCCCGCCCCGGCCGTGCGCCTGCTCCCCCGCAAGCTGCCGGCCGACCAGCTGCCCAAGGGCTTCGAGTTCCCGCAGCACGGCATCGCGATCGGCATCGACGAGGCGAACCTGGAGCCGGTCTTCATCGACTTCGACACCGACCCGTTCCTCCTCGTCCTCGGCGAGAGCGAGTCCGGCAAGACCAACCTGCTGCGCCTGATCGCGAAGCAGATCGCCGAGCGCTACACCCCCGCCGAGGCCCGCATCGTGGTCGGCGACTACCGGCGCACCATGCTGGAGGCGGTGCCGGAGCAGCACCTGCTGGAGTACGCGCCCATGGCGTCGGCGATGCAGGTGCACATGGACGCCGTGCGCCAGTTCATGGAGATGCGCGCGCCCAAGCCGGACATCACTCCGCAGCAGCTGCGCGACCGCAGCTGGTGGAACGGCCCGCAGCTGTTCGTCATCGTCGACGACTACGAGCTGGTCGCCACCGGCTCCGGCAATCCGCTGTCGCAGCTCGTGGAACACCTGCCGTTCGCGCGCGACGTGGGCGTGAAGTTCATCATCGCGCGCAGCTCGGCCGGCGCGTCCCGCGCCATGTACGAGTCGTTCATGCAGCGGCTGAAGGAACTCGGCGCCCAGGGCGTGGTGCTGTCGGGCGATCCGACCGAGGGCGACATCCTCGGCAGCGTCCGGGCCCGCCCGATGCCGCCGGGACGTGGCGTGTTCGTATCAAGGAAGCGCGGTACGCCGCTGATTCAGGTGGGCTTGCTTCCGCAACGACACTAAGGTGATCGGTTAGTTGCGACTCGACGTGGGTCGATGTGACCGAACGGGGAGAACGGGGAGGCTACCGAGGTGAGTTCGAACGGGGGCGACGGCACGGGCGACGCGCCGGACACGGGGAAGTCGTTCGACACCCTGTCCCATGTGAATCCTCAGATGGCGCTGGACATCCAGCACAGCGCCATGAAGAGCTTCAAGAAGCGCGTCGACGAACTGCTGACGGAACTCGAGACGTCCGAGGCGGCACCGGACAAGGTCGGCCAGGACCGCCTGCCCCGCGCCCAGCTGGGCTCCGCCGACTTCAAGGAAGCACAGTTCCTTTACGACACGTACGCCATCGTCCACGACGAGTTGGAGAACCTTTCGAAGGCGCTGAACGCGCAGATCGAGGGGATGGGGCTGGCGGTGCACGCTGCGCGGGTGGGTTACGAGAACCTCGACGCCGACATCCGGGCCCGGATGAAGGCGGTCAACGCCGAGGCGGAGAAGTACTACGTCGCGGAGCGGGACCCGTACGGGGAGCGGCGGGGCAACACTCCGACGCCGGAAGGGGGCGCCGGCGAGTGGACGCCCGGCGTTGACCAGTCCGCCGGTGGCAGCGAGGAGGGTCTGTGATGGCCGGACAGCCCAAGCGGCGGGCGCCGCAGCTCGCCCGCACCGACTTCGAGTCCATGACGCACGAGCAACTGGCGGCGATGCTCGACTCGGCGACGTCGGAAGGCGCCGCCCAGCTCGCCACCAAGCTCTCCAAGGCCGCCTCGACGATCACGAAGATCGGCGACGACCTGATGACGTACACCAAGGGACTGGAGTGGCAGGGCGAGGCCGGCGACGCCTTCCGCGACTGGGGCGGCCAGACGGCGAGCGCCACGCTCCGCCTGGGCCAGTACGCCGAGGTGGCCTCGCGCTGGATGGCCACGGTCGCGCAGGCGGTCGCCGAGGCCAAGGCGGCCATGCCGGACACGTCGGAGACCACGCGGGCCGAGGAAGACCTCGCCGAGGCGAAGAAGACGATGGCGGCGGCCCAGGCCCCGGGCGCCCGTAACGACCCCGACGCCCGGAAGCTGGCCCAGACCGCCCAGAGCGACGCGGCGGCGGCACAGCAGCGGATGGAGGCGGCGCGGGCGGAGGCCGTGCAGCAGCTGCGGAAGCTGGCGCAGACGTACGAGTACTCGGCACAGCAGGTGAACAGTGTGGAGCCGCCTACGTTTTCGCCGCCGGCGCAGCACTTGGACGCCACTCAATGGGACAGAAGCGAGTATGTGTCCATTGGGACGGATACCCCGAATGCAGCGACAGGTGCGGCGGCATCGTCGGCGGTCCGAAGCAATGGCGGACCGGGCTCGTATGACACCGCGCAGCCGAACACGAACAGTGTCTCGGTCAACCTGTCACTGGGTGACGGCAGCTACTCGGGCGACCGATCTCATCCTGTCGCGATGGAGATCGACAGTGTGGCGACGTTGCCTCAGCATTCGATGTCCCCCGCGACAACCCAGTCCCTACCAAGTACAACCGTTCCTCGGCCTGAGACATCTGCTGGGCAGCCCATCATTGTCCCCACTGGCTACCAGAGCGGCGGTGGCCACACCGGCAACGCGACTTCTAGCCGCGCCCCCTCAGGGTTCCGTTCACAGTTCTCCTCAAACCCGTTGGCGGGTACTGGAGGTACTCGGATTCCGACGGTTCGTGAAAGCGGCATTGTGGGAGGAAAGCCCGTCACCCCCACTACTGGACGTCCCGCCGGGAGCATTCCTCGCGGAACCGTCATCGGCGGGCAGGGCGCCCAGGATCATGCGCCCATGGGTCGCGGTCTCACCACCGGTTCCCCAGCCGGTGCCGTCGGCAGCGGTGGCGTGACCGGCGGCCGTCGCCTCACGTCTCAGCCGGGTGGGATGGTGGGCGGCGTCCCGAACCAGAGCGGTCACGTTCCCTCGAGTCGCCCCGTCACGCAGAGAGGTACAGGGCTACCAGGACTGGCCGGCACCGCTCAACTGCCCCAAGCGGCGGTGCGAGGCCGGACCGGAGCAGTGCCTGGTGCGATACCCCGCTCGAGCACCGCCGATTCGCAACAGCGTAACCAGCGTCGGGGCGATCGGCCCGACTACCTCTCCGAGGACGAAGAGACCTGGCAGCGGAGTAACCGCCGCCCTCTTCCCCCTGTGGTGGAGTAACCCCTGCACCGCCCTGCCCCAGGAAAGCGCATGCATACCAGTAGTAGACGAAACCCGCGTCCCGTCTCAGTGGTCTCGGCCGCTCTCGGCCTGCTGCTGGTGGGTGTCGCTGCGACTCCGGCCCACGCGGAGTCGGTTCGTTCCCGCCAATGGCACCTCGACGCGATGCACGCCGAGGAGATGTGGAAGATCAGCACAGGCCGTGGCATTACGGTCGCAGTCATCGATACGGGTGTCGATGCCTCGCTGGCTGATCTCAGGGGTCAAGTGCTCAAAGGCAAGGATTACTCGAAGCAATCAGGTGACGAACGGACCGACTATGACGGTCACGGCACGGGCGTGGCCGCCCTCATCGCGGCCACTGGCGCGCGGGGAGCGGAAAGCGGATCGTATGGTCTCGCGCCAGGTGCCAAAATCCTTCCAATTCGCTTGAAGGAGAGTACAGAGCTTTGGGACTTCAGCGAGGAGCACTCGTTCTCCCGAGACATGAGCCGGGCTATCAGGTATGCAGCGGACACGGATGCCCAAATTATCAACATTTCTGGGGGACAGCACGAATCCGCCCGTACCGATGACATCAACACTCCAGAGCTGGATGCCGCGGTCAAATACGCGCTCGGCAAAGGAAAACTGATCTTCGCGGCGGCAGGCAACGAGGGAGACAAGAACAATCGGCCAGGTTATCCGGCAGCCACACCCGGTGTCGTTGCCGTGGGCGCGATCAACGAGAAGATCGAGCGGAGCTCGTTCTCCGAATGGGGACCGGAGATCGACGTCACCGCCCCCGGCGAAAACATGATCCACGCATGCACTGGCGGTACGCAGGTGTGCCGAAGCAGCGGCACGAGCGACGCCTCAGCCATCGCCTCGGCCTCCGCAGCCCTCATCTGGTCCAAGCACCCGACCTGGACGAACAACCAGGTCCTCCGCGTGCTCATCAACACGATGAAGGGCAACGAGGAGAGCTGGACCCGAAACGACGACTTCGGCTACGGAATCGTCCGTCCCCGGGTCGCGCTCCAGAACCCCGGTGACCCGGGGCCGGCCGACGAGTACCCGCTGCCGGACCTGGCCGCCGCAGCCGCCTCCGCGTCTCCCTCACCGACGGCCTCCTCGACCGGTGGATCCGCCGACGAGAAGAAGACCGATGAGAAAGCCTCAGCAGTTGCCTCGCCGGGGGAATCGGACGACAGCCAGGCCCCACTCTGGATCGGGCTGGGCATCGCAGCCGCCGCGGCCCTGGGCGCCGCCGTCGCGATCCCCGTGTTCCGCAGTCGACGCAGGCAATCCGTGCCGGTTCCGGCCGCCCCACCTCTCCCACCCGCGTACTCGCCGTACTCGTCTCCTCAGCAGTACCCGTCCTACGGCCAGCCGCACAGCCCCGTCACCGGCACACCGCCCGAGGGAACGCCTCGCCCGGGACAGCATCCGTGACCGAACCTGAGGCAGGCGTGGATCAGATGGCAGTGACGTCAGTGACAGTACGAAGGAACCGCCGTGTCATTCGATGAGATGTGGGGCCAGATCCGCAGCAACGCGGTCGCGCGGCAGCAGAGCAGCATGCAGCTCAACCAGCTCCCCGGGTCAGGGGGCGGCGGAGGAGGTGGCGGCGACTATACGGTGACGTCTCCCGACCTGAAGGCGGTCGGAAACGAAGCACAGGAGCTCTTCCACGGTTTCGAGGTGGATGCCTTCTACGCCGGCGCCCAGACCAACACCGCCGCGAACAGTTTGGACGCGGACGGATTCAAGACGGGCTCGGCTTTGTGGACCGCCTGGGACACCTGGCGGTCCCAGGCTGAAGCGCTCCTCAGTGCGTGCGCTCACATACACAACCATCTCGAAGACACCGTCGTGACGCACACCAAGCACGAAGAGCTTCTCGTCACCAACCTCTCCGTCGAGCAGATCGACAAGCACTTCAAGTAAGGCTGACACCTGTGGTCACTTTCAATGAGCTACTCAACGCGCGCCTGGGCAGCCTCAAAGAGGCTGTCGATGACTGGACGGAGACGGTCAAGAGGCTCAAGAAACTGGACGAGCAGGCAAGTAAGGGGCTGCTGAAGAAAGCCGAGAAGGCGGACTGGAAGGGTGAGAACGCAGGCATCACCCTGCCCTTCGTGAGGAAGACCGCCAAAGAGTTCGGGGACGCCGCCACGGAAGCGGAGAGTATCCGGAACATCCTCCGCGATGCTTACACGGAGTTCAAGGCCGCCAAGACGAAGGTCGACGAGGTAGTCAAAGCAGCTCCGGACCAAGGGATCCGTATCGATGCGGACGGGACCGTCAGCTACCTGGTCCATCCGGATCGCCGTTCCAAGGATTACTCTGGCCCCGATCCACAGGAGAAGGACTTCGACAGGGTCAGATCCGTGATCAAGACCGCCGTTGAAAAGGCCACCGAAGCAGACGAGGTGGCTTCGCGTGCGCTCCGTACCCTGGTAGGCAAGGATAGGAACAACTTCTCCGGAACCGAGTACGACTCGCTCACGCAGGCCGGCAAGGTCCAGGATGCCGCAGATGCCCGAGCCGCGGCAAAGATCGTCGCGAAGGGCGACGATGCCACCCCTGAGGAGATCGACCGTCTCAATAAATACTTCGAGGACAACAAGGGCGATCAATACTTCGCCGAGCGCTTTGCCCTTGAAGTGGGCGCCAAGGGAAGCCTGGAGTATTGGGCCGACTTGGGCGATCCGAGCGATGGATCCAGATTGGGCGCCGACCACCCTAAGAGGATTAAAGAGCTTCAGGAGAACTGGGGCCTGACCCTAGCCGCCGCCACACACTCCGACAGTGCGGAGATGGCCAGGTGGAAGGCAGACATGATCAAGGCCGGTGATGACGTCATCCAAACCCGGGGGACGTCCCCCTATGGCTTCCAGATCATGAGCAACCTTATGCGCAACGGGGCCTATGAAACAAAGTTTCTCAATGATTTTGTAAATGCCGCAGTCGTTACAGAACGACGAATGACCGGTGACGGCGCGATCAAGCCGAACCAGGTCTGGGACTCCGGGCTGGGAATGTTGCCTCGACTGAATTGGGGCGACAAGGATGATATGGGTACAGATCCTATGACCGGTCTCATGGAAGCCCTGGGACATAACCCGGACGCCTCACTCAAATTTTTCAACGACTCGACCAAATTGGGTGAGGACAAACTTAGCAACTGGGACTACTTCGTTGGTCATGGCAAGGACGCCCGCGTGTGGCCAGTGGACCAGGACGGCAAGCCGCAGGGATACGCCAATCTTGGTCATGCCCTTGAGTCGGCCACGCTTGGATACGCCTATGATACGGAAGATCCCAGCATTCCTGCCATGAAGACCGAAGAGCAGATCGCGGCTCGAGAAGCCAGGACTGAGCTGATGTCGAAAGTTGTCAGCAATTACAGTTCTGCTGCCGTGATCGACAAGCAGCCCGGAATAACGGACAGCTTGGCAAAGATGGCAGCAGGGCACATCGACAGCCTCAACTACTCGGCCGCAGATTTCGGCGGTAGCAGTAACGTAAACGGTCGCGATGATCGTTTTGGCGCTGAAAAGAATCACCTCGCCGACTTCGGCCTTACGAAAACAACTAAGTTCCTGCGCGCACTGGCCGGAGACGAGGACGCGTACAACACGATCTCTGCAGCCCAGCAAGCCTATGGAACCAGTGTTATGGCCGCCCAGGGTGACGACCGGGGAGACGTGAAACGCGTCGCAATGCACAGCATTATGATGCATGGAATGCTCGACCAAGCGCGCTTCGAAAGCATCGGCCAGGAATTCGCCGATAAAAAGGAGGCCGCGAACAGGGAACTGGAGAAGCAGGGAGCCTGGCGCGACTTCGCCGCAGGCGCCGCTATTGGCACTGTGGTGGGCGTGGCCTCCGAACTCATCATTCCTACACGCGCCGCTGCAGCCATCGCCGTACCACTTGCTTTTGAGGTAGTCGGCGGAGCAGCGGAGACCTACATGTCGAACCAGACGCTTGACTGGCTCAAAGAAAACGAGTTCGACAACACCGATGAGGCTCTCCAAGGCATCGAGAAGGCTAGAGCTACTGGTCAGCACAACGCCATGACGCCGCTACTGAATTATGCACAGGCGAACGGGCTGTCCGAAGACGACATATGGGACTTGTCTGTCGAGGCAGAGGGTCACTACAACGATGGCCGTGCCCGTAGCGATACCAAGGATGTTCGGGGTTACTGATGAAAAGAATCGCCATAATTCCTTTGATTCTCACTTCCCTTGTCTTGTCAGTAACGTCCTGTGCGGCAGACGAGAAGCAGCCGACTTCTGCAGCTGACGGCTGCAAGGAGGTACTGGGGCCCTCTGGAATCAAGTGGGTGGAGAGCCATGCTGCAGTGGACAAGGGCGAGACCGTCGAAAGAGACGGCGTAAATTTGGAGGAAAATCGCGAAGAATACTTCAAGCAAATGAATTCCTGGGACCCCAAGGGTTACCACTGGTCATCCGAACTGTGCACCATGAGTGCGTTCACTTCAGGAAAAAATAAGGTATTCAGGATAGAGTTCGGCCCTTCTTCCGTTCCTTTTGATTTCGACAAAAGGAGCAGTGAAGGCGTTACGACCACAGTCAACAAAGATGTAAAATTGCACCAGGCAAAGGATGCACAAGGAGTTACTCGCTACGGCATCTATGTGAAGTGCAAGGTTCCAGGAACTCCTCCACAACAGGAGAGCAAAACACCACTCGCCGGCGTACTGACTGACACCCTTACTGAGGGTACGGCTTCCGATGATCACGTAACTTACCTGCTGCGCTCCACCCGGGCAGTGGCGAACAGCCTAAAGTGCGAAAACAAACCTGTCATCCCGGCAAATTTTTCCGCGCCGAAGCAATAATTTCTTGTGGCCGATACTCTAACTCTCGATCGCTTTATTGATCAGAAACTCATGGGTTCGCTCGTTGAGCATATATCGGACGTGTGGGCAGCCGAATTATCCACGCACGACGTGGGGCTTGCGTTGACGGCGGTGGAAGAAACTGCAGGTTTCGGCGGCGAGTCCGGTCCGGTTTCGGGCCCGGTGGGTGTGAGGCAGGCTGCGCTTGAGGTCGGCATTAGCCAGTCCGCCGGTGGCAGCGAGGAGGGTCTGTGATGGCCGGACAGCCCAAGCGGCGGGCGCCGCAGCTCGCCCGCACCGACTTCGAGTCCATGACGCACGAGCAACTGGCGGCGATGCTCGACTCGGCGACGTCGGAAGGCGCCGCCCAGCTCGCCACCAAGCTCTCCAAGGCCGCCTCGACGATCACGAAGATCGGCGACGACCTGATGACGTACACCAAGGGACTGGAGTGGCAGGGCGAGGCCGGCGACGCCTTCCGCGACTGGGGCGGCCAGACGGCGAGCGCCACGCTCCGCCTGGGCCAGTACGCCGAGGTGGCCTCGCGCTGGATGGCCACGGTCGCGCAGGCGGTCGCCGAGGCCAAGGCGGCCATGCCGGACACGTCGGAGACCACGCGGGCCGAGGAAGACCTCGCCGAGGCGAAGAAGACGATGGCGGCGGCCCAGCAGCGGATGGGTTCACCAACAAGTACGGGTACGAGAGTCTCGGTCATGCGCTGGAGTCCGCGACACTCGGTCACGCCTACGACGATGCCACTCCGGCGCTCGTACGTACGGACGACGGCGCGAAGGTGATGGAAAAAGTCGTAGAAGCGTACGGCGATCCTGCACTGCTGAAAAAACAAGAAGCTCTGTCGGGCAGCATTGGGCGGATGACCGCCGGTTATATCGATGACATCAACTGGGCGCTAAACGAGAACAGGTCGGACAGCATGTTCGCTCCTGATGAAAAAGCACACGGACATGCCGAGTTCGGCATGGATGGCGCTCGAAAATTCCTCAGTTCCCTGGGGCAGCACCCGGATGCATATTCCGAAGTGGCAACCGCCGAGCGCGTATACACCACGGCAATGATGCAGTCGCAAGTCGACTCCAATGGGCACATCAATGAACCTCACGTTCGTGAAGCCCTGCGGACCGGTGCGGAAGTGCAGGGCATGCTCGACCAGGCTCGGGCTGATCAGGTCGAAGCGGAAGGGTTGAAAAAGGACGAAGAGTACAACAAGGCATTGGAGGAGCGGGCCGCCTGGATCGAGTTGGGCGTCGGAGCAGGTATTGCCGTCGGTGCAGCCTTCCTCCCCCCGGTAGCAGCAGCCGGCGTCGCCGGCACGCTGATCCCTATCGGCATGGAGCAGGGGCAGGCACTCTTGGAGCAGCTACTCGGAGATGCCATCGGCGACTGGGTCGAGTCCGAGCAACAAGACAGTGGAGACGATGTCCAGGAGCAGCGCAAACAGATCTATAAAGCGGGTGAATTTAATGCGGGATATCCGATGAAGCAGTTCTTGGAGCAGCAAGGGATAAACCCGGACAATAGCAACTTCGCGCAAAATCTGGAGATCGATTTGATCGCTGGTTACGGGAAGGGAATCGATCGTGAGAATCAGCAGGGCGTCCGCCCTGCGACCGGGGATTGATGAGGAATCAAGGAAATGCATGTTCGTAGTGGGGCAAGGTGGGCCGCTGTGATGCTGGCCGCCTCCCTCAGTGTCTCTTCGTGCCAGTCTGGCGACGATCAGGGAAGCGCCAACCCTGGAAAAGTCCGTGAAAATGACTGCCTCGGCACCCTTAATGAAGCTGCGACAAAGGCGGCAGCCAGTCTTCTTGGATCCGAATCGTACGTCACATCGTCATCGCGCGACGGAGCCACAGGCGCGGCAAAGGAAATTGTTTCCGAATATCGCACGAACGGGATTACCGGGGGGAACGAGGTCGGGATCTGCTGGATCTACAGGTCCAAAAAAGATGTCAGCGACCTGACCATCTCGTCTTCATTCGCAACCGAAATACCGAAGAGCAGTACCGTAGCCTCTGTCTTCACTCCGTTCAAAATGGGCGAAATAGCCCTGGCCGGCAATCGAGAAGCGGTTGTCTATATGCAATGCTCCAGCCGCCGATTCGAGACGGACGGCAGCCAGGAGACATTTACGCTTCGCGTGGAAGCGAGCAACCGATACGAGCCGGACGGCTCCCCGGTGGAGCTACAGGAGAAAAATCTCACCGTTGCGCATTCCGCCAGTCTCGCGCTCGCCAAGGCTCTGGACTGCAAAAACAACGGCGGGCTTACCAGCGAATTCAGAATGCCCTCCCGCCTGTGACACGGCTGACCGCAGCTAGTACCGCACTGCCTCAGCATCCAACCAGACGATTCGTCACCCGACTGCGCTCCGGAATACCGACCTCAATGGGATTTGCAGGGAGAATAACGTTACAAGAGCAGTAAGAGTAACCGGCGAGGTGTCACCTGTCTTCACCTTGCACAATATAGGCGCAGTGGTCTCGATCTCTTGTGACGGCCCCTTGCCCCATGGAGGGGCCGTCACAAGAGATCGAGACTGAAAAGCTCAACGTGCCTTTGGGATTTGGTGGTCTGTCGAGTACTCCTGCGCTCTGCTCAACTCCACGGGCCAACGCCGCCGATACGCTTCCGCAGGCGTTGTGATTTACCGACAGGTATCGGCGCCGCTGGCCGTAATCGCCTCGTTTTTGCGTCCTTCGCCCACCGCACGCCCCCTACAGAAGCGGCTCGACCGCACGAGCGCCCCCCCCGGTTGCCAGGCGTCAGTCCGCCGCCTGTGTCGTGCTGCTCCATGACGTCCTCGGCTTCGGTACGCCGCCCCGTCCGCTCGCATCTTTCAAAGGGCGCGTGCGATCACGGGATGCGACTCGGCCGCACCGGATGGGAATCGCCGAACACACAGCCGGAAAAGGGGCCGAACGGACAACCGGGGAGGCGGCCGCCCCGGCCCCCTCCCCGGCACGTCGAGCGGAGTTCTCAGCCCATCAGCATTCGGAACCGGGCCGCGTTGCCCTTGTCGGTGTCCTGGTAGCCGATGACCGACTCGTCCAGGAGCTGGGCGATGCGGGCCAGCTTCTGGCACATCTGGTCCATCTCCGTGCTGCTGCTGCGCTGGATCTGGGCGTAGGCGGTCTTCGCCTCGCCCTCCCAGGTCTCGGCGACGGCCTTCACCTTGCGCATGAGGACCTCGAGCTGCTCGGACAGCTCCCTGGCCGTCTTGCGCACGTCCTGCGCGGCCTGGGTGACGGTGTCGTAGTTGACTGCGGTGCGGTCGTAGTTGACGCTCACTGTGTGTTCTCCCGGGTGGCGTGCGGCGCGCTGATGCGGATCAGGCGAGGTCGGTGATGCGGCTGGTGACCTGGTAGGAGTTGTCCACCTTGCGGATCTCCGAGATCCGCTCCTGCTCGTTGGCGCTGAAGCCCTTGACGCTCATCCGCATGACCTCCTCGAGGTCGACGAGGTTGTCCTGGAGCTTCTTCAGGTGCTGGTTGACACCGCGCTGGACGGTGTCGAACTCCTTGCCCGCGGCGCCCTGCCAGCCTCCCTGGATCATGTCCACGACGGCGTTGAGGGACGTCACCCGGCTGCTGACGTCCGTGTGGAAGTCGCGGATCTTGTCAGCGAGGTCCGTCAGGTCCGAGTCGCTGTAATTGACGCTCATGGTCTCTTGCCCTCCTCTTGAAGCATCGGTGGCTCGTCGCCACCGCGACGGGTCCGCCGTGGACGGATATCCAGGCTGTCCTGGCGGGCAAGAACCGCTGCCGTTCCACGCGCGACGCGCGGTCGCAGCGTCGCACCGCCCCCGTGCCGTACCACGCTCGTGGTACCTGCAGCCACTCTAGTCACTTGACGTGGGGGTTCCAACTGCAAAGCGGTAACAGGCCAGTTCACGGCCGGGGCGGCCGGTGCGCGGCCCCGCGCGAACCGTCCCCGGCCGTGGGGCGAGCCAGTATGGTGACCGATGCATCGTTGGTACGTCGGGAAAGGACCGCTCCGCATGGCTGGTGTGCAGGACGAGGAGCTCAAGGCACGCAAGGAACGCGAGCGGGACGAGCTGTACGCGCTCGACATCTCGGGCGTGGAGTGGCACTGCGCGCCCGGCACGGAGGAGCACGAGGAGCGGGTGGAGATCGCCTACCTGCCCGGCGGCGCCGTGGCCATGCGGTCGTCGCTCGATCCGGACACCGTCCTGCGGTACACCGAGGCGGAGTGGCGGGCCTTCGTCCTCGGTGCGCGGGACGGGGAGTTCGACCTGGAGCCGTCGCCGGACAAGGGGAGCCCGGCCTCCGAGTGACGCCGGTCCGGGGAGGCCGGATCCTCCCCGTCGGTGCGCGGGTCCCGGCTCATCCCGGACGCCGGTGCCGGAGTGCCTCCCGGCGGTGGACCGGCGGCCGGCCCGGCGCGGAGTGCGCGTACCGCGACGGAGGCGGGCCGGAGGTCACGCTCCCGGATCCCTGCGCACGCGGCGGCGCAGGTCGCGCACGACGACGGCGGTGCCCGCGATGATCGTGACCAGGACCGCGGTGATGCCCAGGGCGTAGGTGGCGTAGCGCTCGTCGCGTTCCGCGGGGGTCTCGTCGAGCGAGAACGGAGCCACGTCGGGGGCCTGGGCCTTCGCCACGCCGGGGTCGGGTGTCGGGGACGAGGGCGGGTCGGCGAGGTCGGACTCCTGGACGGCGCGGACCGGGTCGACCACGCCCCAGCCGACGAAGTTGTCGTGGCCGTTGACGGAGCGTTCCGCCGTCTGCTCGATCCGCGTGGCGATCTGGGCGGGGGTCCAGTCGGGGTGCTTCTCCTTCAGGAGGGCCGCGACGCCGGCGACGAACGGGGCCGAGAAGCTGGTGCCGCTGTCGGTGCACTGGCCGCCGCCCGGGACGGTCGAGACGATGTCGACGCCGGGGGCGGCGACGTCCACGAAGGCGCCGGCCTGGGAGAAGGCGGCGCGTTCGTTGTTCCGGTCGGAGGAGGCCACGGCCAGTACCCCGTCGAAGGCGGCGGGGTAGGTGTTCTTGACCTTGCCGTCCAGGCCGTCGTTGCCCGCGGAGGCGACCACCACCACGTTCCGCGTGATGGCCCTGCGCACCGCCTCGGCCAGGGCCGAGGTGGCGGACAGGGGCTTGGTGGTGTCCTGCGAGATGTTGATGACGTCGGCGCCGCGGGCGACGGCGTGGTCGATGGCCCGGGCCATGGAGTCCGAGTCGCCGCTGCTGTCGGCGTCGTTCTGGCGGATGGGGATGATGGTCGCGTTCGGGGCGAGGCCGACGAAGCCCGTCCCCGCGCGGGGCCGGGCCGCGATGATGCCGGCGACCTTGGTGCCGTGGCCCACCTCGTCGTTGGTGGGGTCGCCGTCCTTGCCCCCGCTGAGCAGGTCCAGTCCGGCCTCGTCGTCGACGGCCGCGGCCAGCTGCGGGTTCCGGTCGTCGACGCCCGTGTCGATGACGGCCACCCGTACGTTCTTCCCCTTGTCCGTGCCCTGCCAGAGTTCGTCCAGCAGGACCCGCTGCAGCGACCAGGGGCGGGCCTTGAACTGCTGCTTGCTGGGGTAGGTGCACTGCCCGCTGCCGTCGAGGGCGAGGGGTGCCTGCGGCTGTGGCCGTACGTCGGCGGCGTGGGCGGGCGGCCGGCTGCCGAGCATGGTCAGAAGTACGGCTGCGGCCAGCACAGTGGCCTTGGTCGGCGACACCGGTGCGGTGCTCCTGTTCTTGTCCGTCGTCCGTGAGGCGGTGCGTGCGCGGGCCCGTGCGCCGGGCCGGGTCATGAACCCTGCGGCTGCCGGGCGCTGTTGGTGTCCAGGCGCGGGCCCTTCGCCAGGAACTCCGACCAGACCAGCGGGATCCTCGCCGGCCGGACGTTCTGGTAGCCGAGCTTGACCTGGGCCTCGCTGGGTTCGGGGGTGCCGTCGGGCCTCGTGTCCCCGTCGTCGGCGCCGATGTCCGACTTCTCGCTGTCGCTGTCCCCGTTGGCCTGCACGGCGTACCGCAGGCCGGTGTCCGTCACGAGGAACAGGGCTCCCGCGTCGGACGCGGTGCCCTGGAGCTGGGTGTACAGCTGGCCCGTCCCGGGGGTGACGTAGGTGCTCGTGCCGTCGGCCGTGATCTTGACGGGGTAGTCGGTGCCCGCCCAGGTGCTGAGCGTCGTCGAGTTGTCCTCGCCCACGTCGCGCAGGACGCTGCACACCGTGTCCCGCCCGCCGGCGGCGGAGTTGACCTGGCTGAGCTGCTGCTGCGGCCAGTTCGCCGGCTGGCCGGCGAAGGGTTCGGGGTCGGCGGTGAAGTCCTGCAGGCCCACCGAGCGGGCCTCGCCGTCCATGTCCAGCGTGGCCGTCTGCGGCGAGGTGATCAGCAGCCAGGCGGTGAACTCGGTGATCGGCTGCACCTTGCCCGGAAGGACGACGTAGTACCGGGTCCCCTCGCCGGTCTCCGTCTTGAGGACCATGCCGACCCTGTTCTCGTCGGCGGACAGCTGACCGGAGACGCCCGCCGGGGAGCCGACGCCGGACGGCAGCCGGGGGACCCTGATGGGAGCGCCCCGGTGGAGGGTGGCGAGCCACTCCTTGGTGACGAGTTGCGGCTTGCGGGAGCCGACGAGCGCGGTCGTCAGCGCGTCGGACTCCGTGCCGGTGATGGCGTACGCGGTGCCGCGCGCGTCGACCAGGTAGCGTTCGCCGCCGCGGGTCTTCACGTACAGGGCGTCGCCGCCGGAGAGCCGGCCGGAACCGTCCGTCTTCTTCGCGTCCGCGCCGGCCAGCACGAAGGTCGCCTCCTGGACGGTGCCGCCCTCCCCGCCGGGCTGTTCGCACACGGCCCAGCGTTTCCGCTTGCCGGCCTCGTCGGCGGAGGGAAGGCGGTCGGGCGCGTAGGGGATGCCCAGGATCGGTCCGCGCGGCAGCTTGCCCGAGTCGAGGATCTCGTCGCCGACCTGGACGACCTTGTAGTCGGCGCCCTTCATCAGCAGGCGGGCGGAGGCGAGGTTCAGGACGGGGTGCAGCCGGGTGACGCCGTCGGTCCTGAGGACGACGTACCGCGTGGTCGACTGCTTGCCCACGATCACGCGGGTGCCCGGATCGTCCCAGCCGGACGGCGCCGTGGGCTGGAGCATGCCCCAGGCGCCGAAGACGCCCAGGGCCAGGACGCCGGCGACCATGCTCGGCACGACGGCCCGCAGCGGTCTGGGGGCCCCCTCCTCCGATCCCGAGGGCGACGGCTGCAGGAAGGCCGCCAGCAGGCGCCGCTTCGCGAACGTGTAGGCGTTGAGTTCGTCCCGCCGTGATGCCATGAGTGACAGTCTCTCCCCGTTGCCGCCCCGGGGGCCCCAGTCCCCCGCCGCCCGATGTCGGACCGGCCCCCTACTATGCCCGGTAGCCGCCGGGCCTGGCGGAGCGGGTAGGGTGGCCGGGCCTTTCGGAGCCCTATGTGGGGCCCCACTCAGGCCGGTTGTGAGCAAAGCGGGGGGATGGAGTGATGGCTTCGGGGACGCGGACGCGCGGGCGGACGAGGGCACGCGGCTCATCGGCGCCGGAGGGCGCGGCGGCCGGGCCCGCGGGGGCGTCCGCACCTCCGGCGCGGCGCCCGCTCCAGCTCAGGTCACGCCCGGGGCAGAGCGGTTCGTTCCGTCTGCAACGGCTCGTGCTCCTGGAGCTCGCCGTCGCCGTCCTGCTCGTCGGCTGGGCGATCGATCCCGTGGCCCTGGTGCCGGCCGCGGTCGTCGCCGTCGCGCTCCTGCTCCTCGCCTTCGTCCGCCGCCGCGGGCGTTCACTGCCCGAATGGCTCGTCACCGCACGGGAGTTGCGGGTCCGGCAGAAGCGGGCGGCCGCGTTCGGGATACCTCCGGGGACCGATCCGGGGCTGGTGCCCGCGCTCGAATGCGATCCGGCGCTGCGCACCTACTCCTACGGGGCGCGGGACCGCCGGCCGGTCGGGATCGTCGGGGACGGCACCTTCGTCACCGCCGTCGTGCACGTGGAGGCCGACGCCACCGCGCTGCGTGCGGAGCGGAGCCGGCAGCCGCTGCCCCTGGGGCTGGTGCGGGACGCCCTCGAGGTGGACGGGATCCGGCTGGAGTCGGCCCAGGTCGTGCTGCACACGCAGCCGGCCCCCGCGCTGCATCTGCCGCAGCAGTCCGTGGCCGTGGCGAACTACGCGCCCCTGCAGGAGCAGACCGGCGCGCCGGCCGTGCGCATCACCTGGATCGCGCTGAAGCTGGATCCGCAGCTGTGCGCGGAGGCCGTGGCCGCGCGCGGCGGAGGGCTCGTCGGGGCGCAGAAGTGCGTGGTGCGCGCGGCCGACCACCTCGCCAGCCGGCTGACGGGCGCCGGATTCCGGGCGACCGTGCTGAACGAGGAGGAGCTGATCGCCGCGCTCGCCACGTCGGCCTGCGCCAACCCGCTGGTGACCGCGGAGGCCGGGCGGACCGAGGCCAGGGAGCGGCGGACGCAGGAGTCCGGCCGGAGCTGGCGCTGCGACAACCGCAGGCACACCACGTACTGGATTCACCGGTGGCCCGAACTGGGCGGTGAGGCGGGGCCGTCGCTGCCCCAGCTCGTCGCGCTCGTCACCGCGGTCCCCGCACTCGCCACCACCTTCAGCCTCACCCTGGCGCGGGGCGAGGGACAGGACGTCTCGTTGTGCGGGCATCTGCGGGTGGCCGGCCGGAGCGACGACGAACTGGTGGCGGCGCGCCGCGCGGTGGAGGACGCCGCGCGACGGGCGGGGGCGGGTCTCACGCGACTCGACCGGGAGCAACTGCCCGGCATGCTGGCCACGCTGCCCCTGGGAGGTGTGCGGTGACGACGCCCGTGACACAGCCGGCCGGCGGTACGGCGGCGGACCGCCCCGCGGACGGGGAACGGCCGTCCGCCGCGCAGCGGGTGCGCGGCCGGCTGCTCAGCGGATTCGGACTGCTCGGCCCGCGGCACGGGCGGCACTCGCTCCCAGCCCAGGAGGTGGACAGGCTCGCCCTGCCCATCGGCGACGACGGAGTCGTCGCCGGAGTGGACGCCGAGGGGCAGCCCGCGGTCCTGGGGCTGAACCGGCCCACGCCGTACGACGTCGTGCTGATCGGCGGCCTGTGGACCGCGCAGGTGCTGGCCCTGCGGGCGGCGGCGACGGGAGCGCGTGTCGCGGTGGAGACGGGGCGGCCGGAGTCCTGGATGCAGATGGTCCACGCCATGGGCGGCGGGCAGAACGGACTGGCCGTGTACGAGGTGGGGCGGGTACCGCCCCAGGGAGCGTCGGCCGGCACCCCTGTGCTGGTGGTGCGGGACTGCGGCATGCGGCCGCCGCGCGGGCGGGTCGTGTCCGGTCCCTGGCAGTCGGTGCTGACGCTGCTGCCGTACCTCAGCCCGGTCGCCCCGCGGCTTCTCCGGCAGGCACGGCTCGCGGGCATCCAGCAGGTGTCCCCCGACGAGGCCGTGGAGTTGGGGCGCATCATGGGCCTGTCCCGGGCGGAGGTGGAGTCGCTGCCCACCCTGAGCGACGGCATGACGCTGTGGTGTGCCGACCGTGACCGGCAGTACGTGCTGACCCGGCCCACCGACGCCGAGATCGGGCTGCTGGGCATGCCGCGGCGGATGGACTGACCGGCCGATCGGCGTCCGGGACGACGCAGTTGTGCCGGTCCGGCGTCGGCACCGCTCGCCGCGATGGCGGTCGACGCCCGGTTTGTAGGTGTTCCGGCACGCAAGTGTGTCGCTGCCGTGCCGCCTGCGCCGCGAAGGACCGATGGCGGTGGACGGACGGGCCTGCCGGTGCGGGGCTTGTGGTGATTAGGCTGGGACCGGGCGCGACGTCAGAACCCGTGGACGGGCGTCCGCGTTCCAGGGGGAGGGCGGGGGAGCCGGTGGACCGGACTGCCTCGGACGACCTCGAGCGGCTCCGAACCACGTCGGAGCGCTTCGGACGGCAAGCAAGGGTCGCCCCAGCACGGCATGAGGGTGCTCGACCACACCAGGAGGAACTGTGAGCAGCGATCGGGACGGGATCCGCGGGGGCTGGGGGACACCCGGCGACGACCAGCCCGACGCGGAGTCCGCAGTCGAGACGACGGGCGAGTTCACCATCGACTACGCGCCACCCGCGTGGTACACGCAGAACGCTTCGGGGAATCCGGGGAATCCGGGGAGTTCGGGCTCCGGAAGCCCGGGGGGTTCCGGGCAGGGGGCGTCCGGCGGGTCCGGGAACGCCGGTGGGTCCGGTGCGGCCACGGGTGCCTCCCCCTCCGCTCCGGACACTCCGCCCCTTCCCCTGCCGGGACCGACGCCACCGCCTCCCGCGACGGATACCGCGGGCTCCTCCCCCGCTCCGGCGCCCGCGGCCCCCTTCACGCCCCCGCCGCCCGCTCCCGCGCCGGGTGCGTCCTTCACTCCGCCCCCGCCGCCCACCGGTGAGCCGGTGGCCGTGCCCGGCCTTCCGACGGGAAGCGGGTTCGAACCGCAGCGGCCGCAGCCGGGAAGCCTGCCGGAGGCCCCGGCGGCTTCCGAGGAAGCCGAGGGGACCGAGGGGGCCGAGTCCGGGAACGGCGATCCGGAGAGCGGCGCGACCATGCGGTTCTCCCCGGTCGCGCCGAAGCGGGAGATCGCCGAGCGCACCGCCGCGGCCGAGGCGCGGGCGGCGGAGGAGGAGGCGACGGAGGCCGGCGAGACGGGTGAGGCCGGCGACCGGGATCCCGCCGCCGGTTCGGACCGGGCCGAGACGGGCGCCGTGGCGGCCGCGGGTGCGTCCGGGCGTGCGGACGTGACCGGCGCGGCCTCCGGCGGCGCCGAGGACGCGGAAGCGGTCGGCACGACGGACGAGGCCGACGGCTCCGGTGCGCCGGACGGCGCCCTCCCCGGCACGGCCGGCGGCTCCGGTGCGGCTGAGGGCGGCTCCTCCGCCGCCGGCGAGGACGCCCCCGGCGACGCGGCTCGGGCCCAGGACGCCGAGCCGGAGGAGGCACGGCCCGCGCCCGCCGGTCCGGAGGACGCCGCCGAGGAGGCCGGGCCCCGGGGGGCCGCACCCGCGGATCCCGTGTCCGGGGGCGCCGAGCCCGCGGACGGCACGTCCGCCCCTGGCGCGCCCGCGGCCGCCGCGCCCCGGGACGACGCGTCCGCGGACGCCGCTCCGGTCGGGTCCGGCGCCCCGGGCGGCGCGCCGCCCGCCTGGACTCCCCCGCCCGCGCCGCAGGGCGGGCTGCCGCCGCTGCCGCCCGCCTACCAGCCCGCCGCGCCCGCACCGGCGGCCCAGTGGCCGGCCCAGCCTCAGCCCCGGCACGCGGACCCGAACACTCCCCCGCAGCAGCCGGCGGCGCAGGGGCAGCCGTCCGTGCCGCCCCAGCAGCCTCCCTTCCAGCCCCAGGCCCCGCAGCCCGCACCCGCCGCGTGGCACCAGCCGGCTCCGCAGCCCGGCTACGGCTTCCCCCCGCACCCGGCCGTCCCCCAGCCTCCCTTCCAGCCCCAGGCCGGCGCCGCCGCACCGATGCCCCAGCCGCAGGGCGGCTACGGCTTCCCCCAGCCGCAGGGCGGCTACGGCTTCCCGCAGCCGCCCGCTCCCGCCACCCCGGACGCATACGGTTTCCCGCACCCCGGTGGCGCCCCCGCCGCTCCCGGCGCGCAGGGCGGCTACGGCTTCCCGCCCGCGCAGCCCGGCTCACCGGGCGGGCCCGACGGGTACGGCTTCCCGCCGCCCGCCCGGCAGGGCCGGCCCGGCGTGCCCCCGCAGGCGCAGCCGCAGCCCCCGTCGGCCGCACCGCACGAAGCCCCGCAGGGGAGCGCCCCGCAGCCTCCGCGAGCCGACTCCGCCTCCCCGGCGCCCCAAGCCCCGCAGACCCCGCATGTGCCTCAGCCGCCCCAGCAGTTCCACCAGCCTCAGCCGCCCCACCAGCCTCAGCCGCCGGTGGACCCCCGCCTCGGTGCCGCCTGGCCGCAGCCCGTACAGCACGACCAGCGGCAGCCCGTCAGCCCCGGCGCCGCGCCGCTCGGTTACACGGCGGCCGTGGAGCTGTCGTCCGACCGGCTGCTCAACACCAGGAAGCAGAAGGCGAAGAGCAGCCGTCCGGTGGGCGGCGGGCGGTTCAAGCTGGGCGGCAAGAGGGAGGAGGCCGAGCGGCTGCGGAAGCTGGAGCTGATCCGCACGCCGGTGCTGTCCTGCTACCGGATCGCCGTGATCAGTCTCAAGGGCGGCGTCGGCAAGACGACGACCACCACCGCGCTCGGCGCCACGCTCGCCAGCGAGCGGCAGGACAAGATCCTCGCGATCGACGCCAACCCGGACGCCGGTACGCTCGGCCGCCGGGTGCGCCGCGAGACCGGGGCCACCATCCGTGACCTCGTCCAGGCGATCCCGTACCTCAACTCGTACATGGACATCCGGCGGTTCACCTCGCAGGCGCCCTCCGGACTGGAGATCATCGCCAACGACGTCGACCCGGCCGTGTCCACGACCTTCAACGACGAGGACTACCGGCGCGCGATCGACGTGCTGGGCAAGCAGTACCCGATCATCCTCACCGACTCGGGCACGGGCCTGCTCTACAGCGCCATGCGCGGTGTGCTCGACCTCGCCGACCAGCTCATCATCATCTCCACCCCGTCCGTGGACGGTGCCTCCAGCGCCAGCACGACGCTGGACTGGCTGTCCGCGCACGGGTACTCCGACCTCGTCGCCCGGTCCATCACCGTCATCTCCGGGGTCCGCGAGACCGGAAAGATGATCAAGGTCGAGGACATCGTGGCGCACTTCCAGACCCGTTGCCGGGGGGTCGTCGTCGTTCCCTTCGACGAGCACCTGGCCGCCGGTGCCGAGGTCGACCTCGACATGATGCGGCCGAAGGTGCGGGAGGCGTACTTCAACCTCGCGGCGATGGTCGCCGAGGACTTCACCCGTCACCAGCAGTCGCACGGCCTGTGGACCTCCGACGGCAACCCGCCGCCGGTCG
This sequence comes from Streptomyces sp. NPDC051041, assembly GCF_044456065.1. NCBI lineage: Bacteria > Bacillati > Actinomycetota > Actinomycetes > Kitasatosporales > Streptomycetaceae > Streptomyces > Streptomyces sp. NPDC051041. The sequence continues at coordinate 36,330 of NZ_JBITFM010000013.1, forward strand.
CCGCCCCGCCGCTGCCGGGCCGGCCGGTCCCCGGACAGCCTGTTCCGGGGCAGCCGTACCCGGCGCAGCCGCTGCCCGGGCAGCAGATCCCCGGCCGGCCGGGCCCGTACCCCCAGCAGCCCCAGCCCGGTCAGCCCTACGCGCCACCGGCCCAGCCACCCGCCCAGCCCGGCGTGCCGCCGCAGCCGTACCCGCCGGCCGGCCGGCCCCATCCGGAGCAGCCGTACCCGCAGCCCGGTTACGGATACCCGCAGCCCGGACAGCCGGACGGGCGGATCCCGCCGCCCCAGCAGTAGGAGGCCGCGACGGAGGAGGGGCGGCCGGTGCCCGCGGGCACCGGCCGCCCCTCCTCCGTCGTGCGGGCCGTTACCCGCCGGCCGCCGCCACCAGTTCGCGGCAGCGCTCGACGTCCCGGGCCATCTGCTCCAGCAGGGCCTCCAGGGTGTCGAACCTGGCCTGTCCGCGGACGAAGGCCAGGAAGTCGACGGCCACGTGCAGTCCGTACAGATCGAGTCCGACCCGGTCGATGGCGTACGCCTCCACCGTGCGCTCGGTGCCCTCGAACTGCGGGTTCGTGCCGACGGAGATCGCGGCCGGCATCGCCTCGCCCTGCGCGTGCAGCCAGCCGGCGTAGACGCCGTCGGCTGGGATCGCGGTGTGCGGGAGCGTCTCGACGTTCGCCGTGGGGAAGCCCAGTTCGCGGCCGCGCTGGGCGCCGCGGACGACCACGCCCTCCACCCGGTGCGGGCGGCCCAGGATCTCGGCGGCGCCCTGGACGTCGCCCTCGGCGACCAGCCGGCGGGTCAGCGTGGACGAGAACGGCGCCCCGCCCCCGGCCTCGCCGGTCACGTACAGGTCGACGACGTCGACCTCGAAGTCGTAGATCTTGCCCTGCTCGGCGAGGAACTCCACGTTCCCGGCGGCCCTGTGGCCGAAGCGGAAGTTGGGGCCCTCGACGACGGCCTTGGCGTGCAGTTTGTCGACCAGCACCTTGACGATGAAGTCGGCCGGCGACAGCTTCGAGAACTCCGCGGTGAAGGGGAGGATCAGGACCGCGTCCACACCCAGTCCGGCCATGAGCTCGGCGCGGCGGTGGTGCGGGGCGAGCAGCGGCGGATGGCTGCCGGGGCGGACCACCTCGCTGGGGTGCGGGTCGAAGGTGACGACCACGGCGGGCACGCCCAGTTCACGGGCGCGGTCCACGGCGTGCCGGATGATCAGCTGGTGCCCGCGGTGGACTCCGTCGTAGGAGCCGATGGTGACGACGCTGCGCCCCCAGTCCTGGGGGATGTCCTCCAAGCCACGCCAGCGCTGCACTGTGCCTGCTCCTTGTCCGAAAGCTGTCCAACCCGAGTCCGTGGTTGCCTCATACGCAGGTCTAAGGGTGCCATGCCGCCCGCCGCGGACCCGCATCGGCATGGGGGCTGTGACCCGGCGCACGTGCCCGGACCGGATCCGGGGCCCGGCGTACCGTACGCGGACCGGGTGTGCGGGACCCCGGGCGCCCGGCCCGGGGCGGGGCCGCCCGGGCCGGGCGCCCGCCGGGCCGGGGCCGTCGCGCGGGCCCGTGCCCCCGCCGGGTTCTCGGTCGTCCGGCGGGTGCCCGGCCCCGGCGGCACCAGTCACTCCTCGGGGTGTCGGCCGGCCGACGGGTCACGCGGCCGTCGCCACCGTGCCGGTCGGCGGCGCCCGGGCCGCGGGGCCGTCCGGCCGGGTCCTGGACACGGGCCGGGGTCTCGCCGGGCGGATCCGTCCGCGGTTCCCCGTCCGTCGCCGCCGGACCTCCCGTCGTGCCCCACCGTGCCTCCGCGCCCCGTGCGCGACGGCGGGCACGGGTGACCGGCGGAGCGGAGCGCGGGGAGGACGCGCCCCCTCCCGCCCCCGGCTCCCCTCCGAGCGCCTGTCCTGAAAGGTGCGCCTGCGGCGTCGGCCGGGCAGGTCCTGAGCGTGGGGGGACCGAGGGGGCCGTGGAGCGGCGGCAGCGGGGTCTCCCGTGTCCGCCGCTCCACGGGCAGGCGCTCCCGGTCCGGGCCGGCGCCCGCGGCCCCGGCCCGCCCGTCCCCGGTCTCAGCCGAAGACGGCGAGGCTCTTGGCCTTGCCCCGGTGCTCCTCGACGAGGGCGAGGAGGCGGTCCTCGGGGCCGAAGACGGCCACGGCGCCGGCGCCCGCGTACTCGTCGGGCATCTCCAGCCGCACACCGTTGGCGAGCAGGCGGGCGCGCCGGGCGTCGACGTCCCAGCGGGGGAACGCGGCGGCGGCCGCCTCGGCGACCGGCATCACGGTCAGTTCCTGCTGGAGCTCCTCCAGCGTCTTCGCGGAGTCCAGCTTGTACGGCCCGACGCGGGTGCGGCGCAGGGCGGTGAGGTGGCCGCCGACGCCGAGGCCGGCGCCCAGGTCGCGGGCGAGGGCGCGGATGTACGTGCCGGACGAGCAGACCACCGACACCACCAGGTCGAGCACGGCCGTGCCGTCCTCGGCGACGGCGTCCCGCACGTCGTACACGGTGAAGGAGGAGACGGTGACGGGCCGGGCGGGGATGTCGAAGTCCTCGCCCTCGCGCGCCCGCTTGTAGGAGCGCACGCCGTTGATCTTGATGGCGCTGACCTTGGACGGCACCTGCATGATGTCGCCGGTCAGCTCGGCGATGCCGGCGTCGATGGCGTCGCGGGTGACCTTGGCGGCGTCGGTGGCGGAGGTGACCTCGCCCTCGGCGTCGTCCGTGACCGTGGTCTGCCCGAGCCGGATGGTGCCCAGGTACTCCTTCTCCGTCAGCGCGAGGTGTCCGAGGAGCTTGGTCGCCCTCTCCACGCCCAGGACGAGGACGCCCGTCGCCATCGGGTCGAGGGTGCCGGCGTGTCCGACGCGCCGCGTCCTCGCGATGCCGCGCATCTTGGCGACGACGTCGTGCGAAGTGAAGCCCGACGGCTTGTCGACGATGACAAGTCCGTCGGGCGTGGTGTGCTTCTGGGTCATTCGGCGGTGTCGTCCGTCTCGTCGTCCTCGCCGGGCTTCCGGTAGGGGTCGGCGTCACCGGCGTACGTGGCGCCCGCGGACGCCTCGCGCACCTTCGCGTCGGACTGCCGCGCCTTGTCGAGCAGGTCCTCGATGGTGCGGGCGGTGTCCGGCAGGGCGTCCATGACGAAGGTCAGGGTCGGCGTGAACTTCACGCCCGCCGCCCTGCCGACCTCGGAACGCAGGATGCCCTTGGCGCTCTCCAGGCCGGCGGCCGCGGCCTTGCGCTCCTCCTCGTCCCCGTACACGGTGTAGAAGACGGTCGCCTCCCGCAGATCGCCCGTGACCCGCGTGTCCGTGATGGTCACGTGCGAGCCGAGCCGCGGGTCCTTGATCCCGCGCTGCAGCTTCTGGGCCACCACCTCTCGGATGAGGTCCGCCAGCCTCTTGGCCCGCGCGTTGTCGGCCACTGGTCCGTCTCCCGTTCTTTCCTTGCTGCGTTTCGTGATCTGGTCGTCAGTCGTCTTCGCCGTGGAAGCGCCGTCTGACCGACAGCAGTTCCACCTCGGGGCGGCCGGCGACCAGCCGTTCGCACCGGTCCAGTACATCGGTCAGGTGCCCCGCGTCGGCGGACACCACCGCGAGGCCGATACCGGCTCTGCGATGGAGGTCCAGATGGTCCACCTCGGCCGCGCTCACGGAGAACTTCCGCTGGAGCTCGGCGACGATCGGGCGGACGACGGAGCGCTTCTCCTTCAGCGACCGCACGTCGCCGAGGAGGAGGTCGAAGGACAGCGTCCCCACGTACATGTGTCGGTCCGGATGACCCGCCGGTACGGGATCGATGGCCCTGCCGTCGGTGCGGGCAGGAACACCAGGAACGGTACCGCGAACCCGCCGCCGGCTCGACAGGGTTTCCGCGGCGCCGGCCCCCGCCGGGGGACGGCACACCGGCCGGCGGGACGAGCGTCCCGCCGGCCGGTGTGCGGCGCAGGGGTGTTATCCCCGCGGCTTCTCGCGCAGTTCGTACGTCGCGATGACGTCGTCGACCTTGATGTCGTTGAAGTTTCCGAGGTTGATACCGCCCTCGAAGCCTTCGCGGATCTCGGTGACGTCGTCCTTGAAGCGACGCAGACCCTCGATGGTGAGGTTCTCCGCCACGACCTTGCCGTCGCGGATGAGGCGCGCCTTGGCGTTCCTCCTGACCTCGCCGGAGCGGATGATGACACCCGCGATGTTGCCCAGCTTGGACGACTTGAAGACCTCGCGGATCTCCGCCGTACCGAGCTCGACCTCCTCGTACTCCGGCTTGAGCATGCCCTTGAGGGCCGCCTCGATCTCCTCGATCGCCTGGTAGATGACCGAGTAGTAGCGGACGTCCACGCCCTCGCGCTCGGCCATCTGCGCGGCACGCCCGGCGGCGCGCACGTTGAAGCCGATCACGATGGCGTCCGAGCCCATCGCCAGGTCGATGTCGGACTCCGTGACCGCACCGACGCCGCGGTGCAGGACGCGGATGTCGACCTCCTCGCCGACGTCCAGCTGGAGCAGCGAGGACTCCAGCGCCTCGACGGATCCGGAAGCGTCACCCTTGATGATCAGGTTCAGCTGCTGGACCTCGCCGGCCTTCAGCACCTTGTCCAGGTCCTCCAGGGACACGCGGCGGGTGCGCTTGGCGAAGGCCGCGTTGCGCTCGCGGGCCGCGCGCTTCTCCGCGATCTGGCGGGCCGTACGGTCCTCCTCGACCACGATGAAGTTGTCACCGGCGCCCGGGACGTTGGTCAGGCCCAGGACCTGGACCGGCGTGGACGGACCGGCCTCGGCGACGTTGTTGCCGTTGTCGTCGAGCATGGCCCGGACGCGGCCGTAGGCGTCGCCGACGACCATCGTGTCGCCCACGCGCAGCGTGCCTCGCTGGACCAGGACGGTGGCGACGGCGCCGCGGCCGCGGTCCAGGCGGGACTCGATCGCGATGCCCTGCGCGTCCTGGTTCGGGTTGGCCCGCAGGTCCAGGGTGGCGTCGGCCGTGAGGATCACGGCCTCCAGCAGGGAGTCGATGTTCAGGCCCTGCTTGGCGGAGATGTCGACGAACATGGTGTCGCCGCCGTACTCCTCGGCCACCAGGCCGTACTCGGTCAGCTGACCGCGCACCTTGGTCGGGTCCGCGCCCTCGACGTCGATCTTGTTGACCGCGACCACGATCGGCACGTCGGCCGCCTTGGCGTGGTTCAGCGCCTCGATCGTCTGGGGCATCACACCGTCGTTGGCCGCCACCACGAGGATCGCGATGTCGGTCGACTTGGCACCGCGGGCACGCATGGCGGTGAACGCCTCGTGACCCGGGGTGTCGATGAAGGTGATCTTGCGGTCGTCGCCGTTGACCTCGGTCGTGACCTGGTAGGCACCGATGTGCTGGGTGATGCCGCCGGCCTCGCCCGCGATGACGTTCGTCTTGCGGATCGCGTCGAGCAGGCGGGTCTTGCCGTGGTCGACGTGACCCATGACGGTCACCACCGGCGGACGGACGACCAGGTCCTCCTCGGAGCCCTCGTCCTCACCGAACTCGATGTCGAAGGACTCGAGGAGCTCGCGGTCCTCCTCCTCCGGACTGACGATCTGGACGTTGTAGTTCATCTCGTCGGCCAGGAGCTGCAGCGTCTCGTCGGAGACGGACTGCGTGGCCGTGACCATCTCGCCGAGGTTCATCATGACCGCGACGAGCGACGCCGGGTTGGCGTTGATCTTCTCCGCGAAGTCGGTGAGCGACGCACCGCGCGACAGGCGAATGGTCTCGCCGTTGCCGCGAGGCAGCATCACGCCGCCGACCGACGGGGCCTGCATGGCCTCGTACTCCTGACGGCGCTGCCGCTTCGACTTGCGGCCACGGCGCGCCGGACCGCCGGGACGGCCGAAGGCGCCCTGCGTGCCGCCGCGACCGCCCGGACCGCCGGGACGACCGCCGAAGCCGGGACGGCCACCGCCGCCACCGCCGGCGAAACCGCCGCCGCCACCGGGACGGCCTGCGAAGCCGCCGCCACCGCCGGGACGGCCTGCGCCGCCGCCGGGACGGCCTGCGAAGCCGCCGCCACCGCCGGGACGGCCTGCGCCGCCGCCGGGACGGCCGGCACCGGCCGGGCCGCGGCCGCCGGGGCCGGGACGCGGGCCGGCAGCGGGACGCTGCGGCATCATGCCGGGGTTCGGACGCGGACCGGCGGGGCCGGGACGCGGACCGCCCTGCGGACGCGGCATCGAGCCCGGGGTCGGTCGCGGACCGCCCGGGGCCTGGGGACGCGGACCGCCCGGAGCCTGCGGACGCGGACCGCCGCCCTGGGCGCCGGGCGCCTGCGGACGGGGGCCGCCGCCGGGGGCGCCGGGACCGCCGGGACGCGCGCCCTGCGGACGCGGCGCCTGCGGACGCGCCATGCCGGTGGAGCCACCGGAGGTGAAGGGGTTGTTGCCCGGACGGGGACCGGCCGGACGGGCGCCCGGACGCGGCGCGGAGGCGCCGGGACGCGGGCCGCCCTGCGCGGCGGGGCGCTGGCCCTGCTGGCCCTGGCCGCCGCCGGGACGGGCGCCGGGCTTCGGCGCGCCGGGGCGGGCGCCGGGCTTCGGCGCGGAGGACGGGGCCGGAGCCGACGGCGGGGCCGTGAACTCCGGGGCCGCCGGGGCCGGACGCGGCGCGGGCCGGGGGCCCGGCGTCGGACGCGGGCCGGGGGCCGGCGCGGGGGCCGACGGGGCCGCGGGCTGCTGGGCGGCCGGCGGCTTGGGTGCGGCCGGCGGCTTCGGGGCAGCCGGACGGGCCGCCTGCGCCGGAGAGGGCGCGGCGGGACGGGGGGCGGCCTTCCTGGGCGCTGCGGGCTTGGCGGCGGACCTGCCGTTGCCGCTGCCCTGCTGGAAGGCGTCAGTCAGTTTGCGTACTACGGGCGCTTCGATCGTCGAAGACGCCGAACGGACGAATTCACCGAGCTCCTGGAGCTTGGCCATGACGACCTTGCTCTCGACACCGAACTCCTTGGCGAGTTCGTAGACCCGGACCTTAGCCACTTCGCTCCTTTGAGGTCCGGGTTGCGGCCGGACCGTCGCTAGTTCATGGGCGTACTCATCGCGTACTCATCGAGTGCTCATCGCAATCTCGACCTGCTTTCGACTCGCGAGGTACCAGACCGCACGGGGTTCCGCGCGGTACGTCTTACTTGCCGTGTTGCCTGCTCAGCAACCTTGTGCCTGCTCGACGTGGTGACGCAACGCCTTTACGTCGAGCGGTCCCGGGACGCGCAGCGCCCGTGGGAACGCCCGGCGGCGCACCGCCTGGTCGAGACAGGCCGGGGCGGGGTGCACGTACGCACCCCGGCCGGGCAGCGTACCGCGAGGATCGGGGACGCACGCGTCCCCGGCCGCCACGATCCGCAGCAGTTCGGTCTTGGCCGCTCGCTCCCGGCATCCCACGCAGGTGCGCTCAGGGCGTACGCGGGCACGTGTCCGGCCAGACACTTCTCAGTCTACCTCCCCGTACCGACCTCACCCCTGTGGGGCGGGAATCGAACGGTCGTTGTCGTGTTCTCAGCGACCTGCGGCTCAGATCTATTCCCGATCGTTCCCCGGTCGCCGCCCGGCAGTCTTCCGGCCGTTCGGACGACCGGTCGAACGTCCGCCCGGACGTCTATCCGGGCCTCCGCTCGGACGTCCGCTCGGACGTCCGCTCGGACGTCCGCTCAGGTGCTCGCTCAGGCGCTCGCTCGGACGCCTGCTCGGTGTCCGGGCGGATGTCGATCCGCCAGCCGGTCAGCCGGGCCGCGAGCCGGGCATTCTGCCCTTCCTTGCCGATCGCCAGCGACAGCTGGTAGTCGGGCACCGTCACACGGGCCGAGCGGGCCGCCATGTCCACGATGTCCACCTTGGAGACACGGGCCGGCGAGAGCGCGTTCGCCACCATCTCGGCCGGGTCGTCCGACCAGTCGACGATGTCGATCTTCTCACCGTTCAGCTCGCCCATGACATTGCGCACACGGCCGCCCATGGGGCCGATGCAGGCGCCCTTGGCGTTCAGCCCCGACCGGGTGGACCGTACGGCGATCTTGGTGCGGTGGCCGGCCTCGCGGGCGATCGCGGCGATCTCCACGGACCCGTCGGCGATCTCCGGCACCTCCAGGGCGAAGAGCTTCTTCACCAGGTTGGGGTGCGTGCGGGAGAGGGTCACGGAGGGGCCGCGGACGCCCTTGGCCACCCGGACGACGTAACTGCGCAGGCGCATGCCGTGCGGGTACTGCTCGCCCGGGACCTGCTCCTGCACCGGCAGGATGGCCTCCAGCTTGCCGATGTCGACGAGGACGTTCTTCGGGTCGCGGCCCTGCTGGACCACGCCGGTGACGATGTCGCCCTCCCGGCCGGCGTACTCGCCGAGCGTCGCGTCGTCCTCGGCGTCGCGCAGGCGCTGCAGGATGACCTGCTTGGCCGTGGTGGCGGCGATACGGCCGAACCCGGACGGCGTGTCGTCGAACTCGCGGGGCTCCTGGCCCTCCTCGAGGTCCTCGGAGTCCTCCTTCGCCCACACGGTCACGTGGCCGGTCTTCCGGTCCAGCTCCACCCGCGCGTGGCGGCGGCTTCCCTCGGTGCGGTGGTAGGCGATGAGGAGGGCCGCCTCGATCGCCTCGACCAGCAGGTCGAAGGAGATCTCTTTCTCCCGTACCAAGCCCCGCAGGGCACTCATGTCGATGTCCACGGCTACGCCTCCTCTTCCTTCTGGCCGGACTTGTCGTCCTTGCGGTTGAACTCGACCTGGACGCGCGCCCTGGCGACGTCCCCGAAGGCGAGCCTGCGCGCGGTGGGCCTGCGCCCCCTGACCCCGGGCACCTCGACGTCGACGCCCTCGTCGTCGACGGTCAGGATCCTGGCCACCAGCTCGCCGCCCTCGGCCAGCTGGAACTTCACCAGCCGGCCGGTGGCGCGCACGTAGTGCCGGTGTTCGGTGAGGAGGCGCTCCGCGCCCGGGGTGCCGACTTCGAGGGTGTACTCCCCCTCGCCCATCGCGTCCGTCTCGTCGAGCTTCGCCGAGAGCACGCGGCTCACATCGGCGATCCGGTCCAGATCGGCACCGGTGTCGGAGTCGACGACGACGCGCAGCACGCGCTTGCGTCCGACGGAGTCCACCGCGATCTCTTCGAGATCCAGCCCCTGGGAGACGACGAGCGGTTCCAGAAGTTCTCGCAGCCTCTCGCTCTGGGTGGTGCTCATCCGGGTGACTCCTCGGCCGCGTGTGCTGTTGTGGGATGGTCGCTGTCTGGTCAAAGGGTATCCGGTTCCGCGGGGTGCTGCCGTCCACCGGTCCGCGCCGGGCGCGGCGGCGCCGCTGAGCGCTGTCGGACAGATGCCCGGGTACCGTGATCACGGGCGCACACCCGTTCCGCTGCCCTTTTCGGTTTTCGCACGAGTTCCCGAGGACGTCTGCCGTGCCGTTCGCCACACCGCCGCGTGCCCCCTCGGGGCCGCGCCGAAGGAGCCTGCTCGCCTCCACCGCAGGGGCCGCCCTGCTCGTGGGCTGTTCCGACGGGTCCGGGAACTCCGGCGGCACGGGCGGCAGCCCGTCGGCCGCCGCACGGGTCCGCGCGCGTGCGGCCCGGGACAGCGAGCGGCTGGCCGCGCGGTACGACGCGGTGATCGCGGCGCATCCGGGGCTGGCGGAGCGGCTGCGGCCGCTGCGGGAGGAGGTCGTGCGGCACGCGGAGGCGTTCGGCGGGGGCCGGGGAGGCGTGGGGGCTCCGTCGTCCGCGCCGCCCTCCGGTTCGCCTTCCGCGCCGGCTTCCGGTTCGCCTTCCGTCTCCGCGCCGGCCACCGGTCCGGGGGACGGGCCCGGTGCCGTGCCGAAGGACGCGCGGGACGCCCTCGCCGCTCTCGCCGCGGACGAGCGGACGCTCGCCGACCGGCGGGCCGGGGCGCTGCTGGACGTGCCGGGCGAGTTGGCGCGGCTGCTGGCCTCCGTGGCGGCGGCCGGGGCGGCGCACGTGTATCTGCTGACGGAGGGTGACGGGTGAGCAAGGCGACGGACGGGGAGCTGGACGCCCTCCAGGCCGCCCTGGCGGCCGAGCACGCGGCGGTGTACGGCTACGGCGTCGTCGGCGGGCGCGTCCGGCCGGAACGGCGCACCGAGGCACGCGCGGCGTACGACGCGCACCGGGCGCGCCGGGATGCGCTGGTGCGCGAGGTGCGGGACCTGGGCGGCGAGCCGGTCGCCGCGGCCGCGGGGTACGCGCTGCCGTTCCCGGTGCCGGACTCGGCCGCGGCCGTGCGGCTGGCCGCCGAGCTGGAGGAGCGGGTGGCCGGGGTCTACTCCGACCTGGTGCGGGCGGCCGGGGGCGAGCGGCGGGCGACGGCCGCCGGGGCGCTGCGGGAGGCGGCGGTGCGGGCGGTGCGCTGGCGCGGCGGGAGCGTAGCCTTCCCTGGTCTCGCCGAGCGGGCCGGTGCCGCCTCGGCGCCGGCGGCGCCCTCGGCGTGACGGGCACGGCACACCGCGGACGGGAAGGGGACGACTCGCGCATGGCTTTCGAACCGCCGCAGCGTCTGGTCAGGGCGCTCGGTGAGACGGCGCCGGACGGCGACGGCTGGCTGGAGAGGCTGCCCGACCTGGTGCGGCAGGCCGTCGCGCTGCGCGAGCTGACCGTGGAGCGGGTGCAGGTGCCCGGCGGGCGCAGCAGCCTGGTGCTGCTGGTGCGGCGGCCGGACGGGACGCCCGCCGTGCTCAAGCTGGCGCCGCGCCGGGCCCGCCCGGAGAGCGAGCGGGCGGCGCTCGCCCACTGGGGCGGCCGGGGCGCCGTACGGCTGCTGGAGCCCTCCGTGACCGAGGGCGTGCTGCTGCTGGAGCGGCTGCGCCCGGACGTCTCCGTGCGGTCGTTGCCGGAGGCGAAGGCGTTGCTGGAGGCGGCGGGGACGCTGCGGCGGCTGTGGGTCGAGCCGCCCGGCGGCGACGCGGCTCACCCGTTCGAGACCGTGGCCGAGCGGACGGGGCGGCAGGCGGAGGCGATGCGGGCGGGGGCCGCGGCCCATCCGGAGGTGGCGCCCCTGGTGGAGGCGGCGCTCGCCGCCCGCGCGGAGCTGCTGGCCGCGCCGCCGGAGGAGCTGCTGCTGCACGGCACCTTCCGGCAGAGCAAGGTGCTGGCCGGGGAGCGGGTGCCATGGCTGGCCGTGGGGCCGGACCCGGTGGTCGGCGAGTGCGCCTTCGACCTGGCGCGGCTGGTGCGGGACCGGGTGGAGGACCTGATCGCCCGGCCGTCGGGCGCGGCGACGACCCGGCGGAGGGTGAAGCGGCTCGCGGAGTCGCTGGAGGTGGACCAGGACCGCCTGCGCGGCTGGACGCTGTTCCGGGCCGTGGAGTCGGGGGTGCGGGCGCGGCGGGTCGGGCGGGAACGGGACGCGGAACTGCTGCTGGAGTTCGCGGGCTGGCTGTAGGGCGCCGGGAGCCGTTCCGGCGGCGCCCCCTCCGCGCACGCGCACCCGGCCGTGTCCGGCGGTGTGCCACGTCCTTCGGAGGGGGCGCGGCACACCGCCGGCGTGCCTACGCCGTCAGGCGGGCGATCGCCTCTTGCACCGTGAGCTCCTCGCGCTCGCCGGTCCTGCGGTCCTTCAGCTCGACGACGCCCTCGCCGGCGCGCCGCCCGGCCACCAGGATCTGCGGTACGCCGATCAGCTCGGCGTCGGTGAACTTCACGCCCGGGGAGACGCCGGCCCGGTCGTCGACCAGGACGCGGACGCCGGCGGCGGCCAGCTTCCCGGAGACGTCGAGGGCCAGTTCGGTCTGCAGGGCCTTGCCGGCGGCGACCACGTGGACGTCGGCCGGGGCGATCTCCCTGGGCCAGACCAGGCCCTTGTCGTCGGCGTGCTGCTCGGCGAGGGCGGCGACCGCGCGGGAGACGCCGATGCCGTAGGAGCCCATGGTGACGCGGACCGGCTTGCCGTTCTGGCCGAGGACGTCGAGCTTGAGGGCGTCGGTGTACTTGCGGCCCAGCTGGAAGATGTGGCCGATCTCGATGGCGCGGTCCAGCTTCAGGCCGGTGCCGCACTTCGGGCAGGGGTCGCCCTCCCGCACGACCACGACGTCGACGTACTCGTCGACCTCGAAGTCGCGGCCGGCGACGACGTTCCTCGCGTGCACGTGCTCCTTGTTGGCGCCCGTGATCCACGCGGTGCCCGGCGCCACGCGCGGGTCGGCGAGGTACCTGACCTTCTCCAGGCCCTGCGGGCCGACGTAGCCGCGGACCAGGTCCCGCCGGACGGCGAAGTCCTCCTCGGTGACCATCTCGACGACCGCCGGGGCGAAGTGCGCCTCGACCTTGTCCATGTCGACCTCGCGGTCGCCGGGGACGCCGACGGCGACGATCTCGCCGTCCACCTTGATCAGGAGGTTCTTCAGGGTGGCGGAGGCCGGGACGCCGAGGGAGGCGGCGAGGGTCTCGATGGTCGGGGTGTCCGGGGTGGGGATCTCCTCGGCCGCGGGCACGCCGGAGGCGTCCTGCGGCTTCAGCTCGTAGGCGATCGCCTCGGTGTTGGCGGCGAAGTCGCAGTTCGGGCAGTCCGCGAAGGTGTCCTCGCCGGCCTCGGCCGGGGCGAGGAACTCCTCCGACCTGGAGCCGCCCATCGCGCCCGCGGTCGCGGCGCAGATGCGGTAGTCGAGGCCGAGGCGCTCGAAGATGCGCTGGTAGGCCTGGCGGTGCAGGGCGTAGGACTCGGCGAGGCCCTCGTCGGCGAGGTCGAAGGAGTACGAGTCCTTCATCAGGAACTCGCGGCCGCGCAGGATGCCCGCGCGGGGCCGGGCCTCGTCCCGGTACTTGGACTGGATCTGGTACAGGATGACCGGGAGGTCCTTGTAGGAGGACGCCTGGTCCTTCACCAGGAGCGTGAAGATCTCCTCGTGGGTGGGGCCGAGGAGGTAGTCGCCGCCCTTGCGGTCCTGCAGGCGGAACAGCTCGGGGCCGTACTCGTCCCAGCGGCCGGTCGCCTCGTACGGCTCGCGCGGCAGCAGGGCGGGGAGCAGCACCTCCTGGGCGCCGATCGCGTCCATCTCCTCGCGGACGATGCGCTCCACGTTGGCGAGGACCTTCTTGCCGAGCGGCAGCCAGGACCAGATGCCGGCGGCGGTGCGGCGCACGTAGCCGGCGCGGACGAGCAGCTTGTGGCTGAGGACCTCGGCGTCCGCCGGGTCGTCGCGCAACGTCTTCGCCATCAACTGGGACATGCGCTGGACCGGTGCGTTCGCCATGGTTCTCGTATCTCCTGCTGCTGGGGGTCCCCCGCTCGGGCGGAGCCGGGAGCTCGGGGAGGGTGATGGCAAACGAGGTTAACCGGGCGGTCCGGCGCGGCGGAAATCGGTTATCGCCTGCGCAGCGGCAGCGGGGCGCCCATCACGGCGTACGGCTTGGGGGCGCTGGGGAAGAGGACCTGGCGGGCGAGGTCCCGGTAGCCCAGGGAGCGGTACAGGGCGCGGGCGGGGCTGTCGGTGTCGATCGCGGAGAGGATCGAGCGGGGTTCGGCGGCGCTGTCGGTGATCGTGGTGATCAGGGAGCGGCCGATGCCGCGGTTCTGCCAGTCCGGGTGGACGTGCAGCTCGGTGATCACGAAGGAGTCGTCGAGCCACCCCTCGTGCCCCTCGGCGCGCAGGTACGGCTCGACGATCGTGGACCACCAGTGGGCGCGGTCGTTGGGCATGCCGTAGACGAACCCCACGAGGCGGCCCTGCCGGGTGGTGGCGCCGAGGGCGCGGGCGCCGGGGTGGGTCATGTGGCGCAGGACGATCTGGCGGCGTACGGCGACTTCCTCGGCGCCCAGGCCGAACGCCACCGCCTGGACGGCGAGGGCCTCGTCGACGTGGGCGGAGAGGTCCAGGGGGCCGATCACGAGGTCCATGGCGGGGAGCCTACAGGGGTTGCGGCGGCGTCCGGGGGGCCGGTGGCACGGGGCGCGCGTGCCCGCGCGGCGAAGTCGCGCGCCGCGGGCCCCGCGGCCGCGGGTGCCCTCAGAACAGCACGCTCATGAAGGCGCCGGCCTCCTGGAAGCCCACGCGCCGGTACGTCCTTCTGGCCGCCGTGTTGAAGTCGTTGACGTACAGGCTCACCACGGGGGCCACGTCCGCCAGCGCGTAGCGCAGGACCGCCGCCATGCCCGGTGCCGCCAAGCCCCGGCCCCGGTACTCGGGGGCCACCCACACGCCCTGGATCTGGCAGGCGCGGTCCGTGGCGGCGCCGATCTCGGCCTTGAAGACGACCTTGCCGTCGGCGTCGAACCGGGCGAAGGAGCGGCCGGAGCCGACGAGTTCGGCGACCCGGGCCTGGTAGAGCAGGCCGCCGTCGCCGGCCAGCGGGGAGACGCCGACCTCCTCGGTGAACATCGCCACGCACGCCGGCAGGATCGCCTCCATCTCGTCCTTGCGGACGCGGCGGACGCGGGGGTCCGGGGCGATGCCGTCGGGCATGCGGTCGGTGACCATGAGGGGCTGGTGGGCGCGGACCTCGCGGGCCGGGCCCCAGCTGGGTTCGAGCAACCGCCACAGCTGGGCGGTGGGTCCGGCGGGGCCGACGATGGAGGAGCAGCGGCGGCCGGCGCGCCGGGCCCGGTCGGCGAAGGCGCGCACCGCGCGCGGGGTGGCGCAGATGGGGACGAGGTTGGCGCCCGCGTAGCACAGGGACGTCAGCGTGCCGTCCTCGTACCAGCCCCACATCTCGCCGCCGAGCCGCCACGGGTCGAGCCCGGCGACCCGTACCCGGGACGTCACGAAGGCGTTGGCGACCGGCTCGCGGTCGAGTATGGCGAGTGCGGCGTCCAGGTCGTCCGGTTCGAGGACCCGGGAGGTGGTCTGCGTCAACACGTGCGGGGCCTCACACACTGGGGTCTGCTGATTTCCGCACTGTACCCGCCGGAAATGTGCCGCGCCGACCCCCCGGGGGGAGGCCGGCGCGATGCCCGGACGGGACGGCGGTGGGCGGCCGGGGCCGCTGTGCCTGCCGTGGCGGCGGGGCCGTCAGCCCGCGACGGCGACCGACGGCTCGCCGGAGGGCACGCCGTCCTTCTCCATCTGCGCGGCGAGCTTCATGGCCTCCTCGATCAGGGTCTCCACGATCTTGGACTCGGGGACGGTCTTGATGACCTCGCCCTTGACGAAGATCTGCCCCTTGCCGTTGCCGGAGGCCACCCCCAGGTCGGCCTCCCGGGCCTCGCCGGGCCCGTTGACCACGCAGCCCATCACCGCCACCCGCAGCGGCACGTCCATCCCGGTCAGGCCCGCGGTGACCTCCTCGGCCAGCTTGTACACGTCCACCTGGGCCCGCCCGCACGACGGGCACGAGACGATCTCCAGCCCCCGCTGGCGCAGGTTCAGCGCCTCCAGGATCTGGATGCCGACCTTGACCTCCTCCGCCGGCGGCGCCGACAGCGACACCCGGATGGTGTCCCCGATGCCCTGGGACAGCAGCGCCCCGAAGGCCACCGCCGACTTGATCGTGCCCTGGAAGGCCGGACCCGCCTCGGTCACCCCCAGGTGCAGCGGATAGTCGCACTGCTCGGCCAGCTGCCGGTAGGCCTCGATCATCACCACCGGGTCGTTGTGCTTCACCGAGATCTTGATGTCGCGGAAGTCGTGCTCCTCGAACAGGGAGGCCTCCCACAACGCGGACTCCACCAGCGCCTCCGGGGTGGCCTTGCCGTACTTCTGCAGCAGCCGCCGGTCCAGCGAGCCGGCGTTGACCCCGATCCGGATCGGGGTGCCGTGGTCCTTGGCCGCCCGGGCGATCTCCTTGACCTGGTCGTCGAACTTCTTGATGTTGCCCGGGTTGACCCGCACCGCCGCACAGCCCGCCTCGATCGCGGCGAAGACGTACTTGGGCTGGAAGTGGATGTCGGCGATCACCGGGATCTGCGACTTGCGCGCGATCACCGGCAGCGCGTCGGCGTCGTCCTGGGTGGGACACGCCACCCGCACGATCTGGCAGCCGGACGCGGTCAGCTCCGCGATCTGCTGCAGCGTGGCCCCGATGTCGGACGTCCGCGTGGTCGTCATCGACTGCACCGACACCGGCGCGTCCCCGCCCACCGCCACGGATCCGACCTGGATCTGCCGGCTCTTCCGGCGCTCGGCGAGCTTGGTCGGAACGGACGGCATGCCGAGAGAAATCGCAGTCATCTGCTGTGCAACCCCAAGTCGTGGATCAAGGTCCGGTCCCGTGAGCAGCGGGCTCCAGGGTTCGAGATTACGGCACGGGCGCCGGGCCGGGCACATCCCGTTGCCCGGCCCGCGCGGACGGCGGTGGCCCGGGCCGGAGCGCCCCGGGCCACCGCGAGCCCGTCGCGGCTAGGAGATCCTCACCGGATTGACCACGTCCGCGACGAGCACCAGGAGCGTGAAGCAGATGAAGATCCCGGCGACCACGTACGCCACCGGCATCAGCTTCGCCACGTCGAACGGGCCCGGGTCCGGGCGGCGCAGCAGCTTCGCCGTGTTGCGGCGCAGCGACTCCCACAGCGCGCCCGCGATATGGCCGCCGTCGAGCGGCAGCAGCGGGAGCATGTTGAACAGGAACAGGGAGAGGTTGAAGCCGGCGACCAGCATCACGAACATGGCCAGCTGCTGGGTCGGCGGGATGTCCAGGGTGAAGATCTCGCCGCCGACGCGGGCCGCGCCGACCACGCCCATCGGGGAGTCGGGTTCGCGCGGGCCGTCGCCGAAGGCCGCGTCCCACAGGGCGGGGATCTTGCCCGGCAGGGCGGCGATGGAGTCGACGGCCTCGCCGATCCGGTCCCCCATCCACGTCACGGACTGGCCGAAGTCCTGTTTCACGACGCCGGTGGCGGCGCTGAAGCCGAGGAAGCCGGCGGTGACGTACTCGCCCTCGACGATCTGCCCGTTGGAGTCCTTCTTCGCGACCTGGTTGGTGGCGATCGTCGCGTGCAGGGTCACCTCCTCGCCCTTGCGTTCGACGACGATCGGCACGTCCTCGCCGGGGTGGGCGCGGATGAGGTCGGAGAGCTCGTTCCAGCTGTCGGTGCGCACCCCGTCGAAGGCGACGATCCGGTCGCCCGCCTTCAGGCCGGCGGCCGCGGCCGGGGCGGCCGGGTCGGACGCGCGGCAGTCGTCGCGGTTCTCGCTCTGCGCGATGACGCACCGGGAGACCGAGCTGACCGTGGTGGTCTGCTGGGTGATGCCGAAGCCCATCAGGACGGTGAGGAACAGCGCCACCGCCAGGACCAGGTTCATGAAGGGGCCCGCGAACATCACGATCACGCGCTTCCAGGGGGCGCGCGTGTAGAACAGGCGGTTCTCGTCGCCGGGGCGCAGCTCCTCGAAGGACTGGGCGCGGGCGTCCTCGATCATGCCGCGCCAGGGCGAGGTGGAGCGGGCCTCCAGCCGGCCGTCGGGGCCGGGCGGGAACATGCCGATCATGCGGATGTAGCCGCCCATCGGGATGGCCTTGATGCCGTACTCGGTCTCGCCCCTGCGGCGCGAGAAGAGGGTCGGGCCGAAGCCGACCATGTACTGGGGCACGCGGATGCCGAACATCTTGGCGGTGGACAGGTGCCCCAGCTCGTGCCAGGCGATCGAGAAGAGCAGGCCGAACGCGAAGACGACTATGCCGAGGATGAACATCAGGGTCGTCATGCGCGGGCCTCCGCCGTCCGTGCCGCCAGTTCCCGGGCCCGGGTCCGCGCCCAGGTCTCCGCTTCGAGGACGTCCGCGACGGTCAGGGAGGTTCCCGCGCGCGGGACGCCGTGCTCCTCCACCACCCGGGTCACGGTCTCCATGATGCCGTTGAAGGGCAGCGCGCCGGCGCGGAACGCCTCCACGCACTCCTCGTTGGCGGCATTGAACACCGCCGGGGCCGTGCCCGCGAGCCCGCCCACGTGCCGGGCGAGGTCCACCGAGGGGAAGGCGTCGTTGTCGAGCGGGAAGAACTCCCACGTGGAGGCCTTGCTCCAGTCGAAGGCGGGGGCCGCGTCGGGGACGCGCTCGGGCCAGCCGAGGCCGACGGCGATGGGCCCGCGCATGTCGGGGGGCGTCGCCTGGGCCAGCGTCGACCCGTCCGTGAACTCGACCATCGAGTGGACGTAGGACTGGGGGTGCACGACCACCTCGATGCGGTCGAAGGGGATGTCGTAGAGCAGGTGCGCCTCGATCACCTCCAGGCCCTTGTTGACGAGGGTCGCGGAGTTGATCGTGATCACCGGGCCCATGGCCCAGGTGGGGTGGGCCAGGGCGTCCTCGACGGTGACGTGCGCGAGCTCCTCCTTGCTCCGGCCGCGGAAGGGGCCGCCGGAGGCGGTGACGACGAGCTTGCGCACGTCGGCGCGGGTGCCGGCGGCGAGCGCCTGGAAGAGGGCGGCGTGCTCGGAGTCGACCGGGATGATCTGCCCGGGCTTGGCGAGGGCCTTGACCAGCGGGCCGCCGACGATGAGCGACTCCTTGTTGGCGAGCGCGAGGGTGCGGCCCGCCTCCAGGGCGGCCAGGGTCGGGGCGAGGCCGATGGAGCCGGTGATCCCGTTGAGCACGGTGTGGCAGTCGGAGGCGGCGAGCTGTGCGGCCGCGTCCGGTCCGGCGAGGATCTCCGGGAGCGGCTCCCCCGTGCCGTACTGCGCGGCGAGCGCCTCGCGCAGCGCCGGTACGACGTCCGCGCGGGCGACCGCGACCGTGCGCACCCTCAGCCGGTACGCCTGCTCGGCCAGGAGGGCGACCCGGCCGCCGTTGGCGGACAGGCCGGTGACCCGGAAGCGGTCGGGGTTGCGCAGGACGAGGTCGATGGCCTGGGTGCCGATCGATCCGGTGGAGCCGAGGATCACCACGTCCTTCGGGCCGTCGCCCGCCACGGGGTCGTAGACGAGGTGCGGGTCGGCGAGGGGGGCAGGGCTGTCGCTCATCCCCCCATTGTGGCCGCACCGGGCGGGGGTCAGGACAGCGCGTCCCCGGGCGGGGCGTCCCCCGCCCCGGGGTTCCGCGGGGCGGGGCGGGCGGGGCGCGGGTCACCTGACGGGGCGGTGGACGTTCTCCTTCCGGGACGGTCCCGGGGTCGCGTCGGCGATCCACGGACCGTCGCCCGACGGGTCGACGATGCCGTGCTCCAGCCACTCGTAGCGGCCCGCCAGGACGTTCTCGACGACCCTGCGGTCGAGGTCGTCGGTGTTGGTCCACAGGCGGCCGAAGAGCTCCTCGACGCGGATGCGGGCCTGGCGGCAGAAGGCGTCGGCGAGCTGGTAGGCCTCGCGGCCGTGCTCGCCCCGGCGGCGCAGGTGTTCCGCGCGGACGCAGGCCGCGCTCATCGCGAACAGCTCCGCGCCGATGTCGACGACCCGGCCGAGGAAGCCCTGCTTGGTCTCCATCCGGCCCTGCCAGCGGGACATCGCGTAGAAGGTGGAGCGGGCCAGCCTGCGGGCGGTGCGCTCGACGTAGCGCAGGTGCGGCGAGAGGTCGATGCCGTGCCGGAACTCGCCGTAGGAGCGCGGCAGCTGGCCGGGGCCGGCGAGAAGCCTCGGCAGCCACCTGGCGTAGAAGGCGCCGGCCTGCGCGCCCGCCCGCGCCTTGTCGGACAGGGACTTGTCCGGGTCGATCAGGTCGCCCGCGACCGACAGGTGGGCGTCGACCGCCTCGCGTGCGATCAGCAGGTGCATGATCTCGGTCGAGCCCTCGAAGATGCGGTTGATCCGCAGGTCGCGCAGCATCTGCTCGGCGGGCACCGCGCGCTCGCCGCGGGCCCGGAGGGACTCGGCCGTCTCGAAGCCGCGGCCGCCGCGGATCTGGACCAGGTGGTCGGCCATCAGCCAGGCCATCTCGGAGCCGTAGAGCTTGGCGAGGGCGGCCTCGATGCGGATGTCGTTGCGGTCCTCGTCGGCCATCTGCGAGGACAGGTCGAGGACGGCCTCCAGGGCGAAGGTCGTCGCCGCGATGAACGCGATCTTCGAGCCGACCGCCTCGTGCCGCGCCACCGGCTTGCCCCACTGCTCCCGCGCGCCGGACCACTCGCGGGCGATCTTCAGGCACCACTTGCCGGCGCCGGCGCACATCGCGGGCAGCGAGAGCCGGCCGGTGTTGAGGGTGGTGAGCGCGATCTTCAGGCCGGCGCCCTCGGGGCCGATGCGGTTCGCGGCCGGGACGCGGACCCGGTGGAAGCGGGTGACGCCGTTCTCCAGGCCGCGCAGGCCCATGAAGGCGTTGCGGTTCTCGACGGTGATGCCTTCGGAGGCGGCCTCGACGACGAAGGCGGTGATGCCGCCGCGGTGGCCCTCGGACCTCGGCACGCGGGCCATGACGACGAGCAGGTCGGCCACGACGCCGTTGGTCGTCCACAGCTTGACGCCGTCCAGGACGTAGTCGTCGCCGTCCGGGACGGCGGTGGTGGCCAGGCGCGCCGGGTCCGAGCCGACGTCCGGCTCGGTCAGCAGGAAGGCCGAGATGTCGGTGCGGGCGCAGCGCGGCAGGAACGTCTCCTTCTGCTCCCGCGTGCCGAACAGCTTCAGCGGCTGCGGGACGCCGATCGACTGGTGGGCCGACAGCAGCGCGCCGATCGCCGGGCTGGCGGAGCCGGCCAGGGCGAGGGCCCTGTTGTAGTAGACCTGGGTCAGGCCCAGGCCGCCGTACCTGGTGTCGATCTTCATGCCGAGGGCGCCGAGCTCCTTGAGCCCGTTGATCACCTCGTCGGGGATCCGCGCCTCGCGCTCGATCGCCGCGCCGTCGACCTTCGTCTCGCAGAAGTCGCGCAGCTTGGCGAGGAACTCCTCGCCGCGCTGGACGTCCTCGTCGGCGGGCAGCGGATGGGGGTGGATGAGGTCGAGCCGGAAGCGGCCGAGGAACAGTTCCCTGGCGAAGCTCGGCTTGCGCCAGTCCTGTTCCCGGGCCGCCTCCGCCACCTGGCGGGCCTCACGTTCGGTGACGGCGGGTCGGGAGGGTGTGGTGGGAGCGGACATGAGGCTCACCTCGCCGCGAATCGGGTTCTCGGGCCTTTTGGTTACCGACGGGTGCTACCCGATCGTATGTACCCGATCCGGGGCGACCCCACCACCCCTCGCGCGGCCGTCCGGCCGTCGCCGGCCGGGCGCCGGGGCGGCCGGATCCCTTGCGGGCCCGGTGCCGGGGGCCTGCGCGCCCCCGCCGGGCGGCCTGCGCCGAACGAGCGACCGGGAAGCCGGCGGCGCCCGCGGCCCCAGGTGTTGCGCCGGGGGCCGTTCCGGGGGGACGGTGGCGTCCTCCCGTGCCCTCCCACGGCTCCTCGCGTCTCCCCGGCGGCCGTCGGCCGGGCGGGCCGCCGCCCCTGCCGCAGCGCGGTGAGGGAAAGGCTGTCGAAGCGCTTCGACAGCCTATGGACACCCACACGCGCTGGAGCTACTGTCGAACCACCCTCACCCGCATCTGTCAGCAGCGCGCACTGTCGAAGCGCTTCACAAGCTTGGAGAGCTGGATGGTCACCCTCGCCGAGGTCGCCCAGCACGCCGGAGTCTCGGCGAGCACGGTGAGCTATGTCCTCAGCGGCAAGCGCTCCATCTCCGCGACCACCCGGCAGCGGGTCGAGCGGAGCATCCGCGAGCTCGGGTACCACCCGAACGCCGGCGCCCGCGCCCTGGCCAGCAGCAGGTCGAACATCATCGCGCTGATGGTCCCGCTGCGCACGGACATGTACGTGCCGGTGATGATGGAGATCGCCATCGCGGTGGCGACCACCGCGCGCACGCACGGGTACGACGTGCTGCTGCTCACCGGCGAGGAGGGCCCGGACGCGGTGCGCCGCGTCACCGGCAGCGGGCTGGCCGACGCGATGATCCTGATGGACGTCGAACTCGACGACGAGCGGCTGCCGCTGCTGCGCGCGACCGACCAGCCGTCGGTGCTGATCGGGCTGCCCGCCGACACCTCCGGACTGACCTGCGTCGACCTGGACTTCGCGGCGACCGGCGCGCTGTGCGTGGAGCACCTGGCGAAGCTGGGGCACCGCGACATCGCTGTCATCGGCGAGGCCCCCGCGGTGTACGAGCGGCACACCGGCTTCGCGGAGCGCACCCTGGAGGGGCTGCGCACCCGGGCGCGGGAGCTGGGGCTGCGGCTGCTGCACCGTCCCTGCGAGGGCGGGTACGACGCGACGGCCGTGACCCTCGCCCGGATCTTCGACGAGCGGCCCGGCACCACGGGCTTCGTCGTGCAGAACGAGTCGGCGGTCGAACCGCTGCTCGCCCTGCTGCGCCAGCAGGGGCGGGCCGTGCCCGAGGACGTGTCGGTGGTGGCGGTCTGCCCCGACCAGGTCGCCACCCAGGCCTCGGTGCGGCTGACCTCGGTCGCCATCCCCGCGCAGGAGATGGGCCGGCACGCCGTGGAGCACCTGGTCGCCAAGCTCGACGGGCGCGGCAGCGACGAGGTCGTGCTGATCGCGCCCGAGCTGACGGTCCGGGCGAGCTCGGGGCCGGCGCCCGGCCGGCCGTAGCCCCGGGCCCGCCCGCGCGGCGGTCCGCCCGCACCGGGGCAGCCCCGCCCGCACCCCCGTCGGCGCCTCCCCCCGCCTCCTCCACCGGCCCGTCCGTTCTCCCTGCCGGTCTCCCTGCCCCGCGCTCCCTCGCCGGCGCCCCTGTCGGCATTCCCCTGCCCGCACTCCCCCTCAGGAGCACCCCTCGTGACTCAGCCTGCCGAGAACCGGCCCCAGCCGGGCGCGGTCAGCCTCGCCCAGTCCTCCCCCACCGTCGGCACGTTCCGCGAGCGGGACGGCGCGCTGGAGTGGAGCGGCCGCCAGGAGACCGTCCGGATCGAGCCGTGGGGACCGGACGCGGTCCGGGTCCGGGCCCGGCTCGGCGGGCCGGTCCTCGAAGGGCTGCCGGGCGCGCTGCTCGACGAGCCGCCGGCCGCCGAGAGCACGGTCGAGGTCGTGGACGGCACGGGGACGCTGACGGTCGGCGCGCTGACCGTCGAGGTCGACGCCGAGGGCATGATCCGTTTCCTGCGCACGGACGACCGCGCCGAGCTGCTCGCCGAGGAACGCGCCCACTTCTGGTGGCCCGGCCCCCGCCTCTACACCGCGGTCGGCAACGGCCACCACCGTCTGGAGCAGCGGTTCGCCGCCTACGACGACGAGCAGCTGTACGGCCTCGGCCAGCACCAGCACGGGCGGCTGGACCAGAAGGGCCTGGTGGTGGACCTGGTGCAGCGCAACGCCGAGGTCTCCATCCCGGTGCTCACCTCCAGCCGCGGCTACACGCTGCTGTGGAACAATCCCGCGATCGGCCGGGTGGAGCTGGCGCACAACGGCACCCGGTGGGTGGCGGACTCGGCCCGCCAGATCGACTACTGGATCACCGCGGGCGCCCCGGCCCAGGCGCAGCGCCGCTACAGCGCGGTGACCGGCCGCACCCCGATGCTGCCCGAGTGGGCGGCGGGCTTCTGGCAGTGCAAGCTGCGCTACCGCACCCAGGACGAACTCCTCGCCGTGGCGCGGGAGTACAAGCGCCGGAACCTGCCCATCGACGTGATCGTGTGCGACTTCTTCCACTGGACGCACCTGGGCGAGTGGAAGTTCGACCCGAAGGAGTGGCCGGACCCGGCGGCCATGGTGCGCGAGCTGGCCGAGCTGGGCATCAAGCTGGTGGTCAGCGTCTGGCCCTCGGTGTCCCCGCTGAGCGAGAACCACCGGCCGATGGAGATGAAGGGCTACTTCATCGGCACCCAGTACGGCCCGGCGGCCCACGCCGACTGGCCGGACAAGGAGGTCGCCGCCCCGGTCCAGGTGGCCTTCTACGACGCCACCAACCCCGAGGCCCGGCAGTTCGTGTGGTCGAGGGTGAAGGAGAACTACCTCGACCCGTACGGCATCACCGTGTTCTGGCTGGACGCCTGCGAGCCGGAGCTGAAGCCCGGCTTCCCGGAGAACCTGCGCTACTGGGCGGGCCCGGGCCTGGAGGTCGGCAACCTCTACCCGGCCGAGAACTCCCGCACCTTCCACGAGGGGCTGCGCGCGGCCGGCGAGCAGGAGGTGATCACCCTCAACCGCTCGGCGTGGGCGGGCAGCCAGCGCTACGGCGCCGCCCTGTGGTCCGGGGACATCGGCACCGACTTCGCGACCCTGCGCCGCCAGATCGCGGCCGGCCTGAACACGGCCCTGTCGGGCATCCCGTGGTGGAACACCGACATCGGCGGCTTCCACGGCGGCGACCCGGACGACCCGGCCTACCGCGAGGTGATGGTCCGCTGGTTCCAGTTCGGCGCGCTGTCGCCGCTGATGCGCCTGCACGGCTTCCGCGACCCGGGCATGCCGCTGGGCCCGGAGATGACCGGCGGCCCGAACGAGGTCTGGTCCTACGGCGAGGAGGCCGGCGCGATCCTGGAGAAGTACCTGCACCTGCGGGAGCGCCTGAAGCCGTACGTCCTGAGGGTCATGCGCGAGGCCCACGAGGAGGGCCTGCCGGTGATGCGGCCGCTGTTCCTGGAGTTCCCCGGGGACCGGGCGGCCTGGTCGGTCGACGACGCCTACCTGTTCGGCCCGGACCTGCTGGTCGCGCCCGTCCTGGAGGCGGGCGCGACGGCCCGCACGGTCCACCTGCCGGCGGGCGCGCGCTGGACGGACGCCTGGACCGGGCAGGTGTACGAGGGCGGCCGGCCGGTGACGGTGGACGCGCCGCTGGACCGTATCCCGCTGTTCCTGCGGGACGACGCCCGGCTGCCCGTCGCCGGGTGAGGCGGAGCGCGGCCCGCCCCCTCCGGCGGAGGGGGCGGGCCGCGCGGCCGTGCCGGGTCAGCTGCTGCTGACCGTCAGGTTGTTGGTGGTGAAGTCCAGGCCGCCGGACGACGAGGTGATCTCGTAGCCGAACTGCACGTCGCCGATGGTCTCGTTGCCCATCCAGCCCTTGGTGTCCTTGATCCACTTCAGGATCGGCAGGATGCTGACCGTGCCGGAGGTGGAGTCGGAGGTGCGCAGGAACGAGAAGACCTCGTTGGCGCCGTTGTTGCCCTTGTAGACGTTCCAGGTGTGGCCGCCGAGGGTGACGCTGCCCTGGGAGGTGCCCAGCGGGCCGACGGCCCCGTTGTAGTTCACCCAGAGCATGATCTCGTAGTCGTAGTCGGTGTCCCAGATGTCGTACGAGGTGTTGTACGCGCCGGACGACGGGACGGTGACGTTGTAGCTGCTGGTGAGCGAGGTGAGGGAGGTGATCGGCTTGTTGATCACCTTCTTGGCGTTGGGGTAGGACTTGATGCCGCCGGTGTTCGGGTGGTCGGCGTCGACGCCCCAGTTGGTGCCGGAGTTGGCCCAGATGCACTGGCTGCCGGCGCCGGAGCCCCAGATGTTGTTGTAGAGCGTGTAGCCGTTGAGCGTCGTGTTGCCCCACTGGTCGCAGGAGCTCCAGACGGCGGCCTGGGCGGGCGCGGCGGCCAGGCCGACGGTGGCGCCCAGGGCCAGGGCCGGGGCCAGCAGGGCCTTGGCCAGACGGCTCGGTGTGCGTGTTGCCATGGTGTCCCTTCCATGGGTGGGGGGATTGCGGTGGATCACCGCGCCTTCACGCGAAGGACGCGGTCTTCTCCGGCGACGAGGTCGAGCGGCTCCGCGCCGGAGGGGGTCCTGAGTTCGATGCGTACGGTGCGGGCCGGCCGGAGGAGGGCCGTGGCCTCCCGCGGGTTCCAGGCGAGGTCCAGTTCCGCGCCGAACCGGGTGCGCACGCCCCTCAGTTCGCCGCTCGGGTACGCGCCCGGCAGTGCGGGCAGCAGCACCAGCCGGCCGGGCGTGGAGTGCACGAGCGTCTCGATCAGCACGGCCGGCAGGGTGTGCGCGGCGTCCGCGTTGTAGACGTCCCGGTCCGGGTAGTGCGCGCTCATCAGGGAGGCGTGGAAGAAGCCGCCGCCCAGGACCTGGCGCAGGGCGTGGGCGACGCGCCCGCCGTCCCCGAGGCGGGCCGCGACGAGGGCGTGGTGGAGGTGGCCGTGCGCGGAGTCGTTCTCGGCGCCGCGCAGCTCCAGCGCCCGGTGGGCGGCCGCGGCCAGGCCGGGGGTGTCGTACGGGGTGATCTCGTCGAGCGGCCAGACGCCGTAGAGGTGGCTGAGGTGGCGGTGGTCGTAGGAGTCCGCCAGGCCGGGCCTGGCCCATTCGGCGAGGGCGCCGTCGGCGTTGACCCGGTGCGGCGGGAGGCGGTCGGCGAGGGCGCGCCAGCGGTCGGCGCGCTCCGGGTGGTAGGCGGCGGCCGTGCGCAGGGCGTGCCGGGCGGCCGAGAGGTCCATCGCCGCGTCGAGGGTGCCCCAGCTCGCGTTCGCGGGCCGGTTCTCCGGGGAGTAGGAGGGGACGACGACGAGCCGGCCGTCGGCGTCGGTGCGGGTGAGGAAGTCCTCGTAGAAGAGGGCGACCTCGGCGAGGGCGGCGGCGGTGCGCGGGTCGCGCATGCCGTAGGTCTCGTCGTGGTCGACGAGCGGCTTGAGCAGCCAGTCGGCGCCCGCGGTCCACAGGTGCAGGGGGTACTCGCGGCTGAAGTGGTACGCGTGCCCGCTCTCGCCGTCGCTGTGCGCGGGCGCGACCACGCCCCGGGCGCCGAAGACCGCGCGGGCGTTGTCCCGCCAGTCGGGGAGCTGCCGGTGGATCAGGGACGCCAGGGCCTCGGTGACCTCGGGCAGGGCCGCGGCGGCGGCGGAGGCGGTCTGGAGGTTGAGGTTGGCGTCGTGGGTGAAGGCGCCCGACCAGGCCGTGTCCCAGTCGCCGGTCCACAGTCCGGTCAGGCGGGGCGGGTTGAGGCCGCTGGCGGACAGCAGGTGGTAGCGGCCGGCGGCGAACAGCCGTTCCAGCAGGGCCGGGCCGCCGGTCCGCCGGAGCAGCTCGGAGCCGGGCAGGGCGCGTTCGGCCGGGTCGGCGGCGAGGTCGAGGGCGACGCGCTCGTAGGCGGTGCGGTGCAGGGCGAGGTGCCGGCCGAGGAGGTCGTCGTACGACGCCCCGTGCAGCAGGTCGCGCAGGGCGCGGCCCTCGGCGGCCGGGTCCGGCTCGCCGGTGTGCCGGCGCACCCGGGTCAGCAGCAGCACCTCCCGGGCGCCCTCGACGCGCACGCCGGGCGGCGCGAGGGCGGTGGTGCCGCCGGTGACGGCGATCAGGGTGACGCCGGTGTAGGCGAGGTCGCTGCCGGGGTAGCGGACGCGCAGGCTCAGCAGGGCGCCCTCGGGGGTGAGGACGGATCCCTGACCGATGCGCAGCCCGGTGGGGGCGCCGGGCAGGCGGGGGTCCAGGCGGAGGTCGAGGGCGAGGTGCGGGGCGGTGACCCGCTGGACGATCACGTCGTCAGCGCGGGAGACGAAGACCCGGCCGGTCCGCTCCCCGCACTCGGCGGTCACCTCGCCGGTGGTGAAGTCGACCGACCGGCGGTAGGGCCGCCCGTCGCCGGCCTGCCCGCGCAGCCGCACCTGGAAGGCGGGGTGGAAGGGGCGCACCCACTGCAGCGGGCGGCCGTCGGTGAAGTCCTCGGCGGCGGTGCGGTCGCCCGCCAGCAGCCGGTCCTGGAGGGCGGGCAGCGCGGCGGCCAGCTCCGGGGGCCGGCGCTGTTCGCCGGGCAGGGGGCGGACGAGGGTGTGGTGGGTGACGACGACCCGTTCGTCGTCCGGGCCGCCGAACACCAGGGCGCCGTGGTGGCCGTTGCCGCTGAGGAAGCCGTCCTCCCAGCGGGCGGCCGGGCGGGGCTCCCAGGTGCCGTGGACGGGGCCGCCGGTCATGACGCCAGCACCCGTACGCCGTAGCGGCCCAGCTCGGCCCGGTCCGTGACCGTCTCCCCCGTCAGCAGGTCGCGGTGGCTGCCCGGCACCTCGACGGTCACCGGCGTGCGCCCGTGGTTCAGCAGGAACAGCAGGTCGCCGCGGCGCACGGCCTCGACGCCCGCCGGGATCCGGTCGAGCACCGGACGGACGCCCGCGCCGGCGGCGATGTCCGCGAGCAGGCCGCGCAGCGCCTCGGGTTCCGGGAGCGTCGAGACGTACCAGGCGCGGCCCTTGCCCAGCACGGCGGGCAGCCCGTCCAGCTCACCGCCGCGGTACCGGACGGTCTCGTCGGCGGTGCCGTCGGCCTCCAGCTCCTCCGACCACAGGGTGCCGCGGAAGCCGTCGCACTCGACGGTCTCCCCGGCGGGCAGCGGCCACCACTCGTGCAGGACGCGGATGCCGAACAGCTCGCGCAGCCGGGCGTCCATGCCGCCGGGCCGCACCCGGTCGTCCCGGTCGGCGATGCCGGTGAGGAAGCCGCACACCAGGGTGCCGCCGCCGCGGACGTAGGACAGGAGGTTGTCGACGGCCGCGTCGGTGAGCAGGTAGAGCTGCGGGGCGACCACCATGCGGTAGCGGGACAGGTCGTGCTCGGGGTGGGCGAAGTCGGTGGTGAGGTGCGCCTCCCACAGGGCGCGGTGCCAGGCGCGCAGGACGACGGGCGGGTCCGCTCGGGAGAAGGGGCGGGCCTCCTGGGCGGCGGCCCACCAGGCGTGCCAGTCGTGCAGGACGGCGACGTCGGCCGCGATCCGCGTGCC
Organism: Streptomyces sp. NPDC051041; assembly: GCF_044456065.1. NCBI lineage: Bacteria > Bacillati > Actinomycetota > Actinomycetes > Kitasatosporales > Streptomycetaceae > Streptomyces > Streptomyces sp. NPDC051041. Next base: position 64,749 of record NZ_JBITFM010000013.1, read on the forward strand.
GGACACGTGGGGGGCGATCCTCGCCAGGTCGGCGCCGAGCCGCTTGACCTCCTGGAAGGCGCGGCCTCGCGGCCCCGCGTGGCCGACCATCGCGGAGTGGAACTTCTCCGCGCCCTGCCGGGACTGGCGCCACTGGAAGTAGCAGACGGCGTCCGCGCCGCGGGCCACGGCCTGGAGGGACCACAGGCGGTTCAGGCCGCGCGGCTTGGGCTGGTCCACGTCCCGCCAGCCGACCGCGCCCGTCGCCTGCTCCATCAGCATCCAGGGCCCCCGGGCCTGCGAGCGCGTCAGGTCCTGCACCAGGGCGCCCTCCTGGGCGCCGAGCGGGTCGCGCGGGTCGGGGTAGAGGTCGACGGAGACGACGTCCTCCTCCTCGGCCCAGCGCCAGCCGTCCTGCCCGAACCACAGCGGCATGAAGTTGGTGGTGACCGGCAGGTGCGGGGTGTGGCGGCGGACGATGTCGCGCTCGGCGGCGTAGCACTCCAGGAGCATGTCGGAGGTGAAGCGCCGGAAGTCCAGGACCTGGGCGGGGTTCTTCAGGTAGTGGGTGCGGCGGGGCGGCAGGATCTCCGCCCAGTCGCCGTAGCCCTGGCTCCAGAAGGCGGTGCCCCAGGCGGTGTTGAGCGCCTCCAGGGTGCCGTACCGGTCCCGGAGCCAGATGCGGAAGCGGGCGGCGGCCTCGTCGCCGTGGTCGTAGGTGCAGTACTCGTTGTTGATGTGCCACATGGTCAGGGCCGGGTGGCCGGCGTAGCGGGCGGCCAGGGCCTCGGTGATGGCGGCGGCGTGGCGGCGGTAGGCGGCGCTGGAGTGCGAGAAGTGCTGCCGGCCGCCCCACCACTCGACGCGGCCGTCCTCGTCGCGGGGCAGCGTCTCCGGGTGCAGCCGGCCCAGCCACGGCGGGGGCGAGGCGGTGGGGGTGGCGAGGACGACGCCGACGCCGGCCTCGTGCAGCAGGTCCATCAGCCGGTCCAGCCAGCCGAAGTCCCGTTCCCCGGGGCGGGGCTCCAGCCTGGCCCAGGAGAACACGCCGACGGTGACGGAGTTGACGCCGGCGTCCTTCATCAGGCGGACGTCCTCGTGCCAGGTCTCCTCGGGCCACTGCTCGGGGTTGTAGTCGCCGCCGTAGAGGATGCGGCCGCGGGTGGCGTCGCTCAGGTCCGGCATCACACCGGCTCCCCGTACTGGATGCCGCGGCCGTTGGTGGCGAGGTAGACCCGGCCGTGCACGCGCGGGTCGCCGGTGATCGCCTCGCCGGTCCAGCCCCACTGGTGGGCGTCGTCGTTGATCCGCACCCAGGTCCTCGCCTCGTCGTCGGAGCGCAGGACGGCGACACCGGCCCCCACCGAGCCGACCTGGTAGAGCGCCGGGTAGGAGGCGCCGCGGGCGGCCCGGCCGAAGCCGAGGCAGTACGAGGCCCGGCAGCTGCCGGCCTTCGTGAAGGCCGCGCCGCCGTCGGTGGAGCGGTACAGCCCGTTCTCCTTGGCGCTCAGCCACAGGTCGCCGGACCGGCCCGGGGCGGCGGCCAGCTTGAACTGGCTGTCCCCCGAAGGCAGTCCGGTGGCCCGCGCGGTGAAGGTGCGGCCGCCGTCGGTGCTGGCGTACAGCGTGCCCGTGTCGGTGTCGTAGGCGTAGAAGCGCGCGGGGTCGAGCGGGTCGGCGACCGGTACGGCGCCCTTGGGGAAGGAGGCGACCTGCGACCACGTCGCCCCGTCGTCCGCCGAGCGGTGGGCGGCGTGCTTGGTTCCGTCCCAGTGCACGAAGGACCACAGCAGCACGCCGCCGTCGGCGCTCGTCGCGATCGGCCCGGGCGCGTTCCGGGCGATCTCCGGCTGGCTCGCGAAGGGCGCCCAGGTGCGGCCGCCGTCGTGCGAGGACGCGCCGTTGCCGTGGTCGCCCCAGCCGGCGCGCACGACGTACGACGGTCTGAGCGCGGCCTGCGCCAGCCCGGTCGCCGTGCCGGTCACGGGGTTGGTCGCCATGCCGCGCGAGGGGGACGCCGTGAGGGACTCGTGGTACAGCACGCCGATGTCCCCGGATCCGCTGATCAGGTGCGCCCGGCCGGTGGGCGGCGAGATCAGCTGGCGCACGGAGGTCTCCTCCAGGCCGCGGATCCGCGGGGCCCAGTTCCTCAGGTCCCGGGTGCCGTACAGGGTGGCGCCGGTGCCGTACACGAGGTGCCGGGAGTCGTACGGGTCGAGGGCGAGGGCCTGGATCCACCAGCCGAACTTGGGCTCGTCCTCGCCCCACTTCAGGTAGGGCGTCTCGGAGACGTCGAGGACGGCCGTGTCCTTCAGGGACGTCCAGGTGCGGCCGCCGTCGGTGGAGCGGAAGACGGTGTCGACGGCCGCCCAGCGGTTGTTGGTGGAGACGACGACGGTGCCGGGGCGGCGGGCGTCGACGGCGACGCCGCCGTAGCCGAAGGTGTCGGCCGCCCCCTCGGCGGTGGTGCCGCCCGGCTTCACCGGGGTGACCTCGGTCCACCGGCCGTCGGTGGTGCGCAGCTTGTGCACGCTGCCGTCGGACTGGCCGTTGGGACCGGGCGCGTCGGCGTACGTGACGTACAGCTCGCGGGCGTGCCGGTCGTAGGCGGCGCGGACCGGGACCTTCGCGGCGGGGCCGGCGGGCTGTCCGGGGACGGCCTCCCAGGCGGTGCCGTCGGTGGTGCGGAACAGGGCGGCGGCGGTGCCGTCGCCGTCGCCCCAGCCGGCGTAGACGGCGCGGTCCGCGGCGACCAGGAGGGTGATGCCCTGGCCGGTGGCGCGGGGGGTGGCCGGGAAGGCCGCGGGCTGCCAGGTGGCGCCCCGGTCGGCCGACTTCAGCAGCCCGTCGTGCCGGGTGCCCAGCCACAGGGTGTCGCTGTCGCGCGGGTCGACCAGCAGCCGCTCCCCGCAGCCGCGTCCGTCCTCGTTGGCGCCGAGCTTGACGGTGAGGTCGGTGCGCCGCCAGGTGGCGCCGCGGTCCTCGGAGCGCAGGACGGCGCCGTCGGACGCCCAGGGCTGGGCGTAGGTGCCGACGGCGAGGTAGAGCCGGTCGGGGTGGGCGGGGTCGACGGCCATCGCCTCCACGCCGAGCAGGTTCCAGTCGTCCCAGCCGAGGTGGTCCAGCAGCGGGATCCAGCGGGCGGTCCGGTGGTCCCAGCGGTAGGCGCCGCCGATGTCGGTGCGGGCGTAGGCCAGGCCGCGCACCGAGGGGTGGAAGAGGACGCCGGTGATGAAGCCGGTGCCGCCGATGACGGCGTTGCGCCAGCGGTAGGCGGGGGCGGCGGCCGGTTCGGCGGCGTGCGCCCGTCCCCCGGCGGACGGCAGGGCGGCGAACGCGGCGGTGGCCGCGGTCCCGGCGAGAACGGCACGACGGCTCAGACGGGACGCGTACATGACATACCTCGTTCTGTGCGGCTCGGGGGTCTGGGGCCGCCGCGGCCGACCGCTGGGCAGGAGCAGGTCGGCCGCGGCGGGGTCTTCCGGGTGTCCGGCGCCGGGGTCAGCCCTTGACGGCGCCGGTGAGCATGCCCTTCTTGAAGTGGCGCTGGACGAAGGGCGACAGGACGGCGACGGGCAGCAGGGCCATGACCATGACGGCCATCTGCACGGCCAGGCCGGACAGCTCCCCGGTCTTGATCGCCTGGCCGAGGCCGACCGGCGCCTCCTGCTTCTGCACGAGCTGGATCATGACGTTCTGCAGCGGCATCATGTCCTGGTCGTTCAGGTAGAGGGAGGCGTTGAACCAGGCGCTCCAGTACCCGACGGCGTAGAACAGGGTGATCACCGCCAGAACCGCCCGGGAGAGCGGCATGACGATCTGCCACAGGATGCGCACGTCCCCGGCTCCGTCGATCCGGGCGCTGTCGATCAGCTCCTGCGAGATGCCCATGAAGAAGCCGCGCAGCACCAGGATGTTGAAGACGCTGACCGCGCTCGGCAGGATCAGCGCCAGGTAGCTGTCCGTCAGCCCCAGCGACTGCACCAGCAGGTACGTGGGGATGAGGCCGGCGCTGAAGAACATGGTGGCCAGCAGCAGCATCAGCAGCCAGCGGTGGCCCAGGGAGCCGCTGCGGGACAGGCCGTAGGCGCACAGCACCGACACCGTCATCGAGAACAGCGTGCCGACGAGGGTGACCAGGACGCTGATGACCGCGGCGCGGGTGACCTGGCCGCCGCTGAGCAGTTCCTGGTAGGCGACGAAGGTGATGTCCTCGGGGATCACCACCAGGCCGCCGGCCTCGTCGATGGTCCGGCGCGAGGACAGGCTGGTGACCACGACGATCCACAGCGGGAACAGGATCGCCAGGCAGGCCAGGGCCAGCACCAGGCCCTTGGCGGCGAGTCCGGCCGGGCCGGGCTTCTCCTCCCACACCGGCCGGGGCGGCGCGGCCCACCGGCCGGGCCGGCGGGCGGGCCGGTGCGCGGGGTCGTCGATCACGGCGGTCATTTCTTGTACACCCCCTGCTCGCCCATCAGGTGGGCCACCTTGTTCGCGGCCAGGACCAGGCCGAGACTGACGACGCCCTTGATCAGGCCCGCGGCGGCGGCGTAGCCGAAGTCCTGGTTGCGCACGCCGTTCCACCACACGAACGTGTCCAGGACCTCCGCGGCCCCCGGTCCGACGGCGTCGCGCTGGAGCAGGATCTGCTCGAAGCCGACGGTGAGGGCGTCGCCGACCCGCAGCACCAGCAGCAGGGCGATCACCGGGCGCAGCGCGGGCAGGGTGACGTGCCACATGCGGCGCCAGCGTCCGGCGCCGTCCATCGCGGCGGCCTCGTACAGGTCGGGGCTGACCGAGGCCAGCGCGGCGAGGAAGACGATGATCCCCCAGCCGGCGTCCTTCCACACGCTCTGCGCGGTGATCAGGAGCGCGAAGGTGTCCGGGTCGGTCATGAGGTCGAGCCCGTCGTACCCATGCTGCCGCAGCAGCTGGGAGAGGATCCCGGCGCCGCCGAAGATCTGCTGGAAGACGGCGATGACCAGCACCCAGGAGAAGAAGTGCGGCAGGTACAGGACGGCCTGCGCGACCGCCCGCACCCGGGGCCGGACCACGCTGTTGATGAGCAGCGCGAGCAGGACGGGGACCGGGAAGAACAGCACCAGCTGGAGGAAGAACAGCACCAGCGTGTTCCGCACGGCGTTCCAGAAGGCCGAGTCCTCGAAGATGCGCTGGAAGTTGTCCAGGCCCACCCAGGGGCTGTGCAGGATGGAGACGACCCCGTTGTCGCTGACGTAGGGGTCGTACTCCTGGAAGGCGACGACGTTGCCCAGGATCGGTGCGTAGTTGAAGAGCAGCACCAGCAGGACGGCCGGCAGCGTCATCAGCAGCAGGACGCGGTCGCGCCTGAACCGGAGCCTCAGGCTCGGTCTTCCGGTCGGTTTCTTCCCGGGCCCGGCGGCGTCGCCGGGCGCCACCGGGGTCTTCTCCGTCGTGTCGGCCTCGGTCCCGCTCCGAGGCACCGTGCTGTGGGACACGGCCGTTCTCCTCGCCTCGGTGCCGGTCAGCTCGCCGCCGAGCCGTTCTCGTCGAGCAGCTTCCTGTACCAGTCGCGCAGTTCGTCGCCGCCCTTGCTCCGCCAGTCGGAGACGGCCTGCTGCACGTCGCTCATCTTCTTGCGGCCGCGGACGAAGTCGTCCTCCAGCTGCTCGAAGTCGTTGGAGAGGTTGGTCCAGCGGGCGGGCTCGGTGATCTGCATGCCGTAGAACGCCGACTTCCTGGTGAAGGCGCCCATCCGCTGCTGCCACTCGACCTGGCCCCTGGCGACCTCGGGGAAGTCGGGGTGGGCGATGGTGGGCGCGGGGCTGGCGATCATCACGTAGGCGTTCATCACGTCGATGTTGCCCTGGTCGGTCTTGGTGGGGACGCCGTCCTCGACCGTGTAGTGGGTGCCCTCCACGCCGTAGTTGGTGAGCATGTACTCCTTGGTGCCGTACGGCGCGGCGGTGACGTTGGCGACGGCCAGCACGTCGCGGATCTTGTCCTCGGACGCCTTCTTGTTGACGAAGGCGAAGATGCCGGCCGGATTCTTGGCCCACAGCGTGGGGTCACCGCCGTCGTGGCCGAAGATGTCCATGCCCCAGATCTCGAAGTCCGGGTTCTGCGTGGCCTGTTCGGCGGTGCGGCTCCACCACTGCGACATGTCCTGGTTGTAGATGAGGAACTCGCCCGCGGCGAACTTGGGCCCGGGGTCGGTGGCGTTGCTCTTGCCCAGCTCGGCGTCGGGGTGGACGACGCCGGCGGCGAACAGCTTGCGCGTCCACTCCAGCGCTTCGAGGTACTCGTCGGTCTCGACGCGGTAGACCAGCTTGCCGTCGACCTCGTTCCAGCCGAGCGACTTCTCCTCGCCGGAGAGCACGCCGAAGGCGTTGAAGGCGGTCCACTTCATGTCCAGGCAGGCCCAGCGCTTGGCCCTGGCGTTGGTGATCTCCTTGGCCAGCGCCATGAACTCGTCGGCCGACCTGGGGACCTCGTACCCCTCCTCGTCGAAGACGTCCTTGCGGTACAGGGGCACGATGCCGGTGACGTACGAGGACGGCATGGGCAGGCCGCGCAGCTTGCCGCCGAAGATGGAGCGCTGCCAGGCGTCGGTGGGGATCGCCGCGAGGTTCGGGTAGTCCTTGACCGCGTCGCCGGACAGGTAGGGGCCCAGGTCGGCGAACTTGCCGATGACGGCGCTGGGGATCTTGCCCGTCATGTTCCAGCCGGGCACGACCACCACGTCGGGCACGTCGCTGGAGGCGAGGACCGCGCCGAGCTTCTGGTCGTAGGTGTTGCCGTCCTGGTTCTGCCAGACCACGTCGACGCCGATGAGGTCGTTCATCGCCTTGTAGTAGGCGTTGCCGTCCTTGGGCGGGGAGCCCCAGAACGGCGACATGACGGTGACCCGGCTGCCCTTGCCCAGCTTCTCGGGCACCGACGTCTTCAGGTCCGCGAGGTCGAGCTTGCCGGTGAAGCCGACCGCGGAGCCGTTCCTGCTGGGGATGTCGGGGGTGACGACGTTGCTGGCCACGTACGCCGGCAGCAGTTTCCTGGCGTCCTTGCCCGACGTGGTGCCCTCGCGCGAACCGGCGCCGGATCCGCCGCCGCACGCGGCGAGCAGGGGCATCCCTCCCGCCACCGCTGCGGTGGCGACCGCCGTGGAGGCGAGGAAGCTTCTCCGGGTGGGGGCGGAGGCGTTCGGCGTCATTGCGTCAACCCTTCGTGGCGCACCAGGACACCCGGCGGTGGGCCGTCGGCTGCGGTGTCTCGAGTGGAACTGGCTGAGCTGAAGCGGTCGTCCGACGAGTGCGCACCGCCCGGCGGCGACCTCTTCGTCGAAGCGCTTCGATGTTGCTGCGAGGTTAAGTGAACGCCTGGGGGCGCACAAGGGTCGTTCCCAAGATTCCTCGGAGGTCTCCGGGGGCCCGGCCGCCCTCCTGGCCGGCTTGGAATGTCGGCGGGGATTCGCGGTTGTCGCGTCGGAGTGTCTTGACACCCGACCCGAGGCGAATGAGCATCGAAGCGCTTCGAAAGCGCCTCGCCGCTCCTCCGCAAAGGGAACCTCACGTGACCGAACCCACGCCGCCCGCACCGCCTTTCCGCGATCCGAGCCTGCCGCTCGCGAAGCGCGTCGACGATCTGTTGTCGCGGCTCACCCCGGAGGAGAAGACGGCGTTCCTGCACCAGTTCGCGCCCGCCGTCGAGCGGCTCGGCGTCGCCGCCTTCCGCACCGGTCAGGAGGCGCTGCACGGCGTGGCGTGGATGGGCCCGGCGACGGTGTTCCCGCAGGCGGTGGGGCTCGGCGCGACCTGGAACCCGGACCTCGTGCGGCGGGTCGGCGAGGCGGTGTCCAAGGAGGCCCGCGCGATGCGGGCCCGGGACGAGCGCGTCGGCCTCAACGTCTGGGCGCCGGTGGTCAATCTGCTGCGCCACCCCCTGTGGGGCCGCAACGAGGAGGGCTACTCCGAGGACCCGAAGCTCACCTCGGCCATCGCCACCGCCTACACCCGCGGTCTGCGCGGCGGCCACCCGGTGTACTGGCGCACGGCGCCGGTGCTGAAGCACTGGCTCGCGCACAACAACGAGACGAACCGGGACACCACGTCGAGCTCGGTCCGCCCGCGCGTGCTGCACGAGTACGACCTGCGCGCCTTCCGCGAGACCGTCGAGGCGGGCGCGGTGGCCGGCGTCATGCCGGCGTACAACCTGGTCAACGGCCGCCCCAACCACGTCTCGCCCTATCTGCGCGAGCACCTGCGCACCTGGACGGACGAGGAGCTGCTGGTCTGCTCGGACGCGGGGGCGCCCTCCAACCTGGTCGACTCCGAGCACTACTTCGCCACCCACGAGGAGGCGACCGCCGCCGCGCTGCGGGCCGGCGTGGACAGTTTCACCGACCACGGCACGGACTCCTCGACGATCGTCGGACGGGTCCGGAGGGCGCTGGAGCGGGGCCTGCTCACCGAGGCCGACGTCGACGCCGCCGTCCGCCGCCAGCTCTCGGTCCGTTTCCGCCTCGGCGAGTTCGACGCCCACGACGACCCCGGCGAGTTCGACACGCCGGAGCACCGCGCCCTGGCGCAGGAGGCCGCCGAGCAGGCGGTCGTGCTGCTGAAGAACGACCGCCTGCTCCCCCTCGCCCCCGGCACCACCCGCCTCGCCGTGGTGGGCCTGCTCGCCGACGAGTGCAAGCTCGACTGGTACAGCGGCACGCTGATCCGCCGCTCCACCCCGCTGGAGGGCCTGCGCGAGCGGTTCGGCGCCGGGCACGTGGAGTTCGCGGAGGGCGTGGACCGCGTCCTGCTGAAGACCCGTGCGGGAACGTTCCTCCAGGTGCCCGCGGCCGAGGACGCCCCCGAGGAGGTGCGCGGCGCCGAGGGCGCCCTCGACCCGGCGCTGCTCGCCGGCCGCACCGACCTGCCCCCGCTGACCACCGGTGCCACCGGCACCGAACTCGCCCTGGCCGACTGGGGCGAGGGCGTCCTCACCCTGCGCGCGCCCGACGGCCGCTACCTCTCGGTCGCCGAGGACGGCCGGCTCCGCGCCTCGGCGGACCAGCCCGGGGGCTGGGTCGTGCAGGAGACGTTCCGTCTGGAACCCCACGGCGACGGTCACCTCCTCAGGCACACGGGAACGGGCCGCCACGTGACGGTCGCCGCCGACGGCGTGCGGGTTGCCGCCCCGGACGAGGGGGATCCGGAGGTCTTCGAGCTGGTCGTCGTCGAGCGCGGCGAGGAGGCGGTGGCGCGCGCCGCGGCCCGGGCCGACGCGGTCGTGGTGATCGCGGGCAACGACCCGCACATCAACGGCCGCGAGACCGAGGACCGCACGACGCTGCGGCTGCCCGGGCACCAGGAGCGGCTGCTGCGCGCCGCCCGCGCCGCCAACCCGGACACGGTGCTGGCGCTGGTCTCCTCCTACCCGTACGCCGTCGACCACGCGGACCTGCCGGCCCTGCTGTGGACGGCGCACGGCGGCCAGGCCGCCGGCACCGCCCTGGCCCGCGTCCTGGCCGGCGACGTCTCCCCCGCCGGGCGCCTGCCGCAGACCTGGTACGCCGACGACGCCGACCTGCCCGGCCTGCTCGACTACGACGTGATCGGCGGCCGCCAGACCTACCTGTACTTCGAGGGCACGCCCCTGTTCCCGTTCGGGCACGGCCTGTCGTACGCGTCCTTCGCCTACGGCGGCCTGGCGGCCCGGGTGGACGAGACGGCGGTGCACGTGTCGTTCACGGTCACCAACACCGGCGACGTCACCGCCGACGAGGTGGCCCAGCTCTACGTGCGGGCCCTCGACCCGTCGGTCCCGCGTCCGCGCCGCGAGCTGGTGGCGCACCGCCGTCTCACGCTCGCCCCGGGCGAGACGGCGGAGGCGGACTTCGAGGTGCCGCTGTCCGCCTTCGCGTTCTGGGACGTGGCGCACGGCCGGTGGCGGGTGGAGCCGGGCCCGTACGCCCTGCTGGCGGGCGCCTCCAGCGAGGACGTCCGGCTGCGGACGACCGTCACGCTCGACGGCGAGCCGGCCGCGCCGCGCCCGGTGGTGGAACGCGGCCTGGCGGCGGCCGACTTCGACGAGCAGAGCGGCGTCGAGATCGTCGACCGGACGAAGGAGGCGGGCGACGCGGTGACGCCCGCGGCCGGGCAGACCGGTGAACTGGTCTTCCGCCGCTGCGACTTCGGGGCGGGCGTCGCGGAGGTGACCGTGGCGGTGGCGGGCGAGGGCACCGTCGAGGTCCTGCTCGACGGCGGTCCGGTGCTCGCCGCGCTGACCCCCGGGGCGCCCGCCTCCGGTCCGTACGACTACACCACCCTCGCCGCGCCGGTCACCGCCCGGGGCGTGCACGACGTGCGCCTGAGGCTGCGCGGCCCGCTGCGGCTCGCGCACGTCGGCTTCTCCGGTTGAGGGTCCGGACCCGGCCGACGGCAGGAAGGGGCCCGGCGCCAGAAGCATCGGCGCCGGGCCCCTTCACGGAGCCTGCGGGGGACGGTTCCCGTCGGCTAGAGGGCGAGCCCGGTGAGGACCATCACCCGCTCGTAGGTGTAGTCCTCCATCGCGAACCGCACGCCCTCGCGGCCCACGCCGGACTGCTTGACGCCGCCGTACGGCATCTGGTCGGCGCGGTAGGAGGGCACGTCGCCGACGACCACGCCGCCGACCTCCAGGGCCCGGTGGGCGCGGAAGGCGGCCTGCAGGTCGTGCGTGAACACGCCCGCCTGGAGGCCGTACTTGGAGTCGTTGACGGCGGCGAAGGCCGCGGCCTCCCCGTCCGCCTTCTGCACGGTGAGGACGGGCCCGAAGACCTCCTCGCAGGAGATCGTCACGCCGGCCGGCACGTCGGCCAGGACGGTCGGCGCGTAGGAGGCGCCGTCGCGCTTGCCGCCGGTGAGCAGCGCGGCCCCGGCCGCCACGGCCTCGTCCACCCACGCCTCCACCCGCCGGGCGGCGTCCTCGCTGATCAGCGGGCCGACGTCGGTGGCGTCGTCGTTCGGGTCGCCGGTGACCTGGGCCTCGACGGCGGCGACGATGCGCGGCAGCAGCCGGTCGTACACCGAGGCGTCGGCGATCACCCGCTGCACGGAGATGCAGGACTGGCCGCCCTGGTAGTTGGAGAAGGTGGCGATGCGCGCCGCGGCCCGGTCCAGGTCCTCGTCGCTCGCCCAGTCGGCCAGCACGACCGCCGCGCCGTTGCCGCCCAGCTCCAGCGTGCAGTGCTTGCGCGGCACCGAGTCCATGATCGCGTAGCCGACCTTCTCGGAGCCGGTGAAGGAGATGACCGGCAGGCGCTCGTCCTGGACGAGGGCGGGCATGCGGTCGTTGGGCACCGGCAGGATGCTCCAGGAGCCGGCCGGCAGCTCGGTCTCGGCCAGCAGCTCGCCGAGGACCAGGGCGGACAGCGGGGTCGCCGGGGCGGGCTTGAGGATGATCGGCGCGCCGGCGGCGACGGCCGGGGCGACCTTGTGGGCGCACAGGTTCAGCGGGAAGTTGAACGGCGCGATGCCGAGCACGACGCCCTTGGGGAAGCGGCGGGTGAGGGCGAGCCGCCCCTGGCCGCCGGGGTCGGTGTCCAGGCGCTGGGCCTCGCCGCCGTTGAACCGCCGGGCCTCCTCGGCCGCGAACCGGAACACCGACACCGCGCGCCCGACCTCGCCCCGGGCCCACTTGACCGGCTTGCCGTTCTCGGCGGAGATCAGCCGCGCGATCTCCTCGGTGCGCTCGGCCAGGCGCCGGGCGACGTGGTCGAGGGCGGCGGCCCGCGCGTGGGCGGGGGTGGCGGCGAACTCGTCCCGGACGGCGTACGCGGCGGCCACGGCCTCCTCGGTCTGCGCGTCGGTCGGCACGCTCACCGTGCCGACGAGACGGCCGTCCCACGGGGAGGTCACGTCGAAGGTGTCCTCGCCGGTGACCTGGCGGCCGGCGAGCCAGAAGGCGTGGGTGGCCCCCACGTTCTTTTCCTGGGGCATGGGTGGGTTCCGGCCCTTCCGCATCGGGGGTGGGTACGTGATCTGCTGGATCCACGGTAGGGGCCGGACGGCGGCGGGTCGTTTGTCCGGGGCGTAGCAGTGGCCGGCGGGGACGCGCCGGATTGGCGTACGGCTACTCGCCGGCGGTCGCCTTCAGCGCCAGCCACAGCTCCATCCGCACGTCCGGGTCGTCCAGCGACCGGCCGAGGATCTCCTCCACGCGCCGCATCCGGTAGCGCAGCGTGTGCCGGTGCACACCGAGGTCGGCCGCCGCCGCGTCCCACTGCCCGTGCCGGGACAGCCAGGCGCGCAGGGAGGCGACGAGGTTCCCGCGGCCGGTCGCGTCGTGCTCGCGCAGCGCCCGCAGCAGCCCGTCGGCGAACGCCCGCACCGCGTCGTCGGCGAGCAGCGGCAGCACCGAGCCGGAGGCGAGCCGCTCGTGCTCGACGAGCACCCGTCCGCGCCGCCGCGCCACCGACAGCGCCTGCTCGGCCTGCTGGTACGCGGCGGCCGCGGCGGCCGGCCCGGACGGCGCCGACAGGCCGACGACCAGTTCGTGCTCCTCGCCGCCCGCCGGCCGCTCGCGCACGGCCGGGGTCCGCGCCGCCTCCAGCGCCGCCGCGTACGCGCCGCCGGCGGCGACCGCCGCGCCGCCGTCCGCCGCCAGCACCACCAGCCGCCGCCCCTCGGGCACCACCAGCACCGCCTCCCCGGCGCGGGCCGCGGCCGACTCCACGGCCTCGGCGAGGGACCCGAGCGGGTCCCCGCCCGGGCCGGCGACGGCGAGCGCGGCCGCCGAGGACCCGCCGGCCGGGTGCGCCCGGCCGGGGGCGCACCCGGCCGGCGCCGACTCGGCGACGATCACCCGGAAGGGGGCGTCCAGCAGCCCGCCGTACAGGTCCCCGGCGACCGTGCGCGCGTGGTCCGGCTCCCCGGCGAGCAGCATGCGCAGCACGGCCGCGCCGAGCCGCTGCTCGGCCGCGTGCAGCGAGCGCGACCGCTCCGTGGTCAGCGTCAGCAGGGCGACCGCGGAGTGGACGGCGTAGCGCTCGGCGGTGCCGAGGGCGGCGGCGGTGCCGACGGCGAGCGCGGCCCGGGGGCGGCGTCCGGTGCCCAGGGAGTGCAGCTCGACCCGGTCCTCGCCGCCGCCGGCCACCGAGGAGGCGGGTGCGGGCCGCTCCCGCAGCCGCTGCACCTCCGCCGTGAGCCGCGCCGCCCGGCGGCCCGCCCACTCCGGTGCCGCGGCGACGACGGCGCCCGAGGCGTCGTACAGCGCCGCCCATCCGTCGACCTGCGCGGCGAGCGCGGCGAGCAGCCCCTCCGGGCCGGCCGCGAGCGCCTGCCGGGTCAGTTCCCGCTGCGCCGCGAACCCGGCCGTCACGGCCCGGTACTGCTCCGCGGCGATCGTCGCGGAGACGGCCTTGCTGATGGCGAGGAACGGGGTGCGGCGCGGCACCTCCAGCAGCGGCAGCCCCTCCTGCGCGCAGGCGTCGACGAGCGCCGCGGGGATCTCGTCGTAGGTGACGCCGACGGCGAAGCCGAGCCCGACGACGCCCGCGCCGGCGAGCCGCCGCACATAGCGGCGCATCGCCTCCGGGTCCTCCGCGTCCAGCTTGAGGGCGGTGATCAGCAGCAGCTCCCCGCCCTCCATGTAGGGCACGGGATCGGCCAGCTCGCTGACGTGCGCCCAGCGCACGGGCACGTCCAGGCGGTCCCCGCCCGCCCGCACGGTCAGCTTCAGCGCGGAGTGGTGGACGAGCGAGGCGAGCGTGGGGGGCATGGGGCTCTCGGGTAGGCGTCGGGGCTGGGTGACCGCTGCGAGGTTTTGGCCGGGACGGATGAACGCCCCATGCCGATTCTGCCTCACTGTACGGTCCCGGGGCCCGCACCGGCCCGGAGGGCCTCAGCCCCTGAGGTCCACCAGCAGCGGCGGCGCGTGCTCGCCGCGGACGTTCGTCAGCGACAGCACCGCGTGTCCCGGCGGCACCGCGTGCGCCAGCTCGGAGGCGGACCACCGCTCCCGCTCCACCTGCCGCACGGTCACCGCCCGCGCGGTCGGCGCCTTGCCGGTGATCACCCGGCGCAGTGCGTGCACAGCCTTGCCCGCAGGGGTCTCGGCGATGATCTGCCGGTCGGTGACGTCCCGGGCCTCGGTCCACTCCTTGCCCCACACCTCGGCGAAGTCCTGCCCGTCCCACGGGGTGAGCCCGGACAGCGCCATCCGGCAGCCGGTGGCCCCGAGCAGCGGCCCGCGCAGCGGGCGCGGCACGTCGTCCAGGGTGCGCAGGGTCAGCACCACCCCGGCGTGGGCGGAGCGCAGCCGCTGGATGCCGCGGACGGACTCGGGGGTCACCACGCCCGTGGCGTCGTCCAGGACCAGGCAGGCGAACAGCGACCGGTCCTCGCGCACCGCGACGCTCGCCGTGAACTGGGCGAGCACCAGCCGCGCCAGTATCCGCGAGGCGTCCGCGTGCCCCCGCTCGGGCAGGTCGACGCGCACCCGCACCGGATGGTCCAGGGCCTTGAGCGAGAACGGCCGCGAGGCCCCGGAGGTGTCGAAGAACCCGGCGAAGGCGGGCCGGTCCAGCAGCGCCACGCGGTCGGCGAGCACGGCCGCCACATCGCCGGGCTGTCTCATCTGCCGCTCCCGCGCGTCGAGTTCGCGCAGCAGCGACTCCCGTCCGGCGTCCTGCAGCGCCGTGCGCAGCGCGGCGAGCGGCCCGGGCGCGCCGTCGAGCAGCTGCCGCAGCTCCGGCACCGAGGGGAAGCGCCCGTGAACCGCCCGGAACGGCCCGAGCAGCTGGGCGAGGACGGTCGTGGAGCGCCGGCTGTCGCTTCCCGGGTGCGGGTCGGCGAGGTCCCCGACGAGCGCCTCGGCGAGCACGGCCGCCGCCTCGTCCGGGTCGCTGGTCCCGCCGTACAGGTTGAGGTCGTACACGGAGTCCGGGTTCCCGATCCGTATCACGACGTCGTAGGCGTCGGCCGGTCCCAGTCCCGCGCCGGCCGCGCCGACCACGACCACGGCGGCCCGGCCGGCGAGCGCGTGCAGGCACAGCGACTCGGCGAGCGGCCGGACGACGCTGCCGGTCTTGCCGGACCCGGCCGGGCCGACCGCCAGCAGGGAGGTGCCGAGCAGGTCGGGGCCGAGGGCCAGGCCGGTGCCGCGGTAGGCGTACGGGTTGCGGGGGTCGTCGGCGGTGGTGCCGAGCCGGACCTGCCCGGTGACCAGGTCGTGCGGGGCCTGCCGGGCGGGCAGGTCGCGCGCGCCGGACGGGTGCGGACAGGCGGCGGCGCCGTCCTTGAGCACCGCGCCGCTGAAGGCGGCGAGGCTGTGCCGGCCGCTGCGCACGCCCTGCCAGGCGCGGGTGATCCGGGCGTGGTCGACGTCCCGCATCAGCCCGGCGCGGGCCTCGGCGGCCAGCCGCTCGGCGGCGTCGACGGCCCCGGCGGCCCGCAGCTGCGGGTAGTCGGCGGGGTCCTGCTCGGGGACGGGGGGCGGGGCGGCGGCGGAGGCGGTGCGGCGCCAGGCGGCAGGGCCGTAGCGGCGCCACACCTCGGACCAGTGGCCGAGCCTCGCGAAGACGACGAAGACCGCGGCGAACACCAGGCCCGTGTAGACGTACGAGGCCGCGCCGCCCAGGGCCCCCGCCTGTCCCAGCGTCCACGACTCGGGGGCCAGCACGTACCACGGCCACAGCCAGAAGTCGCCCAGGTAGCCGTTCCACAGCAGGGAGCAGAGCAGCCACCCGCACAGGAACGCGATGACCGCGCCGCCGACCAGCTGCCGTCCGGGAACCCGTTCCGGCTCCTCCTGCGGCCGCGGCCGGTGCCCGAACCGCCACACGCCGGGCAGGGCCTCCGGCCGGGGCGTCCGCAGCCACGCCAGGAACGCCGACCCGTCCGGCGCCGGCGGCGCCCCGGGTGCCCGCGTCGGCCGCGGCGGCACCGCGGGCGGCTGAGGCGGCGCCGCCGGACGCGGCACAGGATTCGCATGCGTGCCCCGCGCGTCCCGGATCCCGTCGCTGTCCATCGCCCTTGCCCCCTGACCAGCCGCTCCGTCCACCGTCAGCGAGTCAATCTAACGCCCCCGCCCGGGGAGTCCACCGCTTGACGCGGCCGGACCCGGGCGGACGGTCCTCGCCCGCCGCGCCCGCCGGGAACGCCGCTATGTCCACCGCGGACAACCGCACCCCCCGACAACGCCCACATGGAGCATGCCCAGTCCCCTCCCCTCGTCCTAGCCTGCGGGAAAAGAAGGCATGTGTCCGCAAGGACCCACGACCGCGTACGGAAACCGAGCACACCCAGGAGCCCCGCATGACCGCACTTCCGCAGGAGCGCCGCGTCGTCACCGCCATCCCCGGCCCGGAGTCGCTTCGGCTGCAGGCCCGCCGTACCGCCGCGGTCGCGCAGGGCGTGGGCTCCGTGCTGCCCGTGTTCACCGCGCGCGCGGGCGGCGGGATCATCGAGGACGTCGACGGCAACCGGCTGATCGACTTCGGCTCCGGCATCGCCGTCACGTCCGTCGGCGCCTCCGCCGAGGCCGTGGTGCGCCGGGCCGCCGCCCAGCTCGCCGACTTCACCCACACCTGTTTCATGGTCACGCCGTACGAGGGCTACGTGGCCGTCGCCGAGGCGCTCGCCGAGCTGACCCCCGGTGACCACGCGAAGAAGTCCGCCCTGTTCAACAGCGGCGCCGAGGCCGTCGAGAACGCCGTGAAGATCGCCCGGGCGTACACCCGGCGGCAGGCCGTCGTCGTCTTCGACCACGGCTACCACGGCCGCACCAACCTCACCATGGCCCTGACCGCGAAGAACATGCCGTACAAGCACGGCTTCGGCCCGTTCGCGCCGGAGGTGTACCGGGTGCCGGTGGCGTACGGCTACCGCTGGCCGACCGGTCCGGACAACGCCGGCCCCGAGGCCGCCGCCCAGGCCATCGACCAGATGTCCAAGCAGGTCGGCGCGGAGAACATCGCCGCGATCATCATCGAGCCGGTGCTCGGCGAGGGCGGTTTCATCGAGCCGGCCAAGGGCTTCCTGCCGGCGATCCGCCGGTTCGCCGCGGACCACGGCATCGTCTTCGTCGCGGACGAGATCCAGTCCGGCTTCTGCCGCACCGGCCAGTGGTTCGCCTGCGAGGACGAGGGCATCGTCCCGGACCTGATCACCACCGCCAAGGGCATCGCCGGCGGCCTGCCGCTCGCCGCCGTCACCGGCCGCGCCGAGATCATGGACGCCGCGCACGCGGGCGGCCTCGGCGGCACCTACGGCGGCAACCCGGTCGCCTGCGCGGGCGCGCTCGGCGCGATCGAGACGATGAAGGAGCTCGACCTCAACGCCCGGGCGAAGGACATCGAGGCGGTCATGAAGGCCCGGCTGACCGCCATGGCCGAGAAGTTCGAGGTCATCGGCGACGTCCGGGGCCGCGGCGCGATGATCGCCATCGAGCTGGTCAAGGACCGCGCCACCAAGGAGCCGAACCCGGAGGCGACGGCCGCGCTCGCCAAGGCCTGCCACGCCGAGGGCCTGCTCGTCCTGACCTGCGGCACCTACGGCAACGTGCTGCGCTTCCTGCCGCCGCTGGTCATCGGCGAGGACCTGCTGAACGAGGGCCTCGACATCATCGAGCAGGCGTTCGCGCGCATCTGAGCCCTGTTTCCGCACGTCTGAGGGGCCGGCGGCAGAGGGTGTGAAGAAGGTGTGGGAGGTGGATGGCGGGACGCCGTTCTCCCTGTCGCACGCGCACCCCCTGCCGTAGGTTCTAGGCAGATGAGAGATACACCCCCACCCACAGGGGACTGTGGGTGACCTCAGGCCGGGGCCTCCCCAGCTTCGACCTGGTCGTGCCCTCGCGCACACCGGAGCCGACGGCTCCGGATCTCCTCACCGATCGGACGGTCGCCCGCCCCAGACCCCCCGGGGCGCGCGACGTTCCGGTCCGGACGGCCGCCTCGGAACCATCCCCCCTCGTTCCGGGGCGGCCGACCTCCTTCTCCGCTGCCCGGCCGGATCTGCCAGGCTGTGCGCCGTGGCGATCCTCCTCCCCCTCGGGCTTCCGGCCCTGCTGTTCGCGCTGATCACCTGGCAGGTCGTCGCCGACGGCGCCCTGGTGGGCGCGGACGAGCGGCTCAGCCGCGCCCTGGTCCACCCGGACCTCCTCTCCGAGCTCCTCGCCGACCTGGGCGCCGTCCAGGTCGCGGTGCCGGTGCTCGCCCTGGTGGCGGCGTACGTCGCCCGGCGGGGCCGGGCCGGCGGCGCGGAGCGGTGGTGGCGGCCCGCCGTGGCCGCGGCGCTGCTCATGGCCCTCGTCCCGGCGCTGGTGATCCCCCTCAAGGAGCTCACCGGCCGGCCGGGCCCACCGGTCATGCCGCCGGGCACCGGCTACTACCCCTCCGGGCACACCGCCACGGCCGCCGTCGCCTACGGCTCAGCCGTGGCCGTCCTCCTCCCCTGGCTCCGCGCCGCCCCCGCCCGCCGGGCGGCCGTCGCCGCCTGCGTCGTCGTCAACCTCGGCGTGGGGTTCGGGCTGGTCCGCCGCGGCTACCACTGGCCGCTGGACGTCGTGGCCGGCTGGTGCCTCGGCGCGGTGCTGCTGACCGGCCTCGTGGTGTTCCTCGGCCGGGGCGGCCGGCCTCCCCGGGGGGTCAGCTGTCGAAGCCGAGGCCCAGCCGGTCCATCGTCCGCAGCCACAGGTTGCGCCGGCCGCCGTGCGCGTCCGCCCGGGCCAGCGACCACTTGGTGAGCGCGATGCCGGTCCACGCGAAGGGCTCGGGCGGGAACGGCAGGGGCTTGGTGCGGACCATCTCCAGCTCGGTGCGCTCGGTGCGCTCCCCCGCCAGCAGGTCCAGCATCACCTCGGCGCCGAAGCGGGTGGCCCCGACCCCGAGACCGGTGTAGCCCGCCGCGTACGCCACCCTGCCCCGGTGGGCGGTGCCGAAGAACGCCGAGAAGCGCGAGCAGGTGTCGATGGCGCCGCCCCACGCATGGGTGAAGCGGACGCCCTCCAGCTGCGGGAAGCAGGTGAAGAAGTGCCCGGCGAGCTTGGCGTAGGTCCGGGGCCGGTCGTCGTACTCGGCGCGCACCCGGCCGCCGTACGGGTAGACCGCGTCGTAGCCGCCCCACAGGACGCGGTTGTCCGCGGACAGGCGGAAGTAGTGGAACCGGTTGGCGCTGTCCCCGAGGCCCTGGCGGTTCCGCCAGCCGATCGACGCCAGCTGGGCGGCGGTGAGCGGCTCGGTCATCAGGGCGTAGTCGTAGACCGGGACGGTGTACGGACGGACCCGTCTGACCAGGCTGGGGAAGACGTTCGTGCCGAGGGCGACCCGGCGGGCGCGGACCTGGCCGTACGGGGTGCGGACGGCCAGCCCGCCGCCGTACGGGCGCAAGGTCAGGGCCGGGGTGTGCTCGTACACGCGGACGCCGAGGTCCAGGCACGCCCGCTTCAGCCCCCAGGCGAGCCGGGCCGGGTTGAGCATGGCCACGCCCCGCCGGTCCCACAGGCCCGCCCGGAAGGTCGGGGAGTCCACCTGCTCCCGCACCGCGTCGGCGTCCAGGAACTCGACGCCGTCGGCCAGGCCCCGGCGCCGCGCCTCCTCGTACCCGTCGCGCAGTTCCCACGCCTGGTGGATCTCGGTGGCGACGTCGATCTCGCCGGTGCGTTCGAAGTCGCAGTCGATGGCGTGGCGGGCGACCGCCCGCTCGATCTCGTCGAGGTTGCGGGCGCCCAGCTCCTGGAGCCGGTGGATCTCCTCCGGCCAGCGGGTGAGGCCGTTGGGCAGCCCGTGGGTGAGGGAGGCGGCGCAGAAGCCGCCGTTGCGGCCCGAGGCGGCCCAGCCCGCCTCGCGGCCCTCGAGGAGGACGACCTCCCGCCGCGGGTCGCGTTCCTTGGCGATCAGCGCGGTCCACAGTCCGCTGTAGCCGCCGCCGACGACCAGCAGGTCGCAGGTCTCGGCGGCGGTGAGCGCGGGCTCGGGGCGGGGTCTGGCGGGGTCGTCCAGCCAGTAGGGGACGGGCTGGGCTTCGGAGAGGGACTTCGTCCAGCGGCTCATGGCGCTCGGGGCCATGATCTCAACTCCCTACGAGGATCTCTCTATGCCTTCTGTCTGTCTCTGCGGTGGCCGACCACCGTCGACGCCAGCACGAGCAGCACGGCGACGACGAACATGGCCGTTCCGACGACGTTGATCTGCACGGGCGTTCCGCGCTGGGCCGAGCCCCAGACGAACATGGGGAAGGTGACGGTGGAGCCCGCGGTGAAGTTGGTGATGACGAAGTCGTCGAAGGAGAGCGCGAAGGCGAGCAGCGCGCCCGCGGCGATGCCGGGGGCCGCGATCGGCAGGGTGACCCGCCAGAACGTCTGGAACGGGCCGGCGTACAGGTCCTGCGCCGCCTGCTCCAGCCGCGGGTCCATCGACATCACGCGCGCCTTGACCGCCGTCACGACGAAGCTGAGGCAGAACATGACGTGGGCGATCAGGACCGTCCGGAAACCCAGCTCGGCGCCCATGTTGAGGAACAGGGTGAGCAGCGAGGCCGCCAGGACGACCTCGGGCATCGCCATCGGCAGGAAGATCAGCGCGTTCACGGCGCCCCGCGCGCGGAAGCGGTGGCGCGCCAGCGCGAAGGCCGTCATCGTGCCGAGGACGGTGGCGCCGAGCGTCGCCCAGAACGCGATCCGCAGGCTGACCGACAGCGCGTCGCACAGGCCGGGGACGCCGCACGGGTCCCGCCACGCGTCGAGCGAGAACCGCTGCCACTCGTAGTTGAAGCGCCCCTTCGGCGCGTTGAAGGAGAACACCGCCACCACGACGTTGGGCAGCAGCAGGTAGGCGAGCGTCACCAGGCCCGCGATGACGACGAGACGGCGCTTGAGCCAGTCGGCGAAGGGCATGTCAGACCAGATCCTCCGTCCCGGACCTGCGGATGTAGAGGGTGACCACGAGCAGGATCGCGGCCATCAGGATGAAGGAGAGGGCCGCGGCCGTCGGGTAGTCCAGAACGCGCAGGAACTGCGTCTGGATGACGTTGCCGGCCATGCGCGTGTCCGTGGAGCCCAGCAGGTCCGCGTTGACGTAGTCGCCGCAGGCCGGGATGAAGGTCAGCAGCGTGCCCGAGACCACGCCCGGCGCGGACAGCGGGAGGGTGACCTTCCGGAAGGTCGTCCAGGGCCTGGCGTACAGGTCGCCCGCCGCCTCGTGCAGCCGGGGGTCGATGCGCTCCAGCGAGGTGTAGAGCGGCAGCACCATGAACGGCAGGAAGTTGTACGTCAGTCCGCACACGACGGCGAGCGGCGTGGCCAGCACGCGGTCGCCGGAGGTCCAGCCGAGCCGGGCGGTGACGTCCAGGACGTGCAGCGCGTCGAGGGCGCCGACGACCGGGCCGCCGTCGGCGAGGATCGTCTTCCAGGCGAGGGTGCGGATCAGGAAGCTGGTGAAGAACGGCGCGATCACCAGGATCACGACCAGGGTCCGCCAGCGGCCCGCGCGGAAGGCGATGAGGTAGGCGAGCGGATAGCCGAGCAGCAGGCACAGGACCGTCGCGGTGCCCGCGTAGAGCACCGAGCGGACGAACTGCGGCCAGTACTCGCCCAGCGCGTCCCCGTAGGTGGCGAAGTGCCAGGTGACCCGGTAGCCCTCCTCCAGGGAGCCCGTCTGCACGGACGTGGAGGCCTGGTAGACCATCGGCAGCGCGAAGAAGACCAGCAGCCACAGCACGCCGGGCAGGAGCAGCAGGTACGGCGTGCGGCGGCCCCGCCCGCGCGGCGGCCGCCGCTCCCCGGGGGCGGCGGGGGTGAGCGGCGGGGGCGCCTCGGTGAGCGTCGTCATCGGGCGGCCGCCTCCTCCGCGGCCGGGCTCCCTTCCCCGTCCGGTGCGAACCGGGCGGCGTCGAGACCGAAGGTGTGGGCCGGGTTCCAGTGCAGGACGACCTCGGCGCCGGGCGCCAGCCGGGGGTCGCGGTCGATGTTCTGGGCGTAGACCTCGAAGGCGGGGCAGACGGGGCTGTCGACGACGTACTGCGTGGAGACGCCGGTGAAGCTGGAGTCGGCGATCGTCCCGGTGATCCGGTTGCGCCCGGCGGGGATCTCGCCGGCGTCGTCGGCGTGGGTGAGGGAGACCTTCTCCGGGCGGACCCCCACCAGCACCCTGCCGCCGGCCGCCGTGGGCGCGCCGCACCGCGCCCGGGGCAGCACCAGCCTGCCGCCGCCCGCCCTCAGCACGATCTCGCCGCCGCCGGCGGAGTCGACCTCGGCCTCGATGAAGTTGGAGGTGCCGAGGAAGTCGGCGACGAACGGGGTCCTGGGGTTCTCGTACAGGTCGGTGGGCGAGCCGAGCTGCTCGACGCGGCCCGCGTTCATCACGGCGACCGTGTCGGCCATCGTCATGGCCTCCTCCTGGTCGTGCGTGACGTGCACGAAGGTGATGCCGACCTCGGTCTGGATGCGCTTGAGCTCCAGCTGCATCCGGCGGCGCAGCTTCAGGTCGAGGGCGCCGAGCGGCTCGTCGAGCAGCAGCACCCGGGGGTGGTTGATCAGCGCGCGGGCGACCGCGACGCGCTGCTGCTGGCCGCCGGAGAGCTGGTGCGGCTTCCTGCGCGCCTGCTCGCCGAGCTGCACCAGCTCCAGCATTTCCTCGACCTGCTTCCGCACGTTCCTGACGCCGCGCCGGCGCAGGCCGAAGGCGACGTTCTCGAAGACGTCCAGGTGCGGGAAGAGGGCGTACGACTGGAAGACCGTGTTCACCGGCCGCTTGTACGGCGGGAGACGGGTGACGTCCTGGTCGCCGAGGTGGACGGTGCCGCTGGTGGGCTCCTCCAGGCCGGCGATCATCCGCAGGGTGGTGGTCTTGCCGCTGCCGGAGGCGCCGAGCAGGGCGAAGAAGGAGCCCTGCGGCACGGTCAGGTCGAGCGGGTGCACGGCGGTGACGGAGCCGTAGGTCTTGCTGATGCCGCGGAGGCGGACGTCGCCGCTGCCGTCGTTCGTCATGGTGGTCACGCCCCTATGAGCTTCGCGAACTTCTCTTCGCAGGCCGTCTCCTCCTGCGCGCTCAGGGAGCGGAAGGCACGGGACTTCGCCTGCATGGCCTTGTCGGGGAGGATCAGCGGGTTGTCCGCCGCCGCCTCGTCGATCTTCGCGAGCTCCTCCTTCACCCCGTCGACCGGGCAGACGTAGTTGATGTAGGCGGCGAGCCGGGCGGCGGTCTGCGGCTCGTAGTAGTAGTCGATCAGCCGCTCGGCGTTGGTCTTGTGCCGGGCCCTGTTGGGGATCAGCAGGTCATCGCTGGAGGTCAGGTAGCCGCTGTCGGGGACGAGGAAGTCGATGTCGGGATTGTCCGCCTTCAGCTGGACGACGTCGCCGGCCCAGGCCAGGCAGGCCGCGAAGTCGCCCTTGGCGAGGTCGGAGGTGTAGTCGTTGCCGGTGAAGCGGCGGATCTGGCCCCGGTCCACGGCCTTCTGCAGGCGGGCGATCGCCGCGTCGTAGTCGTCGCCGGTGAAGTCGCCCGGGTCCTTGCCCATGTCGAGCAGGGTCATGCCGACGGTGTCGCGCATCTCGGTGAGGAGGCCGACGCGGCCCTTGAGCCGGGGGTCGTCGAGCAGGTCGGAGACCGACGTCACCTCGATCCCGTCGAGCGCCTTCCTGTTGTAGGCGATGACGGTGGAGATGCCCTGCCAGGGGTACGAGTACGCCCGTCCCGGATCCCCGTCGGGGCTGCGGAACTGCGGCGCCAGGTTGGCGAAGGCGTGCGGCAGATGGGCCGGGTCCAGCTTCTGCACCCATCCCAGGCGGATGAGGCGGGCGGCCAGCCAGTCGGTGAGGACGACGAGGTCGCGGCCGGTGTCCTGGCCCGCGGCGAGCTGCGGCTTGATCTTGCCGAAGAACTCGCCGTTGTCGTTGATGTCCTCGGTGTACCGGACCGTGATGCCGGTCCGCTCGGTGAACGCCTCCAGCGTCGGGTGGCGCCTGCCGCTGTCGTCGACGTCCATGTACTCGGTCCAGTTGGAGAAGGCGACGGTCTTCTCCTGCGCCGAGCGGTCCTGTGCGGAGACGCCGCCCCGGGACCCGCCCGCCGCGGGGATGCCGCAGGCGCTCAGCGTCCCGGACCCGCCGGCCGCGAGCGCGCCGCCCGCACCGGCGCGCAGCAGGGAACGGCGGGTGAGGGCCGCCCTGCCGTTGCGGAGACTGCGCCGCACGGCGGCCGCTCGGGCCGGGGACAGGCGGTCGGGCTCGTACTGCTCCATACGCGTGGTGCCCTTTCGGGAGGGTTGGTGGTCGTGGTCGGCGGCCGTCCGTCACATGCGGCGGTGGCCGGTCACGGTCCGGTCGTCGCCGGTCGGCGGTTGCCGCCGGTCCCCGAAGCGGCGGGCGGCACCGGCGAAGGGCGCGGTGTCGTCGGTCCTCCCCGGCCCGTCGGACTCACGGGCCGGCTTCAGCGGCTTGCCGCACCGGAGGGACCCCCCGGCGCGGGCCGGGTCCTCGGCGCGGCCGGCCGGCCCGGCGGCGAGCCGGTCCGGGGCGGCCGGGGTGGCGCTGCCCGGGTTGTGCAGGTCGCTCTCCTCCCTGTCCCCGCGAGAGGGCCGACGTGGCTCAAGCTCGACTTGAGCGCCGATCCTGACAGAGCAGTGAGACTCCAACAAGTGATTCCGTTGTTGCCTTTTGGTTACGCGACGAAATCTGTTGATCAACTGTCGGGCGCGGCCCGAAAAAGGGTACGGAGCGTCGGGGGCGGGTGCCAGACTCGGCCGCATCGGACGGATCACGGGGGCGAGCGGATCGCGGGAGGCGAGGGATCGCATGACGGACGGGACGGACCGGGGCACCGGGACGGTCGATTCCCGGCAGGCGCTGATCAGGGCGGTCCGCGCGGGAGCCAGGGTCAGGTATCTGCACTTCTGGGGACACCGGCCGCGGCCGGACGGCCGGCTCGGGCCGGGCTGCCTGAGCCAGTGGTGGCCCTCGCCGTTCACGGTCGACGGGGTGGCGTACGCGACCGCCGAGCACTGGATGATGGCGGGCAAGGCCCGGCTGTTCGGTGACGCGGAAGGGGAGCGGCGGGTGCTCGGCGCGGCGCATCCCGCCGAGGCCAAGAAGGCGGGGCGGCTGGTGCGCGGCTTCGACGAGGCGATATGGCGGCGGGAGCGGTTCCGGATCGTCGTCGAGGGCAATGTGCACAAGTTCGGCGCGCACGCCGGGTTGCGGGAGTTTCTGCTGAACACGGGGGATCGGGTACTGGTGGAGGCGAGCCCGGTGGACCGGGTGTGGGGCATCGGGCTGGCCGCGGCCGACGAGGCGGCCCAGGATCCGGAGCGGTGGCGGGGACCGAATCTGCTGGGGTTCGCCCTGATGGCGGCGCGGGAGCGGCTGCGGGCCGGGTGAGCGGGGATGGCCCGCCGCGGGGAACGGGACCGGTGCGCGGGCCGGCCCCTCGCGGCGGGCCGGGGGTCAGGACGCGCCGATCCCGCCCATGATGCCGGCGAAGAGCAGGAAGCCCAGCAGCGGAAGCAGCACCGTGGCCACGATGCCGCAGACCAGGCCGGCGGTCGCCGCCCCCTTGTTGGTGGCCTCGCCGCGGTTCGCCTTCCCCCGGCCGATGGCGCCGAAGATGATCGCCAGGATGCCCAGGACGACGCCGAGGAACCACAGGAAGAAGGTCAGGCTGCACACCACGCCGATGATGCCCAGCACCAGCCCGGTGGTGCCCATGCCGTTGCTCGGCTGCAGGGGCTGGGTGTAGCCGGGCGCCTGCGGGTAGGGCGCGGCCGGCCAGCCGGGGCCCGCCGGCTGGCCGTAGCCCGGACCGGACTGCGGGTAGCCGTAGCCCGGGGCCGGCTGCTGCGGGGGCTGGGACGGCGGCCCGAATCCGCCGGGTGTGGGATTGGTGTGGGACATGAAGCGGTCTCCCCTCCGTTGACAGACGAGGCATGGTAGTGGCCTGTTCGCCGCGGAGAGCTCCCTTTCGCGGGGCTGGTGCGGAGGCGTTTCGGCCGGGGGCGTCGGTGGGTTCGGTGGTCGGGCGGGGGCACGGGCCCTGGTCCGGCGGCCGGGCGCCGCGGCCGTCCGGGGCTCAGCGGTCGGCGAGCACCGTGGCCGTCGGGGTGAGGGCGCCGTAGTACGGGTCGTGGCCGTCCTGCTCCTCGTTGATGGCGGCCGTGATCCCGACGGCGATCAGGACGATCACGATGACACCGAGGACGAGGCCGATGACGCCCATGATCAGGCCGGCCTGGGCCTGGCCGTGGTTGTCGGCCAGGCCCTGCTCGGCCTTCTTGCGGCCCTTGATGCCGAAGACCACGGCGAGGATGCCGAGCACGACCGAGACCACGCCGTACATGCAGAACAGGCAGCAGGACAGGATGCCGAGCACCATCGCCGCGATGCCCGTGCCGTTCTGCGGGGCCATCGGCATGCCGGCCCAGCCGTAGCCCTGGGGGTAGGCGGGGTAGCCGTATCCGCCGGGCGCTCCCGGGCCGGTGGGCGCGACGGGCGGGGGCGGCACCGCGGAGCCGGAGCCGCCGAACGGAGGCGGGCCGCCCACCGGAGCGGATCCGCCGGGCGGGACGTGGCCGGGCGGGGGGAAGCCGGGCGGGGGGAAGCCGGCGGACGGCATCGAGGCCATCGTGGCCTGGTCGTGCACGGACGGCGGCTGCGCCGGGGGCGCCTGCGGCGGCTGCCCGGCGGCGGGGGCCCGGTCCTTCTCCGGCGCGGGCCTGCTCTCGGGTGGCGCCCAGGGGTCGTAGTCGCCCGCGCTGTCCCCGCCCGGCCGCGGTGTGTCCGTCATGTCGCTTCCCCCCGTGGGTCGATCGTGCCGCCATGCTACGGCCACCCCCGCCGCCCGCCACCGCCCGGCCCCGCCCCGCGCCCTCCCCACCAGCCGGGACACCGCCCCGCCCCCCTTCTCTCCCCCGGCCCTTGTCCCGGCCCCTGCCCGAACGCTCTGCCCCCGCGCCGTTCCACCGCCTACGATGATCCCGGCCCACCGATCAGCCGATCACCGCGTCCCGTCCGCCGCACCCCACGGACCGGACGCCGTTCTGGGGAGGAACCTTGACCGACCACCTCGTCGACGCGCACGCCCCGCGCGACCTGCGCGCCTTCATCGCCGCGCTGCCGAAGGCCGAACTGCACGTGCACCACGTCGGCTCCGCCTCCCCCCGCATCGTCTCGGAGCTGGCCGCCCGCCACCCCGACTCCAGGGTCCCCGCCGACCCCGAGGCCCTGTCCGACTACTTCACGTTCACGGACTTCGCCCACTTCGTCGAGGTGTACCTGTCGGTCGTCGACCTGATCCGCACCCCGGAGGACGTGCGGCTGCTGACCTACGAGGTGGGCCGGGAGCTGGCCCGGCAGCAGGTGCGGTACGCCGAGCTGACCGTCACCCCGTACTCCTCCACCCGCCGCGGCATCGACGAGCGGGCCTTCATGGACGCCATCGAGGACGCCCGCAAGGCGGCGGAGGCCGAGTTCGGCACCGTGCTGCGCTGGTGCTTCGACATCCCCGGCGAGGCCGGGCTCACGGCGGCCGAGGAGACCACCCGGCTCGCCACCGACGACCGGCTGCGCCCCGAGGGGCTGGTCTCCTTCGGGCTCGGCGGACCCGAGATCGGCGTGCCGCGGCCGCAGTTCGAGCCGTACTTCGACCGGGCCCTCGCCGCGGGGCTGCACTCCGTCCCGCACGCCGGCGAGACCACCGGCCCGGAGACGGTGTGGGACGCGCTGACCCACCTGCGGGCCGAGCGCATCGGCCACGGCACCAGCTCCGCGCGGGACCCGAAGCTGCTCGCGCACCTCGCCGAGCACCGCATCCCGCTGGAGGTCTGCCCGACCTCGAACATCGCCACCCGCGCGGTGCGCACCCTCGACGAGCACCCGATCAGGGAGTTCGTACGGGCCGGGGTGCCGGTCACCGTCAACTCCGACGACCCGCCGATGTTCGGCACCGACCTGAACAACGAGTACGCGGTCGCCGCCCGCCTGCTCGACCTCGACGAGCGGGGCCTGGCGGAGCTGGCGAAGAACGCGGTCGAGGCGTCCTTCCTGGACGAGGCCGGCAAGGCCCGGATCAGGGACGAGATCGACGCGTACACCTCCTCCTGGCTCGCCGCCTGATGTCCCCCGCCCTTCGCCGGGTGACCGCCGTCGCCCACCGCGGCGACCCCTACCGCGTCCGCGAGAACACGGTCGGCTCACTGCGTTCCGCGCTCCGCCGGGGCGCGGACGCCGTCGAGATCGACGTCCGGCTCACCCGGGACGGCGTGCCCGTGCTGCTGCACGACGAGACGCTGAAACGGCTGTGGGAGCGGGACCGGCCGCTGCGCGCGCTGTCGGCGGCCGAGGTGCGCGGGCTGACGGACGGTCTGGTGCCGACGCTGGCGGAGGCGCTGGAGGCGACCGACGGCAGCCGGGTGATGCTGGACCTGCCCGGCGCGCCGGACCCGGCGGCGGTGCGCCGGATCGCGGGCGTGGTGCGCGAGTGCGGGGCGCGGGACCGCGTGTACTACTGCGCGGGCGCCCCCGCCATGCTCGCCGTGCGCGCCGCCGATCCGGCCGCCGAGATCGCGCTGACCTGGACGACCCTGGCCCCGCCCCGGCCCGTCCTGCTGGCGGCGGTCCGTCCGCGCTGGCTCAACTACCGCTTCTCGCTGGTCGACCGGGCCCTGGCCGACCGCGTCCACGCCGGCGGCCACCTGCTGTCCGTCTGGACCCCGGACACCCGCCGCTCCATGCGCCGCCTGCTCGCCCACGGCGTCGACTCGATCACCACCAACCGCGTCGACACGCTGTGCGCGCTCAGGAGAGGCCTTCCGGCGGAACCGGCGTAGGCGCCTTTCGGCCACCGGAGTACGCCGACGGCGGCGCGACCGCCTGCGCGTCCGCCCCCGCAGCGTCTCCGCCGGCCCGGCGACGACGTCGACGGCGGCACCGTACGGCACGGCCGGCGGCGCCGCGTCCGTGAGGACATGAAGCCGGTGGCCGCGCGGATCGCCGAGGCGGCGCTCAGCGGCTGAGCACCAGGCTGGTCACCGGAGCGGTCAGCGCCTCCAGCCGCTTGATCTTCTGCCGGACGACGGCCAGCGGGATGATCCCGAACACTCCGAACGACATGTCGATCAGGGACCACCAGAAGGGGATGCCGCGGATCGGCCCGCAGATCAGGGCGAGCGGGACGATGCCCGCGCAGGCGATCATCCCGAACTCCACGACCCAGATGTTGCGGACCGGGTCGCGGTAGGGCCCGTAGAACGCGACCGCGATCACCAGGTGCGCGAAGGCCAGCCAGTCCGTGCCGTACAGCAGGAACGGGTACTCGGCGTCGGCCTCGTCCAGACCCGCCCGGACCCGCTCGATCCAGCCCGTCAGCCCGGGCAGGTGGGCGTCGGCGGAGAGCGCGTGCAACAGCTGCTCGGCCCACCGCAGTTCGTGCACCAGGGGGAAGGCCGTGGCGCCGCTGAGGACCAGGCAGACGACGAAGAAGACCAGCCATGCGCGGATGCCCTTCAGCAGGGCGGCTCTGTCGCTCACGGGGCCCACTCTACGCTCGCGACTGAACACGTTCAAAAAGACCTCGGGCGGCCCGGGCGGCCCGCCGTCCAGGCTGCCGGCGCCCGTGGCCGGGGCGGCGGGCGGACGCAAGGCCGCGGCCCCGGACGGGAGTCACCCGTCCGGGGCCGTACCGGGAGCGCGGCCCGCGGCTCACCCGTCCAGCGACGTCATCACGTGCTTGATCCGCGTGTAGTCCTCGAAGCCGTAGCCCGACAGGTCCTTGCCGTAGCCGGACTTCTTGAAGCCGCCGTGCGGCATCTCGGCGACCAGCGGGATGTGCGTGTTGATCCACACGCAGCCGAAGTCGAGCTTCTTGGACATCCGCATCGCGCGCGCGTGGTCCTTGGTCCACACCGAGGAGGCCAGCGCGTACTCGACGCCGTTGGCCCACTCCACCGCCTGGTCCTCGTCGCGGAAGGACTGCACGGTGATGACCGGGCCGAAGACCTCCTTCTGGATGATCTCGTCGTCCTGCCTGACGCCGGAGACCACGGTCGGCGCGAAGAAGAAGCCCTTGTCGCCGACGCGCTTGCCGCCGGCCTCCACCCGCGCGTGGGCGGGCAGCCGCTCGATGAAGCCCTCGACCTGGGCGAGCTGGTCGGGGTTGTTGAGCGGCCCGAACAGCACGTCCTCGTCGTCCGGCATGCCGGTCCTGGCCTCGGCGGCGGCCTTGGCGAGCGCCGCGACGAACTCGTCGTGGATCGCCTCGTGGACCAGGACGCGGCAGGCGGCCGTGCAGTCCTGGCCGGCGTTGAAGAAACCGGCGACGGAGATGTCCTCGGCGGCCTTGGCGATGTCGGTGTCCTCGAAGACGACGACCGGCGCCTTGCCGCCCAGCTCCAGGTGGACGCGCTTGACGTCCTTGGCGGCGGACCCGGCGACCTGGATGCCGGCGCGCACCGAGCCGGTGATGGAGGCCATCGCCGGGACGGGGTGCTCGACCATCATGCGGCCGGTCTCGCGGTCGCCGCAGATGACGTTGAAGACGCCCTTGGGCAGGATCGAGCCGAGGATCTCGGCGATGAGGACCGTGGAGGCCGGGGTGGTGTCGGAGGGCTTGAGGACGACCGTGTTGCCCGCCGCGATCGCCGGGGCGAACTTCCACACGGCCATCATCATCGGGTAGTTCCACGGCGCGACCTGCGCGCAGACGCCGACCGGCTCGCGGCGGATCATGGAGGTCATCCCCTCCATGTACTCACCGGCCGACCGGCCCTCCAGCATCCGCGCCGCGCCCGCGAAGAAGCGGATCTGGTCGACCATCGGCGGGATCTCCTCGGAGCGGGTCAGCCCGATCGGCTTGCCCGTGTTCTCCACCTCGGCCGCGATGAGTTCCTCGGCGCGCTCCTCGAACGCGTCCGCGATCTTCAGCAGGGCCTTCTGGCGCTCGGCCGGGGTGGTGTCGCGCCAGCCGGGGAAGGCCGCGGCGGCGGCCGTCATCGCGGCGTCCACGTCCGCCTGTCCGGACAGCGGGGCGGTGGCGTACGCCTCGCCCGTCGCGGGGTTGACCACTTCGGTGGTCCGTCCGTCGGCGGCGTCCCGGAACTCACCGGCGATGTAATTGCGCAGCCGACGCAGCTCGGTGCTCACTGCGGCCCTCCAAGTTCGGGTGTCCCAATCACTGAGACACCCACCCTAGTCAGTGACGCCACGTTTTCAACACCCCCGCTCCCGCCAGGAGTGCGGAATCCGCAGGCTGGAACTTCATAAACAACGGATTTCATCGATCCAGCCTTGCGAAACTGTCGAGACGTCGTGCACAGTGAGCTCGTGGCCAGTCGAAGCGCAGACCAGAGGGACTCCCGCGAGTCCAGGAACGGCGGCACCACCCAGCTGGACGCCGTCTCCCTCGCCATCATCGAGCAGCTCCAGGAGGACGGCCGCCGGCCGTACGCCGCCATCGGCAAGGCCGTGGGCCTGTCCGAGGCGGCCGTGCGCCAGCGCGTCCAGAAGCTGCTCGACCAGGGCGTGATGCAGATCGTCGCCGTCACGGACCCGCTCACCGTGGGCTTCCGCCGGCAGGCGATGGTCGGCATCAGCGTCGAGGGCGACGTGGAGACCGTCGCCGACGCGCTGACCGCCATGTCCGAGTGCGAGTACGTGGTGATGACCGCAGGCTCCTTCGACCTGATGGTGGAGATCGTCTGCGAGGACGACGACCACCTGCTGGACGTCATCAACAAACGCATCCGGGCCGTCCCCGGAGTGCGCTCCACCGAGAGCTTCGTCTACCTCAGGCTCAAGAAGCAGACCTACATGTGGGGAACCCGATGAACGTGAGCACCGACCGCCCGAAGGACCTCAGCAGGGCCGCGTACGACCACCTGTGGATGCACTTCACCCGCATGTCCTCGTACGAGAACTCCCCCGTGCCCACCATCGTCCGGGGCGAGGGCACCCACATCTACGACGACCGGGGCAGGCGCTACCTCGACGGTCTCGCCGGCCTGTTCGTGGTCCAGGCCGGTCACGGCCGCGTCGAGCTGGCCGAGACCGCCTTCAAGCAGGCGCAGGAGCTGGCGTTCTTCCCGGTGTGGTCCTACGCCCACCCCAAGGCCGTCGAGCTGGCCGAGCACCTGGCCCACCACGCGCCGGGCGACCTGAACAAGGTCTTCTTCACCACCGGCGGCGGCGAGGCGGTCGAGACCGCCTGGAAGCTGGCCAAGCAGTACTTCAAGCTGGTCGGCAAGCCCACCAAGCACAAGGTGATCTCCCGCGCGGTCGCCTACCACGGCACCCCCCAGGGCGCCCTGTCCATCACCGGCCTGCCGGCCCTGAAGGCTCCCTTCGAGCCGCTGGTGCCGGGCGCGCACAAGGTCCCGAACACCAACATCTACCGGGCGCCGGTCCACGGCGACGACCCGGAGGCGTTCGGCCGCTGGGCCGCCGACCAGATCGAGCAGCAGATCCTCTTCGAGGGCCCGGACACGGTCGCCGCGGTCTTCCTGGAACCGGTGCAGAACGCGGGCGGCTGCTTCCCGCCCCCGCCCGGCTACTTCCAGCGGGTCCGCGAGATCTGCGACCGGCACGACGTGCTCCTGGTCTCGGACGAGGTCATCTGCGCCTTCGGCCGGCTCGGCACCATGTTCGCCTGCGACAAGTTCGGCTACGTCCCGGACATGATCACCTGCGCCAAGGGCATGACCTCGGGCTACTCCCCGATAGGCGCCTGCGTCGTCTCGGACCGCGTGGCCGAGCCGTTCTACCGGGGCGGCAACACCTTCCTGCACGGCTACACCTTCGGCGGCCACCCGGTCTCCGCCGCGGTGGGCCTGGCCAACCTCGACCTGTTCGAGCGGGAGAACCTCAACCAGCACGTCCTCGACAACGAGGCCGCGTTCCGGGCCACGCTGGAGAAGCTGCACGACCTGCCGATCGTCGGCGACGTCCGCGGCAACGGCTTCTTCTACGGCATCGAGCTGGTCAAGGACAAGGCCACGAAGGAGTCCTTCGACGCGGAGGAGACCGAGCGGGTCCTGTACGGCTTCCTGTCCGGGAAGCTGTTCGAGAACGGCCTGTACTGCCGGGCCGACGACCGCGGCGACCCGGTCGTCCAGCTCGCCCCGCCGCTGATCTCCGACCAGTCGACCTTCGACGAGATCGAGCAGATCCTGCGCGCGACGCTGTCGGAGGCGTGGACGAAGCTGTGATCATCGTCCTGGACGATCTGTGATCATCTTCCTGGATGACCGGAACCGGCCCCGGCGCCGCCCGTTCGAGTGAGAAACGGCGGCCCGGGGCCGCGTGCTGTCCGGCCTCCCGCCGTCTTCTGCCTAGCGTGCCAGTGACCGATCGGCCTCGCCTTCGTTCCCCCGGACGGGGGAACGGCACGGGAACTACGGATCTGAACCGAGGTGTACGCCCATGGAGGTCCCACCGGACAGCGACGTGCTCTGGGCACACGCCCTGCACTTCCGGCACGACGACGGCTCGCCCGGGCTCAGCGGCGTCTCGCTCGGCGTCCGGGAGGGCGAGATCCTCGCCGTCAGCGGACCGCGCGGCAGCGGCAAGACGACCCTGCTGCGGTGCCTGTCCGGCCAGGTGCCCGTGGCGCGCGGCGAGGTGTGGTTCAACAGCGTGCCGGTGCACACCATGGGCCCGCTCACCCGCGAGCGGCTGCGCCGCGACCGCTTCGGCTGGATCGACCCGGCCCCCGTGCTCGTCCCGGAGCTGAGCGCCTGGGAGAACACCGCCCTCCCCCTGATGCTGCGCGGCACCGGCCGCCGCCGCGCCAAGGCCGCCGCCCTGGAGTGGCTGGAGCGCCTGGACGTCGGCGGGGCGGCCCGCCGACGCCCGCACGAGCTGCGCCAGGCCGAGCGGCAGCGCGTCTGCATCGCCCGCGCGCTCGCCCCCGCCCCCTCGGTGCTCTTCGCCGACGAGCCGACGGCCCCCCTGCACCGCGCGGACCGCCGGCACGTCCTGCGCACGCTGCTGGCGGCCGTCCGCGCGCACGGCGTCACGGTCGTCCTGGCCACGCAGGACCCGGAGACGGCCGCCCTCGCCGACCGCACGGTGTCGCTGCTGGACGGGCGGCGCGTGAAGACGGTGCACCTGCCCCCGGTCTCCGAGACCACCGGGACGGAAGGCCGGGCCGCGTGCTCGCTCTCCGCCTGACCCACGGCGCCCACCTCGCCGTCCGGCTGCGCCGCCTTCTGCTCGCGACGGCGTCGGCGGGCACGGGATTCCTGCTGCTGTGCAGCCTCGGCCACGCCCTGAGCCACCCCGGGGCGCCGGGCGCCTCCGCCCTCCGCCTGGCCTGGTGCGCGGCCCCGCTGGCCGCCACCGTGCACTTCGCGGTCGTCGCCGCCCGCACCGACCCGGCCACCCGGCCCCGCCCCGGTCTGTCGGCGATCGGCCTCGGCCCCGGCCGTCTGATGGCCGTCTCGGCGACGGTCACGGCCCTCGCCTGCACGCTCGGCTCGCTGCTCGCCCTGCTCCTGTTCCTCCACCTCCGCGGCGACCTGGGCGGCCCGCCCTTCGCCGGCCCGGCCCCCGACGTCCTCGCCGCCGGCCGGCCCCTCCCCCTCCCGGCCGCCCTGACCCTGCTCACCGTGGTCCCGGCGAGCGCGTCGCTGGCGGTGGCCCTGGTCCTGCGCCCCCGCGACCCCCGCCCCGCCGCGTCCCCCGGCGGGGCCGGCCGCCCCGACGCCGCCCGGGAGACGGCCGGGGCGCACACGCGCTCCCGTACGCGGGCCGGGGACACGGAGCGCCGGGCCGCCGCGCCGCGGCCCGCGGACGGCCGGCGGGGCCTGCCGGACGCCCCCGCCGGCCCGGCCCCCGAGCCCCCGTCCGCCTCCGGGCCCCCGTTCCCCCGCGGCGCGCCCGCGAGCCTTCCGTGGGGCATCGCCGTACTCGCCGCGGGCCTCGCCGTGGAGACGTACACGAGCCGTACCGCCACCGCCCCCGTCCTCACCGCCGATCCCGCCGGCGGCCCCCCGGGCGTCCTCCTCGGATGGGTCCTCACCGCCCTCGGTCTCGCCCTGGCCGGGCCCGGCCTCACCCACCTGTGCGGGCGGCTGCTGCAGAGCGTCCGCCCCGGCGCCCTGCGCCTGCTCGCCGGCCGTGTCCTCATGGCGGAGGCGACCCGTATCGGCCGCCCCCTCGGGATCGTCTGCGCGGTGGGGTCGGCGGCGTACGCGACGGCGGTCCTGTACGGCGCCGGCGGACCCTTCTCCGGTCCGCTCGGCGCCCTCGGCGCGCTCCTGGTGGCCGGCTGCGCGCTGGCCACCCTGCTCACCACCGCCGCGGAGACCAGGCACGCCCGGGCCGAGATCACGGCCGCGCTGGTGCGCCTCGGCGCGCCCGCGGCGGTGCTGCGCGGCGCCGCCGCCCTCCGCGCCGCCGCGCTGCTGGCGCTGTGCGGCCCGGTGACCCTGCTCGTCGCGGAGCTGGCGGCGCTGCCGCTGACCCGCTGAGCGACGCGGCCGGCCCCCGGGCGAAAAAAGTTCCGCGCCCGCCGATGAGTTCCGCCCCGGCCGCCGGTCTACCCCACCGAACACCGCGAACCGGATGGGAGAGACCCCGATGACCACGGCGTACCAGCAGATGATCTTCGTCAACCTGCCCGTGGACGACCTCGACGCCTCGAAGAAGTTCTTCACGGAGCTGGGT
The DNA here is from genome assembly GCF_044456065.1 of Streptomyces sp. NPDC051041. Classification (NCBI taxonomy): domain Bacteria; kingdom Bacillati; phylum Actinomycetota; class Actinomycetes; order Kitasatosporales; family Streptomycetaceae; genus Streptomyces; species Streptomyces sp. NPDC051041. The sequence continues at coordinate 100,320 of NZ_JBITFM010000013.1, forward strand.
TACTCGATCAACCCGCAGTTCAGCGACGAGAACGCCGCCTCGGTCGTGATCAGCGACACCATCGTCGCGATGCTGCTGACCAAGCCGTTCTACGCGACCTTCACCAAGAAGGAGATCGCGGACGCCACGCGGACCAGCGAGGTGCTGCTGTGCCTGAGCGCCGAGAGCCGCGAGAAGGTCGACGAGCTGGTCGAGAAGGCCGTCGCCGCCGGCGGCACCGCCTCGGAGCGGGTCCAGGAGCTGGACTTCATGTACGGCCGCTCCTTCGACGACCTGGACGGCCACACCTGGGAGGTCGTGTGGATGGATCCGTCGGCGGTGCAGGGCTGACCGGACCGGATGCCTAGCATGGGCGGGTGCATCCGACGCCCGCCCAGCCGTACGACGGCTCCCGCGACCGTGAGATAGAGACCCTCGCCGAGTTCGACGAGGTCGTCTCCGCGCACGGCACCCTCGCCCACCACCGCGTCCAGGCCGTCGACCTGACGGACCGTACGGACGTCCTGCTGACCGTCGACACCGCCGGCGCCGTCTTCCTCGGCTGCCCGATGGACCCCCGGGCGGCGGCCGGGGTGCGGGCCGCCGGGGCCCTGGTGTTCCCGCCGGTCCCGGGCCTGCCGTTCGACCCCTATCGCGGGCACGTCTACTCCCCCGAGGAGCTGTTCGCCTCCCTCGGCGAGGGGTACGAGGCGACGCCGGACGCCCGCGCGTACGCCTGGTTCCGGCGGACCAGGGCCGACGGGGACGTCTTCGGCTCGCTGCTGCGCGCGATCCACGACGACTCCGTCTCCGACGCCCTCGACGAACTCCTCACCGGCGCGCAGGTGGTGGGCGTCATGGGCGGCCACGCCATGGCGCGCGGCACACAGGCGTACGCGGGTGCCGCGCGCCTCGGCCGGGAGCTGACGCGCGCCGGGTTCACCGTGGCCACGGGCGGCGGGCCGGGCGCGATGGAGGCAGCGAACCTCGGCGCGTACGCCGCCCCGTTCGGCGACAGGATGCTGGAGGAGGCCCTGCTGCTCCTCGCCAAGGCCCCGTCGTTCGTGCCGTCGGTCACCGAGTGGGCGCGCGCCGCGTTCGAGGTGCGCGAGCGCTGGCCGGGCGGCGGCGCCTCGGTCGGTGTCCCCACCTGGTTCTACGGTCACGAGCCGCCCAACCCGTTCGCCGCGCACATCGCCAAGTACTTCGCCAACGCCACCCGCGAGGACGGCCTGCTGGCCCGCTCGAACGCGGGCGTGGTGTTCCTGCCGGGCGCCGCCGGCACCGTGCAGGAGATCTTCGACAACGCGACGCCGAACTACTACGAGTCGCGGGGCGAGCCCACGCCCATGGTGCTGGTGGACCGGGCCCACTGGACGGAGCGGCTGCCGGCCTGGCCGCTGCTGCGCTCCCTCGCCCGGGGGCGGTCGATGGAGGCGCGCATCGCGCTGGTCGACCGGATCGACGAGGCTCCGGAGGCGTTGAAACGTCTCGCCGGTTAATAAGAGGGCAAAGCCAACACCCGTTGCCTGCCTACGCGTTGACACTGCTTATGTGCCGCTTATAGACCTGTGAGTCTCTTGGGAGCGCCGATGTCCGCAAAGTGGTGGACCGTCAGCGCTCCCTCCACCCCCCGCATTTGGGCATTCTGTAAAGGACAAACGTGACAGTCCTGTCCATATCCCGCCGTACCGCAGCGCGTTCCGCGCGCGTTCTCGGCGTCGCCTCGGCCTCGGCCGCGCTCGCGCTCGGTGTCGCCGGCACCTCCTTCGCCTGCAACATCAACGAGTTCTCGGCCGAAGCCGCGTGCGACGGCGACAAGGGCGTCATCACCGTCACCGACGTGGACCCGGCCGGCGTCCCGGCGACCGTCACCGTCTACCTGCAGGACAAGCAGATCGGCCAGCAGGTGGTCAAGGGCTCGCGCGAGGGCACCACCATCACCTTCGCCGAGGACTGGAAGCCGAACACCGAGTACCGCATCCACGTCAAGGCCGAGCCCTACGTCGACGAGGACATCAAGCCGAACCTGGTCACCCCGGCCACGGCCTGCAAGACCTCCGAGGAGTCCCCGGCCCCGGTCCCGACGCCCACTCCGACGGCGCCGAGCGAGACGCCGTCGGAGTCCGCCGCCCCGGCTCCGTCCGAGGAGACCACGGCGCCGGCCCCGTCGGCCCCCGCAAGCGGGAGCGCCGCCCCCGCGGACACGGCGGGCAACGCTCCGTCGCCCGCGACCGGTGACTCCAACCTCGCCGAGACCGGTGCGAACTCCAGCACCGGCCTGATCGCCGGCATCGCGGCCGTCCTGGTCGTCGTCGGCGGTGGCGCGGTCTTCCTCGGCATGCGCCGCCGCGGGGCGAACAGCGGCAGCTGATCCCCCGCACACCCCGTCGTGGCCCGTCTCCGCCGTCCGCGGAGGCGGGCCACCGCGCGTTCCGGACGACCGGACCGCGCCCCCGGCGGGTCGGCGCCGGCCGGCGGTCCCGGGCCGCTCACGCCGGGCGCGTCAGCCCCGCGGGTGAACCGGTCACCCCAGTACGACGATCTCCGCCGCGTCGAACTCCACCCCGACCGCGTCCCCGGCCTCCGGCGCCGACCGCAGCGGGCACGCCGCCTCCAGCCGGGGCGCGTCCTGCGGCTGCAGGTGCACGGCGACGTGCGTGCCCTTGAAGGAGCGGGCGGCGACCGTGCAGCGCAGGCCCGCGTCGGCGGGCACCAGGCGCACGCCGGCGGGCCGTACCAGCAGGGTGCGCGCGCCCTGCGGGGCGTTCTCCGGGACCGGCACCTTGCCCCAGGGGGTCTGTGCGGCCTGCCCGGTGACGGTCGCCTCGACGACGTTCTCGAAGCCGAGGAAGCGGGCCACGAAGGCGTCGGCCGGGCGCTGCCACACCTGGAGCGGCGTACCGGCCTGGGCGATGCGCCCGTCCCGCATCACCACCACCCGGTCGGCGAGCGCGAAGGCCTCGCCCTGGTCGTGCGTCACGGCGAGCACGGTGGTGCCCAGCCGTCCGAACAGCTCCCGCAACTCGACCACCAGGCGCTCCCGCAGCGAGCGGTCGAGCTGGCCGAGCGGCTCGTCCAGCATCAGCAGCCGCGGCCGGGGCGCCAGCGCCCGCGCCAGCGCCACCCGCTGCTGTTCCCCGCCGGACAGCGCGGCCACGGCCCGGCGGCCGGCGCCCGGCAGCCCGACGAGGTCCAGCAACTCCCGGACGCGTTCCTCCCGCCGGTCCTTCGGCTCCCCCTGCATCCGCAGTCCGAAGGCGACGTTGCCGCCCACGTCCCGCTGCGGGAACAGCTGGTGGTCCTGGAACATCAGCCCGACCCCGCGCCGGTGCGCGGGCACCCCCGCCTGGTCCCGCCCGTCGAGCAGCACCCGCCCGGCGTCGAGCGGCTGCAGTCCCGCGACCGCCCGCAGCAGCGTCGACTTGCCGCTGCCGCTGGGCCCGAGCACGCACACGATCTCGTGCTCGGCGACCTCGAGGTCGACGGCGTCGAGCACCGCCCGCCCGCCGAAGCGGACGGTGGCGCCCTGCAGGCTCAGCAGCATCCTCAGAACTCCCCGGTCCGGTCGGTCCGCAGCCGCTCCAGCACCAGCAGCGCCACCGCGCACACCACCATCAGAATCGTCGACAGGGCCATCGCCTGCCCGTAGTTGAGGTCGCCCGGCCGTCCCAGCAGCCGCGCCACGGCGACCGGCAGGGTCGGGCTGTCGGGCCGGGCGAGGAACACGGTCGCCCCGAACTCGCCCAGCGACACCGCGAAGGCGAACCCGGCCGCGACCAGCAGCGCCCGGCCCACCAGCGGCAGGTCGACCTCCCGCCACACCCGCCACGGCGACGCCCCCAGCACCGCCGCCGCCTCCCGCAGCCGCTGGTCCACCGCCCGCAGCACCGGCAGCATGGTCCGCACCACGAAGGGCACGCCGACCAGCGCCTGGGCCAGCGGCACCAGGATCCAGGAGCTCCTGAGGTCCAGCGGGGGCTCGTCCAGCGCGATCAGGAACCCGAAGCCGACGGTCACCGCGGACACGCCGAGCGGCAGCATCAGCAGCGCGTCGAAGCCGCGCACGAACCGGCCCGCGTCCCGCCGGGTGAGCGCGGCGGCGGCGAGGCCGCCGATCAGCACGGCGATGGCGGTGGCGGCGACGGCGTACACCAGCGAGTTGCCGACCGCGGCGATCGGCGGGACCAGGAACGTGCCGCCGTCCTGCCGGGTCAGCGCCCGGTAGTAGCCGAGGCCGGGCGCGTCCAGCGACCGCTCGACCAGCACCGCCAACGGCAGCACGAGCAGCACGGCGACGGTGCCGAGCACCCCGGCCAGCAGCGTCCACTGCCCGGCCCCGCGCGGCCGGCGCGCGGTCACGGACGCGTCCACCAGCCGCAGCGCGGTCTCCCGCCGCCGTACGGTCCAGGCGTGCAGGGCGAGGATCGAGCCCACCGCGGCGAACTGGACCAGCGTCAGCACCGCCGCCGTGGACAGGTCGAAGATCTCGGAGGTCTGCCGGTAGATCTCGACCTCGAGGGTGGAGAAGGCGGGCCCGCCGAGGATCTGCACGACGCCGAAGGAGGTGAAGGTGAACAGGAAGACCATCAGCGCGGCGGCGGCCACGGCGGGCGCGAGCGCGGGCAGGGTGACCGTCCGCCAGGCCGCGAGCCGTGAGGCGCCCAGCATCCGCGCGGCCTCCTCCTGCCGCGGGTCGAGCTGCGCCCACAGCCCGCCGACGGTGCGTACCACGACGGCGTAGTTGAAGAAGACGTGCGCGAGCAGGATCGCCCACACGGTGGTGTCCAGCCGCAGGCCCCACAGCTCGTCGAGCAGCCCGCCGCGCCCGGCCAGCGCCAGGAACGCCGTGCCGACGACGACCGTCGGCAGGACGAACGGGACGGTGACCACCGCCCGCAGGAGCTGCCTGCCCGGGAAGGCGAAGCGCGCGAAGACGTACGCGCCGGGCAGCGCGACCAGCAGCGTGAGGGCGGTGGAGACGAGCGCCTGCCAGGTGGTGAACCACAGCACGTGCCGCACGTCGGACTGCGCCAGCACCTGGCCGATCCGCCCGGGGTGCCAGGCCCCGTCGGCCCTGAGCCCGCGCGCGACGATCGCGGCGACGGGGTAGGCGAAGAACACCGCGAAGAACGCGACGGGCACGGCCATCAGCCCGAGCCGCGCCGCGTTCCCCGTCCGGCGCCGGGTCACTTCAGTACGAGCGAGGTCCACGACTTGACCCACCGGTCACGGTTCTCGGCGATCTTCGCCGGGTCCATGGTCTCGGGATCCTCGGCCTGCGGCCCGTACTCCGCGAACTCCCGCGGCACCCGCGCGTCCTCGCGCACCGGGTAGACGAACATGTTCAGCGGCATGTCCTCCTGGAACCGCTTCGTGAGCAGGAAGTCCAGGAACGCCTTGCCGCCCTCGGCGTTCCTCGCGCCCGCGAGCAGTCCCGCGTACTCGACCTGGCGGAAGCAGGTGCCCGTGGCCACCCCGGTCGGGGCGGTGCCGGGCCGGGGGTCGGCGTAGACGACCTCGGCGGGCGGGGAGGAGGCGTAGGAGACGACGAGCGGCCTGTCGCCCCCCGCCTTCTTCCCGCCGGCCGAGCCGGAGAACTCCTCGTTGTAGGCCTGCTCCCAGCTGTCGACCACCTTCACGCCGTTGGCCTTGAGCTTCTTCCAGTAGTCCGCCCAGCCGTCGTCCCCGTACTCCGCGGCCGTGCCGAGCAGGAAGCCGAGACCGGGCGAGGAGGAGGCGGCGTTCTCGGTGACGAGGAGGTTCCTGTACGCGGGCTCGATCAGGTCGTCGAAGGTCCGCGGCGGGTCGAGCTCGCGGTCGGCGAAGTACTCCTTGTCGTAGTTGACACAGATGTCGCCGGTGTCGATGGGCGTGACCCGGTGCTTGCCCTGGTCGACGCGGTACTCGGACTCGATCCGGTCGGAGCCCTGCGGCCGGTACGGCTGGAACACGCCGTTGTCGAGGGCGCGCGACAGCAGCGTGTTGTCGACGCCGAAGAAGACGTCGCCCTGCGGGTTGTCCTTGGTGAGGACGGCCTTGTTGACGGCCTGCCCGGCGTCGCCGTTCTTGAGGACCCTGACCCGGTAGCCGGACTCCTTCTCGAAGGCGGCGATGACGCTCTTCGACGCGGCCCACGAGTCGTGGCTGACGAGGGTCACGGTCCGGGTGCCGCCGGATGACTGCTCGCCGGACGACCCGCACCCGGCCAGGCCGCCGGCCAGACCGAGTCCGACGGCCAGGATCGTGACCTTCTTGGTGATGTTCACCGGATTCCTCCTGGGGTGACCAGGAAGAGACGCGGCCCTGCCCGAAACCCCTGGCGGGGTTCCGGGCAGGGCGCAACAGCTCGAGTGATGACCGATCTCCCTACCCAGAATGACCTGGGCGAGGTTCGGAGGGTCTGCGGCCCGTGCCGCACTCTCAGCGCTGTGGCGCTCCCCTGTCGGAATATGCAGATGTGCTTGCGGTGGTTCGACGACGGTCAGGTTACCGCTCGCTCGCGGCGAGCTGACCGCAGGCCCCGTCGATCTCCTGACCACGGGTGTCCCGGATCGTCACCGGCACCCCGTGGGCGGCGATCGCCTCCACGAACGCCTTCTCGTCCTCCGGCCGGGAGGCGGTCCACTTGGACCCGGGCGTCGGGTTGAGCGGGATCAGGTTGACGTGCACGGGCCTGCCCTTGAGCAGCCGCCCGAGCCGGTCGCCGCGCCACGCCTGGTCGTTGATGTCCCGGATGAGGGCGTACTCGATGGACAGCCGCCGGCCGGACTTGGCCGCGTACGCGAAGCCCGCGTCCAGGACCTCCCGCACCTTCCACCGCGTGTTGACGGGGACGAGGGTGTCGCGCAGTTCGTCGTCGGGGGCGTGCAGCGAGATGGCCAGGCGGCACTTGAAGCCCTCGTCGGCGAAGCGGTGGATGGCCGGGACGAGGCCGACCGTCGAGACCGTGATGCCGCGCTGGGACAGCCCGAGCCCGTCGGGCTCGGGGTCGGTGAGCCGGCGGATGGCGCCGACGACCCGGTTGTAGTTGGCGAGGGGCTCGCCCATGCCCATGAAGACGATGTTGGACAGCCGCGCCGGGCCGCCGGGGACCTCGCCGTCCCTCAGCGCCCGCATCCCGTCCACGATCTGGTGCACGATCTCGGCGGTGGACAGGTTCCGGTCCAGGCCGGCCTGCCCGGTGGCGCAGAACGGGCAGTTCATGCCGCAGCCCGCCTGGGAGCTGATGCACATCGTCACCCGGTCCGGGTAGCGCATCAGCACCGACTCCACGAGCGTGCCGTCGAAGAGCCGCCACAGCGTCTTGCGGGTGGTGCCCTCGTCGGTCGACAGGTGCCGGACGACCGTCATCAGCTCCGGCAGCAGCGCCTCCTGGAGCCGGGGGCGTGCGGCGGCCGGGATGTCGGTCCACTGCGCCGGGTCGTGCGCGTACCGCGCGAAGTAGTGCTGCGAGAGCTGCCTGGCGCGAAACGGCTTCTCGCCGATCGCGGCGACGGCTTCCTTGCGCTCGGCGGGCGTGAGGTCGGCAAGGTGCCGCGGCGGCTTCTTGGCTCCGCGCGGGGCGACGAATGTGAGTTCTCCGGGCTTGGGCATGGTCCTACCAGTGTCGCAGATCGTCCGCGGTGGCCCGTTCCGGTGTCCGCCGCCCCCGGAACCGGCGCGACGGCCCGGTCGCGAACGCGGAGGAGCCCCCGCCTGCACGAGGCGGGGGCTCACGCGGTCCGCCGGACCGGACTCCGAAAGCCGTGTCCGCTCAGCCGGATCCCACGAAGACGACGAGCAGCAGCCACACCACCGGCGCCGTGGGCAGCAGCGAGTCCAGCCGGTCCATGATGCCGCCGTGACCGGGCAGCAGCGTGCCCATGTCCTTGATGCCCAGGTCCCGCTTGATCATGGATTCGCCGAGGTCGCCGAGCGTGGCGCTGGCCGCGACCGCGAGGCCGAGCAGCAGGCCCTGCCACCAGGTGCCGTCGTCGATGAGGAACTGCAGGCACAGCGCGCCCACCGCCATCGCGAAGGCGACGGCGCCGACCAGGCCCTCGCGGGTCTTGCCGGGGCTGATGCGCGGGGCGAGCTTGCGCCTGCCGAAGCGCCAGCCGACGGCGTACGCGCCGGTGTCGCTGACCACCGTCAGCAGCAGGAACGTCAGCACGCGGTACGGCCCGTCCTCGGCCGTCAGCATCATCGCGACGAACGTCGCCAGGAACGGCACGTAGAACGCCGCGAAGACGCCCGCCGTGACGTCCTTGAGGTAGCCCTCCGGCGGCTCCGTCATCCGCCAGACCAGCACCGCGAGCGCCGTCAGCGCCATCGCCACCCAGGCGCCCTCGGCGCCCCGGACGTACCCGGCCACCACCATCGCGGCGCCGCCGACCGCGAGCGGCACGAGCGGCGCCCTGATGCCCTTGCGTTCCTCCAGCCGCTTGGTCAGCTCCCACAGGCCCACCACGACGGCGACCGCTATCACGCCGACGAACACGGCCTTGACGATGAACAGCGATGCGACGATCACCGCGCCGAGTCCGACCCCGACCCCTATCGCGGCGCTCAGGTCGCGCCCCGCGCTCTTCTTCTGCGGCGGGGGTGCCGGCTGGGAGGCGTCGGGCATGGGCTCCGGATTCTGCGGCGCCGCCGCGAAGGCCTGCGCCGGCGGGGTCTGGTGCGTCTCGTCGCGGAACAAGGGGCCGCTCAGCCGAGCGGCCCCCCGGTCGTCATCCTGGTCTCCGCCGTGTTCGGGTACGTCGGGCACGATGGGCATGGGGCGAGTCTGCTGCGCGTCACGCGCATCGTACGCGGGACCCGCCGGGGCTGCCCCCGGAGCGGGTCCCTGCTCGGACGGCCCCCAGTACCCGGCTTGTGGCGGCGCCCCCCAGGAAGAGTCGTTCATCAGACCTCGAGCAGCTCCGCTTCCTTGTGCTTCAGGAGCTCGTCCACCTGGGCGACGTACTTCGCGGTGGTGTCGTCGAGCTCCTTCTCCGCACGGCGGCCCTCGTCCTCGCCGACCTCGCCGTCCTTGACCAGCTTGTCGATGGCGTCCTTGGCCTTGCGGCGCACGGAGCGGATGGAGATCTTGGCCTCCTCGCCCTTGTGCCGGGCCACCTTGATGTACTCGCGGCGGCGCTCCTCGGTGAGTTCGGGGAACACCACTCGGATGATGTTGCCGTCGTTGCTCGGGTTGACGCCCAGGTCGGAGTCGCGGATGGCCTGCTCGATGTTGCGCAGCGCGCTCTTGTCGAAGGGGGTCACCACGGCCATGCGCGGCTCGGGCACGGAGAACGAGGCCAGCTGGTTGATCGGCGTCGGCGCGCCGTAGTAATCGGCCACGATCTTGTTGAACATCGCCGGGTGCGCACGGCCGGTGCGGATCGCGGCGAAGTCCTCCTTGGCGACCACGACGGCCTTCTCCATCTTCTCCTCGGCCTCGAGGAGGGTCTCTTCGATCACCACTTGCTCCTGCGTGTCTTGAGTAGGCCCGGCTGCGGTTCCTCTTCGGGGCGGCGGCCGGCTGCGTCGCGTCTTCTTCCTGCACGGTTCCCGACCGGCAGGACATTGTCCATCCCCCGGCCCGGAGCCGTCCCGCCCGTCCCCCGGACAGGTGGTGTCCGGTGGACGGGACGGTTCACCGGTCAGTTCCGGCTGCCCTGGTCACCCACCAGCGTGCCGATCTTCTCACCCTTGACGGCGCGGGCGATATTGCCCTCCGCCAGAAGCTCGAAGACCACGATCGGGAGCTTGTTGTCGCGGCACAGCGTGATGGCCGTGGCGTCGGCGACCCGCAGGTCGCGCGTGATGACCTCGCCGTAGCCGAGGTGGTCGAACTTCACGGCGTCGGGATTGGTCTTGGGGTCGGAGTCGTAGACCCCGTCGACCCCGTTCTTGCCCATCAGCAGTGCCTCGGCGTCGATCTCCAGGGCGCGCTGCGCGGCGGTGGTGTCGGTGGAGAAGTACGGCATGCCCATGCCCGCGCCGAAGATGACCACGCGGCCCTTCTCCAGGTGGCGCACGGCGCGCAGCGGGATGTACGGCTCGGCGACCTGCCCCATGGTGATGGCGGTCTGCACGCGGCAGTCGACGCCCTCCTTCTCCAGGAAGTCCTGCAGGGCGAGGCAGTTCATCACGGTGCCGAGCATGCCCATGTAGTCGGAGCGGGCCCGGTCCATGCCACGCTGCTGCAGTTCGGCGCCGCGGAAGAAGTTGCCGCCGCCGATGACGACCGCGATCTGCGCGCCGTCCCGTACGACGGCCGCGATCTCGCGCGCGATGGCGTGCACCACGTCGGGGTCGACGCCCAGGCCCCCGCCGCCGGAGAAGGCCTCTCCGGACAGCTTCAGCAGAAACCGGCCGCGCACTTTGCCGTCGTCGCTCTTCTCGGCCTTGGTGGTCATGGAGATCCCGCCTCTGTTACGTGTTGCACATACGAAGAAGGCCATTGCCGGTGGGGCGTGGTTCGCATCCCATGCGCGGCAATGGCCTCCTCGTCAGATCTGCTGTCGTCCGGCACGCGCGCGTGCTCGACCGCGTACCCGGACGACCGCTGTCGACCCTATCGGGGTCGCGCGCCCGTCACGGGACGGACTCAGATGCCGACCTTGATGCGCACGAAGCGCTTCAGGGTGACACCGGCCTCGTCCAGCACCTTCTGGACGGACTTCTTGTTGTCCAGCGCGTACGGCTGGCCGAGCAGCGTGGCGTCCTTGAAGAAGCCGTTGAGGCGACCCTCGACGATCTTCGGCAGGGCGGCCTCGGGCTTGCCCTCGGCGCGGGTGGTCTCCTCGGCGATGCGGCGCTCGGCCTCGACGACCTCGGCCGGGACGTCCTCCTTGGAGAGGTACTTCGGCGCGAAGGCGGCGATGTGCTGGGCGACGCCCTTGGCGACCTCGGCGTTCGGCTTGTCGAACTCGACGAGGACACCGATCTGCGGGGGCAGGTCGGGCATCGTGCGGTGCATGTAGGCGGTCACGAAGCCGTCGGAGAACTGCGCGAAGCGGTCCAGGACGATCTTCTCGCCGAGGTTGGCGTTGGCCTCGTCCACGAACGCCTGGACGGTCTTGCCCGGCTCGATCTCGGAGGAGAGCAGGGCCTCGATGTCGGCCGGGGAGGTCTTCGCGACGTGCTCGGCGATGGCCTTGGCGACGGCCTGGAACTTCTCGCCCTTGGCGACGAAGTCCGTCTCGCACTTCAGCTCGACCAGGACGCCGGAGGAGTTGTCGTCGGCGATGATCGAGACGACGGCGCCGTTCTCGGCGGAGCGGCCCTCGCGCTTGGCGACGCCCTTCTGGCCCTTGATGCGGAGCGCCTCGACGGCCTTCTCGACGTTGCCCTCGGCCTCGTCCAGCGCCTTCTTGCAGTCCATCATGCCGGCGCCGGTGAGCTCGCGGAGCTTCTTGACGTCGGCGGCGGTGTAGTTCGCCATGAGTCTGTGAATCTTTCTCGAAGTCTGGAAGATCGAAGATCTGCGGGGTCCGCGGCCTCCATGAAGCTGTAGGGCCGTGACGCGCCGCCGACCTACGGGTGAACGGCGGGAGCGGTGGGGACGCCTTCCCTGCCCGGCGGGCAGGGAAGGCTCATGTCGCCGCTCCCGCCGTCATCACTGACGCTGACGGGTCGGTCAGGCCTGCTCGGCCTCGGCGGCCGGAGCCTCGGCAGCCGGAGCCTCGGCGGCCGGAGCCTCGGCGGCCTGCTCGGCCTCGGCCGGCTTCTCGGCCTCGTCGGCCTTCTTCTCGCCCTCGAGCAGGTCGCGCTCCCACTCGGCGAGCGGCTCGCCCGCGGCCTTCTCGCCCTTGCCGGCCTCGGCGACACCGGAGCGGGCCATCAGGCCCTCGGCGACGGCGTCGGCGATCACGCGGGTGAGCAGGGTGACGGAGCGGATCGCGTCGTCGTTGCCCGGGATCTTGTAGTCGACCTCGTCGGGGTCGCAGTTGGTGTCGAGGATGGCGACGACCGGGATGTTGAGCTTCCGGGCCTCGCCGACCGCGATGTGCTCCTTCTTGGTGTCCACGATCCAGACGGCGCTGGGCACCTTCTGCATCTCGCGGATACCGCCGAGGGTCTTCTCCAGCTTGGCCTTCTCGCGGGAGAGGACCAGGAGCTCCTTCTTGGTCAGACCGGAGGACGCGACGTCCTCGAAGTCGATCTGCTCGAGCTCCTTCAGGCGCTGCAGGCGCTTGTAGACGGTGGAGAAGTTGGTGAGCATGCCGCCCAGCCAGCGCTGGTTGACGTAGGGCATGCCGACGCGGGTGGCCTGCTCGGCGATGGCCTCCTGCGCCTGCTTCTTGGTACCGACGAACATGACCGTGCCGCCGTGGGCGACGGTCTCCTTGACGAACTCGTAGGCGCGGTCGATGTACGACAGCGACTGGAGCAGGTCGATGATGTAGATGCCGTTGCGCTCGGTGAAGATGAAGCGCTTCATCTTCGGGTTCCAACGGCGGGTCTGGTGACCGAAGTGGACGCCGCTCTCCAGCAGCTCCCGCATCGTGACGACGGCCATGGCCGTACTCTCCTCGTGTTTCCCGGTTGTGCCGCGGATGCCGGACGGCTTCCGCGCCTGACGCCCGCGGTGCGCCGTGCCGCGAAGGACCGAGAGGCGCTGATACGAGCCGTGTGGCGGCCTCGTACCGGGGCGTGCGAAGTCGACCCGGTGGCCCGGGTCGCCACCAGAAGTGTACGGGACCGGCGAGGCGCCGGGTGACGCCGTTGTCCACAATCGGTGAATGGTCCACAGGTCCCGGCCATGATCACGTGGTTCGCGGCACGGTTCCCCCATGCGAGCGAAGCGACGTGTGCGTGTCTGTGCGGGGCTGGGGCTGCTGGCGCTGCTGGTGCCGGCTTCCCTGCCGGGGGCGGAGCCGGCGGCGGCGGGCGGCGGTCCCCCGCCGTCACCGGGCGGCCCCGCGGTGCCCGCCGTCGCCCGCGTGTGGCCGGTCGGCGACCGCCCCGCCGTCCTGCGGCCCTGGGAACCTCCGCCCACCCCCTACGGCCGGGGCCATCGCGGAGTGGACCTCGCGGCGCCGCCCGGCACACCGGTCCGGGCGGTGGCGCCCGGCAGGGTGTCCTTCGTCGGCCGGGTGGCGGGCAGGGGGGTCGTCTCGGTGGAGCTGACGGGGACGGGCGAGCCGCCCCTGCGGACGACGTACGAGCCGGTACGGGCGTCGGTGGAGAAGGGGCGGGAGGTGACCGCCGGGGAGGTGCTGGGCAGGGTGGAGGCGGCGGGCGCGCACTGCCCGGGGGGTTGCCTGCACTGGGGCCTGCGCCGGGGCGACGCCTACCTGGACCCGCTCTCCCTGCTGCCGCCGTGGCTGCTGCGCAGGGGTCCGTCGAGACTGCTGCCGGTCCTGGGCGTACCGCTGCCGCCGTGAGACGGCGCGCCGCCGGCGGGCGCCGGCCGCGCGCACGCCGCCGCAGCCGTCCGCGCCCGGCGGCGCGCCCGGTGCCGGCCTCGCACGGCTGCGGCCGCAGCCGTGCGCCCCGGCGAGCCGGCCGGTCTCAGCCGCGCACGCCCCGCAGCGCCATGGCCACGGCTGCTTCCGTGATCACCGCGGGATCCTCCGCCGCGCCCAGCTCGATGCGGCGCACCGCCGCGTCCACGACCCCCTGCAGCAGCATCGCCGCCAGCCTGGGCTGCTCGTGCCCCACCGCCCCCAGCGCCTCGACGACCATGGCGACCAGTCCGCCGTGCGCCGCGCGGATCTTCTCCCGCGCCCCGGCGTCCAGCTCACTCGCGGAGATGGCGACCACGGCGCGGTGCCGCCGGTCACCGACCAGTTCCAGCTGCTTGCGCACGTACGCCTCGACCTTCGCCTCGGGCCCGTCGGCCGCGGCCATCGCGGCCTCGACCTCCGCCGCCCAGACCGGGAAGTCGACCTCGCACAGCTCCTCGACCACGGCCGCCCGCGACCGGAAGTACTCGTACACGCTCGACCGCGCGAGCCCCGTCCGCTCGGCGAGGGCCGGGAAGGTCAGCGCCTCCGTCCCGCCCTCGGACAACAGGGAACGAGCCGCGTCCAGCAGGGCGGCTCGCTGCATCGACCGGTGCTCGGCCACGGAGGCCGCTCGAATCCTTGGCACGTCGACCACTTTACGGACGGACCATCCGCGGTGGGAGCCACTGCCCCGTTCAGCGCCCGAAGCCGGACAGTTTCGCCCGCAGCTGCAGCACGGACTTGGTGTGGATCTGGCTGACCCGGCTCTCCGTGACGCCCAGCACGTTGCCGATCTCGGCGAGCGTCAGCCCCTCGTAGTAGTACAGCGTGACGACGGTCTTCTCCCGCTCGGGCAGCGTGTTGATCGCCCGGGCCAGGAACCGCCGCAGCTCGCGGTCCTCGGCCACCTCCACCGGGTCGTCGGCGGCGGTGTCCTCCAGCGTGTCCATGAGACTCAGCCGGCCGCCGCCCTCGCCCCCGACGTGCAGCAGCTCCTCCAGGGCCACCACGTTCGCCAGCGACAGCTGGCTGAAGACCGCGTGGAGCTCCTCCACCGCGATCCCCATCTCTGCTGCCACCTCGCTCTCCGTCGGCGTCCGCCTGAGGCGCGCCTCCAGCGTGGCGTACGCCCGCTCGACGTTGCGCGCCTTCTGCCGGACCGACCGGGGGATCCAGTCCAGTGCCCGCAGTTCGTCGATCATCGCGCCCCGGATCCGCGTGATCGCGTACGTCTCGAACTTGATCTCCCGGTCGAGGTCGAACTTCTCGATCGCGTCGATCAGCCCGAACACCCCGGAGGAGACGAAGTCGGCCTGCTCGACGTTGGGCGGCAGGCCTACGCCGACCCGGCCCGCGACGTACTTCACGAGCGGCGAGTAGTGGAGGATCAGCTGCTCCCGCAGCCGCTCGTCCCCCGTCGCCTTGTACGACCGCCACAGCTCGTCGAGCGTCGAGGGAGCGGGCGGCCGCACGCTGCCACCGTCGCGGGCGGCTGGGGGGATCGCCGCCCGGTCGGACCCGGAGGTGTGCTGGGGCATTCGTCGCCTTGTGCCGTTCTGCCGTGAACTGGTGTCTGTCGCGGACTGGTGGTTCCCGGGGCGCTGTCGCCGGGTGGGGAGATGTCTGTCGTCGATCGGAATCCTTGTGAGCGTAGCGTGACTGGAGCGTGGCGGTGCGCTAAGGACGGGGCTCCGGCCATGCGCAGATACGTTCATCTGGACGCCCCGACAGGGCACCGCCACGGCGGGGAGGCAGTCCGCGAATAACCCAACTGCGCGAATTCGCAAGGGTGTCGGGATCCCCCGGACGGCCGAACGGGCGTGGTCAGCCGGGGTGCCGGCCGGCCCGGACGGAGATCATCGCCTGGCGTGTCAACTTCCAGTCGTCGCCATGTCGTTCGACGTATCCGAGTGCGCGCAGCTCGTACAGTCTCGCGATCGCGTCGTCCGCACTGGTCTGCGCGCCGCGTGCGATCTCGGCCGCCGTCGCCGTCCGGTGGGCCGGCAGCGCGGCCAGCACCTGGCGGGCGGACGGCTCCAGCAGGTCCCTGGGCAGCACCGGCCCGTGCCGGTCAGGGGCCAGTTCCCCCATGTCGCCGACCAGTTCGACGACCTCCGCGGCGTCGGTGACGAGCACGGCCTCCCCCCGCAGGAGTTCGTGCACCCCGGCGGAGAGCCCGCTGGTGGCCGGGCCGGGTACTCCCATCGTGTGACGGCCCAGACGCTGCGCGGCCCGTGCCGTGGCCAGGGAGCCACTGCGGTAGGCGGCCTCGACGACCACGGTGCCCCGGGTGAGCGCGGCGATCACCCGGTTCCGCAGGACGAACCGGCTCGGTGTCGGGTGGTCCCCCGGCGGCAGCTCGCCGATCACCAGTCCCTGTTCCGCGATCCTGGTGATCAACTCGGTGTGTCCGCGCGGGTAGGGCCGGTCGACGCCGCCGGCGAGGACCGCGACGGTGGCGCCGCGCGCGCCGAGGGCGCCCCGGTGGGCGGCGCCGTCGACTCCGTAGGCGCCGCCGGACACCACGACCCAGCCGCGTTCGGCGAGGCCGGCGGCGAGGGTGGCCGCCATGTGGGCCCCGTACTCGGTGCAGGCCCGGGCGCCCACGACGGCGACGGACCTCAGCGCCCACATCCGCACACTGGGCGCGCCCCGGACCCACAGTCCGAGGGGCCGGGCGTCCCCCAGGTCGTCGAGCTGTCCCGGCCACTCGGCGTCCCCGGGGCGGACGAACCTCGCGCCCGCCCGCCGTGCGACGGCGAGGTCCCGGCGCGGCTCGGCCCGCTCGGCCCGCGCCCGCAGCCCTTCCCACCGTTTCCCGCTCACCCCGGGCAACGGCGGTCCCCCGTCCCGCAGCCGCCGCACCACCTCGCCGGTCCCCCACTCCCGCACCCACCGCCCACCGGTCTCGTCACCGGGTTCGATGACCCGCGTGAGGAGGACCCGCCGGAGCAGCTCGCCGTCCGCGTCCTCCTCGGGGATCACGTCAGTGCCCCGATGGCCATCGGCACGCCCCGCGGCACGCCGGTGCGCAGTTGCAGCGCCAGGGCGACGTCCGCCGCGTCGGGCCGGCCGTGCCCGACGAGGTCCGCGACGGTCCAGGCGACCCGCAGCACGCGGTCGAGTCCGCGGGCGGTGAGGACGCCCCGTTCCAGGCTTCGCTCCGCCTCGTCCAGCGCACCGGGAGCGGCATGCCAGCGGCTGCGCAGCTCACGTCCGGGAACCTCGCTGTTGGTGCGCCACGGAGTGCCGGCCAGCCGCGCCGCGGCCCGTTCCCGGGCCGCCCGCACCCGCGCGGCGACCGTTGCGGTGGATTCGCCCGGGGTGCCGCGCCGGGCCAGTTCGGTGCGCGTGACCCGGTCCACCTCCACGCGCAGGTCGACCCGGTCCAGCAGCGGTCCCGACAGCCGGGCCTGGTAGCGGCGGATCGCCGAGGGCGGGCACTCGCAGAGACCGTCCCGCTGCGAGAAACGGCCGCAGGGGCAGGGGTTGGCCGCGAGCACCATGAGGAACTTCGCGGGGAAGCGCACGACGCCCGTGCTGCGTGCGATCACGACGTGCCCCGCCTCCAGGGGCTGCCGCAGGGCGTCGAGGGCGTGGCCGCTGAATTCGGGTGCCTCGTCCAGGAAGAGGACGCCCCGGTGGGAGAGGGACACCGCACCGGGCCGGGCGATGCCGGGGCCGCCGCCGACGAGCGCCTGCATCGTCGCCGAGTGGTGCGGAGCGCAGTAGGGAGCCACGTCGATCAGGGGTTTGCCCGGGGGCAGCAGTCCGGCCACCGAGTGCACCGCCGTGACCTCCAGGGACTCCTCCCGGCCGAGCCGGGGCAGGACGGCGGGCAGCCGTTCGGCCAGCATCGTCTTGCCGGCGCCCGGTGGGCCCTCCAGGAACAGGTGGTGCCCGCCCGCCGCGGCCACCTCCACCGCGGTGCGCGCCGAGATCTGGCCGACGACGTCGGCGAGGTCGTGACCGTGGTCCGGCTGCGCGGCGCCCATGCCGCGCAGCCCCGTGGCCACGCCCGTGCCGGGCGCCCGCAGACCGGTGAGCAGCGGGTCCGGGCGGCCCGGTCCGTCCCGTTCCTCGTCGGGCACGGGTTCGTCGGCGAGGACGGCGATCAGCTGGCGCAGGCTGCGGACGCCCAGCACGGACACGCCGGGGACCAGGGAGGCCTCGGCGGCCGCGCATTCCGGCACGACCACCTGCTCGCAGCCCGCGTCCGCCGCGGCCAGCACCGCCGGCAGGATGCCCCGGACGGGCCGTACCCGCCCGTCCAGGCCCAGCTCCCCGATCATCACGATGTCGGCGAGCACCTCCGGGTCGATCCGTTCGGCGGCGCCGAGGACCGCGCAGGCGACCGCCAGGTCGAAGCCGCTGCCCGCCTTCGGCACGGACGCCGGGCTCAGCCCCACCGTCAGCTTCTTCTGCGGCCAGGACGCCCCCGAGTTCACCACCGCCGCCCGCACCCGGTCCCGGCTCTCCGTCAGGCTCTTGTCCGGGAGCCCGACCAGGGTGAACGCGGCCACGCCCGGTTCCAGGTCGGCCTGGACCTCGACCACCACGCCCTCGACGCCGACCAGTGCCACGGAGCACGTGCGCGCGAAACCCATCACGCCACCCCCCGTGCGTGCTCGACCACGGGCGCGCCGCGCTGCGGGAGGACCACGCCGACCAGGTCGATGCGCACCCCGCCGGGCGGTGCTCCTCCGTGGGTCTGGATCCAGCGCTCGGCCAGGTGCCTGAGCCGCTCCGCCTTCCGCGGGGTCACCGCCGCCATGGGGTGTTCGAAGCCGCCGTCCCTGCGGGTCTTCACCTCGCAGACGACCAGGACGTCCCCGTCCCGTGCCACGATGTCGATCTCGCCGGTCCTGCCGCAGCGCCAGTTGCGCTCCAGGACCGTCATCCCGGCCTCGCCCAGCCTCCGCGCGGCCAGGTCCTCGCCGTACCTGCCCATCGCACCTCGTGCGTTCATCTCGGCACCACCTCCGGCGCCAACGATGAGGGCGGCTCAGCGAGCCGTGGGATCTTGGTGGACGGATCCGCGGTTGTGGACAACTCCGCCACCCGTACGAGCGACATCCGGGCCCGCGGCCCGGGGACGGCCACCCGCGGCCCGGGAACGGTCACCCGCGGCCCGGAAGCGCACATCCGCGACCCGGAGGCGCGCTTCCATCTCCTGGAAGCACCCGCCCACGATCCGGAAGCGCGCGTTCACGGCCGGGAGGCCTCACCCGCTCGGCAGTTCCAGATCGCTCTTGTTCAACTCCTCGATGTTCACGTCCTTGAACGTGAGGACGCGCACCTGCTTCACGAAGCGAGCCGGCCTGTACATGTCCCACACCCAGGCGTCCGCCATGGACACCTCGAAGAACACCTCGCCCTGGACCGAGTGCACCTGCATCTCGTAGTCGTTGGTCAGATAGAAGCGCCGCTCGGTCTCGATCACGTATTTGAACAGACCGACGACATCGCGGTACTCCCGGTAGAGCTTGAGCTCCATCTCGGTCTCGTACTTCTCGAGGTCCTCGGCGCTCATGGCATGTTCCCCTTCAGCCGTGCGGTCCCACCATTGTGCGCCAGTCCCGCGAACCCCTAGACGATTTCCGTGTCCAGGGTCACGGGCCGGGCGGGAGGACCTTCGTCGAGCAGCGTGCGCAGCAGCTCGGCGAGTCTGGTCGGATACACCGTCTCATGTGTCCCGGTCAGTTCCTGACACGTCCACCAGCGCGCTCCGGCGACGCTGCGCCGCTCCAGCTCGGTCAGGCCCGCTGCCGCGATCGCCGTCCGGGCGGTCCGGGCCAGGTAGTACCACTCGTCCTGGTCCCAGCGGCGGCCCGCGAACGGGAAGGAGCACCTCCGCCGCCACAGCACCGGGCCGAGCTCGACCTCGGTGATGCCGGTCTCCTCGGCGAGTTCCCGCAGAGCGGCCTGTTCACGGGTCTCGTCGCCCTCCACTCCGCCGCCGGGCGTGAACCACCAGTCGTCGGCCGGGTCGTCCGGCTCGTGGCCGTGCAGCAGCAGGATGCGGTCCCGCGGATCGAGCAGCACCACCCGGGCCACCTTGCGCAGGCCGCCCCCGTACGCGTCCCGGCCCGTCCGCGTCGCCTCAGCGGGCACCGGCCGGCTCCGTCCTCGCCCGGCCGCGGGCGGCTCCGATCCGCTGGGCGAGGGGGCCGTACGCGGCCCCGGCGAAGATCAGCACGGCCCCGGCGACCACCAGCGCGACGATCGTGCGCAGCGGTCCCGGCGAGGAGAGCGCGCCGAGCGCCTGGAAACCGGTGGGCCGCTCCAGCATGCCGTCCATGGGCCAGACGACGGCGTCGACCCGGCCGTCCACGTCGTCGCGCGACACCGTGCCGCCGGCGGCGTCCGTGAGGTGGGCGGTGGAGTCCACGGAGGTGTCCCGCTCGTCGCCGAGCAGGAACAGCCGCCCCTCGGGGACCGTCACCGCCGGGAAGCCGCCGAGCTCGGCCGGCGTGCCCTCGGGCAGGTACGGCTCGTCGATCTCCTTGCCGTTGACCCGCAGCCTGCCGTCCTGGCAGCAGGACACGGTGTCGCCGCCGACGGCCACCACGCGCTTGACCATCGGCGCGTCGGCCCAGGTCGCGTCCTGGAAGACCACGACGTCGCCGCGCCGGACCGCCTCGCCGTCGATCCGCTGCGCCAGCACCCGGTCGCCCGCGTCGATCGTCGGCGCCATGGAGCTGGTCGGCACGGTGTACGGCCGGTAGAGCACCGCCCCCCAGGCGAACCCGCCGAGGAACAGCACCAGGCCCAGCGCGACGGCCAGCCCGGACAGCCGCTGTCCGGTCCGGCCGCCCGCCGGGCCCGTGTTCGTGCCGCCGCCGCGCGGGGCCGTACGCGTCGTGCTCTCACCACCCATGGATCCGCACCCTACCCGGCGGTACCCGACCCGGTCAGCCCTCCCGGCGGGAACCGGGCCACGCGCTCCGCGCGGCCCTCGCGGGACCGGCCGCAGCCGGGGGAACCGGCCGGGAACAGGCGGTACAGCGCGTACCGCTGCCCGGCCCCGTCCAAGGACGCTTCCTCAGCGCGTGTTCGCCACCGTGATCCGCCGGCGGCGCCACAGCGCCACCGGCACCACGCCGGCGAGGGCGAGTCCCTGGGGCGCGACCGTCAGGGCGGCGGCCGCCGTCTGCTCGTCCAGGCCCGGCTGGTCGAACGTGGGCGGAACCGGCAGGGTGCTCCAGCGGGTGACCGGCCAGGCGATGACGACGGCCCGTCCGACGACCTCCTTCACCGGAACCATGCCGCTGTGCCGGTCGGACTGGTTGTAGCGCGAGTCCCGCGAGTTCTGCCGGTGATCGCCCATGACCCAGACGTAGCCCTCGGGCACCTTCACCTTGAACTGGCCGCCCTGGTCGTCCATGCTGCACGGCGTGTTGCCGGGATAGACGTACGGCTCGTCCAGCGCCTTGCCGTTGACCCTCAGCGGGCCGGTGTTCCTGCACTCGACCGTGTCGCCGCCGACCCCGACGACCCGCTTGATGAGGTCCTTCTCCGACGGGGACGGCATCAGGCCGATCCAGCTGAGGAAGGTCTGCAGCGCGTTCGGCTCGGTGGTCGGCTCGCCCGCCAGCCAGTCGTCGGGGTCGTGGAAGACGACGACCTCGCCGCGCTCGGGCTCGGAGCCGAACCACGGGGTGAGCTTGTCGACCAGGACCCGGTCACCCTGCTGGAGGGTGTTCTGCATCGAGTCGGAGGGGATCGAGAACGCCTGCACCAGGAACGTCTTGATCAGCAGCGCCAGCACCAGCGCGATACCGATCAGGATGGGCAGTTCCTTCCAGAAGGAACGCTGCTTCCTCTGCTGGGAGGACGTCCGGTCCGGTTCCCGTCCGCCCTCGCCCCTGGTCTGTTCGTCCGTCATCGTGCCGTCCTCGGCCGCCTTGGAGTCGTTCCCTGAGGCGACGGCGCCGTCCGCGGCCGGGGGGGCCGCCTCCCCGGGGCGTCCACGGTGTTCCTCGCCGTCGTGTCCGGACCGTGCGCCAACCGCCACATCCCCCACGCCAACTCCTTACTCTGTGCCGCCGCCTGCTCCGTATGCGGCGCAGGCCCACCACTCCCATAACGAGCGGGAGTTCCGCAGGGCTCGGGAGCTGGATCGTTCTGTTCGAATCGTCGGAGGCAACCCTATGCGACAGCCGGGGAGCAGCGGCCGACCCGGCGGCCGAGTCGGCCACGGCCGCGTAGGTTTCCGGCTCCTGCAGCGTGCTCCAGTGGTCCAGCGGCCAGGCGATCACCATGGCCCGTCCCACCACGCCGTCCTCGGAGACCGTGCCGCCGTGGCCGGTGTCCTGGTGGGAGCGCGAGTCGGCGGAGTTGGACCGGTGGTCGCCCATCACCCACAGCCGCCCCTCGGGGACGGTGACGTCGAACCGCGTCGCGGACGGGGCGTTGCCGGGGTACAGGTAGTCCTCGTTCAGGGGAACGCCGTTGACGGTGACCCGCCCCTGCGCGTCACAGCACGTGACGCGGTCCCCGCCGACGCCGACGACCCGCTTGATCAGGTCCTGCTCGTCCTCGGACGGCAGCAGGCCGATGAAGGTGAGCGCCTGCTTGGCCTGCTTGACGACGACCGGGTCGTCCTTCCTGGTGGGCTGCTCGTCCTGGAGCCAGCCGCCGGGGTCGCGGAAGACGACGACGTCCCCGCGCTGCGGCCTGGCGCCGAACCACGGGGTGAGCTTGTCCACCAGCACCCGGTCGCCGATCCGGATCGTCTGCTCCATGGAACCCGACGGGATGACGAAGGCCTGGAGCAGGAACGTCTTCAGAACGAGCGCTATGAGGACGGCGACGCCGACGAGGAGGGGGATCTCCTTGACCGCGCTGCGCCTGCGGCGCCGCTTGACCTTGCGCTGCAGTTTGCGCCGCTCCGCGCGGGTGCGGCCGCGGGCCGGGCCGCCGGCGCGCCGGTCCCCGGTGGGCAGCGGGTTCTCCGCGGGGTCGGCGGGCGCCCCGCGCGGTTTGCCGCGGTTACCCATGGGCGCCCTCCGCGGCGGGCACGCGCGCGTAGGCGTCGGGCCGGCGCAGCCGGGTGGCGTGGCCGAGCGGCCACACGATCGCCTCGGCGCGGCCGATGACGTCGTCGACGGGGACCATGCCGCCGCCCGGCGAGCCCAGGTGGTCGCGCGAGTCGCTGGAGTCGCTGCGGTGGTCGCCCAGGACGAAGAGGGTGCCGTCCGGCACGACGACGTCGAAGCGCACGGTGGACGGGCTGTCGCCGGGGTACAGGAACGCCGACTCGTCGACCGACCGGCCGTTCACCTCGATCCTCCCCTCCCTGTCGCAGCAGACCACGTGGTCTCCCCCCGCACCGACGACGCGCTTGACGTAGTCGCCGTGCCCGAAGGTGCCGGTGCCGTCGAAGACGACGATGTCGCCGCGGTGCGGCTCGGCACCGAAACGGTACGCCAACTTGTTCACGAGGACGCGGTCGCCGATCCTCAGTCCGCGCTCCATGGATCCGCTGGGAATCTGGAACGGCTGCGCCACGAACGTGCTGAACAGCAGCAGGAACAGCAGGCAGACCAGCAGGGTCAGGGAGATCCCGCCGCCCGGGAGCCAGTCGGCGGTCCGCGCCGCCAACGCGAAACGCGACCGTCCCCCCGGCCCCTCGGGCTCCGGGATCTCCTCGGAGCCGGAGGGGCGGGAGGAGCGGTCGCGCTCCGTCGGCTGTGCTTCGGTGTCCATCGGGGCCAGATGCTATCCGGCCCCGCCGTGAACCCCGGAGAGCGCTCAGCTCTCGCGCTTCTCCTTGATCTTCGCCGCCTTGCCGCGCAGCTCGCGCAGGTAGTACAGCTTGGCGCGGCGCACGTCACCGCGGGTGACGAGCTCGATCTTCTCCACGATCGGGGTGTGCACCGGGAAGGTGCGCTCGACGCCGACGGAGAAGGAGACCTTGCGGACCGTGAAGGTCTCGCGCACGCCGGAGCCCTGGCGGCGGATGACCACGCCCTTGAACTGCTGCACACGGGAGCGGTTGCCCTCGATGACGCGGACGTGGACGTTGACGGTGTCGCCCGGGCGGAAGTCCGGGATGTCGCTGCGCAGCGACGCGGCGTCGACGGTGTCGAGCAGGTGGGACATTTCGTCTGCTTTCTTCGCTGATGCCGCAGGTCATCAACGGAAACTAGGGGTTTCGGATCAGGGCTGCGCGGGTCGGGGCGGGCGTCGTGTCCCCCTGCGGCAGGGGCGCGCGCCGGACGGGCGCACAGCAGCGGCCTATTCTTCCACGCCGTCGACCCTGCGCCAAAATCGGCCGTACGGCTCCCCCTCCGGGTCCGGTTCCCAGCCCAGGACGGACAGCGTCTCGCGGTCCTTCTTGTCGAAGGCCTTGGGGTCGCAGCGCTCGATGAGGTCGGGCCGGTGGACCGTCGTACGGCGCAGGGCCTCGTCCCGGCGCCAGCGGGCGATCCTTCCGTGGTGGCCGCTGAGCAGCACCTCCGGGATGCCCCGGCCGCGCCACTCGGGCGGCTTGGTGTAGACGGGCCCCTCCAGGAGGTTGGCCATGGCGCCGGGCGCGAAGGAGTCGTCCCGGTGGGACTCGGCGTTGCCGAGGACACCGGGCAGCAGCCGGGCCACGGCCTCCGTGACGACCAGGACGGCCGCCTCGCCGCCGGCCAGGACGTAGTCGCCGATGGAGACCTCGTAGACGGGCATGCGGGTGGCGTACTCGTCGACGACGCGGCGGTCGATGCCCTCGTAGCGGGCGGGCGTGAAGATCAGCCAGGGCCGCTCGGAGAGGTGGACGGCGAGTTCCTGGGTGAAGGGGCGGCCGCTGGGCGTGGGCACGACGAGGGCGGGCTCGCGGGAGCCCGTCTCGTAGCCGTCCGCCAGGACGGAGTCCAGCGCCTCTCCCCACGGCCCGGTCTTCATGACCATGCCGGGGCCGCCGCCGTACGGCGTGTCGTCGACGGTGTTGTGCCGGTCGTGCGTCCAGTCGCGCAGGTCGTGCACGTGCACGTTCAGCTGCCCGCGCGCGCGGGCCTTGCCGACCAGGGAGACGTTCAGGGGGTCCAGGTACTCGGGGAAGATCGTGACGACGTCGAGCCGCATCAGACTTCTTCCCGGGAGGAGGCGATCTCGGCCCGGTCGTCGATCAGGCCGGGCGGCGGGTCGACGACCGCCCGCTGTTCGTCGAGGTCGATCTCGGTGACGATCTCCTCGACGAACGGGATGAAGACCTCGCTGCCGTCCGGGCGCTCCACGACGAACAGGTCCTGCGCGGGCAGGTGCGAGATCTCGGTGATCCGGCCGACCTCCACACCGTCCTTGGTGACGACGTCGAGGTCGATCAGCTGGTGGTCGTAGTACTCGTCCTCGTCCTCGGGCAGTTCGTCCGGGTCGATGTCGGCGATCAGGAGGGTGTTGCGCAGGGCCTCGGCCGCGTTGCGGTCGGCGACGCCCTCGAAGCGCAGGAGGAGACGGCCGCTGTGCACACGGCCGCTCGCGATGGTCAGCGGTCCCACGGACGCGGGATCGGTGGCCAGGACGGCGCCGGGGGCGAGCCTGAGCTCCGGCTCGTCGGTACGTACCTCCACGGTGACCTCGCCCTTGATGCCGTGAGCGCGGCCGATCCGTGCGACTACCAGCTGCACTTGTGAAGATCTCCTGTCTGGAACGACTACGGGCCGGGGACGGCCCAGCGGCCCTCCCCGGCCCGAGCCGGTGCTGCGAAGCGTCAGCGGACGTGGTCCACATCGACGAGGTCGACCCGGACACCGCGGCCGCCGATGGCGCCCACGACGGTGCGCAGAGCACGTGCGGTGCGGCCGTTGCGGCCGATCACCTTGCCGAGGTCGTCCGGGTGCACCCGGACCTCGAGCACACGTCCGCGACGCAGGTTGCGCGAGGCGACCTGCACATCGTCAGGGTTGTCGACGATGCCCTTCACGAGGTGCTCAAGAGCCTCCTCAAGCATCCTCAGGCCTCGGTCGACTCGGACTCGGCGGACGCCTCGTCCTTCTTCTCAGCCTTCTTCTTCTGGGTGATCGCCTCGCCCTTGCCCTCGTCCTCGCCGGCGAGCGCCTCGAAGGACGGACGCGCGGGCTTCTCGGCCGGCTGCAGCAGCGGCGCGGGGGCGGGCTCGCCCTTGAACTTCTGCCAGTCGCCGGTCTTCTTCAGGATGGCGAGCACGGGCTCGGTGGGCTGAGCGCCGACGGAGAGCCAGTACGCCACACGCTCGCTGTCGACCTCGATCACCGACGGGTTGTACGTCGGGTGGTACTTGCCGATCTCCTCGATGGCCCGGCCGTCACGGCGGGTACGGGAGTCGGCGACGACGATGCGGTAGTGAGGCGAACGGATCTTGCCCAGACGCTTCAGCTTGATCTTGACTGCCACGGGAGTGGGTTCTCCTGGAATTGACGTGGTGGGGCACGGCGAGACGGCCGCGTGGGGTTGCGGTACCCGAGTGCCCGATGGACGCGTCAGCCGGAGGAGAGAGGGGTCCTGTGCGGCTGTCGAGTACAGCTAGCCATTGTGCCATACCCCACGGGCCGCTCCGAGCCGAGGGGCGCGGCAGGACCGGCCGGAGGGGCACCCGGCGTCGCGGTGACCGTACGCCGGGTGCGCCGCCCGGGGCCGCGGGGCGCCCCCCGACGGCGCCCCACGCGTCGCGTGCTCGACCGGCAGCCACGAGATGCCGGTGCGAGCGCGTCAGCGCGCCCCCGCGCCCACGACCTCCGGTTCCGGGATGCGGAAGGGCTTGCCGCAGCCGCCGCACACGATCGGGGCCTGGGCCAGGACCGACGGGACGACCCGGACGTTGCGGCCGCAGTCGCAGACCGCCTTGACGCGGACGCCGCCGCCGGAGGAGCCGTGGCGGGCGGCCGGGCCGCGGAAGGTGCGGGAGGTGTCGGACGAGGTCGCGGCCGAGTGGGCCTTCAGCGCGCGCTGGAGGCGTTCGATCGTCGTACGGTAGCGGCGCTTCGCCTCGGGGGTGAGCGTGACCAGCGAGAAGCCGCTGCTGGGATGCGGTTCCTCGGGGTGGTCCAGGCCCAGCTCCTCGGCGATCGCGAGGAATCTGCGGTTGTGGTAGCGGCCGGCGCGGGAGGTGTCGCGGACTCCGCGCGCGGCGGCGATGCCGTGGACTGCCTCATGGAGCAGTCGCTCGAAGGAGAGCTCGTGCCCGCAGGCGGACGACGACTCTCCGATCAGGGACTCGGGCGCGGCAAGATCGGGCAGCTCGGGGTGGTACCGCTGAATGTCGGCCCACGCCTGCGCCAGCTCTGCGGCGAGAACAGGTGGTGTCGTGCTCACGTAATGGCAACGAGCCGGGGTGCCGCCGTGTTCCTATTCCGGGGCATCTCAAATAATTTGCACGTACCCGTCAGTTGCCGCTGATGTGCCCCGACGAGGGCGGGTGCGCTGAACTGCGGAGAAGCCTCACAGCTCGTGCCAAGCCGGTGCGTAGCCTGACGTACGCCCCGGCGCGTAGCCGCTGTGTGCGCGCCGGAGTGGCCGTGTCCGCGGGGGCGCAAGAGGCCTTTCGGCCGCTCCCGCGAAGAAGGCGCCGCTCAGTAGGCGCGGGCGACGATCGCGACGTTACCGGGTGCGTCGCCGTCGTCCGGCACCGACCCGTCCTCGGCGACCAGACAGCGTACGGTCACCGCGTGTTCGGCCAGCTTGGCCTCGCCCTCCTCGCCGAGCAGGGTCCACGGGATGCGCGCCCAGCCGCCGGCGGTGGCGGCCTCGACGGCCTCCCCGACCGTCGTCACGTCGAACGTCCGGGACTCGCGGCGCTCCCGGGCCTGCGCCGGCAGCAGCGCCTGGTCCTCCTCCAGGATCCCGGGGAGCAGGTCCGCGAGGCCGTCGACGGCCACCGGCTCCTTGCCGCCGGGGATGCGGCGGGCCAGCGTCGCGGTGCCGTCCGCCAGGTCGCGCGGGCCGATCTCGACGCGCACCGGGACGCCCTTGAGCTCCCAGTCGACGGCGCGGCGGCCGAAGGGCATGTCGGTGCGGTCGTCGGCATGGACCCGGACGCCGACCGCCCGCAGCCGGTCGCCGACCCCGCGGACCTCCGCCGGAACCGGCCCGTCGTCCCTGACCGCGAGCACCACGACCTGGATCTGCGCCAGCCGCGGCGGGACCCGCAGGCCGCGGTCGTCGCCGTGCATCATCACCAGCGCGCCGATCATGCGGGGGGTCGAGCCCCACGAGGTCTGCCAGACCAGCTCCCGCGTGCCGTCCTTCGACAGGTACGAGGTGTTGAAGGCCCTGGCGAAGTTCTGGCCCAGTTCGTGGCTGGTGGCCATCTGCAGCGCCTTGCCGTCGCCCATCATGCCTTCGAGCGTGAGGGTGTCGACGGCGCCCGCGAACCGCTCCCGGGCGGGCTTGCGGCCGGGCACGACGTCCATGGCGAGGACGTTCACCATGAAGTCCTCGTGGACCCGGCGGTGGACGCGCGCGGCGAAGTCGCGCGCCTCCTCGTAGGTGGCGTGCGCGGTGTGGCCCTCCTGCCACAGGAACTCGGTCGTCCGCAGGAAGAGCCGGGGCCGCAGCTCCCAGCGGACCACGTTGGCCCACTGGTTGATGAGCAGGGGCAGGTCGCGGTAGCTCTGGACCCACTTCGCGAAGGAGGCGTTGACGATCATCTCGGAGGTGGGCCGGCCGACCGCGGGCTCCTCCAGGTCCTTGCCGCCGCCGTGCGTGACCACGGCCAGCTCGGGCGCGAAGCCCTCGACGTGGTCGGCCTCCCGGGTGAGGTACGACTGGGGGATCAGCAGGGGGAAGTAGGCGTTCCGGGCGCCGGTCCGCTTGATCCGGGCGTCCATCTCGGCCTGCATCCGCTCCCACGGCCCGTAGCCGTACGGCCGGATGACCATGGTGCCGCGCACCGGCCCGTTGTCGGCCGGCTCGGCCTTGCCGATCAGGTCCTGTACCAGCGCGGGAAGTCCTCCGCCCGGAGCGTGAGAACGGGTGCCTTGGCCATGGCGCGATGGTACGGGCCCAGGTTGCCGGGATGTGAAATCTCGCCACATGGCCGGGCATCCCGCAAACCGGGCCCCGCTACCCCTGGACGACACGCCGGGCCCGGAGTTTCCTGGCATACGGGGGGAGTGCGGACGCACTGCACAGAGGCCACGTCATGGTGCACAGGGCAACTCTCGTCGGAATGGGGCGCTTACATATGACACCTACGCTCGTGCGGCAGCATCCACCTCACGCGGGGGGCGTCCCCCGCGTGGACCTGCGGGCCCGCGCGCGTGACTGGTCCGAGATACAGGAGAGAATGCTCGTACCGCTCTACGAGGCCGTCTACGAACGGCTGGAAGTGGGCCCCGGCGCACGGGTGCTGGGCCTCGGCTGCGGTTCCGGGCTCGCCCTGCTGATGGCGGCCTCCCGGGGCGCCGCGGTCACCGGCGTCGACACCGCCTCCCCGGAACGGCTGGCCCTCGCGCGGGAGCGGCTGCTGCCCGGGGCGTCCGGGACCTGGGGCACGCGCGCGCGGGCGGACGCCCGGATCGTGGACGGGTCCCCCCGGGACGCGGCGGACTCGCACGCGCCCGCGTACACGCTGGTGACCGCGTTCGAGCCGATCGGGTGCCGCGCGGGCGACGCCGAAGGACTGGGTGAGCTGCTCGCGGAGGCGACGCCGCTCGCCGAGCGGGGGGCGCCCGTGGTGCTGGCCGGCTGGGGGCCGCCGGAGCGCTGCGCCACGTCGGCGGTGCTGCGGGCGGCGACCGGGCCGGCGGACCCGCTGCGCGGTGCGAGGAGCTGGCGGTCCGCCGCGCGGGACGACCTGGAGGAGGTCGCCCGGCACGCCGGACTGAGGCCGGACGGCTCCGGCCGGGTGGCGTGCCCCTTCGGGTACGCCGACACCGACAGCGCGGTGCGCGGGCTGCTGTCGACGGGGCTGTTCGACGCGGCGGTCACCGCGGCGGGCCGGGAGCAGGTCGACAAGGAGCTGACCGAGGCCCTGCACCCGTACCAGCGCCCGGACGGGACGGTGTGGATGCCGAACGTGTTCCGGTACCTGATCGCGCGGGTGCCGTAGCGGGCCGGACGGGCTCACGTCACCGGGGGCGGCCCCGCCCCGCCCAGGGGGGGCCCCCCCGCCGGGGGGGGCCCCGCCCGCCCCCCCCCCCCCCAACAAAAAATTAAAAAAGACGGGCCGAAGGAAAA
>NZ_JBITFM010000013.1:129878-173010 GCF_044456065.1 Streptomyces sp. NPDC051041
TGTTGCCGGGGGGGGGGGGGCTCCGGCCGGGGGGGGGGGCGGGGGGGGGCGGGGGGGCCCCCCGCCCGGGGGGCCCCCCCGCCGCCCGGCGGGCCCGCCCCCGGTGACGTGAGCGTACGGGCGGGCCGCCGTCAGCCCATGAACTTCTTGAACTCGTCGGGCAGTTCGAAGTCCTTGCCGCCCTGCTGCGGCAGCCCGAAGGCGTTGCCGCCCTGGGCCGCGGCGGCGCGCCGGGCGGCGGCCTCCTGCTCCTGCTGCTTGCGCTTCATCGGGTTGCCGGAGCGCTGCTTGCCCTTGGCCTTCTTCTGCTGCTTCTTCGCCCGGCCGGGGCCGCCGCCCATGCCCGGCATCCCGGGCATCCCCGGCATGCCGCCGCCCTGGGCCATGCGGGACATCATCTTGCGGGCCTCGAAGAACCGCTCGACCAGGTTCTTCACCGCGCTGACCTCGACGCCGGAACCACGCGCGATACGGGCGCGGCGCGAGCCGTTGATGATCGTCGGGTCCTGGCGCTCGGCCGGGGTCATCGACTTGATGATGGCGGCCGTACGGTCGACGTCCCGCTCGTCGATGTTGTTGATCTGCTCCTTGATCTGGCCCATGCCCGGCAGCATGCCGAGCAGCTTGGAGATGGAGCCCATCTTGCGGACCTGCTCCATCTGGGCCAGGAAGTCGTCGAGGGTGAACTCCTGGCCCTTCTTGGACGCCAGCTTGGAGGCCATCTTCTGGGCCTCTTCCTGGCTGAACGTCTTCTCCGCCTGCTCGATCAGGGTGAGCAGGTCACCCATGTCGAGGATGCGGGAGGCCATCCGGTCCGGGTGGAAGGCGTCGAAGTCGTCGAGCTTCTCACCGTTCGACGCGAACATGATCGGCTTGCCGGTGATCTGGCGGATCGACAGGGCCGCACCGCCGCGGGCGTCGCCGTCGAGCTTGGAGAGCACCACGCCGTCGAAGCCGACGCCGTCGCGGAAGGCCTCGGCCGTGTTGACGGCGTCCTGGCCGATCATCGCGTCGACGACGAACAGGATCTCGTCCGGGGAGACCGCGTCCCGGATGTCCGCGGCCTGCTGCATCATCTCCTGGTCGATGCCGAGGCGGCCGGCGGTGTCCACGATCACGATGTCGTGGACCTTGGACCTGGCGAAGTCGATGGAGTCCCTGGCGACCTTGACCGGGTCGCCGACGCCGTTGCCCGGCTCGGGCGCGTACACCGCGACCCCGGCCCGCTCGGCGACCACGCCGAGCTGGTTCACGGCGTTCGGCCGCTGCAGGTCGCAGGCGACCAGCAGCGGCGAGTGGCCCTGCTCCTTGAGCCACTTGCCGAGCTTGCCCGCGAGCGTGGTCTTGCCGGCGCCCTGCAGGCCCGCCAGCATGATCACGGTCGGCGGCTGCTTGGCGAAGCGCAGCCGGCGGGTCTCGCCGCCGAGGATGGTGACCAGTTCCTCGTTGACGATCTTGAGGACCTGCTGGGCCGGGTTCAGCGCCCGCGAGACCTCGGCGCCGAGGGCACGCTCCTTGACGTTCTTGATGAAGCTCCGGACGACCGGCAGCGCCACGTCCGCCTCGAGCAGCGCGATGCGGATCTCGCGCGCCGTGGCGTCGATGTCCGCTTCGCTCAGGCGCCCCTTGCCGCGCAGATTCCTGAAGGTCGCTGAAAGGCGATCGGAGAGAGTGTCGAACACGGCGGCGTCGGTCCTCGGAGTCGGGGGCAGTTCTGAGCGTCTTCCAGGGTATCCGGCCCGGCAGGCGAATGGTCCCCGCCCGCCGCATGCGGCGGGCGGGGAACCGGCCCGCCGCCGGCCGGGACCGGCGGCCCGTGCCGCGCGGCGGCTCGACCCCGCGCGGGGACCGCGTCGGGCGAACACGGCCCGGGGCGGGCCGCCGGTCATCCCCGCAGCGCCCCTTCCAGCCTCCGCGCCACCGCGTCCGCCTCCTCGCCCGGCAGGGGCGTGCCCGTGGGATCCGTCACGTAGAAGGCGTCGACGGCGTTGGCGCCCAGCGTGGACACGTGCGCGCTGCGCACCCGGACCCGCGCGTCCTCCAGCGCCCGCCCGATGCGGAACAGCAGCCCCGGCGCGTCCT
Source organism: Streptomyces sp. NPDC051041 (assembly GCF_044456065.1). Taxonomy (NCBI): domain Bacteria; kingdom Bacillati; phylum Actinomycetota; class Actinomycetes; order Kitasatosporales; family Streptomycetaceae; genus Streptomyces; species Streptomyces sp. NPDC051041. The sequence continues at coordinate 131,961 of NZ_JBITFM010000013.1, forward strand.
GCGCGCGCACCTCGATCACCGTGGCCAGGCGGGACGCGGCCGGGTGGACGGTCACCCGCGGCGGGGGCGCGACCACGCCCCGGCGCCGGGGGTAGGCGGCGTCCCGCTCGGCGAGCCGGCCGGCGACGTCCAGGGAGCCGTCCAGGGCGCGGACCAGGTCGGCGCGGAGCCGGGCGGCCTGCGGCAGGGAGCCGTACTCGGCGGCGACCCGCCAGTCCAGCAGCAGCACGGAGCCCTCGACGCCGGCCGGGAGGTCCATCGCGCGCAGCTCGGCCGCGCGGACCGTCAGGCGGTGCACGGCCAGCACGCCGGCCACCGCGGGCAGCACGCCCGGCTGGTCCGGTACGGCGATCAGCAGCTCCACGCCGAGCGGTTCGAAGTCCCCGGCCGACTCCTCGGCCGGCGGTCCGGTCTGCGCGCGCAGGGCCAGCACGGGCCCGCCGGTGGCGACCGCCTCGAGGGCGAGCCGCTCCTGCTCGGCGGTGGGCGCGGCGGGCTCGGGCTCCTCGGGGGCGTCCCCGGCGAGGACCGCCGAGACCCGTCTCACCAGGTCGGCGACGAGGGAGCCGCGCCAGGACGACCAGGCGGCCGGCCCGGTCGCGAGGGCGTCGGCCTCGGTGAGGGCGTGCAGCAGCTCCAGGGTGCCCTGCGTGCCGACCGCCTCGGCGACGGACCGCACGGTGGCCGGGTCGTCCAGGTCGCGCCGGGTGGCGGTCTCGACGAGCAGCAGGTGGTGCCGTACGAGGGTGGCGAGGACGGCGACGTCGGCGCGGTCGAAGCCGATGCGGGCGGCGACGTCCTTGGCGATGATCTCGCCGGCCACGGAGTGGTCGCCGGGCCAGCCCTTGCCGATGTCGTGCAGCAGCGCGGCGACCAGCAGCAGGTCGGGGCGGCCGACCCGGCGGGTGAAGGCGGAGGCGCGGACGGCGGTCTCGACGAGGTGCCGGTCGACGGTCCACAGGTGCACGGCGTTGCGCTGCGGGCGGCAGCGCACCCGCTCCCAGTCGGGCAGCAGCCGGGTGATCAGGCCCTCGGCCTCCAGCGCCTCCCAGACCTCGACGGTGGGGCGGCCGGAGCCCAGCAGGGTCACCAGCTGCTCGCGGGCCTCGGCGGGCCAGGGCGTGGGCAGGGGACGCACGGCGGCCGCCATGCGCCGGACGGCGTGCAGGGAGAGCGGAAGTCCGGCCTGCGCGGCGGCGGCCGCGGCGCGCAGCGGAAGCACGGGATCACGCTCGGGGCGCGCGGCGCGGGCGAGTACCACCTCGCCGTCCTGCTCCACGACCCCTTCCGCCAGCGGGGACCTCTCGGCGGGCTGCTTCCCGCCCGGCGTCCTCCTGTCGCCCGCCACCGCCCTTCTGAGGAAGTCGCCGCGCTCCCCCGCCAGTGCGCGCAGCCGCGGCCGTACGGCGCGCGACCGTAGCACACGCCCCACTTCACGCCAGGTGACATCGCCGGCGTACGAGATGACCCGCGCGGCCTCGTACACCTGCCGCAGCAGCGTGTCGGCGTCGAGCAGCCCGAGCCCGGCCGCCACCTGGTCCTGGTCCTGCAGCGCGAGCCGGTCGGTGGCGCGCCCGGTCGCCAGGTGCAGCGCGTCGCGGACGTCGAGCAGCCGGCGCCGGGCGTCGGCGAGGCCCTCGCGCGGGGCGTCGGCGAGCCAGGAGGCGGCGACGGCGCGCAGGGCGGTGGCGTCCCGCAGCCCGCCGCGCGCCTCCTTCAGGTCCGGCTCCAGGAGGTACTGCAGCTCACCCTGGCGCTCGGCGCGTTCGGCGCACAGTTGCTGGAGTTCGGGGAGGCGCCTGGGGGCCTGGTTGCGCCAGTCGGCGAGGACTGCCGTGCGCAGCCCGGTGGTGAGGCCGAGATCGCCGGCGAGGTGCCGGGCGTCCAGCAGGCCGAGCTGGACCTTGAGGTCCTCGCCGGCCGTCCCGCGCGCCTCGGCCGGGGTGCGCACGGAGTGGTCGAGGGCCAGGCCCAGGTCCCAGACCGGGTACCAGAGGCGGTCGGCGAGTTCGGCGACCGCCTTGGCGTCGCTGCCGTCGTGCAGCAGGAGCAGGTCCAGGTCGCTGCGCGGGGACAGCTCGCCGCGGCCGTAGCCGCCGACGGCGACCAGCGAGACGCCTGCGAGTCCCCCGGCCGCCCCGGTGAACAGGCCGGCCAGCCACTCGTCGGTCAGGTCCGCGAGGGCCGCACGGCGTGACGGCCCGGACCGCGCCCCCTCGGTGAGGAGGCGCAGCCGGGCCGCCGCGTAGCCGCCGGGTCCCGGGTCCTCCGCTTCTTCCCGCACGTCCGTACGCGTCACCCGGCGACTCCCGTCTTCCCTTGTCAGAGCGCGTCCGGGCCGCGTTCGCCGGTCCGGACCCGCACGGCCGTCTCGACCGGCAGGGACCAGACCTTGCCGTCGCCGATCTTGCCGGTGCGGGCCGCCTTGACGATGACGTCGATCAGCTGCTCGGCGTCGTCGTCCTCGACCAGCACCTCGATGCGGATCTTGGGAACGAGGTCGACGGTGTACTCGGCGCCCCGGTAGACCTCGGTGTGGCCCCGCTGCCGGCCGTAGCCGCTGGCCTCGGTGACCGTGAGGCCGTGCACTCCGAAGGCCTGCAGGGCCTCCTTGATCTCGTCGAGCCGGTGCGGCTTCACGACGGCGGTGATGAGCTTCATGCGTCCACCTTCCTGCTCTCGGCGCCGGCCACGGCGGCCGGGGCGGCGGTGGTCCTGGCGGCACCGCCGCCGGCGCCGCTGAAGTCGTATGCGGTCTCGGCGTGCTCGGCCTGGTCGATACCGGTGATCTCGTCGTCCTCGGAGACCCGCATGCCGATGGTCCGGTCGAGGAGGAGGGCGAGGACCGCGGAGACGACCAGGGAGTAGGCGAGGACGCCGAAGACGCCGGCGCACTGCTTCCAGAACTGGTCCAGGCCGCCGCCGTAGAACAGGCCCGCGACGTCGGACTGGCCCTCGCCGGTGGCGAAGAAGCCGATGAGCAGGGAACCGAGGATGCCGCCGACGAGGTGGACGCCGACCACGTCGAGGGAGTCGTCGTAGCCGAACTTGTACTTCAGGCCGACGGCCATGGCGCACAGCACGCCGGCGATGACACCGACGGCGATCGCGCCGAGCGGGGAGACCGCGCCGCCGGCCGGGGTGATGGCGACCAGGCCCGCGACCGCGCCGGAGGCGGCTCCCAGCGTGGTGAACGCGCCGTGGCGGATCTTCTCGTAGGCGAGCCAGCCCAGCACGGCGGCGGCGGTGGCGACCTGGGTGTTGACGAACATCAGCGCGCCGACGCCGTCGTCGTTGCCGAGCCAGGAGCCGGCGTTGAAGCCGAACCAGCCGAACCACAGCAGACCGGCGCCGAGCATCACCAGCGGCAGGCTGTGCGGGCGCATCGGGTCCTTCTTGAAGCCGACGCGCTTGCCGATCACCAGGATGACGCCGAGGGCGGCGGCGCCGGCGTTGATGTGGACGGCCGTGCCGCCGGCGAAGTCGATCACGCCGAGCTCGAAGGCCCAGCCGCCGGCGCCCCACACCCAGTGCGCGACCGGGAAGTAGACGACCGTGGCCCACAGGGCGACGAACAGCGCCCAGGCGGTGAACTTGACGCGGTCCGCGAGGGCGCCGCTGATCAGGGCCGGCGTGAGGACGGCGAACATCAGCTGGAAGACCAGGAACACGAAGACCGGGATGGTGTAGCCGTCCCACAGCTCGGTCAGGCCGATGTCGCGCAGGCCCACCCAGTCGGAGTTCCAGCCGATGACGCTGCCGGAGTCCGTGCCGAAGGCGAGGGAGAAGCCGTACAGCACCCACAGGACGGTGACGATGCCCAGGCTGATGAAGCTCATCATCAGCATGTTCAGGGTGCTCTTGACGCGGACCATGCCTCCGTAGAAGAAGGCCAGCCCCGGGGTCATGAGCATCACCAGGGCGGAACAGATGAGCATGAAGCCCGTGTTGGCGGCAGAGAGTTCCGTCTCTGCGGCAAGCGTGATGGCTGGTGCCATCGGCGTCTCCTCGTCGTTGGTACGGCCCCGTGCGGGCGAAGCCTGAGCGGATGGAGGGGTGGGCCGGTTATGCGCCACGAGATTGGCGCAGCGCGGTTTCGGCGGAAGCCCCTCGTTGTTTCGCCGCCGTGACGAAGGCGCTTTGCGTGTTACGGGTCGATGAACCGTGAGATGTCCGCCGACCGGATCGTTATCGTGGCGCAACCTTCACGGGTGGTGGCGCCCGAGGTGACGCGGACCGGCCGCGGCGGCCCTCCCACGGCCTGGCGCGGGAGGGCCGGGCCGGGCAGTGCGGGAGGGCCGGCCGCGGCCGGGGCTCACAAGGTCAGACCGCTTCCGCGGTGTCGGGCAGCTCGGTGGCCAGCCGCGCGCCCAGGTCCCTGATCTCGGCGAGGTCGCCGAAGTCGCGGACGGCGGTGTCGACCGTCTTACGGATACGAGTGGTGACGCGTTCGGAGCGGACCTTCTGCGCGACCTGCAGGGCGCGCGTGGCGAAGGCCGCGCCCTGCTCGGGCTCGCGCCGCAGCAGGTGCACGGTGGCCATGCCGATCAGGTTCAGCGCGTACGACCGCTGGTGCTCCCCGTCCTCGGCGAAGAGTTCCACCGCCCGGCTCATCAGCGGCTCGGCCAGGGAGGCGTACGTGGGGCTGCGGCCGGCGACGTAGGCGAGGTCGCGGAAGGAGTGGGAGTTCTCGGCGTACAGCTCGGCCTCGGAGAAGAAGCGGATCCAGTCGGGGTCCGGCTCGTCCCACTCCTGGGCCTCGGCGAAGGTGTCCTCGGCCATCCGCACGGCGCGCTTGCACCTGCCGGGCTGGCCCATGTTGGCGTAGGCGCGGGCCTCCATCGCATACAGCATCGCCTGGGTGCGCGGGCTCGCGCAGTCCCGGCTGCCGTACTGCGCGAGGTGGATCAGCTCCAGGGCGTCGTCGGGCCGGCCGAGGTGGATCATCTGCCGGCTCATGCTGGAGAGGATGTACGAGCCGAGCGGCCGGTCGCCCGCCTCCTTGGCGGCGTGCAGCGCGAGGACGAAGTACTTCTGCGCGGTGGGCTGCAGCCCGACGTCGTACGACATCCAGCCGGCCAGCTCGGCGAGTTCGGCGGCCACCTTGAACAGCGTCCGGGTGGTCGCCTCGGGCTGGGGCTCCTGCAGCAGATCGGTCACCTCGTGCAGCTGGCCTACGACCGCCTTGCGGCGCAGGCCGCCGCCGCACTGGGCGTCCCACCGCCGGAACATCACGGTGGTGGTCTCCAGCAGGTCCAGTTCCGGCTTGGACAGACGGCCGCGCGCGTGTGCGGCGGGCTCGGGTTCCTGGCGCGGGGCGGGGGACGTGGGGACGAGCCAGCGCTGCATGGGTTCGATGAGGGACGGGCCCGCGGACAGGGCCAGCGAGGTCCCGAGGAAGCCGCGCCGCGCCAGCATCAGGTCGCTGCGCGAGAACTCGCTGAGCAGGGCCACGGTCTGCGGGCCCGTCCAGGGCAGGTCGACGCCGGTCGCGGACGGGGACTGCCGTGCGGTGCGCAGTCCCAGGTCCTCGACGGAGACGACGACGCCGAAGCGCTCCGAGAACAACTCGGAGAGGATGCGGGGGATCGGCTCGCGCGGCATCTCGCCGTCCAGCCAGCGGCGCACCCGCGAGGTGTCGGTGGAGACGTGGTGGGCGCCCAGCCGGCGTGCCCTGCGGTTGACCTGCCGGGCGAGTTCGCCCTTGGACCAGCCGCTGCGCACGAACCACGAGGTGAGCAGCTCGTTGGGACGTTTGTCGGCGTGCGTCGCCGAAGCGTTCGTCCCGTCGTCGCCGTTGCCGCTCACTGGAACGCCCCCATCCCTGAGACCACGTGTCGTCGAGTGCGCCGAGCCCTGCCAGGATGCCGGTGCCCGCGGCCGCGTGTCCGGCGGTTCCCGCCCTTCGGGCGGAAAACCGACTTGCCTCCGGCATACTCGCGGGTGCATGTGTCTCCGGGCTCGTGCACACAAAGTAGTCCTACGATCACCCGTCCAGCCGCGCCTCATTCGTAAACGCCACCATTCGCCACCCCTTCGAATGAACTCAAGGCGACCTCCGCGCGATTCACTTGACACCGACATCCGGGAACGGGCGCAGCGGTGCATACAGGGGCGCGTGTCATCGAACGCGCCACCCGAGTGCCTCAAGGCGCTGCCTAGAACGCGCGGCACCGGGGATGCGGAATACAGACAGTCACGTCCTACGTCCACTGCGTAACCCTCGGTGCGCCGGACCCGTTGGAGGGGGTATGGGCTTCACGATCGGCAGCAGTCGGGTGATCCGTGACATCCGGTCCGGCTCGCGCCGCCGCGGCCGCTCGTCGGAGTGCACCGCCGTGGCCGAGTTCACCGGGCTGTGGGGGTGGGACGTCGTGCCGGGGGCACGGGCCGCCGCGGGCGCCTGCTCCTGCGGGCGCCCCGACTGCCGCGCGCCGGGCGCCCATCCGCTGGGCTTCGCGCCGGAGATCCCGGCCGGGGCGACGCTGGACGAGGTGGCCGAGGCCTGGGGCGAGGTTCCGGGCGCCTCGGTGATGCTGCCGGTCGGGCGGACCTTCGACGTGATCGAGGTGGCCGAGCCGGCCGGGCGCCGTGCCCTGCCCCGGCTGGAGCGCATGGGCCTGCCCCTCGGCCCGGTCACCGTGACCCCGGAGGGACGCGCCCACTTCTTCGTCGCCCCCGGCGCCGCCGCCGAGCTGCCGCGGCTGCTCTACCGCATGGGCTGGGACGACCCGTCCGCCCTCGACCTGCGCGGCCTCGGCCCGGGCGCGCACATCACGGTCCCGCCCTCCGACCGCGCCGGTCTCGGCCCGGTCCGCTGGCTCCGCCCGCCGGCCCTCGACTCGGCGACGCGTCCTCCGGCGGCCCGGCTGCTGCTGGGCACGCTGGCGTATCTGGCCCATCGGTCGCGGGCCTGACTTCCGGGCGTCCCCGCGGGAGGGCCCCAGGCTCCGGCGGGCCCCTGCGCGCGGAGCGCCGGCTCGGCCGTGCGAACGGAAGCGCCCGTCCCCGCCACGAGGCGGAAACGGGCGCTCCTTCCACGAATCCCGGGTGCGGCGGTCGCTCACTCCCCGATGAGGGCGTCGACGAACGCCTCCGGCTCGAACGGCGCCAGGTCGTCGGGTCCTTCACCGAGACCGACCAGCTTGACCGGCACGCCCAGCTCGCGCTGCACGGCGACCACGATGCCGCCCTTGGCCGTGCCGTCCAGCTTGGTGAGGACGATGCCGGTGATGTCGACCACCTCGGCGAAGACCCGGGCCTGCACCAGGCCGTTCTGGCCGGTGGTGGCGTCGAGCACGAGCAGCACCTCGTCCAGCGGGGCCTGCTTCTCCACCACCCGCTTGACCTTGCCGAGCTCGTCCATGAGCCCGGTCTTGGTGTGCAGCCGGCCCGCGGTGTCGATGAGGACGACGTCCGCGCCGATCTCCTTGCCCTCCTTGACCGCGTCGAAGGCGACGGAGGCGGGGTCGCCGCCCTCCGGTCCGCGCACGGTGTGGGCGCCGACCCGCTCGCCCCAGGTCTGCAGCTGGTCGGCGGCGGCGGCGCGGAAGGTGTCGGCGGCGCCGAGGACGACGCTGCGGCCGTCGGCGACCAGGACGCGGGCCAGCTTGCCGGTGGTGGTGGTCTTGCCGGTGCCGTTGACGCCGACGACCATCACGATGCCGGGCTTGCCGGTCTCCGGCTCGGTCCTGACCGTGCGGTCCATCTCGGGGCCGACCAGCTTGATCAGCTCCTCGCGCAGCAGACCGCGGAGCTCTGCGGGGGTGCGGGTGCCCAGCACCTTCACCCGCTCGCGGAGCCGCTCGACCAGCTCCTGGGTGGGCTGCACGCCGACGTCGGCGGTGAGCAGCGTGTCCTCGACCTCCTCCCAGGTGTCCTCGTCGAGGTGCTCGCGCGACAGCAGGACGAGCAGGCCCTTGCCGAGGGCGTTCTGCGAACGGGACAGGCGGGCGCGCAGGCGCACGAGGCGCCCCGCGGTGGGCTCCGGGATCTCGATCCCGGGGGCCTCGACGGCCGGCGGCTCCTCGACCACGACGGGAGCCGTGCCGCCGTCCGGGAGATCCACCTCTTCTATCGTGCGCCGCGGTTCCTCCTGCGGCGTCTCGGCCTCGTCGCCGACGCGCGGCTCGGCCGGAGGGGCGGTGATGTCGGGTGCGGCGGGGGGCGGCGGGGGCAGCTGCTTCCTGCGCAGACCGCCGACGACGAGCCCGCCGAGCGCGCCGAGCACGACCACGGCGATGACTACAGCAAGGATGACGATGTCCATAACCCGTCCAGTATCGGCCATGGACCCCCGCGACACCCCGGCGAACATCTGACGCGCCGTCATCCGGCTGCCGGGTCCGGGGGCGGCCGCGGGGCCCGCACCGGTCGTCCGTCCCGGCCGGGCGCCGGCACGGGCGCGGCGCCACGAAGGCGTACCGCCCCGGCTCACACGCGGGTGGGCCTGGGCGGTACGCCTTTCGGGTGCGAGGAGAGGGGCAGCGGGGACTTGGCCCTTCTCCTCGGGTCTCTCGGGGCCGAGCCTCCCGACGAGGCTCAGCCCATCTCCTCCAGGGCCTTGCCCTTGGTCTCCTTCACGAACTTCAGGACGAACGGGATGGAGAGCGCGGCGAAGACCGTGTAGATCACGTAGGTGACGGAGAGGTTCCAGTCGGCCAGCGACGGGAAGCTCGCGGTGATGGCCCAGTTGGCGATCCACTGGGCGGCGGCGGCCACGCCCAGGGCGGCGGCGCGGATCTTGTTCGGGAACATCTCGCCGAGCATGACCCAGACGACCACACCCCAGGACAGGGCGAAGAAGAGCACGAACACGTGGGCGGCGATCAGGGCGACCCAGCCCTGGGTGGCGGGCAGCTTGCCGTCGACCAGGTCGTAGGAGAACGCCCAGGCCTCCAGCGCCAGGCCGACGACCATGCCGATCGAGCCGATGACGGCGAGCGGCTTGCGGCCGACGCGGTCCACGAAGATCATCGCGATCACGGTGCCGACGATGTTGATGATCGACGTGGTGAAGGAGTAGAAGAACGAGTTCGTCGGGTCGACGCCGACCGACTGCCACAGCGTCGAGGAGTAGTAGAACGCGACGTTGATGCCGACGAACTGCTGGAAGACCGACAGGCCGATACCGATCCAGACGATCGGCTTGAAGAAGAAGCTGCCGCCGAGCAGGTCCTTGAAGCTGGACTTCTCCTCGCGCTGCATCGCCGACTCGATCTCGGTCACGCGGGCGTCCAGGTCGACGTCCTTGCCCTCGACCTCGGCGAGGATCTCACGGGCGCGCTCGTGCTTGCCCACGGAGATCAGGAAGCGGGGGGACTCGGGGATCGCGAAGGAGAGCAGGCCGTACAGGATCGCCGGGACGACCATGACGCCGAGCATCAGCTGCCAGGCCTCCAGGCCCATCAGCTCACCGCGCTGGTCGCCGTCGGCGGCGTTCAGCAGACCCCAGTTGACCAGCTGCGACACGGCGATGCCGACGACGATCGCGGCCTGCTGGAAGGAGCCCAGGCGGCCTCGGTAGGCGGGCGGCGCGACCTCGGCGATGTAGGCCGGGCCGATCACGGAGGCCATGCCGATGGCGAAGCCGCCGACGACACGCCAGAAGGCGAGGTCGTACAGCGAGAACGGCAGCGCGGAGCCGACGGCGCTGATCGTGAAGAGGGCCGCGGCGATCTGCATGCACCGGATGCGTCCGATGCGGTCGGCTATGCGGCCGGCGGTCGCGGCACCGATGGCGCAGCCGATCAGGGCGATGGCGATGACCTGCGCCAGCGCCGCCGAGCCGATGTCGTAGCGGTCCCGGACGGCCTCGACGGCGCCGTTGATCACGGAGCTGTCGTAGCCGAAGAGGAAGCCGCCCATCGCGGCCGCCGCCGCGATGAAGATGACGTGCCCGAGATGATCGGGTTGAGCCGTCCTGGCTCCTGTCTGAGGTGCCTGCGCAGTGCTGGTCACGTGTACTCCTCGGGCCACCGGCAACGCTGCCGGGGTGGGGGTGAGCCCTTCGAGGTGCCGCTTGAAGGTACCTGAAGGTAAAAGCAACGTTGCAGAGACTATGCCTTCAAGTTTCGAAGTCAATAGGCCAAGTCATGTGAGTTTTCAGCCACGACTCTCCGGGCCTGGGTTAAAGAGTTGAAGGTTCTTAGGAGCGCAGGTGAAGGCCTGTGTAGACGACACGCATCAGCGGAGGCGCTGGGAGATGACCTTCGACACACCGTCGCCCTGCATGGACACGCCGTAGAGCGCGTCGGCGATCTCCATCGTCCGCTTCTGATGCGTGATCACGATCAGCTGGGAGGTCTCCCGCAGCTCCTGCATGATCCGGATCAGCCGTTGCAGGTTGGTGTCGTCCAGCGCCGCCTCGACCTCGTCCATGACGTAGAACGGGCTGGGCCGCGCCTTGAAGATCGACACCAGCAGCGCCACGGCGGTCAGCGACCGCTCACCGCCGGAGAGCAGGGAGAGGCGCTTGACCTTCTTGCCCGGCGGGCGCGCCTCGACGTCGACGCCCGTGGTGAGCATGTGGTCCGGGTCGGTCAGCACCAGCCGTCCCTCGCCGCCCGGGAAGAGCCGGCCGAACACGCCCTCGAACTCGCGGGCGGTGTCGCGGAACGCCTCGGTGAAGACCTGCTCGACGCGTTCGTCGACCTCCCTGACGACCTGGAGCAGGTCGGCACGGGTCTTCTTCAGGTCCTCCAGCTGCTCGCTGAGGAACTGGTGGCGCTCCTCCAGCGCGGCGAACTCCTCCAGGGCGAGCGGGTTGACCTTGCCGAGCTGCTGGTACGCACGCTCGGCCGCCTTCAGCCGCTTCTCCTGCTCGGCCCGGACGAAGGGCCGGGGCCGGTTGCGCGGGTGCTCCGGATCCTCCGGGAGCTCCTCGCCCTCGGCGGGGGGCGCGGGCGGCACGAGCCGGTGCGGGCCGTACTCCTCGACCAGCCCCGCCGGTTCGACACCCAGCTCCTCCAGCGCCTTCGTCTCCAGCTGCTCGATGCGCAGCCGCTTCTCGGCGCCGAGTACCTCGCCGCGGTGCACCGAATCCGTCAGCTTGTCGAGCTCGGCCTTGAGGTCGCGCCCTTCGGCACGGGCCCGGGCGAGCTCCTGCTCGCGCTGCGCCTTGGCGGCCTCGGCCGCGGCGCGTCCGGCGTCCGCGCGGGCGAGGGAGACCTCGACGTGCGCGAGCAGCCGGCGGGCACCGGAGGCGACGGCCTCGGCGACGGCCGCCTCGTGCCGCAGCCGGGCCCGCCGCCGCTCGGCACGCGCGCGGGCCTCACGTTCCGCGCGGGCGGCCCGGTCGAGCGAGTCGGCCCGCCCGGCGAGGCCCTTGACCCGCTCCTCGTGCGTACGGACCTGGAGGCGGGCCTCCATCTCGGTCTGGCGGGCGTTGGCGCCGTCGGCGGCGAGCCGGTCCCGTACCGACGTGTCGGGCTCCTCCTCGACCGGCATCTCCTCGGCGACGGCGAGCCGTTCGGTGAGCTCCTCGGCCTCCTGGAGGGCCTGGTCGAGGGCCTCCTGCGCCCGGGCCGCCGCGGCGGCGGAGCGCTCGGCCTCCTCGGCGGCCCCCCGCGCCCGGCCGGCGAGCCGCCCGAGCTGCTGGGCGACGGCCGACTTCTCCCGGTCGGCGGCCCGCCGCCGCTCCCCCAGCTCCTCGACGAGCGCGGCGCACTCCGTGCGCCGCTCGGCCGCGGCGGCCTGCGCCCCGGCCAGCTCCTCGCACCGCACCGCCAGCTCCGCCAGCTCGGCGGCGGCCTCGTCCACCGCGGCCTGGACCTCCAGCAGGCTCGGCGCCCCGGCGGAACCGCCCTGCGCGAAGTGCGCGCCCAGCACGTCGCCCCCGGCGGTGACGGCGGTCAGCCCGGACCGCGCGCGCACCAGGTCCTCGGCGTCCTCCAGGGTGTCCACGACGACGATCCCGCGCAGCAGCCGTCGTACGGCGGGCATGAGCTCGGCGGGGCCGCGCACCAGGTCGGCGGCGTACGGCGGCCCGTCGGCGGGTGCCTCGCGCGGTGCGTCGCCGGGGGCGCCGGCGAGCAGGAGGGCGGCGCGGCCCGCGTCCTGCTCGCGCAGCAGCCGGATGGCGTCGGCGGCCGCGGACGGGCCGGTCACCACGAGGGCGTCGGCGGCGGCGCCGAAGGCCGCGGCGAGGGGGACCTCGTATCCGGGCGCCACGGTGAGCAGTTCGGTGGCCGGGCCGAGCAGACCGGACAGGCGGTCCCGCGCGGCGAGCAGCGCGCCGGTGCCGTCCTTGCGGCGCAGGCCCATGGCCAGGGCGTCGTGGCGGGCCTGGGTGGCGGCGCGTCCGCGTTCGGCCGCGGTGGCCGCCTCGCGGGCGGCGGTGAGGGCGGCCTCGGCCTCGGCGAGCCGCCGTCCGGCCGCCTCGTGCCGCTCGGCCAGTTCCGTGTCGCCGGCGTCGAGGCCGTCGACCTCGGCCTTCAGCGCCTCGTACTCCTCCTGGGCGCGGACGGCGCGTTCCCGGGCCTCGTCACGGGCGGCGGCCAGCCGGTCGATCTCGGCCTGGGCGGCGGCGGCGCGCGAACGGGCCGCGCCGACCTGCCCCTTCAGCCGGGCCAGGCCCTCGCGGCGGTCGGCGATGGCGCGGGCGGCGTCCCTCAGACGCCGCTCCTCCTGGGCGAGCTCGCGTTCCAGTTCGGCGCGGTGGGCGACCGTGTCCTCCAGGGCGCGCCGGGCCGCCTCCAGGGCCGCTTCGAGTTCGGCCTCCTGCTCGCGGACGCGGGCGGCCTCGCGCTCCAGGTCCTCCGGGTCGCGGCCGCGCCGCTCCTCGACGGGCGCGGAGGTGGCGCTCCGCACGCGCGCGTCGGCCAGCGAGATCGTGCCGCGCACCCGCTCGGCGAGCTGGGAGAGCTCGTACCAGGTCTGCTGGGCGCGCTGCAGGCGCGGGGTGAGCCTGCGGACCTCGTCCTCCAGCAGGGCCTCGCGCCGCAGCGCCTGCTCCAGATGCTGCTCGGCGGCTTCCTTGCGGGCCTTGAGCGCGGCCTCGTCGGCGATCTCGGCCCGGAGGGCCTCGCGCAGCCGCACCAGGTCGTCGGCCAGCAGCCGCAGGCGGGCGTCGCGCAGGTCGGCCTGGATGACGGCGGCCCTGCGGGCGACGGCGGCCTGCCGGCCGAGCGGCTTGAGCCGGCGGCGCAGTTCGTCGGTGAGGTCCTGCACGCGCGCGAGGTTGGCCTGCATCGCGTCCAGCTTGCGCAGCGCCTTCTCCTTGCGCTTGCGGTGCTTGAGGACGCCGGCGGCCTCCTCGATGAAGGCGCGGCGGCCCATCGGGTCGGCGTGCAGCACGGAGTCGAGCTGCCCCTGGCCGACGACGACGTGCATCTCGCGGCCGATGCCGGAGTCGGACAGCAGCTCCTGGATGTCGAGGAGCCGGCAGGTGTCGCCGTTGATCTGGTACTCGCTGCCGCCGTTGCGGAACATGATCCGCGTGATGGTGACCTCGGAGTACTCGATGGGCAGCGCGCCGTCGGAGTTGTCGATGGTCAAGGACACCTCGGCGCGGCCCAGCGGCGGGCGGCCGGTGGTGCCGGCGAAGATGACGTCCTCCATCTTGCCGCCGCGCAGCGACTTGGCGCCCTGCTCGCCCATGACCCAGCTGAGCGCGTCCACGACGTTGGACTTGCCCGAGCCGTTCGGGCCGACGACACACGTGATCCCCGGCTCGAACCGGAGGGTGGTCGCCGAGGCGAACGACTTGAACCCGCGCAGGGTCAGGGCCTTGAGGTGCACGCCGTCGGACTCTACTCCGCGGGTTCGTCCCACTCCACGAACCCGCGGTTTCGCCGTTGAACAGGCAGGGCACACCAAACGTTAAAGAGCGTGAAAGGATGCGCGGAGCAAGAAAGAAGGGACGCCGAGGCGTCCCTTGCAACTCTGACACATGAGCGGTCGTACGGACGGCCCGACCACTGCTTGTGCTTTTGTGGAGCGGTGCAGTGATCAGGTGAGCGCAGGCTCCGCCTGGTGTGCGTCAGCGCTCTCCATGATCCTGTCGTGAGAAGCGGCAGCCGCCAGCGCGTCGTTCTCCGCCTGGATCCGTACGAGCTCGGATTCCAGGTCCTGGACGCGCTGCTGGAGCCGTCGCATCTCGGCGAGGAGTCGAGGGTCGGAGCCGCCGACGTAACCGAGAAGCGCCTTTGCCATGATGGATGGTCCTCCACAATGAGTGACCGACCGATGCGGTGTGGGTCGTGAGGGATTCGCACCCGGAGCGCTTGGCACTGTGGAGTTGTGCTGCCGTTCATTCATGCCAAACAGTCAAGGTGCGCGGGCTTTCAGCGTCTCACCAAAAAGTTTGACGGTCAACACGATCACGCCCCGTACGGGTGGGCAGCCCGGGGGCGCGCGGCCGGGAACGGCGGCGCTGCGACTCCTGCGGGGCCCTCAGGGCGTGGCGATCATCTTTGCGTGTGGAGCCTGCCACGGCAAGGGGTTCTTCGCAATCACCAGGACGTTTTCGCTCCGGGCGGCCGCCGGGGGAAGGCGCGGCGGCTCTCGGCGGGCCGCCCGGGGGCCCGCGGTCAGCGGACGGCGAAGCCGTCGTAGCCGCCGCGGGGTGTGTCCCAGATCTCGGTGACCCCGTCCACGCGGCCGGGCGTGTCGTCGCCGCGGAGCCACTCCAGAAGCCCTTCGCAGCGCTCCCTCGGCCCCTCCGCCACCACCTGGACCCGCCCGTCGGCCAGATTGAGGGCAAAACCACTCAGGCCGCCGATCTCCAGGGCCCTGGCCCGGGTGAACCAGCGGAAACCCACACCCTGGACATGTCCGCGCACCCAGGCGACCAGCCGTGCATCCTCGCTCATGGAGGCAACCTAACGGGCCGAAGTCCCTGCGGGCACTTCCTTCACCGGTGCCATGCGGTACCGTCCCCACCCGATGAATCCCACACGGAACCCACACGTTCGAGCGAGTTCCGTGACCCTGATCGATCACCGAGGACGAGTCGACCGCGAGAGCGCCAGCACGAGGAAGGCCAGGACATGGGACGCCACCGACGCTCCGCCGCCGGCCGCGCCACAGGGTTCATACGGACGCCCGGCTCCGCCCCGGGGAACCACGACCCGCTGGACTCGTACCCGGGTGACCGCCCCGCCGGGGGCGTCGCCCCCCACCTGAACCCCGAGGCGTACACCGGAACCCGCCCGGGGGACGGGACCCGCCTCTTCGCCGCGGACGGGGACCGCGGCCGTCCCCCGGCCGGCGGGACCGCCGCCTCCCCGAACCGCGCCTTACCGGGAGCCGCCGTCGGGGACGACGGCTTCGCCCCCGACGGCGGCTCCCGGCGCGCCGGCGCGCACCGGCGGCGGAAGAAGGCCGCGGCGCCGGTGCGCACCGGACTGCTCGGCGTTTCCGCGGCGGTCGCCCTCGGCACGGTCGCGGTGTCCACCGGCTTGGTGCCCGGTCTCGACAGCTACGAGCTCGGCGGCGGCAGCGGCGCCGCCGACGGCGTGCAGGCGCAGGACTCGCCGACCGGCCCGCCGACCGAGCGGGGCGGCGCCTCCGGCGGTGCCGGCGGCACCGAGGACGCCGGTGGCGCCGGCGGGCGCGGCGGCACCTCCGCCGGCCGGGGCCCCGGCAGCTCCGCCTCCCCCTCGGCGTCTCCCACGGCCCCGTCGGCCACTCCGGCCGAGACGCCCTCGCAGAAGCCGAAGACGCCCTCCACGCCCTCCGGCGAGCAGCCGGCGACGACGCCGGCGCCGCCCGCGCGCAAGGTCACCGAGGCGCCGGAGCAGTCCGGCGCTCCCGCGGCGGCGTCCGCGGAATCCGCCGCCGAGGCCCAGGTGCTCAGGCTCGTCAACGAGGAGCGGGCCAAGGCGGGGTGCAGCCCGGTCACCGCGAGCGGCGCGCTGGCGGAGCTGGCCGGGGACTTCAGCGACGCCATGGCCGAGCAGGGCTTCTTCGACCACACCGACCCCAGCGGCGCGACGCCGTGGGACCGGGCCGAGCGGGCCGGCATCAGCAACCTGGGCGGGGAGAACATAGCCCGGGGCCAGACCGACGCGGCGGCGGTGATGGAGGCGTGGATGAACAGCGCCGGGCACCGCGCGAACATACTGAACTGCGATTTCAGGACGCTGGGCGTCGGCGTGCACTTCGGTGCGGGCGGCCCTTGGTGGACGCAGGACTTCGGCTACTAGGCCCGGTCGCCGTCTTCCCGTCGCCCACCCGCGGGGCGGGCCCCGCGGCGTCGGGTGCGTGCTTCCGGCGGGCCGGCCGGGAGCTCTCGCCCCGGTCGGGCGTACTCGGGCTTTCGGCCGGTGCGGGGAGCGGGCGCCCGTGCGGCGGTGGAGGAGCGTGCCGGGGGCGCGGCGGGGCGAGCGTCGCCCGCCGGGGCGGCCGGGGAACACCGGCGCCGGTCCCGGGCGGCTCCCCCGCCCCGGTGGGGAGCCGCCCGTCCGGCGTCGGCCGCCCGCGCGCGTGCGCTTACGCGGCGGTCGCGGCCCGCCCGTTCGCGAACACCCGCGCCGTCCGGGCCACCCGGCGCCCCAGGTGCTCGGCCGTCGCGATGTCGGCCTTGTGGACGGCCTCCGGTCCCTCGTCGACGTTGGTCTGGGCGGCGGCGCCCGCGAAGACGCCGAGGCGGTTGAGGTCGGTCTCGGCGGCCGTGCTGCTGTTCCAGCCGGGCAGCAGGCCGAGGTTGACCCAGTGCATGCCGAGCTG
Organism: Streptomyces sp. NPDC051041; assembly: GCF_044456065.1. Taxonomy (NCBI): domain Bacteria; kingdom Bacillati; phylum Actinomycetota; class Actinomycetes; order Kitasatosporales; family Streptomycetaceae; genus Streptomyces; species Streptomyces sp. NPDC051041. The sequence continues at coordinate 148,632 of NZ_JBITFM010000013.1, forward strand.
TGCCGCGAGGATCTGGAAGAACTGCAGGGTGTGCAGCTTGTCGCCGCTCTTGGAGCCGGAGTTGGTGAATCCGGCGGCCAGCTTGTCCTTCCATGCCTGGGTGGCCCAGCGCGCCGACGTCGCCTCGGCGAAGGCGTGGAAGGCCCCGGATGCGGTGCCCATGTAGGTCGGGGAACCGAACACGATGGCGTCCGAGCCGTCGAGCGTGGCCCACTGCTCCTCGGTGATCTCGTCGACCTTGATCAGGTGGACCTCGGCGCCCGCCTCCGCGGCACCGGAGCGGACGGCCTCGGCGAGGACGGCGGTGTGGCCGTAGCCGGAGTGGTAGGCGATGGAGACGACGACAGGGGTGGTCACGGTTCTGCACTCCTTGGGGAAGCACGGGAAAGCAGGGAAAGCGCCGGACAGCACGGAAGGAGACGGGGAGCGCGCCGGGACGGTGCGGCACGCCGACTCAACGGCACTGAAAAAAGGAAAGCACTAACTTCTGGTTAGTGCAACCTGTTGGTTAGCGCTGCGCTCGCGTAGGCTTGAGGCATGGACGTCACCCAGGAGCGCGCGCAGGAGCGGAACCTCCCGTACAACGTGTTCGCCAAGGCGTGCCCCTCGCGCGGCACGCTGGAGCACGTCACGGGCCGCTGGGGCGCGCTGACGCTCGGCGCCCTGTACGAGGGCTCGCTCCGCTTCAACGAACTGCGCCGCCGCGTCGACGGCGTGAGCGAGAAGATGCTGTCCCAGACGCTGCACGCGCTGGAGCGCGACGGCCTGGTGCACCGCGAGGCCCAGCCGACCAACCCGCCCCGCGTGGACTACGAGCTGACGCCGCTGGGCCGGGGGGTGGCCGAGCGGCTGCTGGCGCTCATCCGGTTCGTGGAGGACAGCATGGACGACGTCCTGTCCGCCCGGGAGCGTTACGACGCCGCGCGCGGCGCCCGCTGACACTTCGGGCAGAAGTGGCTGGACCGGTTCATCCAGGGCCGCCGGCGCATCGGCGTGGCACACCGGCGGCAGGGCCGCCCCTCGCGGCCGTACGCGTCGAGGGAGCGGTCGAAGTAGCCGGACTCGCCGTTGACGTTGACGTACAGGCTGTCGAAGCTGGTGCCGCCCACGGCGAGGGCCGCGTTCATCACGTCCCGGACGTGGCCGAGGAGTTCGAGGGTGCGGGGGCGCGTGAAGGTGGCCGTGGGACGCTCGTAGTGCAGACGGGCCCGCCACAGGGCCTCGTCCGCGTAGATGTTGCCGACGCCGCTGATCAGTGACTGGTCGAGCAGGGCGCGTTTGATCGTGGTCCGCTTGCGGCGCAGTGCCAGGTGGAACGCCTCGTCGTCGAAGAGCGGGTCGAGGGGGTCGCGGGCGATGTGCGCGATGACGTCGGGCAGACCGTCGGGGGTGGTGTCGTGCAGGGACAGGCCGCCGAAGGTGCGCTGGTCGACGAAGCGGAGCTCGGTGCCGAGGTCGTCCGCGAAGCGGATCCGGATGCGCAGGTGCTTCTCGTCGGGCGCCGTCTGCGGCTGGACCAGGAGCTGGCCGCTCATGCCGAGGTGGGCCAGGACCGACTGGCCGGTGTCCGCCAGGGGCAGCCACAGGTACTTGCCGCGACGGCTGGGGACACCGACGCGATGGCCCTTGAGGCGGTGCGCGAAGTCGTCGGCGCCGGCGACGTGCCGGCGCACCGCGCGCGGGTGCAGCACCTCGGCGTCGGCGACGGTGCGGTGGGCGATCCACCGTTCCAGGCCGCGCCGGACGACTTCGACCTCGGGCAACTCGGGCATGGGGGCTCTCCCGTCCGCACCTGTATGGCCCGAACCTACCTGTCAGGGCCGTCGTATGGCTTTCCCGCCCGCGTGGGCCGGGCCGGCCGGCTTCCCCCGGGCCGTGCGTGCCGGCAGAGGCCGTCCGAAGGGCCGAGCGCCCGTCTCGGGGCGGGGACGGGCGCTCGGTGCGTTGCTCGCGTCAGGCGGAGGGCGACGGCGCGTCGGCGTTGCCCTCGGCGACGGCTCGCGCCGCCCCGGCCTCGGCCTTCTCGACCACCTCGGTGGCCTCCGCGGCCGCCTTGGCCCGCTCGTCCGCCGCGGCGCGGATGGACCGCCAGGCGGACTCGGCGGCCTGCTGCTCCGCCTCCTTCTTGCTGCGGCCGGTGCCGGTGCCGTACGAGACGCCTCCGACGCGGGCGGCAGCAGTGAAGGTCTTCTCGTGGTCGGGACCGGTCTCCGTGACCAGGTACTCGGGCACGCCGAGCCCCTCGGTCGCGGTGAGTTCCTGGAGGGACGTCTTCCAGTCCAGGCCGGCACCCAGGTTCGAGGACTTCTCGATCAGCGGGTCGAACAGGCGGTGCACCAGTTCCGCCGCCGAGTCCAGGCCCTGGTCGAGATAGACCGCGCCGATCACCGCTTCCAGGGTGTCGGCGAGGATGGACGCCTTGTCCCGTCCGCCCGTGCCCTCTTCACCGCGGCCGAGCCGGATGAAGGAGCCCAGGTCGAGGCTGCGCCCCACCTCCGCCAGCGCGCGCGAGTTCACCACCGCGGCCCGCAGCTTGGCCAGCTGGCCCTCGGGCAGGTCGGGATGGATGCGGTACAGCGTGTCCGTGACCACCAGGCCGAGCACGGAGTCCCCGAGGAACTCCAGCCGCTCGTTGGTGGGCAGACCGCCGTTCTCGTACGCGTACGAACGGTGGGTCAGTGCTCGTACCAGAAGGGCGGACTCGACCTTGTAGCCGAGCCGCCCTTCCAGAAGGGTGTGGGACGAGGCCTGGTTGTCCGCCGGTCCCCCGCTCACGCGGGGAGATTGCTTCTTGGGCGTGGACACAGTGCCTCTCACCAGCCGCTCAGACCTCGAGGACCTGGCGCTTGTTGTAGGTGCCGCACGACGGGCACGCGATGTGCTGCAGCTTCGGCTCGTGGCAGCGCTCGCACGCAACCAGGGTGGGGACCGCAGCCTTCCACTGCGACCGGCGGTGGCGCGTGTTGCTGCGCGACATCTTCCGCTTCGGAACAGCCACGGCTACTTCTCCTGCTTCTCGTCGACGCCCGGTTCGGCGCCGCTCGTCTCGTCCTTGTCGCCGGCCTTCATGGTGTCGGCGAGTCCCTGCAAAGCCGCCCAACGGATGTCGACGGCATCGTGGTGGTGGTCCGGGTCGTCCGCCAGCCGCGCCCCGCACTCGGGGCACAGGCCGGGGCAGTCTTCCCGGCACACCGGCTGCATCGGCAGTGCGAGCACCACCGCATCGCGCAGCACGGGTTCGAGGTCGATCAGACCGTCCTCGACAAAGAGCCTGTCCTCGTCGTCCTCGGCGTCGTCGCCGGGTTCCGCAACGGGGCGGCCCCGGTCGTCGGCGTCAGGGTACGAGAACATCTCCTGGAAGTCCGCTTCGACATCGAGCTGAAGCGGCTCCAGACACCTTACGCACTCCCCCTCGGCCGTGGCACGGGCGGTGCCTGTGACGAGCACCCCTTCCATGACCGACTCGAGCCGGAGATCGAGTTCCACCGGAGCGCCCTGCGGCACTCCGACGACCCCCTGGAGACCGAAGTCCGCGGGAGCCTCGACCGTGCGGGTCAGGCGCTGCAGCGCACCGGGCCGCCGGCCCAGCTCGTGCGTGTCGAACACGAGGGGGTTGCGGTGGTCGAGGCGGGCGTTCAGAGCCATTCCTGCTTTCGTTCTTCGAGCTCAGAGGGACGCCGCCGTTCGGTGTTCCCGGGCAGCGTTGATCGCGGACGTACGCGCGACCGAACAGCCAGGATACTGGACCTTTCGCCGACGGCCCAATCCGGTGGCCGGTCTACTGGCCGCGGCCCTGTTCGTAGGCCCTCAGCTGCTCGGCGCTGATCATGCTGGTGTCGAAGAGGCTGGTCTCGTCCAGGGCGTGCGCCTGCGGCTGGGCGTATCCCTGGTGGCCCTGGGTGCCCTGGGGCTCCTGCTGGGCCTGCTGCGGGTCGTAGGCCCCCTGCTGGGGGTCGTAGCCCTGGAAGGGGGCGCCGGCCGCCGGGGCGTAGCCGGAGGAGTACGGGTCCGCCTGCTGGTAGCCGTACGCGTCCTGCCCGCCGTACGCGGGCTGCTGGTAGCCGCCGTACGGGTCCTGCTGCGGGTCCTGCTGCGAATAGCCGTAGGCCGGGGCGGGTTCCTGGGCGGGCCGGGCGGGCTGCGGGGCCGGGGTCTGCGCGAGGGCCGCCAGGTCCGCCAGGTAGTCCGCGTCGCTGGAGTGCTGGACGGTGGTGGTGTCGTCGGCGAGGGCGCCCAGGTCGTCGGTGGCGATCCGGCCGTGCAGCTTCTCCCGGCCGCGGCCGACCGCCTCCAGGGTCTTGGCGAGGACCGCCTCGAAGGCGCCGAGCTTGGCGTCGACGTACGCGTCGGCGGTGCGGCGCAGGGTCTCCGGGTCGTGGCTGCGCTCGGGGGCGTCCTCGTCCTCGTAGCCCTGCTCGTCGAGGCCCGGGCCGGTGCCGAGCAGCTTCTCGCGGCCGCGGCCGACGGAGCCCAGGGTCTTGGTGAGGACGACCTCGAAGTTGGCGAGCTTGGAGTCGACGTACTCGTCGGCCTCGGCGCGGATCTCCTCGGCCTCCTGGCGGGCCTCGGCGAGGATCCGGTCGGCCTCGGCCTGGGAGCGGCGGGCGACCTCGGTGCCGGAGATCAGGGAGCCGCGCTCGGCGTGCGCGCTCTGGATGATCCGCTCGGCCTCCTGGCGGGCCTGGGCGACGAGCTGCTCGCGGTCGCCGATCAGCTCCTGGGCCCGGGCGAGGGAGTCGGGCAGCGCGGCCCGCAGCTCCTCGAGCATCGAGAGCAGCTCGGCGCGGTTGACCACGCACGAGGCCGACATCGGCATCGACCGGGCACCGGAAACCACCGCGACGATCTCGTCGAGCTTCTTCTGCACGTCCACCGTGTGCTCGCCACTCTCTACAGCTGTGTTGGAGACGGACGGGACGACTGTACGGCCCCGGGGCGGCCGGGGGACACCGGGTGACGGTCCGCCGGCCTCCGGGCGGCCTCGACGGGCGGGGTCAGTCGTGCCCGAGCTTCTTGGCGAGGGCGTCCAGGACCGCCTCCGGCACCAGGTGGGAGACGTCGCCGCCCCAGGTCGCGACCTCCTTGACCAGGGAGGACGACAGGAAGCTGTAGGTGGGGTTGGTGGGCATGAAGAGGGTCTCCACGCCCGAGAGGCCGTTGTTCATCTGGGCCATCTGCAGCTCGTAGTCGAAGTCGCTGACCGCCCGCAGTCCCTTGACGATGGCGGGGATCCCGCGCTGCTTGCAGAAGTCGACGAGGAGGCCGTGGAAGGACTCGACCCGGACGTTGTCGTACTCGGCGGTGACCTGGCGGATCAGGTCGATCCGCTCCTCGATCCCGAACAGGCCCTTCTTCGACTGGTTGATCATCACCGCGACGTAGACCTCGTCGTACAGCCTGGAGGCGCGGGCGATGATGTCGAGGTGTCCGTTGGTGATCGGGTCGAACGACCCGGGACAGACGGCGCGGCGCACTTGTGATCCCTCGCTCTCCGGTCCGGTCATCGTGCGTCTTCGCACGTAGAGGCGGCGCGACCGTACCAAAACGTTCCCTCGCCGTAGCGACGGGCCCGGATCCCCTCGAAACCCTCCGGCCACCGGAACTCGCCCCCTCTGGTGCTGCGCTCCACGGTGACGAGGGCCTCCTGCGCGAGCCACCCCTGAGAGCGGAGTGTGAGCAGGATCTCCCGGAGATCGCCGTCCGAGACGGCGTAGGGCGGGTCGAGGAAGACGATGTCGTACGGCCGGTCGGGGGGCGCCGCGCGGACGATCTGTTCCGCTCGGCCCGCCCGGACCTCGGCGCCGGGCAGGCCGAGCGCCCCGACGTTCTCGCGGACGGTGCGGGCGGCCCGGGCGTCGGCCTCGACGAGCAGGACGTGGCCCGCGCCCCGGGACAGCGCCTCCAGGCCGACGGCGCCGGAACCGGCGTACAGGTCCAGGACCCGCTCGCCGTCCAGGGGGCCGCCCAGCAGGGACTGCCAGGTGGAGAACAGGCCCTCGCGGGCGCGGTCGGAGGTGGGGCGTGTGCCGTTCCCCGGCGGAACGGCCAGACGGCGTCCACCGGCCCGGCCGGCGATCACGCGGGTCATCTGTGGGTCCTTGTCGGTGTGCTGTCGGTGTGCTGCCGTGTGCTCGCGCGGCGTGCTCGCGCGACGTGCCCGCCGGGCGGCGGCCCGGGCGGCAGGCCGCCGCGACGGCTTCGCGCGGTGGCCGTCCCCAGTCTGTCAGCCCTTCTCCAGGTACTGCTCCCGCTCCTCGTCCAGCAGGGCGTCCAGCGCCGTGCGCAGGGCGGGCAGACGGGTCAGCTCCGGGTCGGCGGCGACGACCGCGGCGGCCGCCTCGCGGGCCTCGGCGATGATCTCCTCGTCCTCGATGACGGCGAGCACCCGCAGGGAGGAGCGGGTGCCGGACTGGGCCTGGCCGAGGACGTCGCCCTCGCGGCGCTCCTCGAGGTCGATGCGGGAGAGCTCGAAGCCGTCGAGGGTGGCGGCGACCGCGTTCAGGCGCCGGCGGGCGGCGCTCGCCTCCGGCGCCTCGGTGACCAGCAGGCACAGGCCGGGGGCCGAGCCGCGGCCGACCCGGCCGCGCAGCTGGTGCAGCTGGGAGACGCCGAAGCGGTCGGCGTCCATGATCACCATGACGGTGGCGTTGGGGACGTTGACGCCGACCTCGATGACGGTCGTGGCGACCAGGACGTCGGCGTCGCCGGCGGCGAAGCGGCGCATGACGGCGTCCTTGTCGTCGGGCTGCATCCGGCCGTGCAGGACCTCGACCCGAAGGCCCTGGAGGGGTCCCTTCGCGAGCTGGTCGGCGACGTCGAGGACGGCGAGCGGCGGGCGCTTGTCGGCCTCGCCCTCCGGCGCCTTCCTCGCGGTCTTCGGATCGTCCTCCTCGTCGCCGATGCGGGGGCAGACGACGTACGCCTGGTGGCCGTCGGCCACCTCCTCGCGCACCCGCTCCCAGGCGCGGGCCAGGAAGTGCGGTTTGTCGGCGGCCGGCACGACATGGCTGGCGATCGGCGAGCGCCCGGCCGGCAGCTGGTCCAGGACGGAGGTCTCCAGGTCGCCGAAGACGGTCATGGCGACCGTGCGCGGGATGGGGGTGGCGGTCATGACGAGCAGGTGCGGCGGTTGCCTGCCCTTGCCGCGCAGGGCGTCGCGCTGTTCGACGCCGAAGCGGTGCTGCTCGTCCACCACGACCAGGCCCAGGTCGTGGAACTGCACCTTGTCCTCGATCAGCGCGTGCGTGCCGATGACGATGCCGGCCTCGCCGGTGGCCAGGTCCAGCAGCGCCTGGCGGCGGGCCGCGGCGCCCATGGACCCGGTGAGCAGCACCACCTTGGTGGCGTGCTCGGCGCCGCCGAGCATCCCGCCCTCGGCCAGCTCGCCCATCATCTCCACGACCGACCGGTGGTGCTGCTGGGCGAGCACCTCGGTGGGCGCGAGCATCGCGGCCTGCCCGCCGGCGTCGACGACGGCGAGCATGGCGCGCAGGGCCACCAGGGTCTTGCCGGACCCCACCTCCCCCTGGAGCAGCCGGTGCATCGGGTGGTCGGTCGCGAGGTCGCCGAAGATCTCCTCGGAGACCTTCCGCTGGCCCTCGGTGAGGGTGAAGGGCAGGCGGGCGTCGAAGGCGGCGAGCAGGCCGTCCGGGCGGGGGACGCGCGGGACCGCCGGGAGCTGGGCGTCGGCGTGGCGGCGGCGGGCGAGGGCGACCTGGAGGACGAAGGCCTCGTCCCACTTCAGGCGGGCGCGGGCGTCGGCGATGTCCGCCTTGGTGTGCGGGCGGTGGATCTTCAGCAGGGCCTCGGGCAGGGGGACCAGGCCGCGGCCCTCCCGCAGGGCGGGCGGCAGCGGGTCGACGGCCTCCCGGGCGCTCGGCAGCACCGTCTGGATCGCCTTGCCGATCTTCCAGGACTCCAGCTTGGCCGTCGCCGGGTAGATGGGGATCAGGGCGCCGGCCCAGGACTCGACGGTCTCCTCCCCGTCGCCGCGCAGCAGTTCGTAGGCGGGGTGGGCGAGTTGGAGGCGGCGGTTGAAGACGGAGACCTTGCCCGCGAACAGCGCGCGGGTGCCCGGCAGGAGTTCCTTGTGGGGCTTGTGCACGCCGTTGCCGAAGAAGACGAGCTGGAGGCGGCCGCTGCCGTCCGTGATGGTGACCTCCAGGCGCTGGCCCTTGCCGCGCGGCGCCTTGGCGGAGGCGAAGGTGTGCAGGCGGGCCTCGGCTACCTGGGCGACCACCGTGACGTGCTCGTCCATGGGGAGGTCGGCGAGGTGGGTGAGCTGGCCGCGCTCCTCGTACCGGCGCGGGTAGTGGTGGAGGAGGTCGCCGACGGTGTGCAGGCCGAGGTGCTCGGCCATCACCTTCGCGGTGGCGGGGCCGAGCACCGACTTCAGTGGTTGTTGCAGCGGTTCTTCCAGTGCGGGCACGGACCCATTGCACACCACGCCACTGACAGCGCTGCGGACGCCCGGGCGCCCGCGTCGTATACGTCCACGGAAACCCCTGGTCAGGCGGCTGGTTCCGGCCGTAGGATGACGCGCTCCGGCCATCCCCGCGGTCACCGCCTCACCGGGACCGCCCGACCCCGCGCCGTCGCCCGTCCCCCCACCGGCGCCGTGACGATGGACTCCCAGACCTCACAGCCGTCCCAGGCAAGCCAGCATCCCCCGTCGCCGCACACGTTCCAGGTCGACCTGCGCGGCCTGGTGGACCTGCTCTCCCATCACCTCTACTCCAGTCCCCGGGTGTACCTGCGCGAGCTGCTGCAGAACGCCGTGGACGCCGTCACCGCCCGCCGTGCCGAACAGCCCGGTGCCCCGGCCCGCGTGCGGCTGTACGCGGACGGCGGCGGCCTGCGCGTGGAGGACACCGGGATCGGGCTCACCGAGGCGGACGTGCACAGCCTGCTCGCGACCATCGGGCGCAGCTCCAAGCGCTCCGAGGGGCTGCAGGAGGCACGCTCCGACTTCCTCGGCCAGTTCGGCATCGGCCTGCTGGCCTGTTTCGTGGTCGCCGAGCGGATCCGGGTCGTCAGCCGCAGCGCCCGTACGCCCGACGCGCCGCCCGTGGAGTGGACGGCCCGGGACGACGGCTCCTACGTGGTGCGGACCCTGCCGCCCGACGCCCGGCCCGAACCCGGCACCACCGTGCACCTGGTGGCGCGGGCCGGGGCCGCGCAGTGGCTGGCGGGCGAGCGCGTGCGGGAGCTGGCGCGGGACTTCGGCTCGCTGCTGCCGTACGACGTGCGGGTGGGCGACGAGGCGGTCACCGACCTGCCGGCGCCGTGGGACCGCTCCTACCCCTCCCCCGCCGCCCGGCGGGTGGCCCTCGCCCGCCACTGCCACGACCTGTTCGGCTTCGCCCCGCTGGACTCGATCGACCTGGACGTCCCGCTGGCCGGGGTGCGCGGGGTGGCGTACGTCCTGCCGTCGGCGGTCAGCCCGGCCCGGCGCGCGGGCCACCGGGTGCACCTGAAGGGCATGCTGCTGACCGAGCGGGCCGAACAGCTGCTGCCGGACTGGGCGTTCTTCGTGCGCTGCGTGATCGACACCGACAGCCTCAGGCCCACGGCCTCCCGCGAGTCGCTGTACGAGGACGAGACGCTGGCCGCCGTGCGGGAGGCGCTCGGCGAGCGGATCCGCGCCTGGCTGACGGGCCTGGCGGCCGGCGACCCGGAACGGCTGGCCGCCTTCCTGTCGGTGCACCACCTGGGCGTGAAGTCCCTCGCCCGGCACGACCGGGAGATGCTGCGCACGATGCTGCCGTGGCTGCCGTTCGAGACCACCGACGGGCGGCTGTCGCTGGAGGAGTTCGCGCAGCGGCACCCGGTGGTGCACTTCACCCGGACCGTCGAGGAGTACCGGCAGGTCGCGCCCATCGCGTCCGCGCAGGGCATCGGCGTGGTCAACGGCGGCTACACGTACGACGGCGAACTGGTCGAGGCGCTGCCCTCGGTGCGGCCGGGCACCGTGGTCGCCGAGCTGGACGCGGAGACCGTGACCGCGCACCTGGACCCCGTCGACCCGGCCGAGGAGCTGGCCCTGGCGGGCTTCCTGGCCGCCGCGCGGGACAGGCTCGACCCGCTGGGCTGCGACGTGGTGCTGCGCGCCTTCCACCCGCTCTCGGTGCCCGCGCTGCACCTGGACGACCGCCAGGCCCGCCACGAGCAGGCCCGCGCCGAGGCCGAGGAGCAGGCCGACGACCTGTGGGCGGGCATCCTCGGCTCGCTGCGCGGCGGCGCCCCCCGCGCGCGTCTGGTGCTCAACCACCTCAACCCCCTGGTGCGGCGGATCGGCTCGCTCGGCGACCCGGAGCTGATCGGCACCGCCACCGAGTCCCTGTACGGGCAGGCCCTGCTGATGGCGCAGCGCCCGCTCAGGCCCGCGGACTCGGCCCTGCTGAACCGGGCGTTCATCGGCCTGCTGGAGTGGGCCACGCACCGGGAGGACGGTCACTGATGGACGGGATCACCGACATCGAGTCCCTGCGCCGGGCGATGGCGGAGAACTCCGGGCAGCCGGAGGGGCCGGCCCGCAACGCGCGCGCGGAGCAGCTGCTCGCCGAGGCGGAGCGGCTGGGCGTCCCGCTCGCCGTGATCGAGGCGCTCGGACACCAGCTGAAGGTCTACAACTACAGCTCCGAGAAGGACAAGATGTTCGTCCCCTTCGCGCGGCTGCTGCGCATGTGGGACGAGCGCCCCGAGGACTTCGACGCGTACGAGGCCCACTCCCTGCACTGGGTCTTCAAGTGGATGTCGGCCGGGATGCTCGACCAGCCGCACATCCCGCTCGCCTCGGTCGAGAAGTGGCTCGGCGAGATGGAGCGCCGCTACCGGCTCGCCGGGTACTCCGAGCGGGCGGTGCGCGGCGCCGAGTTCAGCGTGGCCGCGCACGTCGGGGACGTGGCGCGGGCCGAGCGGGCGTACGCCGCGTGGCTGGCCGCCGACCGGGACGACATGGCCGACTGCCACGCGTGCGAGCTGCACGGGCAGGGCTGGTGGCAGGCGGAGCGGGGCCGGGACGAGGAGGCGCTGCGGCTGTGGCGGCCGGTGCTGGAGGGCGAGTTCACCTGCGCCCACGAGCCGCACACCGTCCTCGCGTCCTCCCTGCTGCCGCTGCTGCGCCTGGGCCGCCTCCAGGAGGCGCGCACCCACCACCTGCGGGGCTTCCGGCTGGTCCGCGCCATGGAGAGCATGCGCGGCGCGTACGCGGACCACGTGGAGTTCTGCGCGCTGACCGGGAACGAGGCGCGCGGCCTGGAGCTGCTGGCCCAGCGGCCGGCGTACTTCACCGACGACGGGCATCCGCGCAGCAGGATGGACTTCATGGCCGTGACGGCCCTGCTCATGGACCGCCTGACCGGGCTCGGGCTGGGCGACCGGCGGGTGCCCGGCCCGGCCGGCCGGGCGTGGACCGCGCGCGAACTCGCCGCGCACGCGCGCACGGAGGCGCTGGCGCTCGCGGAGCGCTTCGACCGGCGCAACGGCACCCCGCACGTGGGCCGGCGGGTGCGCGCGCGGATGGACCGGGCGCCGCTGGCGGAACGGCTGCCGCTGGGGGTGCGGGCGGCGCGGGTGCGGACTCCGGCGGCCCCCTCGCCGGCTCCGGCGCGGCCGGAGGAGCCCGGCCCGCCCGACCTGCCCGCCCTGCTCGCCGAGGCGCGGCGGCTGTCGGACACCCTGCAGCCGCACGCCATGGAGGCGTGGGCGGCGGTGGCCGGGGCCGCGCGGGACGCCGAGCTGGACGCGCGCGCCCGGGCGGAGATCGCCGACCACGAGTCGATGCGCCTCGGCCCGGACGGCGCCGAGCTGCTGGAACGCGCGGCCGAGCTGTACGCGGAGGCGGGCGACCCGGGCGAATCCCTGGCGGCACGCGCGCGTGCCGCCTACGTCCGCGCGCTCGCCGGGGACGTCGACGGGGCGCTGGCCGCGGTCGCCGAGCCGTACGACCGGGTCCTCGCGCTGTACGCCGAGGGCGGCACGGGCCTGCGGCAGACGGCGACCGTGGCGCTGAGCCGGGCGCGGATCCTGATGCGGCGGGTGCACGGGGCCGAGGGCCCCGTCGAGCCGTCGGCCGCCGAAGCGGCCGAGGCGGCCGTGCGGGAGGTACTGGCGCTCGTCGAGGGGCGCACCGGTGAGCACGTACGGCTCGCCGCGCGGCGGGCCGAGGGGCTGGCGATGCTCGCGGAGCTGGCGTCCCGCCGCGGGGACGTGCGGGCGGGCGCGGAGCTGTTCGCGCGGGCCGCCGAGGCGTTCACCGGCGCGGGGCTGCCCTGGTTCGCGGTCGAGTACGAGGCCCGGCTCGCCCAGCTGGCCCACCACCTCGGCGACGTCGCGGAGACGGAGCGGGCCCTGCGGGCGGCCCTGGAACACGGCGGACCGCACCTGGAGGCGACCGGGCGGGCCCAGCTGCACCTGCAGCTCGCCGAGGTGCTCGGCGGCCGGGACCTCGCCGAGGAGGCCGCCGAGCACGCCCTTCAGGCCGCGCACTGGGCCGACGAGGCCGGTGAGGGCCCGACGCTCGGCGCCTGGGCGCGGCACCTGCTGGGCGGGTTCCTGCTGCGGCAGGGGCGGTGGGCCGAGGCCGCCGAGGTGCTGGAGTCGGCGCTGCCCGACCTGGCGGCCGAGACGCACGGCGACGGCGCGGTCGTCCAGGCGCGGTGGTGGCTCGGGGACTGCCTGAGCGAGCTCGGGGAGCACCGGGCGGCCGCCGAGCACCGGCTGCGGGCGGCGGAGACCGCCCGGCACTGGCCCGAGCAGCGCGACCACGCGACCCTCGCCCATCTCGCCGCCGAGTCCCTGGAGCAGGCGGGACTGCCCGCCGAGGCGGAGCGGGCGTACGCGCGCGCGGGCGCCCTGTGGCGCGACCTCGGCGACGTCCACGGCCTCGTCCGCTCCCTGCGCGCCCGCGCGTGGCTCGCGCTGCGCGCGGAGGAGGACCCGCGGGCGGCGCAGGCGCTGATGGCGGAGGCGGTGCGCGTGTGCGAGGCGGCGCTGGACGCGGCGGACGACGCGGAGGCCCGCCGGCAGCTCGTCGCCGAGCTCGGCCACACCCACCGGCAGTACGGCGACCTGCTCGCCCGGTCCGTCTCCGACGACGCCGGGGACGAGGCGATCCGGGCCGTCTTCGAGGCCGCCCTCGACCGGACGGAGCGGGCGATCGAGGTCTTCGCCTCGCTGGGCGGCGCCGCCCTGCACAGCCGCACCGGCGCCGAGCTCTCCGCCGGCTGGCTGGAGACCGACCTGAGCCGCCCCGCGCGGGCGGCGGCACGCGCGCGTGCGGTGCTGGCGGCGTACGAGGACGCGGACGGCGGGGCCGAGGCGGTACGGGCCCGGCGGGCGGAGGCGGAGCAGCTGCTCCGGCTGGCGCGGGAGCGGACGGGCTGACGGGCTGACGGGCCGGCCGACGCCCCGGGCGGGCCCCGGCGCTACTCGACCCCGATGAGCAGCAGGGCCCCCTGCCGGCCGCCCCGGTACACCACCGTGTCCACGGCGAGGTAGGACTCGCGGACGCGGGTTTCGAGGCGGTCGGCGACGGACTCGGGCGCCTCGTCGCCGAGGACCAGGGTGACCATCTCGCCGCCCGCCCGGAGCATGCGGTCGAGGACGGTCTCGGCGGTGGCGGTGACGTCCGGGCCGATCACGGCCACGTCGCCGTCGATGAGGCCGAGGACGTCGCCGGCCTGGCAGATGCCGGCGGTGGTCCACGCCTGGCGTTCGGCGACGGTGACCTCGGCGTACCGGGTCGCGCCGGCCGCCGAGGTCATCGCCACGACGTCCTCGTCGAAGCGCCGCCCGGGTTCGTGCACGGCGAGCGCCGCGATGCCCTGGACCGCGGAGCGGGTCGGGATGAGGGCGACGCGGATGCCCTCCGCGCGGGCCTGCTCGGCCGCCGCGGCCGCGGTGTGGCGCAGGTCGGCGTCGTTGGGCAGCAGCACCACCTCGCGCGCGTGGGCCCGCCGCAGGGCCGCCAGGAGCTCCCCGCTGGCGGGCGGCTCCCCGGGGCGGGCGAGCACGGTGGTCGCGCCGGCCTCGGCGTACAGTCCGGCCAGGCCCTCGCCGGGCACGACGGCGACGACGGCGCGCCGGGCCCGTTCCCGGGCCGGCCGCTCGCCGCCGGTGGTGTGCGCGTCCCCGGCGCCGAAGTGCGTGATCCGGATGCGGTGCGGCCGTCCGGCCTCGACGCCCGCCTCCACGGCGGCGCCCGCGTCGTCCACGTGCACGTGGACGTTCCACAGCCCGTCCCCGCCGACCACGACGAGCGAGTCCCCGAGGGCGTCGAGCCGTTCCCGCAGCCGCGCCACGGCCGCGTCCTCGGCCTCCAGGAGGTAGATCACCTCGAAGGCGGGGCCGCTCGCGTGCGCCGCGCACGCGTCGGGGGCGGCCGCGTCGCCGTGCCCCGTGCGCGCGTGGGGCACGGCGGGCGCCGGCGTCCCGGAGCCGCCGGGACCGGACTGCTCCCCGGGCGCGTGCCCGCCGGGGGCCGCCGCCGTCCCGGTACCGCCCTGCCGGGCCCGCCCCGCGCGCGCGGCCGCCTCCAGGCCGGCCCGTCCCGCGCGCGCGTGCCCTCCCGGACCGGCCGCCTCCCGCGGGATCTCCCCCGTCAGCGTCTGCACCAGTGCCGCGAGCACCGTGACGAGGCCCTGGCCGCCGGCGTCGACCACCCCGGCCCGCTCCAGGGCGGCCAGCTGTCCCGGGGTCGCGGCCAGGGCCGCGCGGGCCCCCTCGTAGGCCGCCCGGGCGACCGAGCCGCAGTCGCCCCCCGCGCCGTCGGCCGCGTCGGCGGCGGCCGAGGCCACCGTGAGGACCGTGCCCTCGACGGGGTGGGCGACGGCCCGGCGGGCGGAGTCGGCCGCGCGCCGCAGGGCGAGCCGCAGCCCCTGCCCGTCGGTGTGCGCGCTCCGTCCCGGGTCCGCGAGCACCTGGGCCATCCCGCGCAGCAGCTGCGCCAGGATCGTCCCGGAGTTGCCCCGCGCCCCGATCAGCGCCCCGTGCGCCATCGCCCGCACCGCCTCGGCCAGCGACGGCCCGGCGGCCGCCGGCGCGCGGCCGGAGCCCGCCTCGTGGCCCGCGAACACCGCCTCGACGGCCGCGACGGCCGACTCCACCGTCAGGTACAGGTTCGTCCCGGTGTCCCCGTCCGCCACGGGATAGACGTTGATCGCGTCGATCTCCGCCCGCGTCCGCCCCAGCGCCTGAAGCGCCAGACCGCACCAGGTGCGCACCGCGAGAGCGTCGAGGAATCTCTGCGGCACCTGCGCCACCTGCGCCTCCCTGAGCTGCTGGACGTGGCTCGCAGCGTAGACCCCGGGCCGGTGCCGGCCGGAACAGGGCCGGGGACGGGGTCGTGGGCTGCCATGGTAATTTCGTTGCACGGGCGCAGCCGTTGTATGCTGCTCCGGTTGCCCGATCCTGATCGGGCTTGTCCCCTGGCAGCGCCATTCAGATCTCGACCGCTCGAAGAGCCTAAGATCTCGATCCCGGCATGCCGGGATTAACCGTAAGTGCATCTGAAGTCTTTGGAGTGACCCGTGGCTGCCAACTGCGACGTCTGCGGCAAGGGGCCGGGCTTCGGCAACAACATCTCGCACTCGCACCGCCGTACGTCCCGCCGCTGGAACCCGAACATCCAGCGTGTGCGTACCGTGGTCGGCGGGACGCCGAAGCGCGTGAACGCCTGCACCTCGTGCATCAAGGCCGGCAAGGTCTCGCGCTGACGCTCAGCTAGCGCGCGGCCACTGCCTGGTTCGCCGCACGGAGCCGGTCCACCTCTGGTGGGCCGGCTTCTTGCCGTGCCCGCGGCCCTGCCGAGCCGCGCGCACCGGCCGCTCGGCTCCCGCCCGGCGGCCGGCCTCACCGGGAGGCCGGCCGCCGGCGCCGGGCTCGTGAAGCCGCTTCCGCGCGGCCGGCGCCCGGCTCAGCGAGCGCGCCGTTCGAGCGCCCACCCGTGGTCCACGGGCCCGATCCCCGCGCCGAGGGCGAACCCGGCCGCGATCGCCCCGGTGACGTACGCCTTGGCCGCCGCCACCGCCTCCGGCACCGGCAGCCCCTTCGCCAGCCCGCACGCGACGGCGGAGGCGAGGGTGCAGCCGGTGCCGTGCGTGTGCCGGTTGTCGTGGCGCGGCGCCCGCAGCCAGTGCTCCTCGGAGCCGTCGGTCAGCAGGTCGACCGCCTCTCCGGGCAGGTGACCGCCCTTGATCAGCGCCCAGCGCGGCCCGTACGCCAGCACGGCCGCCGCCGCGTCCCGCAGCTGCTCCTCCGACTCGACGCGGACGCCGGTCAGTTGCGCCACCTCGTCGAGGTTCGGCGTCACGACGGTCGCCACCGGCAGCAGCTTCGTGCGGACGGAGTCCAGCGCGGACGCGGCGAGCAGCGGATCGCCGTGCTTGGACACCCCGACCGGGTCGACGACCACCGGGGCGTCCGTGCCGCCGGCCAACTCGGCCACCGCCTCGACGAGTCCCGCCGAGGCGAGCATCCCGGTCTTGACCGCCTGGACCCCGATGTCGTCGACGACGCTGCGGTACTGGGCCCGCACCGACTCCACGGGCAGCTCCCAGGCGCCCTGCACGCCGAGCGAGTTCTGCGCGGTCACCGCGGTGATCACGCTCATGCCGTGCACGCCGAGCGCGAGCATGGTCTTCAGGTCGGCCTGGACGCCGGCGCCCCCGCCGGAGTCGGAGCCCGCGACCGTCAGCACCCGGGGCGGCGCGCTCATGACTCGATGTCCCCGAAGTGGTCCCAGCCGCCCTGGCTGGTCCACGGCGCCCCGTCGACCGTCACCTGGGGCAGCGCCGAGGGGTTGAGGACCTCGCCGATGACCTTCCAGCGGGCGGGCAGCTTCACGTCCGGCGGGAAGGTCGCCACGATCGCGTGGTCCTCTCCCCCGGTCAGCACCCACTGCATGGGGTCGACGCCGACGGCCTGCCCGATGTCGTTCATCTGGGACGGTATGTCGATCGCCCCGGAGCGGATGTCGATGCGCACCTTGCTGGCCTCCGCGATGTGCCCGAGGTCCGCGATCAGCCCGTCGCTGACGTCGCACATCGCGGTCGCGCCGAGCGCCGCGGCGGCCGGTCCCGCGTGGTACGGCGGCTCGGGGCGGCGATGCGCCTCGACGAAGGCGCGCGGCGAGCGGAAGCCGCGGCACAGGACCGCGTACCCGGCCGCGGACCAGCCGAGCCAGCCGGTCACCGCGACGAGGTCGCCGGGCTGGGCGCCGGCCCGGGTCACGGGCTCCTGGTTGCGCAGGTCGCCGAGCGCGGTGATCGACACGGTGATGGTGTCGCCGCGCACGACGTCCCCGCCGACCACGGCGGCGCCCGCGACCTGGCACTCGTCGCGCAGGCCGTCCATCAGCTCGGTCGGCCAGGTCACCGGCAGTTCGGCGGGGACGACCAGGCCGAGCAGCAGCGCGGTCGGCACGGCGCCCATGGCGGCGATGTCCGCGAGGTTCTGCGCGGCGGCCTTGCGGCCCACGTCGTAGGCGGTGGACCAGTCGCGGCGGAAGTGCCGCCCCTCCACGAGGATGTCGGTGCTGGCCACGACCCGGCGGTCGGGCGCGGCCACCACCGCGGCGTCGTCGCCGGGGCCGACCCGGACCGCCGGGGTGGTGGTGAGACGGGAGGTGAGCTCCCTGATGAGCCCGAACTCCCCGAGCTCACCAACAGTGCCCTTCATTGCCCTTTCTCCCCTTCTGTCCCTGTCCATGCCCGGTCGCGGGCCCTCTCCGACCTCGCTACGGTCGAAGTGACCGCCGTCTTGTGTCGTGCTCGTACCCGCACCCCGGCGCGCACGGTCCGTTCACCCCGGGTCTCCCCGCGGTGAGCGGCGACGCGATACCGTGGCGTTCCTTTTCCCCACATGATCCTCGTGGCCGCCCTGGAGGTTCCGTGGTACAGGCGTACATCCTGATCCAGACGGAGGTCGGCAAGGCGTCGACCGTCGCCGAGACGATCGGCGGGATTCCCGGAGTCGTCCAGGCCGAGGACGTGACGGGACCGTACGACGTGATCGTGCGGGCCCAGGCCGACACCGTCGACGACCTGGGCCGCATGGTGGTCGCCAAGATCCAGCAGGTGGACGGCATCACCCGCACCCTGACCTGCCCGGTCGTCCATCTGTAGCCCCCGTCTACCCTGGGCCGGTGAACCTTCTCCGTCACCGGCGCCGCTTCGTCCTCGGCGCGTCCGCGCTCGCTCTCCCGATCGCCGTCGCGGGCTGCTCCTCAGCAGACGACCGCGCGTCGGCGGCGGTTCCCAGCCCGGACGCCGAGGTCGCGAAGGTGTGCCGGAACCTGGACAAGGTACTGCCGGCGAAGGTGGACGGAGAAAGCCGCGGCGATCCCGAGCCCGCGTCCGCGCTGACCGCGGGCTGGGGCAGCCCGGCGATCATACTTCGGTGCGGTGTGCCGCGGCCCGCCGCGATGAACGACTCCGGGGCCGACGGGGTCGAGGTGAACGGAGTGGGCTGGCTGCTGGAGAAGCTCGACGGCGGGGCGTTCCGGTTCACCACGACGCTGCGGACGGCGTACGTCGAGGTGACCGTCCCCGAGGAGCGCACCGCCGGCGGCATGGCTCCGCTGGTCGACCTGGCGCCGGCCGTCAAGGAGGCGATCCCCGAGGGGATCGCCTCCTGAGGCGCGGGGTTCCCCGGGGAGCGCGTCTCAGCGCAGACCCGTCGGCCTGCGCAGCGCCGCCCGCACCAGCCGGTCGATCAGCTCCGGGTAGCTCACCCCGCTCGCCTGCCACATCTGCGGGTACATCGAGATCGGCGTGAAGCCGGGCATCGTGTTGATCTCGTTGATCACGAACTCCCCGTCCTCGGTGAGGAAGAAGTCCGCCCGCACCAGCCCTTCGCACGACGCCGCCTCGAACGCCTCCACGGCGAGCCGCCGCACCTCGGCGGTCTGCTCGTCGGTCAGCGGGGCCGGCACGACGCCGGGGGTGGAGTCGATGTACTTGGCCTCGAAGTCGTAGTACGCGTGCGCCTCCGGCGGCGGGATCTCGGCCGGCACGGAGGCCCGGGGGCCGTCCTCGAACTCCAGCACCCCGCACTCGATCTCGCGGCCCCGCAGCGCCGCCTCCACCAGGATCTTCGGGTCGTGCCGCCGTGCCTCCTCGATCGCCTCGTCGAGGCCGGAGAGGTCGTCGACCTTGGTGATGCCGATCGACGAGCCCGCGCGCGCGGGCTTCACGAACAGCGGCCAGCCGTGCTCGCCGGCGAAGTCGACGATCTTCCTGCGGGCGGCCCGCTCGTCGCGCTGCCACTCGCGCGGCCGGATCACCACGTACGGGCCCACCTTGAGCCCGAAGGAGGTGAACACCCGCTTCATGTACTCCTTGTCCTGGCCGACGGCCGAGGCGAGCACTCCCGAGCCGACGTAGGGGACGCCGGAGAGTTCCAGGAGGCCCTGGAGGGTGCCGTCCTCGCCGTACGGGCCGTGCAGCACCGGGAAGACCACGTCGACCTCGCCGAGCGCCTTGGGCACCGAGCCGGGCTCGCTGTAGACGACCTCGCGGTTGCCGGGGTCGACGGGGAGCACCACGCCGCCCTCGGCCGACTCGGCCAGCTCCTCGACGCTGGGCGTGCGGCGCTCGGTGATCGCCATGCGCTCCGGTTCGTCGGCGGTGAGCGCCCAACGGCCGTCCCGGGTGATGCCGATCGGCAGGACGTCGTACTTCGTCCGGTCGATGGCCCTCAGGACCGCGCCTGCGGTGACCACGGAGATTCCGTGTTCGGAGCTGCGCCCGCCGAACACGACGGCCACACGCGGCTTGCGGGGCGGCTGCTCGGGGCTCTGGGGGAGGTTCTCGGTGCTCATATCGCGATGAGAGTACCCGTTGGTAGGGCCCGGAGGCAGCGTCCGCCCCGCGCCTTCGCTCAGCGTCGCTCGGGCTTCGCGCTGCGCGACATCAGTTCCTTCAGGGCCACCACTGGCGGCTTGCCCTCGTGCACGATGTCGACGACCGTCTCCGTGATCGGCATGTCGACGCCGTGCCGGCGGGCCAGATCCAGCACCGACTCGCAGGATTTGACGCCCTCCGCGGTCTGCCGGGTGACCGCGATGGTCTCCTCCAGGGTCATGCCCTTGCCGAGGTTGGTGCCGAAGGTGTGGTTGCGGGACAGCGGCGAGGAGCAGGTAGCCACCAGGTCGCCCAGGCCCGCGAGTCCGGAGAACGTCAGCGGGTCGGCGCCGAGCGCCACACCGAGCCGGGTGGTCTCGGCGAGGCCGCGGGTGATGAGCGAGCCCTTGGCGTTGTCGCCGAGGCCCATGCCGTCCGCGATGCCGACGGCCAGGCCGATCACGTTCTTGACCGCTCCCCCGAGTTCGCAGCCCACCACGTCGGTGTTGGTGTAGGGGCGGAAGTACGGGGTGTGGCAGGCGGCCTGGAGCCGCCGGGCGACGGCCTCGTCGGTGCAGGCGACCACGGCGGCGGCCGGCATCCGGGCGGCGATCTCGCGGGCCAGGTTGGGCCCGGTGACCACGGCGATGCGCTCGGCGCCGATCCCGGCGACGTCCTGGACGACCTCGCTCATCCGCATGGCGGAGCCGAGTTCGATGCCCTTCATCAGGGACACCACCACGGTGCCGGGCGCGAGCAGCGGCGCCCAGTCGGCGAGGTTGCCGCGCAGGGTCTGGGACGGGACGGCGAGGACGGCGAAGTCGGCGTCCCGCGCGGCCTCGGCGGGGTCGGCGGTGGCCCGCAGGTTCCGCGGGAGTTCGACGCCGGGCAGGTAGTCGGGGTTGGCGCGGGTGGAGTTGACGGCGTCGACGAGCTCGGCGCGGCGCGCCCACAGCACGACCTCGCAGCCCGCGTCGGCGAGGACCATCCCGAAGGCGGTCCCCCACGATCCGGTGCCGAAGACGGCGGCCTTGACCGGCTTGCTCACGTGCCCTGCCCCTCTTCCTGCACCTGCCTGCCCCGGGTCTGCGCCTGGGTCCGGCGGCGCTGCTCGATCCGCTCCCGGCGCGGGTCGTAGGGCGTGGCGGGCGCCTTCTCGCCGCGGATCTCCTCCAGCTGGCGGGTGATGGCGGCCATGATGACCTCGGTCGCCTCCTTCAGCAGCTCCGCGGTCATCTCCCGGCCGTAGAAGCGGGAGAGGTCCACGGGCGGCCCGGCGAGCACGTGGTGGGTCTTGCGCGGGAGGAGGCGGGGTTTCCTGGCGTACGGCGGCAGCAGTTCGTTGCAGCCCCACTGCGCGACCGGGATGACCGGGCACCTGGTCTGCAGGGCGACGCGCGCGGCGCCGGTCTTGCCGGTCATGGGCCAGCCGTCCGGGTCGCGGGTGAGGGTGCCCTCGGGGTAGAAGGCGACGCACTCGCCGCGCTCCACGGCGTCGATCGCGGCGCGGAAGGCGCTGAGCGCGTCCGTGCTCTCGCGGTAGACGGGGATCTGCCCGGTGCCGCGCATCGCGGCGCCGACGAATCCTTTCTTGAAAAGGCCGCTCTTCGCCAGGAATCGCGGAACACGCCCGGTGTTGTACTGGAAATGCGCGTACGCGAAGGGGTCGATATGCGAATTATGGTTCACGACCGTGATAAATCCGCCCTCCGCCGGAATGTTCTCCATTCCACGCCAGTCCCGCTTGAGCAGAACCACCAGCGGCGGTTTGCAGATCACCGCGGCGAAGCGGTACCAGAAGCCGATTCTGCGGCGGGGCACGCGGACACCTTTCTCTAGGGCGTGGAACGGGGCCGGGGGCCGCACAAGTGTCGCCCCGGGCCGCCGGTCTGTCGAGAACACCGTACGCCCCGGCACGACGGCCCCCCGATGGCCCGGGTGACAATGGCCGCGACAAGAGAGGGACGGAACGCTCGTGCAGTGGATCTTGGTCATCCCCCTGAAGCCCTTGGCGCGGGCCAAGAGCAGACTCGCGGACACGGCCGGCGACGGGCTGCGGCCGGGCCTCGCCCTCGCCTTCGCGCAGGACACCGTGGCCGCCGCGCTGGCCTGCCCGGCGGTGCGGGGTGTGGTCGTCGTCACGGACGACGCCGTGGCCGGACGCGAGCTGGCCGCACTGGGCGCCCGGATCGTCCCGGACGAGCCCGGCGCCGGCCTGAACGCCGCGCTGGCGCACGCCGCGGCCCTCGTGCGGGCGGCCCGTCCGCGCAGCGCCGTGGCCGCCCTGAACGCCGACCTCCCGGCGCTGCGTCCGCCGGAACTGGCCCGGGTCCTGGACGCGGCGGCCGGATTTCCGCGCGCTTTCCTCCCCGACGCGGCCGCGGTCGGCACCACCTTGCTGGCCGCCGCACCGGGCCGGGAACTGCGCCCCGCCTTCGGCGCCGGCTCGCGCGCCCGCCACCGCGCCTCGGGAGCGGTCGAGCTCGCCCTGGACGCGGTGGACTCCGTGCGGCAGGACGTGGACACCGGCGAGGACCTGCGGACCGCGCTCGCCCTGGGGGTGGGCCCCCGCACGGCAGCCGCGGCGGCGCGGCTGCTGATCCCGGGGCAGTAGGCTGCCGCCATGCAGGCGACCGCGTACACGTACGACCCCGAGAGCCGCAGCGGGCAGGTGCTCCTGGACGACGGCACGCCCGTGCCCTTCGACGCGGCGGCGTTCGACGCGGGCGGGCTGAGGCTGCTGCGCCCGGGGCAGCGGGTGCGCATCGAGACCGAGGGCGAGGGCGCGGCCCGCCGGATCACGCTGGTGACGCTGCAGACGTTCTGACCCCGGGGCCCCGCGCGTCCGGGCCCCGCACACGCCGCGGGCCGGACTCCGTGCGGGAGTCCGGCCCGGCGTGTGAGTGTCCCTGTGCCCTGCGCGGCCTGCTGCTTACTTGGTGCGGGGGGCGGTGGTCTTCTTGGCCGCGGTCTTGCGCGCGGTCGACTTCTTGGCGGGCGCCTTCTTGGCCGTGACCTTCTTGGCGGGCGCCTTCTTGGCGGTGGTCTTCGCCGCCGTGGTCTTGGCGGCCGTCGCGGTCTTCTTGGCCGCCGCCTTCTTCGCCGTGGGGGCGGCCTTCTTGGCGGTGGTCTTCGCCGCCGTGGTCTTGGCGGCCGTCGCGGTCTTCTTGGCCGCCGCGCCCGTGGTCTTCTTCGCGGCGGCCTTCTTCCCGGCGGCCTTCGAAATGGTGGGCGGCGGGCCGGACAGGCTGCCCTTGGGCGCCTTCTTGACCGCGATGTCGTTCTTCGGCAGCTTCTTCGAGCCGCTCACCAGATCCTTGAAGCCCTGACCTGCGCGGAAACGCGGAACGGAGGTCTTCTTGACCCGAACCCGCTCGCCCGTCTGCGGGTTGCGGGCGTACCGGGCCGGACGGTCCACCTTCTCGAACGAGCCGAAACCGGTGACCGAGACCCGGTCACCCGCGACCACCGCTCGGACGATGGCGTCCAGTACCGCGTCGACGGCATCGGCGGCCTGCTGGCGGCCGCCCATCTTGTCGGCAATCGCTTCTACGAGCTGCGCCTTGTTCACGTCTTCCCCTTCGGAGACATCGCCCGAACGAAACTGTTCAAGCTTTTTCGCACGTTAGGCAGATATATACCGCAAATCAAACACGAAACGGGCTTATCACCCTTGTGCCGCAGCCGACTCGACTGCCCCGGCCCGTTCAGCGTTCCTCGCCGGGGAGCCGACCCTCGTCGAGATCCGTGGCGAACCGCTCCAGACGCCTTGCCGCATCGGCGAGATCGTGCTTGGCCGCGGCCGTGATGACCAGCAGCTTCCGGGTCAGCGCCATCCGTACGCCCTCCGGGACTTGCAGTGCGCGCACCCTTGCGTGCGCTTCCTTGAGTTGGACCGCGACCGCCTTGTAGAGCTGGAGTTGGCCGTCGTGTTCCATGCACAGATTGTGCCATCTGGGGCGAGTTGTCGCCTGCGCAGGGGGCAACTGCCGCCTCGGACAGCCTTCCGGGCATCTGGGGAAGCTGCGGGTACAGCCCTCACGTACCCCGGCAACCACCGCCGTAACGAGGGAAGTTGAGCGGGAGCGCAGGGCCGCTCGCAGTGGTCCGGGCGCAGAGACGGCCGTACCCCCGATCGGGCTGATCGGGGGTACGGCGGGTATCCGGGGTGGCCGAAAGTCGACCTTGCCCGGAGGCAGGTTCAGACCAGAGGGCGTCCTGGCTCAGACCTGGAGCGTCCGCGGCTTGAACGACGGGCGCTTCTCCTCGTAGGCGGCGATGTCGGCCTCGTTCCGCAGCGTGATCGAGATGTCGTCCAGGCCGTTCAGCAGCCTCCAGCGGGAGTTCTCGTCCAGCTCGAAGGAGGCGGTGACGCCCCCGGCGCGCACCTCGCGCCCGACCAGGTCGACGGTGATCTCGGCCTGCGGGTCGCGTTCGGTGAGCTCCCACAGCGCGTCCACGACCCGCTGGTCGAGGACCACGGTGAGCAGGCCGTTCTTGAGGCTGTTGCCGCGGAAGATGTCGGCGAAGCGGGA